>NZ_JBQFUL010000002.1:0-814958 GCF_056539165.1 Ruegeria sp. BC7 | reverse complement strand
TTTAACGACGCCGACGATGGATGAACAGCACGCTCCCTTAATACGTTTCTCATCCACTAAAGACCTTAAGCCGTAATTGGTACGTCTGGTTCATTATCAACTGGACAATGCCCGTACTTTGGTTCGCAGCCCTGAACCGCAGTACGGGCAATCTGATCCGATCTCCTAAATAGGCCGTATACTTTAAGATTCCGAGGTCCAATCCGGAATCATGATTCCGCAGCCCCATCCGGAATCGTCTCGTGAGTGACTGCACCTCGCCTCAGTGCGGGGTGCAGTTTCTTTTCGTAATCCAGCTTTAGACATGACGCGTATCGATAATGGGTTCAGCTGCCCACTGAAACCCTACGTGGACTGGTTAGCACCACCTCATTGCGGGGTACTTTTTTGCCAGAAATCCATAGAACGCTGGTTGGAGTGGCAATAAAACGAAAGCCGGTAAACACGGGGCGTTTTCCGACATTCGTAGTCTTCAACGGTGACCGACCGGACCTGAGATGTCAGGTTCCATTGGCAAAGAACGTTTAGTGGGGGTTTGGAGTCGACACAGCACCGTGTCTCGGGCGAAATCGCCAAGGCTGCGCCGCTATTACCAGCAGCGCAACACATTATCAATTTATCGATCGTTCTTTCTCTTACCCGATTTGGATACTTGTCCGCCGGACGTAAATCCTTCGCCGACAAGACCCGCCCCAGTAGCAAAGCTGCCGGCGTTGCCCCAACCGGTGTTTCCCGGAAGCTGCTCAAAGTCTGTACCACTTCCGGGGCGCAGTACCGCAGCAGTGTTTCCGTTGAACTTCTTGATGTTTTCGGTCATTGCTTTTGCATTGGCGCTATTGCCACCAGCAAACGCGGCTGTACCCGACATTGCAACCACTACAGCTACTGCAGCGTAAACTACCTTCGTCATGTTGAATTCTCCTCCCAGTGACGTGTGTAGAAGATACGCCGCTAATCACTGAGTGGATCAATGAGCCGTCATTTGAGAACAAACTTAAAGAACTTGAAAAACCATTCGCGATGAATCCAAAATTGTAATTCTTGCTTCTAAAAAAAGTCGCACACCACATTGGGGATGTTTTCGGGATTTACTCCATCCCGCCTACATGCGGTGTTTTTTCATTAGAGCACTCCGACGCAAACGTCCGGGAAGTTGTTTTTGGTCCGGTGGGCATTTCGACCCGTACCCCTTAAAGAAGGGAGATAAGTCATGACCAAAAGTTTCGACGTAATATCATCCTGAGCTTCGGTGATGGATGAAACCAAAAACCCGTTGAAAAAGTATTCTTTGCCAACTGCCCACATGCTGATGCAACTGCTGGCATGGATGTGGAGCGCAATCTTCTCACTGATGGTCGGCAGCTATTTTGTATTTGGTGTTTCTGCAGTCGGTCACATGCTGTTGATCGGAGGACTGTTTGTAACGCTTTTGGTTTTTCACAAAGCTGAAGAAACCGGGACCAACTGATCTAAAGGTGTCCGACCGGTCCGCGTAGTTCCGTTCCGGTCGGCAACACATTATCAGGTGGTTCGACGCCGTGCTCGTTCGGCCACTCGAAGATTGCCCCCAATCATCCTGAAAACTCAGTGCGCTGCGGTATTCGCGCAGGCGTTCCAGTATGTACCGTAAATCGAAAGGTATTGTGCGGGGCCATCTGCTCATACATTTGTTCCACTTTTGCTCCACATCGGGGCAACAATTGGCTAGGTGTAAATAGCGTTGACGAATGTAGACTTTGGTATGAAATCAAAAGATGCTGCGGCGATTAACATATTTCTTGTAATGCCTTATGAAGTTGGTTAATGTTGGGTTAATCCTGGCCCCCTCTATTCTTATTACACTGGCGGCTTTTGAGCCGCCTTTAATTGTTTTTGTTGTCCACTTACCTTGCCTCAAACGGGGCATAGTGACGGCAATTGGAAAGATGTAGGGTGGCCTCTCAAGATTTTCATGCCGGCAAGTCTATCAATCTGGAATGCCTCTGGATCGCCCTGCAAACATGCCTTTGTTTCATGGTAGCTTGAGGTCGTACGTACTCTATGCGGACAAATCAGCCTCTGGCGTTGGGATAGTACAAACCTTCTTTTCGCCTCGAGACAAGTTCTCCCAGCAATACAGATGCAATTCTTTTGGGCCTCGCTTATCAGATTGTTAGGTCGTCGACCTTTGCCTGAGGCGCGTTCTTTTTGACAGACTCAATACCTTTGTCCCTAGCTGAAGCGCTGCTGTATTGCTCGCTTGTTCCGATTACCTGACCGTTCGAAGCTTTAAGGTTGAACATAGGTTTTCCGGCAGAAGTGTCTTTGCGCTCGTAGCGGCTATCGTCGTTGGCGTTTTTCTTGACAGAGTTGATACCATTTTTTGCGCTGGCTTTTTGTTCATAACCTTCGCTGGCAAGAATGATTTCGCCGTTCCCTGCTTTCAGTCGAAAACGATACTCTCCCGCCTTGTCCGTGAATAGTTCAAATTTCCCAGCCATCGCAGCTTTCTCCCTAAAACTTTTAGAAGGTCAATTTCGGAAACGGCCGTTCACATGGCAAGAAAAATCTTATTCCAACCGGTCTGGGCAAGGAGAAAACGAACGTGAGATTTCGGGCAAAATTGTTCTTGTGTACTATTTAACTTGCTCGTTCCGGGTTTTGGTCTGCCATTCACTGCTGGGAGAGAAACGAGACCGATCGAACGTCTCCTTTGGGCTCAGAGCAGCCATTCGCTATGTTCCGTCTAACTGACCTCTTTGCGGACAAAGCAGTGGTTCAACTCAGACGCGAGAAAACCTCCCCACACATATGGCAAACTGGCTCGATGCCGTGATCAGAACCTGACCCTAAACGCCAGCCCAACCAATGGTGCAGTGTCATACCTTTGCCGACTGATTTCTACTCCGTTCGCATCATCTAAAGTCAGGCGGCCATCAAATTCTGCGCCCGCAAACACGCTCATTGAAACCCCAGGATTCGGATTGTACCCAAGAGAAAGAACTACAGGGATACTCTTATCTTCACCCACCCCATCCGGGGCGAGGCCATCCCCATCTAACCTGAAACGAATTCTCTCTGAACGTGCGGTCAACGAAAGGTCGATAGCCTCATTTAGAGCGTAGCTCAGCGACAACCCGGGGCCTTGCGTTGCTCCGACACCGGAGCCAGTGTTCAAATTCCAGCGGTCATTTATGTCCCAGTCGATAAGCAGAGCCGGAAAAAAATCAGTACCGCTTTCGTCAAATTCAGAAAACGCGCCAAAGGCCGGACCTATCGTTAGGCGCTCGTTCAGTTGCCATGCGATACCTGCAAAAACACCGTAGGTTCTACCGTCAGATGAGGAGGCCCCGCTTTGGTAGTCCCACCTGATCTGTGGCGAAACAAAAACCGTTGTTGTATCCCCCACACGAAACCGGACAGGAACAGCTACGCGAAGGTCCCGGATGTTTTCCCAAGGCTGGTTGTTAGATTGGCTGAAATTAAAATCCAGCTTGCCAATGCTAGTGGAAAGCCCAACGCTGCTTCCGCCTTCTAGATTGTAAAGTGCGGTAGTACGTAGAAACGCTCGACTTGCAGAGAACTTCCCACCGCCACTCAAATCCGCATCCCCTTGAAACGCGGCAAGCCCATCAACCTGATACGCCCAGCCTAACCGAGGCTGTGCAGCCGACGGAAACGCGGTGAACCCAAGAAAAACAAATCCAAAGCAGCACGTTAGAAGAAGATTTTTCATCTGACATTTTCCACGTGAGACTGGTTTCCTTTTGGGATGCCATTGCTGGACGAGCGGTTCAAGTCCTATACCCGCACAATCATCTGGGTGCTTGCGTTTTGTGATGAATGGGTAGAGTGATCCGGCTGGAGCGGTTTTTCATGGCAGGAGTTCCTCGATCTTGTTCGTAATGGACGCCGAAAGCGGATCAACGGTCGACCTGTAGGTTTCTACGACTGTGCCATCGGGACCGATCAAGACCTTGTTGAAATTCCACCTTGGCACGAATCCTTCCTCCTCTTTCAAGGACCGGAAGAAAGGGTGAGCGTCAGGGCCGGTCACGTGTGTTATCACGCTCATCGGCAAATCGATTCCGTATAGCAGTTCGCAGAAATCGCGCACTTCGTCGTTGGTGGCCAGTTCTTGCTTGAAGTCATCCGAAGGGACCGCGACAACAACCAATCCGCGGTTGCGATACCGATCATAAAGGTCTTGAAGCCCCCGGTATTGACGGGTGAACGCGCATTGGGATGCCGTATTGACAACTAGAACCGGTTGACCGTTCCAATCTGACAAAGACAAGGTTCCCCCGTCAATCGAGTCAAACTTCGCGTCAAGTTCAAGAGCGCGCACTTGTTCGCCTAGCAATAGCAAGCCGCAAAGCACAATTATCCGTAACATTCCACACCTCCATTTTCATAGTTGGATACGGAAGAACAATGCGGACGGATTTCATTTTGTGGACATAGCGCGCGGGCCGCGTGCAACTGCCGGCGGTCGCAACTCAGAGATAGAAAATTGGGGAAGTTCGAAAGCTCAATTCAGGCCCATTTTCAAAAATTTTCTTGTTCCTCAGTGGCAACGTCAAAATGGCTTTACCCGAATATATTTGAAATCGGTCGTCACTGGGACTCAGAAAATCATACCAGAACTAGTAATGCACTCGGCACTTTGAGAAGCGCAATACTGTAATTTGAACCTCTGTACTTTGAACTTCCGCGCTACGACGGGCTTTAGACGCAATAAAGAAGAAGACGTTTTCTGCAGGCTAAACAACGCCTGCATTGCTGACGTGGTCGCTTTCAATACCGGGCAGATATCTACCCGTGGATCAACGCTGAAGCGTCAATCAATTTGCTGGCAGCAGCTGTGAATTCGGCAATCACAATTTGACTTTTCCTTTGCTAGGCAGACTTCTACTTGCAGATCATTTTATTGAAACTGAACCTTGGTCCAAAACAGTTGAAAGGAACTACAATGTCGCACACACCTCGATCCTTTTCTCACATAGGACTTTCTGTGCCAGACGTTGATGAAGCCGTAAAGTTTTATTCTGAGGTATTTGGCTTCTACGTCATCATGCCGCCGACAGACGTTCTCGAGGATGATAGCGATATTGGTGTAATGTGCACGGATGTCTTTGGACCAGAATGGAAAAAACTGCGCATAGCTCACATGGCGACTGCGGATCGCGTTGGGATTGAGATTTTCGAGTTCGACGGGAATTATGCGCCTGAAAACAACATGGACTACCGGCGCAATGGGACATTTCACTTTTGCATCCAAGATCCCGACGTGGAAGGTCTGGTGGAAAAAATCGTAGCGGCAGGGGGAAAGCAGCGGATGCCCATTCGTTACTATTATCCGGGCGATAAACCTTACCGGATGGTCTATGTTGAAGATCCATTCGGTATTGTGTTCGAACTATACAGCCATTCCTATGAATTGACGTATTCGTCCGGTGCTTACAATTGAGAAACAATTCAATTTGAAGGCTGCTTTGGCTCCAAATAGCCGTTCTCTGCGTTGCAGCGCCTCTCAAGTTTTTGAGCGACTGTTTTGAGGTCTGAGCGATCGCTAGTTTCAATTCGCTTCAACGACCGCTTTGCGGATAAAGCTGACGTTTGGACTTGCATCTATGACGTCGGTTTGCCTGAAAATTTTGACTTCGAATGGATGGCAAATGCGTTAAGTCGGATCCGGCAACGAGGGAAGTTGGCGCAAGTAATAAATTATTGCATCGACGTCCTCGGGCGTCATACGGCTGTAGTACCCGTAGCCCATGGGCGGCAGCATCGGGTTTCCGTTGGGTCGGACGCCAGTTGTGATCATTTGTTTCAGCTCCGCATCCGTCCACTCGGCAATTCCATCTTCTGCATGCGTTGTCAGGTTGGATGAAACTGAAACTCCCCATGGACCATGGAACTCAAAACCACCTGCACCAAGCTGATTGACCCAATCCGGCCCCATGGGGCCCATTGGACTGTGACACTCAATGCAATGCGCCACCGGACCGGCAAGGTACTCTCCATACTCTACGGTCACACCTTCTTCTGGGTGCACGACGCTTGTGACGGGCGGTCCATATGCGGGAGGTAGCGGTATTTTGTAGACGCTCTCGCCGGGATCATTCTCGACCGCTGGCAAACTGCGCATGTACATCACAATCGACAGAACGTCGTCGTCCGACAGCCGACTGTAAAGTGCTATTGGCATTGGGGGCCCTATTACCCTCGACCCACCTGGGGTAATCCCCTCCCGAATTGCCCGAGCAAATTCCTCGTCTGTCCATTCTGCCACGCGTCCACCCGGGGTGATATTGGGCGCAATTGCCGTAAAGCCTGGATTTTTTTCCACCAGGCGACCGGCCTGGTTCAATTCGATCATTGGTCCTTCGGGTCCAAGTGGAGTATGACAGTTGCCGCAGGCGGCAGGTCCTTCAACAAGGTATTCGCCTCGCTCCAAAGATGGTTCGGCAAACGCCATTGCGCCGGAGACAATGACAATACCTGCCAATAAATTGGTTTTCATGTTTCCCCCTCGTTTCCCTAAGGATGGCATAGAAAGCGAAATTTCCAAAGGTTTTGGGCGGGAGCAGTACTCAGCGTTTCATCTAAAATGGCAGAATGCAGGTAGGAGAGCGACCCGCTGCATCGCGGCAAGTCCGCTCCGAGCCCATTCGCCGCAGCGCCGCGCGACGTGATCGCCTGAACGACCGCTGTGCGGACAAACCTGCCGTTTGGTTTTATTCAAAGCAAGTTTAGCGCGGATTGCTCGCAGAATGTTGCCTGTGCGTCGTCGAAAGAAACGTACGCACCGTCGCTCAGCGACCTTTGCAAGGGTATTCATCCATTTGCCATAAAAGAACATTCTCACAGGGACGGCAGGAATAAAGCCAGGTTTGGGAAAATGATCAATAAAACGACCAGCAAAATTGAGCAGAAAATAAACGGGAATGCGGACGTATAGATTTCGCGCATCGTTGTGCCCGGTGGCGCGACACCTTTCATCACAAAAAGCAGCAACCCAAATGGTGGTGTAGTGAAGCTGATCTCGAGCGAGAGCAACATTATCAGACCGAACCAGATGGGATCAAACCCGAGCGTTTGCGCCAGTGGAAAGAAGATAGGCACGGTCAGCAACATGATCGAAATCTGTTCCATGAACATGCCAAGTAACAACAAGACAGCGAACATCACCGTCAGCATGGCCAATGGAGCAAGTTCAAACGCGATGGCCCAATTCACCAGTCCTCGCGATGCTCCGGAAAATGCCAAAAGCTGGCTGAACGTGGCCGAGCCGAAGACGATCAAATAGGCCATCAGCGTGACCTTGAGCGCGCCGATGACCGATTTTTTGATCGCCTCCCACGAAAGGCAGCGAAAAATCGCGGCCAGGATCAATACGCCCAATGCGCCAAACGCTGCTGCCTCGGATGGGGTGACAAAGCCGCGGATCATCAAGACGATAATCACGACCATGACGCCAACCATCGGCACGACCTCAGTCATGAGCAGTTTCAGGCGGTACACCAACGACATGGGTTCGACGTCGTAGGCAGGAGCCGCCTCGGGATCCAGCCGAGTCTGGAGCCAGATTGTGCCAATGTAGAACAAGGCGAGTATCAAACCGGGAATGACTCCGGCTATCAGCAATGCCGCGACGTCTATCTGTGCCAGAGTGGCCAATAGCACGGCAAGCGCCGAGGGCGGGATGATGATCGCCAAGCCACCGGTTCCCAAAATTGGTCCAATGCTCATGTATGATTTGTATCCGCGGCGGTTCATTTCGGGGACCATGAGCGACCCCAAAAGCGCGGTTGAGCCCATCGACGACCCCGACAACGTTGAAAACGCGGTGCCTCCAAGAACCGTCACATAGCTCAGCCGTCCCGGTAGCCGGCCAAGCAGCTTATCTATCGCGCTGAACATGCGCCCACCCAACCCGGTGTGGAAGAATATCTCACCCATCAACAAGAACAACGGGATTGGCATCAACGCGTATTTGGTCAATGCGCCCAGCCCGTTGTTGAGGAGTTGCGTGACGCCGCGCTCCCCCCCCATAAAGACCCAGGCGCCGAGAATGTTGGCTGCAAGAAAGGCCAGTGCCACGGGCATTCCGATGGCCATCAGGAACACTATCGACCCAAGCAGCAGGGCAAGCGCTTCGTACCACTCCATTATTCGTGTATCCCTGCTTCTCCGTTGTGCATCAGCTCAGGCCCGAAGACAAAGCGCGAAAATTCGATCGCCATCATTCCAAACGATAGTGGAAAGGCGATGGTCAGCATCCATCGGGGGAAATAGTAAGCGCGGGTGTCGTAGTCCCCGCGCTCGATATTCGTCAGGACCAGATCAGCCCCTTGCCAGGCGAGGATCAGGCAGACCAGCACGCAGGCGGCTGCCACCGCACGGCTGACAATCCGGCGCAAACCAACAGGCAACGCGGCCGTCACCAGTTCGATGTGGACATGGCCCTTTTCCCGTACCAGCCAAGGCGCGCCCAGCATGGTCATGTACAACAGCCCGTATTCTGCAGACGTAAACAGCCAAGCAAAGGGTTGCAGCCCGGCATTTCGCATCAGAACTGACGTGATGACGGATAGCATCAGCCAAACCAGCAACAGGCCAGCGATAATGGCCATGCCAAACAGCACTGCGTCATAGATCCTTTTCATCATCCCGCCTGCTCTGCCCCTGGTAGTGAAAGGCCCGCCCATCTGGGACGGGCCTGTCGGTGATCTTAGTTCGCAGCGTCGAGATCGTAGAATAGCTCGATCAGGCGATCATAGTTATCGGTGCCGCCAGGCTGCTCGGCCATCAGGCCCTTCATACGCTCCCATGTCTTTTCGCGGGCCGCGGCAAGGTACCCTGCCTTCGCCTCCCCTTCCAGCGTGACAACCGTCATGCCTGCAGCGTCCAGGGCCGCAAAGTCTTCGTCGCGTTTGCTGCGCAGGGCTTCAACACTGTCCTTTTCGTGTTGGATCGCAACATCTTGCAGGATCGTGCGTGCCTCTTCAGACAGCGAGTTCCAGCGGTCGAGGTTCACGATGACGCCAAGATCAGTCGAGAAGAAGCATGGTTCAATGCGATAGTTCAGGAACTCGTTCCATTTCAGGTCGATCAGGCCGATCTGGGTCCAGCCTGTCGCATCAACGACACCACGCTGCAGGGCCGAGTAGACCTCGCCCGTGGGCAGGTCGATTACTTGCGCACCAAGGTAATTGGTGAAGAATGCGTTGTAGACGTTGTTGCCGCGCAGCTTAAGTCCCTCGACTTCCAGATTGCCGTCGGCGTCAAAACTGGGCTCGTTACGGGTCCAAAGGTTGTAGCAGACGCCGCTGTCGAACCAGCCGAGGTACTTAAGGCCCATTTTGTCCTGATGAATCTGGTCGATCAGTTCCGTGCCGCCATTTTCGCGGGTTTCGATCGCGGTCAGGTTCGACGCGACCATCGCATCTTTCTCGGGCAGCGCCCCACCGTAGAACGAGCCCGGTGTGTAAACCATGTCTACGATACCGTCGCGCACTGCATCGGGCTGTTGGAACATGCCAATGGCTTCCGGCCCGCCGCGCACGTCTATCTGAATGACCCCTTTGCCCGCTTCGTTTACCTTGTCGACAAAGTCTAGAAAGCTTTGGGTATAGATCAGCGTTTCAGGAAAGGCGTGAACCGCCGAGATCGTTTCTTCGGCTTTGGCCGTTCCGGCGGCGATCACGGCTCCTGCCAAAAGGCCAGCCAATGCGTTCATCTTCATATTTATTCCTCCACTTGTTTCAGGGGCATTTTCCTGGTTTCCCCTTATTTCAGGTCTCTTGACCCGTGTTGCGTCGTCTTTGCGCGACGTGTCCTATTCCGGTTTGTTCGGCCAGACCCAAGGGGCGGCCTTGTTGCGGTTATCCCTATGAGCACTGATCGTCTGCGTATGCTGCTGGGTCAGATCGATGTCGTCCCAGCCGTTGATCAGCTTCACACGCCATCCTTCGTCCAGCTCAAAGGTCGCTGTTATGTCCCCCAGGATCAGTCGGTTCTTGGTCAAATCAATCGACGCAAGGCATGGGGTATCTTTTAGCGCCTGCTGTATTTGCGCCACCTTCTTAGCGTCGACACGAGCAGGCAGCAGGCCGTTATTGACGGCGTTGTTGGCGAAAATGTCGCCGAAACTGGGTGCGATGACCGCGCGAATGCCTGCGTCGACCAGCGCATAAACCGCCGCCTCGCGCGACGAGCCGCTGCCAAAGTTATGTCCGGCGACCAGAATGCTGATCCCCTCGTGGCGGTTCAGCGGAAAATCCGCTGACAGCCGTTCCTTGTCGTCCCGCCGCATGTCGTGAAGCAAATAGCGGCCATACCCCTCACTGCGCGGGACTGACATGAAACGCGCCGGGATCAGCTGATCCGTGTCGATGTTATCGAACGCCAGTGCCAGGGCCTGCCCCTGCTGAATGCTCCACCCCGCCATCACGCCGCCCTGCCCTGCAAAAGCGGCCTAACATCCGTAATTGTACCCGTTACAGCCGCTGCAGCTACCATCGCCGGGGACATCAGATGCGTTCGCGCGCCGCGCCCTTGACGTCCGCGGAAATTGCGGTTTGTAGAGGATGCGCAGCGCTTGCCCTCGGCCACAACGTCGCCATTCATGCCGACGCACATAGAGCAACCTGACGCGGCCCACTCCAACCCGGCATCTTGGAATATCCTGTCCAACCCTTCGGCTTCGGCCTGCGCCTTTACGCGCGCCGAACCGGGCGCGACAAGCCCCGGCACACGCGCCTGGCGCCCAGACAACACCAAAGCAGCCTCGCGAAGATCCTCAATCCGCCCATTCGTGCAGGAGCCGATAAACACCTGATCCACCGGGATACCGTCCAAAGGCTGCCCCGGTCTCAATGCCATGTACTCCAAAGCTTCGTGTGCTGAATTTGACCTTGCTGATTCAATGGCGTCTGGACTGGGGATGTTGGCCGTTATGGGCAGGGCCTGTTCCGGGCTGGTGCCCCACGTCACGGTTGGTGCGATGTCTGCTGCGCTCAGCGTAACCTCGCGATCGAAAACTGCCCTCTCGTCAGTGATCAGGCCGCGCCACACCTGTTGCGCTCTTTGCAGATCTGCGCCCGAAGGCGCGTATTCGCGCCCTTCAAGATAGGCAAACGTGACCTCATCCGGCGCAACCAAGCCAAACCGCGCCCCGCCTTCGATTGAGAGGTTGCACAGCGTCATGCGCCCCTCCATCGACAGATCCCGAATTGTCTGACCTGCATACTCAATCGCGTGGCCCTGCGCACCGCCGCTGCCCAATTGCGCGATCCAGTTCAGGGCGATGTCCTTGGCAGTGACGCCGAACCCCAAACGACCTTCGACGCTTATTCGCATGGCCTTGGGTTTTCGCTGCCAGACCGTCTGCGTCGCCAAAACATGCGCAACCTCTGTCGCCCCGATCCCGAAAGCCAATGCGCCAAATGCCCCGTGAGTGGATGTGTGGCTGTCCCCGCAATTGATAAGCAGCCCGGGCAATGTCAGAGCCAACTCGGGCCCGATTACATGAACGATGCCTTGCGACGGGTCGCTCAGATCGAAAAGTCTGATGTTGTGGTCCGACGCGTTGTTTCGCAAGGTTTCGATCATCCGGGCAATCTTTGGATCGGCAATCCGGTCTCGGTTTCTTGTGGGCGCGTAATGATCTGCCACCGCAAACGTGAGGGCAGGTTCAGCCACGGATAAGCCGCGCTCTGCCAGCTTGGCAAAGGCATGATGCGACCCTTCATGCACCAAGTGGCGGTCAACCCAAAGCAGCGACACACCATCCTCGCGCCTCAGAACCTCGTGCGAGGCCCAGAGTTTGTCGAGCATGGTGCGCGGTGCGCTCATTTCCCGGTCTCCTCGCTGCGTCCGATCGCGGGCTCCCAATGCCTGGATGAACCGGTTCCCACACGCGCCAAAGGCATCTCAAGCCGAAACATGTCGGAACGATAGAGGCCAGAAAGATACTCGACCCCATTTCCTTCGACATCCCGAACGATGCGCTTAAGCGACAGCAAAGCTGAGCCGACAGCAACGCCCAATGCCTCAGCCACTTCAGGCCCCGCCAATGTTGCGGAGACGGTCTGATGCGCCCGTTCAATCTGCACGCCGCTACGCTCCAGAAGTTTGAACAGCGGTGTCGTGGCGAGGTCACTTTCCGAGTAGTTCTGTGCAATCACAGCGGGCACATAGGTAGTCAGATGCGAAAACGGGACATCATCAGTCAGTCGCACCCGCGTTGCGATCTGCACCTGATGGTCGCTTGGAAGCCCCATGGCCTTTGCTACCACCTCTGGAGCTTTGCCGTAGGAAAAGGACAATAGCCGCGCGGTTGTGCTCTGCCCCATTTCGACCAGCTGCGGCATGAGCGTGTTGAAATCCATCGCTGCGTGTGCACCGAGGGTAGACTGGCCGGAAACCCGGGTACCACTTCCAGCCTGACGCTCGATCAGGCCATTGCGTGAAAGCGCGTCCAGCGCCCGTCGTATTGTCACTCGCGATACACTGAATTTCTCGGCCAGCCGCTGCTCCCCGGGCAGGGTTTCCCCCGCCGAAAGCTGCCCTTCGGTGATTTGATCGTGCAGATGCAGGTAGACTCGTTGCGCCTTGGTCCCGTCCGGTAGATTGGCCGCGTTGATCTTGTTCACCCGTTGATTCCCCTTTTACAGCACCCTCAATCGTAAAACCGGAACTTGGAAAATCAAGCTTTAGTATTATTGCCTATCCAAAAATAGTCTTACAATTATATAGCAACCTGTATTACAGATAATACAATAACCGGAGGAGCTTTTGCATGCCGATCGTCGAATTGCATTTGATCGAGGGCTATAGCGCGCAAGAAAAACAAAGGCTTGGCGTGGCGCTGACCAATGCTGTGCGATTCGTAGTGCCTGCTGCGCCAGAGCTTGTGACCGTCGTGATCCACGACATTTCAGACCAGAACTACTATCGCGGCGGCAAGAGCAGACAGCCTGCTCGGGCCAAAGAAGACCCCGAGCACATCGTGCGCGCCTTCCTGTCCGAAATGAGTGACCGCGCGTTTGAAAGCGCCCGCAAAAGGCTCAGCTCGGACTTCGTGATGCAGTTTCCCGGAACTGCGCCCATGCGAGATCTTGAGGACCTAAGGAGTTGGGCGGCAAACCGGTATCGCCGTGTCGCGAAAATCTACGAGGGGTTCGACGCAATGCAAAGCGATGGCGACGCTGCGATCGTTTATTGCCGGGGAACGTTGTCCGGTGAATGGACCGATGGTTCAGCATTTCAAGGCATTCGCTTCATTGACCGGTTCGAGATTCGGAACGATCTGATCACACGTCAGGATGTCTGGAATGACATTGCAGAAACAAGGGCGCAGGCATGAGCGAGATTGACCCAATTACCCTTACTGTACTTGCAGGCCGCATGGAGCAGATCGCCGACGAAATGGACGCAACCCTATTTCGGGCGGCCTTTAATCCGATCATTGCCGAGGCGCATGACGCCAGCCATGGTCTGTATTCTGCAACAACGGGCGACACTCTGGTTCAGGGTAAGTCCGGGCTTCCGATCTTCGTGGGTGTGATGTCTTTTGCCGTGAAAGCGGTGATTGAAAAGGCCGCGGCGGACGGGGATCTGGAAGACGGCGACATCTATATCTTCAACGATGCGCATATCGGGGGAACACATTTGTCTGATATGCGCCTGGTGCGTCCCTATTTCCGCGATGGCAAGTTGTTCTGCTATCTCGCGTCAGTTGGGCACTGGCACGACGTGGGCGGTGCGGTGCCGGGAAACTATAACCCGGCGGCGACCGAAGTCTTCCAGGAAGCCTTTGTTCTGCCGCCGGTAAAATTGGTGCGTAAAGGCGAGGTTAACCAGGACATTATCGACATTCTGCTGCGTAACACCCGCCTACCTCAATCAGCGATGGGGGATTTGAACGGGCAACTGGGTGCTCTGGATCTTGGGGTCCGTAGAATGGACGAGTTGCTGGACGAATATGATGCCGAAACAGTCTCAGCCGCTCTTGAAGCGCTCAGCGATCGGGCCGAGGTGCTTATGCGATCTGAGTTGCAGGACTTGCCGGATGGCCGGTGGGAGGCCGAAGATTTTCTGGACAATGACGGTATCACAGATGATCCGCTTCGCATCAAACTGGCTCTTGAGATCAAAGGCGATCTAATGATGCTTGATTTCACGGGTTCGTCTCCGCAATGCGCCGGGCCTGTGAACATCGCGCTACCCACGACCGTTGCAACCGCCTATGTGGCTGTTAAACACGTTTTTCCGGCGCTACCTGCCAACGCCGGCGTGATGCGTCCCATCGAAGTCATCGTGCCCGAAGACAGCCTGTTGGCGGCCGAGTTCCCTGCCCCGACAGGTGGATACACAGAAACCATTCTGCGAATGATCGATGTTGTATTCTCGGCCTTTGCCAACGCCGCACCGGATCGGGTTGTCGCCAATGCCTACGGGACAATCAATGCGCTTTCTATCGCCGGTAAACGCTCGAACGGCCAGCCATGGGTGATGTTCAGCTTTTATGGTGGGGGGCACGGCGGTTCGGTCGAGAGCGACGGGCTGAACCACGGTAACGCTCCGATCTCGACGGCGACGATCCCGCCGATGGAAATTCTTGAAGCCGCCTATCCGGTCATGTTTCGCCAGTGGTCTCTGCGCCCCGACAGCGCTGGTACAGGTGCGCATCGCGGGGGGCTTGGAGCTGTCTATGAAATTGAAGTTCTTGAGGAAAACGGTGCTCAAGCGTTTCTGTTCGGCGAACGCGGCAAGTTCGCGCCGAAGGGTATCGCCGACGGTGGAGACGGAGCCATGAATGTCTTCACGTACGAACAAGACGATGGGTGGAAGGCACCGCCGCTGGTTTCAAAAATGAGAGGGATCGAATTGAAACAAGGACAAGCGGTTCGCCTTGAGACACCCGGCGGTGGCGGCTATGGCTCTGCGGGCCGCCGCGCTCCTGCAGCGATCGCCAAAGATGTGGCTCGGGGTCTTGTGAGTGCCGAACTGGCGGATCAGGTCTACGGCACCACTTGGCGGGAGTTTGCGCCATGACCGGACGTATGATCGGCGTGGATGTTGGGGGCACGTTCACGGATGTTTTTGTTCTGAACGAAGCAGACGGCAGCGCAACCGTCGCCAAGGTTCCAACCACACGCCCGGATCAATCAGGTGGGTTCCTAGACGGGATCGGGCGCGAGGTCGACGATCCGTCCGAGATCTCAGTAGTGGTGCACGGCACCACGGCAGGCACAAATGCTCTGCTGGAACGCAAAGGGGCCAAGACAGGTGTGATCTGTACTGCAGGTCTGCGGGACGTCTTGGAGATGCGTCGAAGGGACCGGCCGCGCACCTGGGGATTGCGCGGGGATTTCGAACCCGTTGTGGATCGCCGCGACCGTCTGGAGGTGCCGGAACGTACTCTGGCGGATGGCACCATTCGCACACCTGTCGATCTGGTTGCCGTGCGCAAAGCAGCAGAGCAATTGCGAGAGCAAGGATGCGAAGCCATCGCAATCTTGTTCGCCAATGCCTATGCCAACCCTGAAAACGAAGCCGCCGCTGTCGCCGCCGTACGCGAGATTTGGCCAAACCCACATGTATCCGCGTCGTCAGAAATCCTACCGGAAATCCGTGAATTCGAACGGTTCTCGACCACGGCGCTGAATGCCTATCTGCAACCCGAAGTTTCAGGCTATCTGACCCGCCTGGAAAACGCCCTGCAATCCGGCGGGTTCGATGGCGAGTTCATGATCGTGCAGTCCAATGGTGGGGTCATGGGGGTCAACACCGCGTCCCGCCTTCCGGTGCGTACAGCATTGTCTGGTCCGGCGGCGGGTGTGATTGCAGCAGGTTACATTGCGCAGTCTGCTGGCTTCGACAAAGTGATCACGGGGGATATGGGCGGCACCAGTTTTGATGTTTCGCTGATATCACAGGGGCAGACGATGTTGTCGGCCCAGACCTCCATCGATTTTGGGATGGTTGTGCGCAGCCCAATGATCGAAATAACAACCATCGGAGCAGGCGGAGGGTCAATCGCCTGGGTCGATAAGGGTGGATTGTTAAATATCGGCCCTGAAAGCGCTGGATCAAATCCCGGTCCTGTTGCCTACGGTCTGGGAAATGATCGTCCAACGGTGACAGATGCCAATGTCGTGTTGGGTCGTATCGATCCGGACAACCCAATCGGTGGCAAACTGGAAAGGCTGGACGTGGAGGCCGCTGGCAAAGCGATCGATATCCACGTCGGCGAACCGCTCGGTTTATCCAGGCTTGAGGCCGCCGAGGCTATCCTGCGCGTCGCCAATTCCCGTATGGCCGGAGCGATCCGTCTTGTAAGCATCGAGCGCGGCTTTGACCCCAAACGATTTGCCTTTATGCCGTTCGGTGGTGGCGGAGCTTTGCATGCGGGGGCAATGCTGGCCGAAGTGGAGATCGCCCGCGCGATCATTCCACGTTATCCTGGTGTCACCTCGGCACTAGGTTGTGTGATCGCCGACATGCGGCAAGATTTCGTACAGACGATCAACACACTGGTCACGCAGTTGGACAAAGCTGCTTTGGGCGCATTCATGCAAGAGCACGTGGACCAGGGTATGGCGCTGCTTGACGCATCGCGGACCACCTTCGACAGGCGTGAGATCTCATTCGAGCTGGATATGGCTTATTTGGGTCAAACGCATACCGTGCCGGTGCCACTGACCGTTACGATGACAAACGGCAAGGTTGCACCTCCAAGCAAAGCCGACATCGAAGAGGCATTCGATACGGCTTATAACGCCACCTATGGAAGACTGCTGAAAAACGGCGTGCGGCGCATATTGAATCTGCGTAGCGCTGTAACGGGCAAGCGGCCGAAATTCGATCTTTCTTCCCTTGCTCCCACAACAGAAGGCAGTGTCACGCCCTCGTCGACGCGAAAAGTTCACTTCGGAGATGCCTGGCATGACACAGCCATCTATGATCGCTTGTCGCTTCCGGTTGGCACGCTGGTCAAAGGTCCCGCCATTCTGACCCAACCAGACACGACCGTCCTGATCGAACCGGATTTTCAAGGGCGCGTGGACTCCTTTGGCAACACGATTGTCGAACCACGGGAGGAGGACTGAATGAGCGAACCAGAAACCTGGGACCCGCGCCAAACGGCGTTGCTGACTATCGATCTTCAGAACGACTTTATTCATCCTGAGGGAGCCTATGGCCGCGCTGGCCAGTCGGCGCAAGAAATCGCGGCTCTTCCCGAACGCATCGCGCCCTTGGCGCGAAAGTTGCAAGCCGCGGGCGGACGCTATTTTTCGGCGCAGTTCACACTTGTACCCGACCGCAACGGCGAGCCATTGATTGCGCCACACCTGAAGAAATTGCGTCCGTTCCTGACCAAGGGCGACTTCGCACCGGGCGGGTTTGGTCACAGTTTGGTCGATACGATGCAACCCTGCGATTTCGTTATCGAAAAAGTTGCCTACTCGGCCTTCTACCAGACTCGGCTGGAATATCTGATGCGCGTTTTGGGTATCGAGAACCTGATCGTCGGGGGCATCGTGACCAATGGCGGTGTTGCCTCAACTCTGCGCGATGCGCATTTGCGGGATTTCGACACCGTTATGCTGACAGACGGATGTGCCGCCTTTCGGCAAGAGGTTCATGACGCAACACTCCTGTCACTGGGCACCGTCACGCATCAGCGAAATTGCGATCAAATGTTGAACTGGTTGGAGGGAGCCAAATGAGTCTTAAATCCCGACTGGCAAAGAAAGAAATTCTGGTTGCACCAGGCGTGTATGACGGTCTGACGGCTTCGCTGGCAGAAAAAGCTGGCTTCGAGGCGCTGTATCTGAGCGGCGCGGCTGTTGCGTACACGCGACTTGGCCGTCCCGATATCGGGCTATCTACGGCGTCCGAGATGGCGGACACGATGTCGCTGATTGCCGATCGGGTCTCGTTACCCGTGATCATCGACGCCGATACCGGCTTTGGAAACGCATTGAACGCTCAGCGTACCATGCGACTATATGAGCGTGCCGGTGCATCCGCACTGCAAGTCGAAGATCAGACCTTTCCGAAGCGCTGCGGTCATCTGTCGGACAAATCCCTTATCCCGAAGCAGGAAATGGCTGGAAAGATAGCAGCGATGGCCGACGCGCGCGCCAGAAGTGAAACGCTAATCATTGCCCGCACGGACGCCATCGCCGTTGAGGGGTTCAGCGCAGCTATCGAGCGCGCGGAAACTTATCTTGAGGCTGGTGCGGATGTACTTTTCCTCGAAGCGCCCCAAAGCCTCGAACAGCTGACGTCCATCGCTGACCGGTTTGCCCCGCGCGTTCCCCTGTTGGCGAACATGGTCGAAGGCGGCGCGACCCCGATCCTTGGTGCCGACGATCTAGAGGCTCAGGGTTATTCCATCGTCATTTTCCCCGGCGGGATCGTCCGGGCTTTGGCCAAAACCGCTCAGGCCTACTATCAGAGCCTGGCAGAGAATGGCTCCAACAAACCCTTCGCACAGAACATGTTCGACTTCGGCGGTCTGAACGAAGTCATCGGAACCGCCGAGATGCTCGATGCCGGGGCCCGCTATGATGACGCCCACGGTTGAGAGTTTAGCACCCGATCAGTTTGATCTGAAGACCGGTACCCTGATCATCGGCGCAGGGGCTTGCGGTCTGGTCGCGGCCCTGTCGGCTTCGGAGGCGGGACAGGACGTGCTGGTGATCGAAGCCGATCCGGTTCCAAGCGGTTCAACCGCGTTGTCCGCCGGGTTGATCCCTGCTTCTGGCACAAAAGTTCAACTGGCCGCGGGGATCATGGACGACGCGGTTCTCTTTGCCAGCGACATTCAGTCGAAGGCCCACAGCGAGAACGATCAAGCTCTGGTCGATTTGTTGACCAGCAATGCCGCGGAAGTCATCGACTGGCTGTCTGAACGCCACGCCCTGCCCTTCTCGGTTGTCACGGATTTCGACTACCCCGGTCACTCGCGCCGTCGGATGCACGGGCTGCCGACGCGCTCGGGACAAGAGTTGATCGACGCGCTTCGCAGCGCCTGCGAGCGTGAAGGTTTGGACATCATCTGCAATCGCCGCGCCACAACGCTGTTTCGGAATCAGGACCAGATTTCAGGTGTTGCCGTAATAGGCCCGAACGCAACAGTCGAAACCATTGCCTGCGACCGGCTTATCCTTGCCTGCAACGGTTTTGGTGGCAACCCCGCCCTCGTTTCAGAGCATATGCCGCAAATCGAAAATGCACTGTGGTTCGGGCATAGCGGTAACCGAGGTGAGGCTGTTATGTGGGCAGAGGGGCTGGGTGCAGGGCTGCAAAACCTGGGGGCTTATCAAGGCCATGGCAATGTCGCGCACCCACATGGAATCCTGATAACCTGGGCGGTGATTACCGAAGGCGGCATACAGGTGAACCGCGACGGTCATCGTTTCTGGGACGAGTCTCAAGGCTATTCTGAAGCCGCCCGCGCGGTACTGGCGCAGCCCGACGGAGAAGCCTTCGCGATCTTTGACGGCCGCATCGCCGCCATTGCGCGCCAGTTCGAGGATTTCAAGCGCGCGGAAGAGACAGGCGCGATCCGGTCCGCTGATACAATCAAAGACCTATCGAAGGCACTAGCGCTACCATCTTTGGCTTTGGAACAAGCAATTCGAGAAATCCCCATTGGCGGCAAGGATCAATTCGGCCGATCTTTCAACCCGCCACCTTTGGCGCCACCTTACATGGGCGTCCGCGTCTCAGGGGCCCTATTCCATACCCAAGGCGGTTTGCGCGTTGACTCCTCTGCGCGCGTCCTCAAAGAGGACGGCTCCGCATTCACCAACCTTTATGCAGGCGGCGGCGCGGCTGTTGGTGTGTCGGGCAAAGGGGACAGCGGGTATCTTTCCGGAAATGGCTTGCTGAGTGCCGTTGTGTTGGGTCGCATAGCTGGGTTGAGTGCGTGATGCCAAATTTGTGCATTCTAACTATCGGAACCGGTGGTGTCGTTCTGTCTGGGAGCTAAACGTTCGAAGGCGGTTTGATGGTGTTCGGAAGAATAGGTTGGCCTGAAGGCAATGACATGGTTGCAGAACGCGAAGCAAATGCCAGCCTTGTTCGGCGGTCGAGGTTTCACGATGACTTGCACTTAGTGGCCGCGAATTGTGCGGAACCCGCCGCCGATGGATCAGAAGGCCGGACGACATACGAGGCGTTCTACCCACTGTGTGTATCCGATTACCCAGTTCTGGCCGCTGACGTTTAGCGTCTTTGGAACACCAGCTCCAAAGCAGACAATGCGCTCGTGTTTGGGGTCAGATTGCGGTTCCTTTTGTATCAACCGAAAAGCCAGAAAGAAACCCAACCGAATGACCCATCAAGGCTGCTTCCCGCTAACCCAAAGATAATGTGGGAAGGTCGCCTCTGAGCTCTTTGCCATCATAAGACGGTTTCTATCGGATGACGGGTTCTAATGCTGAGCGGTCAGTACTCGGTAGATTCCGTCAACTGCGCTATCGTGTTTCAAGGGCGACAGGAGGATTATCCATATCGCATCAATTCTGGCTCGACCACGAGCGTCTCAACCGCATCGAGAATATTTTCCCGAAAACACGTGGCGTTGCTGGGCTATATGACCGAAGGGCTCTCAGCGGTACCATCCATTTCACCAGCGACGGCCTGCGATAGAGGGCGCACCAACCAAGTAGTCACTTTCGTTGCCGGGTTTGACGGGTACTGCGTTCCCTGTGCCCATCATGCGCTGAACAAGGCGGTCGAGCGGGCTTGTCTCTTCCGGCGCGACCTTGCCTGCGAACATGCCGAAGTGCTTGGCGATATTCTCCAGCGCCTTGGCGCGGTCCTGCATCTTGTTTTCAATACCCTGCTTGGTTTCCTTCACGCCATCGAACAGGAGGCGCGCAGCGGGGCTGAGATTGCGGGTGTCGGCCATGCGGGTGACTTCGATCCCCGTGCCGGAACACTCAGGACAGGCGGCGTTTGGTGGATCTGTGAGGCGATAGCCGTAGCCGCCCGTGTCGTCAGGGATGCGCGGATCTTCGATTGCGCCCGACATCGCAACGTCACGCGCTTTCTCGTAGTGGAACATCGAGAACACGACCTCTGCCTTGCGCTCGGTGAACTCCCGTTCTGTTTTCCACTGGAACTGATGGTTGATGCCGTAGCAGTAACGGCAGGGCGCGATGATGTGCTATGTCAGTTCGTTGGGGTCTGCCAGTGCGATCTGTGTCCAGAGGCCAACAATCCCCTCTGCGTTGAGCATGGCCTTGCTCTCGACCTGTTTCCGGCCCTCTGCGATGGCTGAGGCGACCTTAACATTGCTTAACAATAGCGACCCTTGGGCCTCTGCTGATCCTTCCACATATCCGGCGCTGATTGCAGCTTGCTTCCCGTTCGGTTCAGCAAGGTAGGCAAGCACAAAATCCCGCTGGCGCAGGTTCAGGCCGTATGGGTCGAGCCATTCGGTATCTGCCAGTGCTGGGGTGTCGGTTGCGTTGCTCATTCCGGGGCTTGGCCTCTTGCGCCTCAAAATCCCGATCAGGTTTGGCGACAACGACGCTACTAGCAACATATGCAAGCAACCGACCGCCCCTATCATCATCATCAATGTATTTGTTTATTTGTTTCTTTAGTGACCTCTGACTGACCTCAAAAATTCTATTTATATTTTTAATTCAATAACTTTCATGACCTCAATCCAGACCCCAATGCCGACCCCGGCAGACGCATAGACTATTTGGTGACACATTCACTTTAGCCTTCCATTGAGGCAACATGTCGCATAGAAATAAGGCTGAAAAGGCAATGAGCTAACGCCCTAGCCTGTGCAATTGTCTTTCATGCACGTTGAGCGGTAAGAACTCAGTTCGCCAAACACAAAATGATACTCTACGGAGCAAGATTTAAACTCTTGATAACATTGTAAGCTTCCGGTTGCTTAGAGACATGAAACTTAGAATCAAAGAGATCCGTGTAGCACGGGGCCTTTCGCAAGAAGAGCTTGCAAATAAGATACAATTTTCACGATCTTATTTGGCGCAGCTAGAAAGCGGTGCGAGAGAATTGACAACTAAGAAGCAAGCCGCAATCGCAGCAGCCCTGGAAGTAAATCCTAAAGAGCTCGTAGACTTCAATGCGCCTGATCAAAGACACGAGGCTCTGATTATAGAAGCTTTTCGCTCGCTATCTCCGGACCAACGAAAGTCTTGGCTGGATTTGGCAAAGGTCACATTGGGGTCGAAGAGTGAAGACCGCTAGCGCGTTCTCAGCTTTTCGTAAACTTGCCCGACCGACACCCACTCTAGATTGATCGACATAAACTCGCGCGTCAGAACGCGGCGCATACTGCACCTGAAAGGCTGTCTCGGCCTCTGTGTTCTCGCGTTTGGGCTTCTTTCGGTTCTCTACTGGTAGAGATCGCTCAGGAACTCGCTGAATGTCTCCGTCTGCAAGATGGACCTCGCCATCGGGTCGTCCTGCATCTGGCTCGGCTGGATCGGAAAAGAAATCCCGCCCGCTGTCTTGTTGTACAGCGTTTCGCTTTCCAATGCGAGAAGGTACGCCAGATTTGCCGGATTGTCCGTCGGGACCAACCGATCCCAATCCCACATCAGCGGTTCCGCTTGTGCTATCGGGTCGCGCCCCTCGGCCAGTTCTTGGCGCACCAGCTTGTTGATCCGGTCCCCCAACAGAAAACGGTAGCGTTCCCGCGTCAGCGGTTGGCTCGACTTCGACAGCCGGATCGTTCCCAAGTAGTTCTCGCTCCCCTCGGGGGTCCAGGTTATCCGTGCGTCCATCTAAGCGCTCCCTCAGTTCGGCTCACGATGAATACAGCGCGGGCGATTCCTTCATAAGTAAATTTTTTTGCATTAATTACAATCGCCTATGGCAAAATCACCAACCAGCCAACACGCGCCCTGACGTTCATACAACTTGCCGTTAACGGTGAAATGCTCTGGCACATTGTCAGCATACCGTTGCCTGCGCTTGGATCGTAGATCGAGATGGTACCGCCGAAACTGCCCAGACTTGACGCCAGATAAGCCAGCGGCGCGGGCGTGGACTATGCCTGCTGTTCGATGCCGGTAGACGCGCGTCGCACCGGCATGGGGTGCGCCGCATATAGCTACACCATGGCGTCATAGACGTAAACGGCGTCAGTGCTGTTGCGGGCCAGTTCACTCGCCCGACGAACGATAGCGGCCTCAAACGCCTCTTTGGGTACGGTGCCTTCTCTGGGACGATACCAAAGCAGACTTCAAGCCCGCCTGCCGGTCGGCAGAAATGGTGGAGCTCAAGATGATCCGCGCCGAGGCAAACCCCATCAGCAACCATTGTGAAGCGGATTTTGAAAGATGAGCGCACCGCCACCCGCATCAGCAAACAAACAACAGAGGGCAATGGAACTATGAATGTTGCAGTTTAAGAAGACGATTGAAAAGGCGAACACTTCCTCAAGATCGCCCGCCCTTATGACGGCGTGGGCAGGCTCAAGCCGGTTCCAGAAGCAGCCAATCAGGACCAACCCCAGAAGAAAGCCGCGCTGGTGCGTCGCAAGAAGTTTCGTCCGAAGATCAAGGCGGGAATGACGGCGCGCGAAATCGGCAGTGCGGTCGGGTTCCAGACAGCACCATCTACAAAGACGCCAAAGCGTTGGGGCTGAAACTGGCAACCGCAAAATTGAAAAGGTGACGCATGAACAACCCTAAACCAATTTACGTGAAGCTGTTACAGATCCCGGAACTCTACGGTCTGTCGCGGTATTCGATCTATCGGGCCGAGAAAGACGCGAAACTGACCATTCACCGTGGCACAGGCGTCAATCTGGTGAAGGTCGCGGATCTGGAAAGCCTGATCGAAGGAAAGGCGGCTTAATCGCCGGGTATAAAAACTCAGATGTGGGGCAAAATGTGGGGCAGCTACGGCATTACCATTCTTTTATTTTTTTATTTCAGGTTATTAAGAAGATTTCATGGAGCGGGTAGCGGGAATCGAACCCGCGCGTTCAGCTTGGGAAGCTGACAGGCTACCATTACATCATACCCGCCGCGTAGGATTGAATAGCATTGGCTCGGGACCAGCTTCAAGCGCGTTTCAACACGGAACCGCATGATTACTCTGTCCGCGCACGCAGGCTGTCGATCAGCGATTGTTCAACGTCCAAGGCTTCGCGCGCGGCATCAAGGGTTCGCTGATCCAGATGTTGCGGGCTCAGGTCGATGTCCTTGGAGAACGCTTCGACAATGGCACGCATCGCCTTGATCCGAGCGTATTTTTTGTTGTTGGCGGGGACAACGTGCCAAGGCGCGATTTCTGTCGATGTCCGAGCCAACATTTCATCTACGGCCACTTGAGCTTCGGCCCAGCGTTCACGATTGCGGAAATCCTCATAGGTCAGCTTCCAGCGTTTCATCGGGTTGCGCAGACGTTCGGTGAACCGCGCCATCTGCTCCTCAGGCGAGATATGGAAGAACAACTTTACAATCCGAGTGCCATCATCGACCAACATCCGCTCAAAGTCATTGATTTCGCGATAAGCGGCACGCCAGCGGTGTTCGGGAGTGAATTTTTCCAGCCGCTCAACCAGCACACGCCCGTACCAACTGCGGTCAAATGCCGAAATCGCCCCTTCTGGCGGCAGTCGTTCCCAAAACCGCAGCAGATAGTGGCGGTTCAGGTAGTAGTTTCGCGGTGCACCGATTGGCCATACCTTAAAACTACGCGGGTCGAGCGCCTGGCTGATCCGTCGGATCGTACCGCCCTTGCCCGCTGCGTCCCATCCCTCAAACACCAGTACGCCTTTGGCGCCGTGGAACAAAAACGCCTGCTGTATCAACGCCAGTTGAGATTGCAGGTCTAAAAGTTGTTCAAAATACTCTTTTTTACCCAGCCGCTTGCCCAGATCGGCATCGACCAGCTTGGGAGGAAAGTGTTTGCTCATGAAAGTGCGTGGCCTCTCTAGACGGATTGCGATCAGTGTCGCAGTTTCGCCCGAGCCCGGCATTGATCGGTGTCAAAACGAAAAAGGCCGGGCTTTTGCCCGGCCTCTGTATCAAAACGTATTGCGGATCAGGCGCGGCGGCGGCGACCACCACCGCGACGACCACCTGCAGCTCCTGCTGCACCGGCTTCCTCGGGCGATTTGTTGAACCGAATCCACTCGCCACCATGAGCATCGTTGTTGGTCAGCAAGTTGGCGGCGCGGATGGCCTCCATCTCTTTGCCGGCGCGCGGTTTGGTTGAACCGAGACCGAACATCTGAACAAACGCCTCATCGTCCATACCGTCTGGCAGGATGATGCCAGCCGCGGCGACCGCCTCTTTCTTTTCTGCGATCTTCTTCTGCGTCACCGGCAGAGCTACCGGGTTCATGATCGCCGAAGTCATACCAGCACCCATCGCCATCGGCAGGAAGGCGTTGTTGATACCGTGGCGGTTCGGCAGACCGAACGAGATGTTGGACGCGCCGCAGGTAGTGTTCACGCCCAGTTCCTCGCGCAGGCGACGGACAAGGGCAAATACCTGCTGACCGGCGGTTGCCATTGCGCCGATGGGCATCACCAGCGGGTCAACCACAATGTCATGGGCCGGGATGCCGAAATCTGCAGCGCGTTCCACGATCTTTTTGGCCACGTCAAACCGGACGTCGGGGTCTTCGGAAATCCCGGTGTCGTCGTTTGAGATCGCCACAACCGGCACGTTGTATTTCTTGACCAGCGGCAGAACCAGTTCCAGACGCTCCTCCTCACCCGTAACCGAGTTCAGCAGCGGACGGCCTTCTGCCGCCTCAAGACCGGCTTCCAACGCACCAGGAACCGAGCTGTCAATGCACAGCGGCACTTCGACCAAACCCTGCACGAGTTCGACGATCTTTCGCATCAGCGGTGGCTCGGTCTCGTTGGGGTTGGGGTTCGAGTTGTAGACAACGCCCGCGTTGATATCCAGGACGGTCGCGCCCGCTGCAACCTGTGCCAGCGCGTCCTTTTCAACGGTCGAGAAGTCGCCCGCTTCCAGTTCCGCGGCCAGTTTCTTGCGGCCCGTGGGGTTGATCCGCTCACCGATCACACAGAACGGTTCGTCAAAGCCCAGAACGGCAGTTTTTGTTTTTGATTCTACGACTGTACGGGTCATATCCGTTCCTTAGGAGTTTGCAGGCTTTGCCGAAGCGCCGCCGTTGTTGATGGCCCAGTTGGCATTGGTTTTAATGCCGCCAAGAGGGAAGAAATGCACGTTGGTGATGTTGAAATCCGGGTTGGCCGCCTTGTGGTTGGCCAGTTCGGTGATCACATCAGTCGGCTCATAGGGCAGCAGCAGCTTGGACACGTCCATCGCGCGTTTCTGCAGAACCTTCAGCGAGGGGCCAACGCCGCAGGCGATCGCGAATTTGATCAGGGTCTGCAGCTTGGCCGGGCCTGCAATACCGATATGGATCGGCAGGTCGATGCCCGCAGCCTTCAGACCATCTGCCCATTCGATGATCGGCTTGGCGTCAAACGCGAACTGCGTCGCCAGCGCCATTTCAGCATCGGTGGTTTCGTTGAACTTTTGTTTCCAGCGCAGCGCGTCATCGACGTTTTTGGTCGAGCCGTCCGGGTCGATGTCCTTGTTGCCCTCGGGGTGGCCTGCAACGTGCAGACGCTTGAAGCCTGCCTTGTCGAAAAGGCCGGTCTCCAGCAACTGCATCGAGCTGTCGAACGCGCCATGCGGATTGGCGACTCCCCCGGCCAGCAACAGCGCCTGTTCAACGCCCGCTTCGCCTTGATACATCGAAATCCAGTTTTCCAGCGTGGCGGCATCCTTGATGATCCGCGCCGGAAAGTGCGGCATGACCGGATAGCCTTCGGCAGCGATGCGTTTTGCGGTCTGGACCATGTCTTCGATCGGGGTGCCCTCGATATGGGCGATGTAGACGCGGGTGCCTTCGGGCAGCAGCGCCCGGAAATCCTCGACCTTTTCAGCGGTGCGGGGCATCACCTCGATCGAATAGCCCTGCAAAAAGGCTTCGACGGTCGGATTCACTGGGCCGTTTTCGACCGCATCACGTTTTTTGAAGTTCAGCAAAGCCATCACGGCCTCCCATATAGATTTGGGGCTCATGCCCAACCGTCATTGGCGATCAGAGCCTTGATACGCTCTTGATCGTATTCCATTTCCAAACGCGCGGCTTCGGCCTCGGCGATCTCGGACGGATCGCCCTCGATTGCAAAGGGTTCAGCCTTGCGCCATTCGGCAAGGTAGGCATCGCTGTCCTTGGCGTTCACCTTCATGGCCGCCCGGTCGATGGCTTGCTCGAACCGTTCTTCCAACTGTCGCTTGGCACCCCGTCGGCCCTTGCCGACGATGACTTGCGCTGGGATATCGCGCCAGTAAACGATGGTGACGTCAGGCATCGCGTGTGATTCCTCCTAACCAGATGGACCGGTTCTAAACTTCTATATGGGCTCAGGTCGGTCGATTTTCGACACAAGGCGCATTTCAAACGACCTTTTTGCCCCCGATGGGATAGCCGCCTTGTAGCGAACCTTTGGGCAAACGCTCACATCAAAATTCTCATCACTTTAATGAGCGTCTTGCACGACGCGAATGCGCGACCTATGGTCGAGGTAACTCGAAAATCGGAGGGCGTTACGATGGCGCCCAAGCGTCCCAAAGGTGCGGGCGCGTTCCCGAAGGCGGTCGAAAGCCCCGCGCCGGCAAGACCCGATCCAGATGCGTTGTATGCGGCGCTGGATCTGGGGACAAATAGCTGCCGCATGTTGATAGCCCAGCCCAAGGGCAGCGGGTTCCATGTGGTCGACAGCTTCTCGAAATCCGTGCAGTTGGGCGCGGGTCTTGAGAGAACCGGGCGTTTGTCCCGGTCGTCGATGGCGCGCACCATTCAGGCGCTGCGCATCTGCCAGCAAAAGCTGAAGCGCAATAAAGTCAAACGGATGCGACTGGTTGCAACCGAAGCCTGTCGTCGCGCCAAGAACTCACGCGATTTCATCCGGCAGGTGAAACGCGAAACCGGACTAACGCTTGAGATCATCCAGCCCGAGGAGGAGGCACGCCTTGCCGTGATCTCGTGCGCGCCGCTCGTTTCAACCAAGACCGAGCAACTGCTGGTCGTGGATATCGGCGGCGGGTCGACCGAATTGGTGTGGATCGACGTTTCCTCTGTTCCGCGCCGGGATCGGCCTGCGGCGATCATGCGCCTGCACAACGGCTTTCACACGGCCGAAAGCCCCTTTCCTGCAGCCAAGGTCGTGGACTGGATCAGTGTTCCGCTGGGCGTTGCGACCCTGCGGGACCAGTTCAACGATGTCGAAGACGATTCGGCCCGGTTTGCCCTGATGAGCTGGTTCTTTGAAGAAAACCTGGCCGATTTTGCCCCCTACAAGGATGAACAGGCGCGAGAAGGGTTTCAGATCGTCGGAACCAGCGGCACAGTGACAACCGTCGCTGCCTCCCACCTTGGTCTCAAGCGATATGACCGGACAAAAGTGGATGGTCTGCGCATGACCAGCGATCAGATTGACAAAGTGATACGCGGTTATCTAGAACTCGGCCCTCAGGGTCGACGCCGGGACCCGCGCATTGGCGATGACCGGCAGGCTCTGATAATGTCCGGCTCGGCCATCTTGCAGGCCCTTTTACGCTGCTGGCCCACCGACCGCCTTTCTGTGGCGGATCGTGGGCTGCGCGAAGGCCTGCTGTATGCACAAATGAGCGCGGACGGCGTATTGGAAGACGGACCGTTCTGATGGCGAAGACACCAACTGGCAAAAATACCTCGGGCCGCGGACAGCGCGACCTGAAGGTCAAGGTTAAGACTGCACGCGGGCGCAAGCTCAGCTCGACCCGCTGGCTCGAGCGGCAGTTGAATGACCCATATGTAAAGCGCGCAACTGCCGAAGGGTATCGCGGGCGCGCGGCCTATAAGATATTGGAACTGGACGACAAGTTTCGCTTTCTGGTCCCCGGCGCACGGGTCGTTGATCTGGGCTGCGCCCCCGGCGGCTGGCTACAGGTCGCCGTCAAACGGGTGAATGCGCTGGGCGAAAAAAGCGGCAAGCGGATCGGCACGGTTCTGGGCGTAGACCTGCAAGAGGTCGAGCCCGTGGCGGGTGCCACGGCCCATGTGCTGGACTTCATGGAGGACGACGCCGACCAGAAGGTCAAGGACTGGCTGGGCGGCAAGGCGGATGTGGTGATGTCGGACATGGCCGCCGCCTCATCGGGGCACAAGCAGACCGACCATTTGCGGATCATGGCACTGTGCGAGACAGCCGCTTATTTCGCTTTCGACGTGCTGGAAGAAGGCGGCACCTTCGTGGCCAAGGTCTTGGCAGGTGGCGCCGAGGGCGATCTGCAAAAGCTGCTGAAACAGAAATTCACCAAGGTGGCCAACGTAAAGCCACCTGCATCCCGGTCAGACAGTTCCGAGAAATTTGTTGTGGCTACTGGATTTAGGGGCAACTCTTAATCTTCAAGCGAAACTCGCTCTTCGGTCAGAACCTGCTCGCGCAAAGACGCCGCCGCGATACCCTGCAGCAGCAGAGCCTCTCCGTGATTTAGGTATTGCGGCTTGCGTGTGCGCAGGTCTTCAATGCGCTGAGACATTGATAGCGGCCGTTGCAGCTGCGATATGCGAACCGGTTTTCCAAACATTTCAAACCCCTTACCCGAGAAAGCTTCCACTCTTTCCGGTCTGGGTACCCCGAGAATTTGCCGTGAACATGGCTGAAAGCGGGTTTTACAATGCCAATTCAGCGCCCGATCTGAGCCTGCAGTTGCAGTAGTTCAGGATGGTTCGGAACCCGCAACAACCCTTGGGCAAGAACGTCTCGTGCAGCCTCGCCCCCTCGGTTCAGTTGAACAAGTTGAACCAATATCGGCCATGCTTCAGCACGCTGGGGGTCAAGGGTTATCACTTCGGTAAAGGCACGCTCGGCCGCTTTCGGATTGCGGAGCGTCAAAGCCATGCCACCCAGCACCATATGCGTTTCAGGAAAATCCAGACGGTTGGCAATCGCGCCCTGCCACTCGGACATACCCTGCCCGGCCCGCTCGCCTTGTTCACGAGTCAATGCCTGCGGCGGTATGGTCAGGAACTCTTTTGCCGCAGCGATCCGCACATTTCTGCGCGGGTCCGAAAGTAAGGGTTCCAATCGCAGCACCCGATCCGACATGCCTGCATGTCGTTGCAGCGGCGCTGCGTTTGCACGGACAATTGGATCGTCATCGGCCAGCAGAGCCACCGTCTGTGCCGCAATTTCGTCCGAGCCAAAATCCTGCAGCAAATAAGCCGCCGTTGCGCGAACGATACCCGCCTGCCCGCGATCGGTGGCGATTTCCAGCAATCCCGCAGGTCCGTCTGCACGGCCTGTCATCGCTTGCTGGAACGTTGTGCCATAATGTGCGCCACGGTGTTCCGACTGCGGAAACCATGCCTCAATCTGTTTCGCCGCCCATTCCTGATCTTTATCCTCGTGACAATCAGTGCAGGCATCTTCGCCAAGCCCCAAGTCAGGACGCGGGACGCGGAAACTATGATCGCGCCGACCGTCAACACCCATGTAAACACGCTCGATCATGTGGCATGACTTACACTGCGCACCATCGCTGCCGTCAGGATGGTGATGATGATCCGTCAAGTCGTACTCTTTTGCTTTCAAAGTCGGAAAGCGACTGTTCCCTGCGAGAGAATGACACTGGGTGCAGACCCCATTCCCTTCGGCCAGCAGAGTTGCGCTGTGGGGCTCGTGGCAATCCATGCACCCTACGCCTTGCGCGTACATCTTGGACTGCAGGAACGATCCATAGACATAAACTTCGTCCTGTATCTGCCCGTCGGGATGGTACAATCCCGGCCTCAGCACAGCGAGGTTGTAGGCATCGTGGTACGGAGTTCCGGGCAAGGGATTGCCGTCACCATGCGCTTCGCGGCGTGAATGGCATCCGGCACATTGCTGGATTTCAGCCTCGGTTTGGCCGCTGCCCCAATCCATGGTGAACCCGTATTCTGTCAGGTCGCTGCCAACGCTCTGACCTTTTGTCCAGTCGATATGGGCAGAGCCCGGACCATGGCATGCCTCACACCCGACGCCGATTTCTGATTGCGTTGATGCGTAACTGCGGGTCTGAGCATCATAGTTCTTTTCAAAACCAGTCGCATGACACTCTGCGCAGCGGGCATTCCAGTTCTTGTAAGGACCAGTCCAATGCAACCCGTCATCCGGGGGCAGGTCCTGATCGGGATAAAGGTGAAACCAACGCTTCTTCTCGGTATCCCAAACCACGTCAAAGCTCTGCAAACGGCCCGGCTCGGTTTCAAACAGATATTGCTGCAATGGCGCGATACCGACCACTGAATGTACATCATACTCGGTCGTTGCACCGTCTTTTTCGGTGACCCGAGCACGCAGGGCATTGTCATTGGAAAACTCGACGGACATGCCATCATGCTCAAACCTGGTGCCGTCAAAATCAGCGGCAACGTGACCGGCATCTGAGTTGGTCCACGCCAATGCGTGATGAGAACTGGCCCATGCGTCGGCTTCGGCCTGATGACACTCAGTACATTGATCCGAGCCGACATAGGTCGGGACCTGTGCCCAAGCGAACGACGGATAAAGCACGAATAGCCCGAATAGAAAGTGTCTCAATTCGCGGTCCCTTCGCCCGAATTTTGAAGGTCCATCAAAGCACCGTTAAATTCAGCACCCAGTATCAGGATCGCCGCGCATAGATACAGGAAGATCAAAGCCGCCATTGCCCCGGCCAATCCTGCATAGGTCGTGCTGTAAGTTGCAAACTGACCGATATAGATCGAGAACCCCCATCCCCCGGCAGCCCAGAGCGCCAGCGTAAGAACCACACCGGGCAGAATCTGCATCACGGAATGTCGGCGCGTCGGCAAAAGAAGATGCGCCAGGATCACGGTTCCGGCTGGCACTGCGACCGTGAACGTCCATCGCAGCCGGTCCACGGACAACCACTCTGACACGTTTACATCGGTTCTTTCGGACACAAGTTTTGTGTAAACCGGCAAGACCACTTCGACCGCAGCAATCGCCAAAATCGTGGCGCCACCGATTACCACCAACGCCAGACAGAACAGCCGGGTTTTCCAGAACGGCCAGCTATCGTGATCATGATACGCCTGATTCATCGCTGCACGAACGGCCACAACACCGTTGGATGCGAAGAACACTGCCAGCAAGCCCCCAATGGTTATGACGCCTGAACCGGACTGTTCCAGCACGGCCCGTAACTCGGCCACAATGGGATCGGCCACGTCTTGCGGCCAAGCTCCGAAGATTAGCTCAATCAGTTCGTTGGTGACATAATCCTGCGACAAAGATCCGGCCAAAGCCACGGTAAACAAAACGAACGGAAACAGAGCCAGCATGAGGGACATGGCGACATGACTGCTCATCACTAACCCGTTCTTGGCACCAAAGCGACCAAGGGCCAGCCACAGCGCCTGTAGAGGTCGGCCAAATAGGGGAATCACGTTCGCGTTCATGCCCAAACCCTACCCCGGCTCATGGGATGACAGAACCTCAAAACCAACATGAAGACAAATTAACCCGCACAAACACTTGGGTGCATTGCATAATCCGGCGCGGCTGTGCAGGATCGGTACAGAAAATCCAAATCGGGGTGATTTCAGCGCAGCGGCGGAAAAAAGATGCCTTTGGACCAAAAAGACACGTACACGACGCCCCGGCTGAAACTGGCCGTCGTCCGCGATACGGCCATTGTTGCCACGCTGACCGTGCTGGGCCTGTATGCCGGGTCTGCATTTCTAATCCCGTTGACGATGGCCTTGCTGATCAACGTGCTGATTATCGCACTCAGCGACCGCGTCATCTCGGTGACCCGCGCTCCTGTCTGGATCGCAAACGTAGCGGGCGTTACCATCGTTTTGGCCGGGTTGTTCATGATCATGTATATTCTAGGCAGTCAGGCGACCCAATTTGCACGATCCATCAGCGCCTATGAAAACCAGTTTGACGGGGCCGTCAGTCGGATCACGGGGCTGGTCGGCAATGACATTACCAAGTTCATCAGGGACAATCTGATCAGCATCGACATGTCCTACGTCGCGCGCGTTCTATTGGGCAGCGCCACCTCGCTGCTGAACCACTTTTTTCTGATAAGCCTTTATGTCGCTTTCCTCATGGCCGAACGTCTGGCCTTTCGCAAAAAGATACAGTTGGCAGCGGGAAACCCTCAGACCGGGGCCGAGTTCGCATCGGTGCTGGATGCGATTTCCTATAGCCTGCAGCGTTACGTCGGCGTCAAAACATTCATTAGCATAATTACGGCCGGGATCAGCTATTCGGTCTTCAAGATGCTGGGCCTTGAATACGCCGAGACATGGGCCGTACTTACCTTTGCACTGAACTTCATCCCCTCGATTGGATCAATCATTGCCGTGATCTTTCCGGCGATGATCGCTCTTGTTCAGTTCGATAGCATCGGGCCTTTCCTGATCATCGTGTTTGGCTGCGGAACGATCCAATTCCTGATCGGCAACTTTCTGGACCCCGCCATGCTGGGACGCTCGCTGAACATGTCCACGTTCCTCGTTATTCTGGCCCTGACCTTCTGGACGACCGTCTGGGGCATGATCGGAGCCTTTTTGAGCGTTCCGCTGACGGTCTGCATTCTTATCGTATTCAGCCACATTCCTGCGTTGCGCCCGATCGCAATTCTGATGTCACTGGACGGGCGATTGGGTGAAGACCAACGGCCAGGGCAAGACACGTAAGCAATGGGCCCCCTATTTCTCGGATCGGAAATCTATCGCCACTCGACATATGGGTCGAAACACCCGTTATCGATTCCGCGTGTCTCTACAGTTATGGACCTTTGCGAGGCGCTGAGATGGCTGCCCCCCGAAGCGTACCGGACCAGTCCCCGCGCAACGCCAAGCGCCCTTCAGATATTTCATACCCCTGACTATATCGCCGCGCTTCAGACCGCGGAAAAGACGCTTTCCGTGTCAGAAGAAACGCGCGAGAAATATGGCCTCGGTACAATTTCAAATCCAGTTTTCGCCGAGATGTACCGTCGGCCCGCAACAGCGGCGGGTGGTTCGATACTGGCGGCAGACCTGCTGCAAGACGGAGGGATCATCTACAATCCAGCCGGGGGCACCCATCACGGGCTTCATAACCGAGCAAGCGGATTCTGCTATCTGAACGATCCCGTGTTGGCGATCCTGACGTTCTTGAACGCGGGTTTGGAGCGTATCGTGTACGTGGATATCGACGCCCACCATTGCGACGGAGTCGAGGCCGCCTTTCACGGCTCTGACAAAGTCCGGATGATCTCGGTCCATGAGGCACGTCGCTGGCCCTTTACCGGCGCGCTTGAGGACACCGCAGGGGGTGCTGCGTTCAACCTTCCGGTCGCGCGGGGTCTAAATGATGATGAGTTCTACGCAATTCTGGATCAGGTGATCCTGCCCGCTGCGGCCGCATTTCGCCCACAGGCGATTGTCCTTCAATGCGGCGCGGACGCGGTCGCCGAGGACCCTCTGTCCCGTCTGACCCTCTCAAACAACGCCCATTGGCGCGCTGTAGCAAACCTTCGGGATATGGCACCCCGGCTTCTTGTTCTAGGCGGCGGTGGCTATAACCCGTGGTCAGTCGCCCGGCTGTGGAGCGGCGTCTGGGCGACGCTCAACAACATTGAAATTCCAGACAAATTGAACGCGCGAGCTCAGTCGGTGCTACGCGACCTGACATGGAACAGGGCTGCTGGGAAAAACCCACCCCAGCATTGGTTTGATACACTTCGCGATCCACCCAACAACGGCGAAATCCGGCCCGAACTGCTGGTTGACATTCAACGTCTTTCAAACCGGATTTCATAGTGGATCGGCAACTGAAGGGCTGATAACGTCCGATAATTACTGCATATTCCAGACCACTCGAATTCACCAAGGTCAAACATGCCTTTTCACGGCATCCAGCTTGCATTTGGACCCAAGAAAATGACTGCACTTGAACAAATAAACGACCTCAAGGCCCGAATGGGACAAGCCATCATCGGCCAGACCGAGGTCATTGACCGACTGATTATCGGCTTGCTGGCAAACGGCAACCTATTGATCGAAGGCTTGCCGGGGCTTGCCAAGACGCGGGCCGTCAAAGCGATGGCGCGCAACATGGACGCCAGTTTCAGCCGGATTCAGTTTACACCCGACCTTCTTCCATCAGACGTGACCGGCACCGAAGTGTATCTGCAAACCGAATCTGGCAGCACCTTTCGCTTCGATCCCGGCCCGATCTTCGCCAACATCGTTTTGGCGGACGAGATAAACCGAGCCCCCGCCAAGGTTCAGGCCGCGCTGCTCGAGGCGATGGAGGAACGACAGGTCACCGTCTCGGGCACCACGCATAAAATGGACCCGCTGTTCATTGTGATGGCAACGCAAAACCCTATTGAGCAAGAGGGCACCTACCCCCTGCCCGAAGCGCAAATGGACCGGTTCCTGATGCACGTCCAGATCACCTATCCTCCGGTCGAGGACGAGGTCGAAGTCATACGTCTGGTCCGAAACGAAGAAATCGCAGCCGGTGGCGGATCGGCAGGCGAACACTCTGCCCCAATACCACAAGACGCCGTCTTCGCAGCGCGGTCCGAAATTGGCCAAGTCCACGTCTCGGACGCGATGGACAGATATATGGCCGATCTTGTGCAGGCGACCCGCACACCAGAAAACCTCAGCGATGAGCTTGCGGAATGGATTGAGATCGGAGCCAGCCCCCGTGCGTCATTGGCGTTGGACAAATGCGGGCGTGCTCATGCTTGGATGAATGGACGCGATTATGTCGATCCCGCCGACATTCGTGCCATTGCCCATGACGTCTTTCGCCACCGCATCTCCCTAAGTTTTGAAGCGCAGGGAAGTGCCAAGACAGCCGATGATGTCATTGCCGAAATCCTGCGTCTTGTGGCCTTGCCGTAAGAGGTGACCTTGGCGCAGACAGCCACATATCCCCTAGACCCACGCATCCATGTGGATGCCGAGCACCTATTGCGATTGGGTCCAAAATCGCGAGCGCTGAGCCTTTTGCCCCGGCAACCTGCGCGGTCAATCCTGAACGGGCGTTACGCGTCTCGCTTGCGCGGTCGCGGACTGAACTTTGAAGAATTGCGCACATATTTGCCGGGTGACGACATTCGTACAATCGACTGGAAGGTCACCGCACGTACCGGCGAACCGCATGTCAGGGTTTATACAGAAGAACGGGATCGGCCCGCCCTTTTACTGGTCGACCAGCGCGTGTCGATGTTCTTTGGAACCAGAGAATATACAAAGTCGGTTGTCGCGGCCGAAGCAGCCGCCATTGCCGCGCACCGCGTTCTGCGACAAGGGGACCGCGTCGGGGGCATCGTCTTTGGCGACACGGATCTGGCCGAGCATCGACCAAAAAGACGCGCAGTCGCTTTGTCTCGGTTCCTGTCCTCAATCGGGGCGCTGAATTGTGGACTGAGCGCATCTTCACACCCGAACCCGACGGTGGCGCTTAACGATGTACTCAAGCAAGCGGTCGCGCTTGCCCACACAAATGCTCTGATTTGCGTTTTTTCAGATTTCGACGGCCTGAACGAAGATTCCGAGCGCCTTTTCAGCAAGTTGTCGCGCTCAAACGATCTAATTCTGTTCAACGTCTTCGACCCAAGCTCACAAGTATTGCCCAGGGATGTGAAGCTCACGGTTTCGGATGGTATTAACCAGATCGAAATAGACAGCTCAGCCCCTGACATGTCCGACCGGATCAAATCCGCGCTGGAAAACAGGCTGTCTCGGTTGAACTTGTGGTCGCGCCGATATGGGTTCCCGATTGTCCCCCTGACCACGTCCGAAGCTGCGCTGGATCAGTTGCTCAGGCTTTTTGGCCATCCAAGGGGGGCGCGATGAACCCTGATGTCGAAGGCAAATCGCTGGTTGAACTGCTGGACATGCTCGCGCCCGCACCCTCGCCCGACCCTGTTTCCATGCTTCCGCAGACGTGGGGTTGGGTGGTTCTGAGTATTTTCTTGGCGGCTGGTATCGTTTTTGTCACCTACAGATACCGTCGGCATCGTCTGGCAAACGCGTATCGACGCGCTGCTCTCGTCGAGCTTGAAGATATTGGCGACGATACTGCAAAGATTGCGGAACTGCTCCGGCGCACAGCACTGGCGGCTTACCCGCGCGAAACCATCGCCAGCCTCTATGGGCATGATTGGCTGAACTTCCTCAACCAAGCCGTTGATAAAAAACTGTTTACCAACCCAAACAGCCAAGCATTGCTAACGGCTCCCTACGCCGTAGGTACGTCAAACGCCGAAGTCGCAAAACTTGCTCGGGATTGGATTAAGTTCCACAAGGTGGAAAGGAGAGGCTGATGTACTCATTCGCCGCACCTTGGGTCTTTCTACTGTTGCCTCTGCCCGTGCTGGTATATTGGGTTGTTCCTCCACGAGAAGAAAAGGTAAACGCAACGCGCATCCCCTTTTTTCGCCATGTTGCAGAGGCGGCGGGAATTGAACCAAAGACCGGCTCGATTGTTTTGAAGCGCACGTGGGCACAGTCATCGGTGGCTATCTTGGTTTGGGTTCTGTTGATCACAGCCCTGTCCCGCCCGGAAAAGCTGGCCGAGCCGGTGGTGATTGAAAAATCAGCCCGAGACGTAGTGCTGGCTCTCGACATTTCAGGATCTATGGATCAGCGCGATTTCACGTCAACCGAAGGATCCCCAAAGCAACGATTGGCAGCCGTAAAGGATGTTCTGCGTGAGTTCATCAACGACCGTCAGGGGGACCGGATGGCGCTGATCATCTTTGGAACCCGTGCTTTTGTGCAGGCTCCATTTACCGAAGATCTACAAAGTTTGAAAGGGTTCCTGGACCAAACTCAAGTTGGCATGGCAGGCCCGAATACGGCCCTCGGCGACGCCATAGGGCTTGGCATCCGCCTTTTTGACTCCAGCGAAGTCGATCAGCGCCTGATGATCGTTCTGAGTGACGGAGCCGATACATCGAGCCGCATGACACCAGTCAACGCTTCTTCAATCGCTGCGGAAAAAGGCGTCGTCATATACACGGTCGGGGTTGGTGATCCCAATGCAACCGGTGAAGATCGCGTGGACCTGCAAGCCTTGCAGGACATCGCACGCGCGACGGACGGACAGTATTTCTTTGCCGATGATGAAACCGCGCTCGCGCAGGTCTATCAACAGATAGATGAGCAAAACCCGCGCGTTGTAGAAATTCAAAGCTACCGGCCACGCGATGACCTGGCGCATATTCCCCTCATTATTGCCCTTGTATTGATTTTGCTCAGCTCTGCTGGCTTTCATTATTCCCATCGCTATCGGAGCACCCAATGATTGATGCTCTGACAGAATTTCATTTTATCCGAACAGCTTGGCTTCTGTTGTTGATACCGATTGCGGTTCTTTGGTGGCTTATACGTCCGAAAGCCAAGGGACCACGTGACCTTCCCTCTGGCATAGCGCCTCATCTTGCCAAAGCCTTGCAACTGGGCGCAGAGGATCAAAGGCGCGTCTATCCAGCGGACATCGTGATGTTCATCGCGGTACTGCTCACTTTGGCGGCCGCTGGGCCGACGTGGTCGCGCGCGCCGAACCCCCTGGTCGCGGACACAGCACCATTGGTTATCGCGCTAAAGGTGACGGACAGCATGGACAGCGCCGATCTGTCCCCCTCGCGCCTGGAGCGCGCAAAGTACAAGATATCGGATATGATCAACTTGCGATCTGGCGCAAGAACAGCCCTGATCGCCTATGCAGGAACATCGCACCGTGTCGCGCCACTGACAGAGGATGCCAATATCCTTCGGCCACTGCTGGAAGGACTAACCCCTGCCGTGATGCCCAAACAGGGGGACGCTGCCGCCGACGCATTGGCAATGGCTCAAGACATACTGGCGGACTCTGACACGCCCGGCGCTGTCTTGTTTGTGCTGGATGACATCGAGCCGTCTCAGATTCCCGAAATGCAAGATGCCACGACGGACCTGCTGTTCCTGACAATGCTGCCAGACGGGGACCGGATCGTTCAGTTGGACACTTTGAAAAACGCTACAGTGGTTCCGTTTTCAACAGGTGATCAGGACATAACCCGGCTGCATCGAAAAATTCAGACGTCTTACGTCAACGCACTGGATGAGGAAGACCAGCTCGACTGGCAAGACAAGGGATGGATATTGGTCTGGCCGGCCGCGCTGTTGTCACTTCTGTGGTTCAGGCAAGGATGGGTCATCCGATGGGCGCTTTTGCTTCTGTTCGTCGTGCAACCCTCTGGGCCAGCTTTTGCGCAAGGATGGCGGGACTGGTTTCTCACACCAGACCAGCAAGGCCAGATCGCAATGGACAGAAAAAATTACTCTCAAGCCGCAGAGCTTTTCCAAGACCCCTACCATAAGGGATATGCGATGCTAAAGGCAGGGCAGTACCCAGAGGCGGCCGAGGTTTTTTCAACTATGAACACACCAGAGGCCGCTTTTGCCGAGGGCATGGCCCGCATAAGAAACCGAGAATACCGCCCGGCAATTTCTGCCTTTGAAACCGCACTGGAACGACGCCCGGGCTGGCCCGAAGCTCAACACAACCTAGTCGTTGCCAACGCTATTCTGGAGTTCGTAGAAACCACACGTGAGCAATCAGATACGGGCGAAGAAGCCGGCATCGGGGCTGACGACACCGTTTTCGACAATGAAGATGCACGTGGTCAGGACACAACTGTGCAGGCGCAGAGCGAAGGTGCCCAACCCATGTCTGCCGACCAATGGATCAGCGCAATCGACACCGATATGCAGGACTTTCTCAAAAATCGGTTCCTGTTGGAAAATCAGGTTCAGTCACAATGAGATACGTCTTGATACTCATCTTGGCTTTGGTCCCATCCGTCGCCTTTTCGCAAGCGTCACCGACGATACAGCCTTTGGTTTCCATGGACACCCCGGAAGGTGAAGTTATCGTCGGACAACCCACTATTGTTCGCATGAAGGTCTTGGTGCCGACATACATGCCGTCACCGCCAATATTTCCCACTCTGGAACAGGAAAATCTTCTGGTTCGCTTGCCCGAACGCGCGTCCGGCCCTGTCAGCGAGACAATCGACGGGGAAACATGGTCAGGTGTCCAGCGCAGTTATCGCCTTTATCCTTTGCGGTCCGGCACGATTGATCTGGGGCAGTTGGATATTGCGGTCACATTTGCCGATCCCGACAGCAATGAACCGGTTGAGGTTACCGTCTCGCTTCCCCAAACGACTATCAATGCTGTGGTTCCGAAAGCAGCCTCAACACTGAACCCGTTGATAATTGCGACAGGCTTCACCGTCGAGCAAGAGCTTGAAGGCGCGCCAGAATTACAGGCCGGAGGATCAATCACGCGCCGGCTCACCGCTCGGATTTCCGGGACAACACCCATCTTAATACCCGCTTTGATCCCGGAAAATCAGGATGAACTGCTACGGGCCTATCCAAAAGAACCGCGCTTTACGGAAACCGAAGATCGCGGGGTTCTTTCAGGGCAGCGGATAGATGAAGTGGTATATTTGGCCCAGTCCGGTGGAACCACGCAGCTTCCAGCGGTTGTTTTTGAATGGTTCAATCTGGGGACCAATCAGGTTGAAACGATCCAAATACCGTCTGTGGACCTGAAATTACAGGCGCCTGAACCCGCGCCAAGGGATCCTCAGGACGTTCTAAGGGCATTGGCATGGTCAGCACTCATTGGGGTGTTGGCTTGGGCAGGGCTGCGATGGACCGTGCCACGTTTTCGCGATGTTCGCGAAGCGCGCAGGCGCGCGTATCAGGCATCATCTCAGTTTGCCCTTGCCCAGTTGAGGCACGCGCTGAAATCGCAGGACTTATCCGCCGCATACTCTGCGTTAGAACTCTGGAAGACTCGCAGCGAAAACAAAACGGACCTGAGCGTTATTGAAGCAGCATTGACCCAAATCGGCGCTTCGCTTTACGCGCCAAATTCAACAGAACAAAAGGCTGATTGGTCTGCAGCAATCGCCGCGCTGGATCACCTTAAGAACACACCACTGAACGACACCTCACCGCTGCCGCCCCTCAACCCTTAGCGATCAATTTTGACAGTTCGCGATCAATGCCCTTCTGTCCTTCAACAATACGCGGCCATAACCGACCTCGACCAAACCCAGATCAGCCAGCCGGTGCAGGCTTCGATGCAGCGTCGGCTGGGAAACGGCGATCATCTCGGCCAACTCCTCTTGCGACACATCAATCCAGCCGTCTGACTTGGAAGTGCCCTCATCCAGATGAAGCAAGCGCAGAGCTAGTCGTTTTTCTGTTCCGGTGACGACCAGATTGGCCATGATGCGCAGTGCCGTTTGCATATTTTCCTGGGTCAGCGCATAGAAGTCCCGGATATAGTGAGGGCTTTCCTGCACCAGCTTGGCGATACGAGTGTTCGGGAAAAATAGAGAACGGGTTTTCTGCGTGGTTAAAACGCTGACCAATCTGGGCGTGTCCGCGAACAATGCGAGATCGCCAACCCAGAAACCCGCGCCTTCGCGATGAATGACGAACTCCTGCCCGTCATCGGCTGGAACGGTGATTTGAACCCCGCCGCTTAGTACGGCAAAAATTCCGTTGACCGCGTCACCATGGTGATACAGCGCCTCACACGCATCAAAGCACTTTGCGATCCCGCACTCCAACAAGTCACGCTGAAACGCAGCCGAGCGATTGCTGAACCACCCACCATTTCGCAAGGCTTTAAGATTATTGGCTTTGTCAAACATTAGAAATTTCCAAACTTATCAATTGATAAGTTTTTAGCACAAATCATGGCCTATGCTAAACCCGTTCGATTCCCGCTGCTACGCATTTTCACAGCTCATAGTCGAACCACCTTTCAGGTAGCGTTTTAAGCAACTTAGCGCACCAAATTTAAGTATGTATCAAGGGGCCATGCTGGTCCCCTCAAATCGGGAGAAAACCATGTCACCACCACGTTTAACGGCGGACAATTGGCGCAGAAGATTGCGTCGAGTTGCTGCGGCTACCGTCGCAGTTGCGCTGGCGATTCCCGCGTGGGCGCAGGACCAAAAGCCCAACATTCTGGTGATCTGGGGCGACGATATCGGTCAATCCAATATCTCGGCCTACACAATGGGTTTGATGGGCTACCAGACACCCAATATCGACCGCGTCGCGAAAGAAGGAATGATCTTTACCGATTACTACGGGGAACAATCCTGTACGGCTGGTCGATCCTCATACATCATGGGGCAGTCGGTTTTCCGGACCGGACTGTCCAAGGTGGGTTTGCCGGGCGCTGATCTTGGCATGCAGGTCGAAGATCCGACCATCCCTGGGCTGCTGAAGGATCACGGCTATGTCACCGGTCAATTCGGTAAAAACCACTTGGGCGACAAAGATGAACACCTTCCGACAAACCACGGTTTTGATGAGTTTTTCGGGAACCTGTACCATCTGAACGCAGAGGAAGAGCCTGAAAACGAAGACTATCCGGGTGACACGGTGCTTGCCGATGGTCGCACCTTCCGCGAGGCCTATGGCCCGCGTGGGGTGATCAAGTCAAAGGCCGACGGTACCATCGAGGACACCGGCCCGCTGACAAAAAAGCGCATGGAAACGGTGGATGATGAAACCGTTGCCGCAGCGATCGACTTCATCAAGCGCGCGCATGAGCAGGGTCAGCCCTTCTATGTCTGGTGGAACGGGACGCGCATGCACTTCCGGACCCACGTCAAGGACGAGATGCGCACGCAAGCCAACGAAATCATTGGCGGAGTGGCTGACGAATACACCGCAGGCATGATCGAACACGACATGCACGTGGGTCAGTTGCTTGATCTGCTGGATGAGCTTGGCATCGCCGACAACACCATTGTGCACTATTCAACCGACAACGGCCCCCATATGAACACGTGGCCTGACGCGGCGGCGACGCCCTTCTGGGGTGAAAAGAACACCAACTGGGAAGGTGGATGGCGTGTGCCGTCGATGGTGCGTTGGCCCGGTAAGATCGAAGCCGGATCGGTGACCAATGAAATCGTTCACCACATGGACTGGCTCCCGACCTATCTGGCCGTTGCCGGTGATCCCGAAATCAAGGACAAGCTGAAGGCAGGATACAGTTCCTCTGGCATGGGCCGCGACTACAAGGTGCATCTGGATGGCTACAACATCCTGCCCCTACTGACCGGAGAGGCCACAGAAAGCCCGCGCAAGGAAATCTTCTATTTCTCAGACGATGGTGACCTGACAGCGTTGCGCTTTGAGGACTGGAAACTGATCTTCCTTGAGCAGAAAGCCTGGGCAACGCTGCGTGCGTGGATGGAGCCTTGGACCGAGCTGCGCATTCCTTTGATCATCAACCTGCGCCGCGACCCATATGAACGCGCGTATCGGACATCCAACACCTACTATGATTGGTTGCTGGACCGTGCGTACTTCTTGGTGCCTGCGCAGCAGTATGTCGGGAACTTCCTTGCAACGTTCCAGGAATTCCCACCTCGCCAGAAGGCGGCCAGCTTCAACCTGGATCAGGTGATGGAGAAACTGACCACGCCGACAAGCAACTAAGGCCAGATCACAACACGCAAGGGGCCGCCATGCACTTGGCGGCCCTTCTCAGATGTTATTTGAGGTTAGGGAAATTCTTATGAAGGCCGCTCTATTTGCCACGTTCCTTTCTGTAACGGCGACGGCCCTGGTCGCGGACCCGTTACCCAGCTGGGATGATGGAGACTCCAAGTCCGGGATCGTCAACTTCGTCAGTGCGGTGACGGATCCGAACCACGCGGACTACGTAACACCTGCCGAGCGGATTGCGGTTTTCGACAATGACGGCACTCTCTGGGCCGAGCAGCCGGTCTATTTTCAGTTGATCTTTGCCATGGATCGACTTGAAGAACTTGCAAAAACGGACCCATCTATCCTGAGCACCCCAATACTGGAAGCTGCGGCCAAAGGTGATGTCCAGGCCATTGCCGAAGGGGGCCACGAGGCATTGATCGAGGTGATAAATGCCTCACACGCTGGTACCAGCGTAGATGATTTTCAGGCTTCGGTGGCTGACTGGCTACAAACAGCTCGCCACCCTGACACGGGCCTGCCTTACGACCAAATGACCTATCAACCGATGGCAGAGCTGCTGCGATACCTCCGCGACGAAGGCTTTAGCACCTATATCGTGTCCGGCGGCGGCCTGCACTTCATGCGCGTTTTCGCCGAAGACGCATACGGTATTCCGCCCGAGCAAGTGCTTGGGACATATACTGACACCACCTATGACTCCATCGACGGCACGCCCACAATTGTGAAGTCACCCGGAATTGCGTTCATCGACGATAAAGAGGGAAAACCGATCAATATCGAACGCACAATAGGTCGACGTCCCATTTTTGCGGCCGGTAACTCGGATGGCGATTTCGCGATGTTGGAGTGGACGACCGCTGGGGACGGCCCTCGTCTTGGGGTGCTGATCCATCACACCGATGCTGAGCGCGAATGGGCCTATGATCGCGAAAGTCCGATTGGAAAACTTGTGGACGGGCTGGACAAAGGTCCCGACATGGGATGGATCATCGTTGATATGGCGAAGGATTGGAAACGCGTCTACACTGGTGCGAACTAGGTAGAACAGAGACTGATAACCCCATGTGGACACTGCTTGTTTCCGCGTTCATCTTTTTCCTCTACGTGACCGCCATTGTCTTTGCGATCCGGGCGGCTCAGACGGCGCGTACGCCGCAGGGCGCGGTTGGCTGGGTGGTCTTGTTGATCTCTGCTCCGGTGTTCGGCGTGCCGCTATATCTGTTCCTTGGCCACCATCGGTTTCGCGGCTACCGCATCGCGCGCAAGCAAAGCGAAACCGTGGTCGAGGGCATCAAGACATTCGCCGACTTCTCAAAACCTGATCCCGAAACCATGCAAGTGAACCCAAAGCCGTTTGAGGCGCTGGCGCATTTGCCCGTATCTCGCGGAAACGGGGCCGAGTTGCTGATCGACGGTCAGGCCACGTTCGACTCAATTTTTGAGGCGATCGACGCCGCACAGACCTATATCCTGATCCAATTCTACATTGTGCGCGATGATGCGTTGGGCCAGCAACTTCAAGAAAAGCTGATCGCAGCAGCCGAACGCGGTGTAAGTGTGCGCTTCATGACGGACGCGGTCGGCAGCTATGGCCTGCCAACAGCCTATCTGGACAGCCTGCGCGCTGCGGGGGTTGAGATCGCCAATCCACGCGACCGGCGCGGTCCGCAATACAGGTTTCAGCTCAACTACCGAAACCACCGGAAAACGGTGATTATTGACGGGGAAACCGGCTTTATTGGCGGTCACAACGTGGGTGTCGAGTATCTGGGACAGGATTCGCATTTCGGCCATTGGCGGGACACTCACATCAAGATGTCCGGCCATATCGTCCGTCAACTGCAGCTTATCTTCTGTGAAGACTGGCACTGGGCGCACGAGGAGGATTTGATCGACCGGTTAGATTGGGCCGGAACAGAATCCGAGCAGAACATGAACGCCTTGCTGGTGGCCACCGGACCCGGCGACGAGACCGAGACTGGCGCGATGATGTTTTTTGCAGCGATCGCAGCGGCGAAGGACAGAATCTGGATTGCATCGCCGTATTTTGTGCCCGACATCGACATCATGACGGCATTGCAACATGCCGCATTGCGCGGCGTAGATGTGCGGATACTGGTGCCTGACGTGATAGACCACCGCCTACCCTGGCTGGCGGCTTTTGCCTATTTTGACGAGATCCGTGAATGCGGTGCACGCGTCTTTCGCTATACCAACGGGTTCATGCACCAAAAGGCGTTTGTCGTGGACGACACCATTGCTGCTGTGGGTACAACAAACTTGGATAACCGCTCTTTCCGGTTGAACTTTGAGGCAATGGCCCTGTTCTTCGACGAACGTGCAGCACAGGCTGTGGACAATATGTTAAAGGCAGACTTCAAAGACTGCTACGAGCTAGAGCTCAATTTGCCCGAGCAACCCGCCTTTATCCGCTTTGGCTCACCACTGGCGCGGCTATTTGCCCCTATCCTCTAGGACATCAATTCCTCTTTGAAGACTTGGGTCATCAGGGCAACCATAAAGGCCGTCGACAACCCAAAGGCCAGCAAACCCGTGACGGATGCAAACGCGCCAAAAATGCGCAGGTCCTCACCCAATACAATGTCGCCATATCCAAGCGTCGTGAAGGTCACCAATGAAAAGTACAGGGCCGAGTTCCAGTCCGGCAGGGTTTCCCCTAGCACCCACACAATAGCCCAAATCCAAACCTGGAACGTGTGAATCGCAATGATGAACACAAGAGCCACACAAATTGGAGCCGCGATCGTGAAGAACCGTTTGCTGTTTTCCAACTTCAGGGACATCACCCGGATCGTCTGAGTACACCAGGTCAGCAGAGCTAGCTCGATCAGAAAGCAGATGCCAAGGTAAACACTGCCCCAAAGTATCTGCTGCGCTAAGGTCATCAATTTGTTTCTCTCGTCATAGTCAGGGAAAGTCGCGCCAGAATGACGGTTTAGGCCAAAGGTCACAACCCCGCGTCGACTGCTGCGACGAATGGAAACGAATCCGCGTCCATACTGGACAGCAGCCCGCCAGGGCTCACATTGTTGCAAGTACGACCCGAGGCGTTCTCATGCTGTTGAAAATAGAAAATGTTCAGAAATCCTACCCCGGAGGACGCCCTGTCCTGCGCGGCGTCTCTCTTGAGCTGGACAAGGGGCAAACGCTTGCACTCACCGGTGAAAGCGGCAGCGGGAAAAGCACGCTACTGAACCTTGCCGCAGCACTGGACAGCTTCGATGGCGGAGAGATCACGCTGGACGGAACTAGTCTGTCCGGGCTGGATGATCCCGGTCGCGCCACGCTACGCCGGCAGAGCGTTTCTTTGGTTTTCCAGCAATTCAACCTGATACCGTCTTTGACCGTCGCGCAGAACTTGTCCTTTCACGCGCGTCTTGCTGGCAGGCTGGACGAGGCATGGATAACGCATCTTGCGGACAGGCTGGGTCTAGCGGACTTGCTGGATCGCTACCCCGAAAGTCTGTCAGGCGGCCAACAGCAGCGGGTTGCGATCGGGCGCGCCATGGCTGCGCAACCTCAATTGCTGCTTGCGGACGAACCGACTGGAAATCTGGATGAAACCGCCAGCGCGACTGTTCTGGACCTGATGCTGTCCCTCGTTGCCGAAACCGGGGCTGCGCTGCTGCTAGTCACTCATTCACTGGACATTGCCGCACGGCTGGATCGACAGGCGCATTTGTCCGGCGGGTATATCGCATGACTGCGGCAATCATTCAGGCGCTGCTGTCTCACTGGCGACGGCACCGCCTGCAACTTGCGACCCTGTTGATCGGGATTGCGCTGGCAGCCGGCCTCTGGTCAGCGGTGCAGGCCATCAATGCCGAAGCCCGGGCAAGTTATCAGCGCGCCAACGATCAGCTTGCGCTGGGGCAGCACGATGAACTGAGGAATCCAACTGGTCCCATCACGATCGACCGGTATGTGTCATTGAGGCGCGCCGGATGGCAGGTCGCGGCCGTGTTGGAAGACACCACACGCATCGCAGGCCGCAGCATCCGCGTCATGGGCGTTGACATGGTCGCCTATCCAGCGCTGCCTGCTGTCACGCGCATTGAGCAAAGCGCCACCCCACCGGACCCTGCTGACATACTGACAGCCCCCGGTCGGTTGCTGGCCTCACCCGAATTGGCGCGGTTTTTGGACAGCCAACCCGGACTGCCGCCGGTTCTGACAAGCCCTGACCTTCCCCCTGATCTGATCCTGACAGATATTGGCGTGGCCGAGGTAATGCTGGACAGGGCAGGTCAAATCTCAAGGCTGATCATTTTGCCTGATCAACCACGGGCGCTTCCTGCAATCGCCTCGATTGCGCCAGAGCTGGAGCGGGTCGAGGCGTCGTCGCAACTGGACACGGCGCAACTGACTGACAGTTTCCACCTGAACCTGTCGGCCTTTGGGCTGCTGTCCTTCGCGGTAGGCCTGTTCATCGTGCATGGAACGGTCGGGCTGGCCTTTGCGCAGCGTCGCGGAATGATCCGAACGTTGCGGGCGCTTGGCGTTTCCATGCGGCGACTGGTCTGGGTGATCCTTCTGGAGCTATCTTTGCTGGCGCTGATCGGCGGGTTGGCAGGGTTGGTGCTTGGGTATTTTCTGGCAGGTGCTCTCTTGCCCGATGTCGCCGCGACACTGCGCGGGTTGTATGGCGCCCCGGTGAGCGGCGAAATTGCGCTACAGCCGAAATGGGCTTTGGCAGGATTGGCGATGGCTCTGGGCGGAACGCTGCTGGCCAGTGGCCATGGTCTGATCCGTCTGTCCCGTATGCCCCTGCTGTCCGGTGCCGGAGTGCAAGCATGGCGGGCAGCCACCTTAAACGGGCTTGCCACGCCGCTTTTGGGTTTGTCGGTAATTCTCGTTGGCGTCATTGTGCAACTCATCATCGGTGGATTGGTCGCCGGGTTTACACTGGTTGCTGGCTTACTGCTGGGTGCGGCACTGCTTTTGCCGTCCTTGCTCTCGTTAGTGATTTCGGGTTTTCAACGCTTTGCCAAAGACCCCATAGCCCAGTGGATCTGGTCGGATATGCGCGCGCAGTTGCCGGGCCTATCCCTAGCGTTAATGGCACTACTATTGGCGCTAGCGGCCAATATCGGGGTTGGAACAATGGTTTCCAGCTTTCGCCTGACCTTCACCGGCTGGCTGGATCAACGCCTGACGTCCGAGCTGTACCTGACGGCAAAAGACGATCAACAGGGACGCGAAATATCGGAATGGCTGGCACCGCAAGTGGACGCCATTCTGCCAATTCGCAGCGTGGAACTGGCGCATCCCAGCGGGCCACTTTTTCTGTACGGGGTCGTCGACGATCAGACGTACCGCCAACATTGGCCTCTGATCGCTTCGGGTGCGGATGTCTGGGATCGCGTGAATGTGGGCAACGCGGTGCTGATCAATGAACAACTCGCCCGCCGACAAGACCTGTGGCCCGGAGATGATCTTACCTTCAACCGCGAATACACGTTGCCGGTTGCTGGCGTGTACTCTGATTACGGCAATCCTACGGGGCAAGCCATTGTCTCGATGACGCGGTTGGATCAAATCGCGCCGGGGGCTGAGACGCGGCGTTTCGGAATACGCGTGCCCCCCGACAGGGCAACGAAACTTGCACAGGAATTGCGGGACAGATTTGAGCTGCCAAGGCAGGCCGTGGTCCAGCAGGCCGCGATGAAAGCACAGTCCATGGCCGTCTTTGAGAAAACCTTTGTGGTCACTTCTGCGCTCAATGTGCTGACGCTGGGTGTCGCCGGGTTCGCCATTCTGACCAGCTTGCTGACCCTGTGGACCCAACGCTTGCCTCAGATTGCCCCCGTCTGGGCCTTGGGCCTGACCCGCGCCAGACTCGCGCAGTTTGAGCTGCTGCGCAGCGTGTTGCTGGCGGCGATGACTGCGATCATTGCGCTGCCCCTTGGCTTGGTTCTGGCCTGGACCCTTCTGGCCATCATCAATGTCGAGGCATTTGGCTGGCGCTTGCCGATGTACCTGTTTCCCGCAGATTGGGTTCGATTGTTCCTTCTGACCTTGCTGGCGGCTTTGGTTGCAGCGGCTTTACCCGCCTTGCGCTTATTGCGCCTGCCTCCGGCTGACTTGCTAAAGGTGTTTGCCAATGAGCGTTAAATCGTGGCTATTGATCCTTGTTCTGCTGTTTCCGTCGTTCGTGCGGGCCCAAGGATATGCAGGGCTGGGGGGATCGGCTGAAGGGTTCGACATTCCGCAGCCGGGATACCAATTCCAGTTTCCGCAGGATCACGGCCCACATCCGTCCTTTCGCATAGAATGGTGGTACCTGACGGCAAATCTGACCGGAGAAGACGGGCGGCCCTACGGTATTCAATGGACGCTGTTTCGTTCTGCCCTCAAACCCCAAGAAACCGAGGGCTGGCAAAGCCCCCAGATATGGATGGGGCACGCGGCCATTACGGCCCCAGATCATCATTACTTTGCCGAAAGACTGTCGCGCGGCGGCATCGGGCAGGCTGGTGTCACGGCGCAACCGTTCGAGGCTTGGATCGACGAATGGCACATGCGCGGCCCAGATATGGGCAACCTGTCCCTTTCCGCCAATGGAGGCAATTTCGGATATGACCTGAGCCTCAACGCTCAGGGTCCGTTGGTGTTTCACGGTGACCAAGGCTATTCGGTCAAATCGGCGGATGGACAAGCCAGCTACTATTACTCACAGCCATTCTTCACGGTCGAGGGCACGTTGCACCTGCCGGCTCAGGATATCGCGGTCACCGGACAAGGCTGGCTGGATCGCGAATGGTCATCGCAACCTCTGGCAGCAGATCAAAGCGGATGGGACTGGTTTTCGCTGAGCTTCGATGATGGGAACAAACTGATGGCGTTTCGTCTGCGAGGGGATCGTGGGGACTTTACCGCCGCGACCCTGATCTCGGCGGACGGAGAGACAACCGCCCTGCCCGACGGTTCTGTCACATTCAGCCCGCTCGAGACGTCCTCGGTCGCTGGCCGCACGATCCCGACCCACTGGCGTGTGATGCTGCCTGACCGAAACCTTGATGTCGAAGTGTCCGCGCTGACGCCCGAGGCTTGGATGGCGACAAGATTTGAGTATTGGGAAGGCCCGGTCACGATCTCGGGCAGCCACTCGGGGCGTGGATACCTTGAGATGACGGGATACTGACCCCTAACGCACGACGTATACCGAGACCGTCGAATGCCGCACGACCCGCGCGGCGTTCGGCCCCAGCAAATAATCCTTCAGGTCCGGTTTATGCGCGCCAATCACGATCAGATCGCTGCCCGCACTCTCAGCCGTTTTCAGGATTTCCTGATAAGCCGTTCCCGTTGCGACAACATGGCGGATTTTCTCGTTCCGCTCTTTGCCAACCGCTGCGACGCACATCTCGACCAGTTTGGAATGCGCTTCTTCCATCGCCTTGTCGTGAAAATCCGGTTGGAAAAACCCGGAAACCCAGCTTTCTCCGAAATCCGGAAGCACCGTTACCACATCCAGTTGCGCATTCTCCTGATCCGCCAGAGCCGCGGCTGTGTTCAAGACATTGGTATCCAATTCGCCGTTACTGATGTCGACGGCACAAAGCACCGAGTTCGTCATGCGGGCACCTCTTGTCTGGCGGCTCGGCCGCGTTGCAGGAATGCGATCAGACCCAGAAGGATCAAAGCGGGAATGTAGATCAGTTGCTTGGGCGGCTGGCTGGACGGCAGATTGACCGAGGTCAGGCGCACTGCCTCGTCCCCGTAATAGTCGAACATATCCAGCTCATCCGCCACAGGCGTGCCAAACAGCGGCTCCTCTAACTTGATCAAGCCGTCCTCCTCGAACAGAAGCAAGCCCATGGCATCGACCCTTGCCTCGCCGCCTTCCTCACTGCCGACCGAGACGACAACGGTTGTGTCTGTCATCTCAAGCGTGTCGAAATCCGGGCCGCTGACGACCATGCGCACTTCGGTTCCGGGCGGTGTCTGCCCGATGGTTTCCACAAATGCCGCAGGCTCGACCGAAGTATAAGGCGGCGCGATGCGGTCCATGAAATAATCCGGCCTGAACAACGCAAAGGCCACAGCGATCAGGGCGATGCTTTCATAGATCCGGCTGTGGGTCAGGAAATACCCCATTGTTCCCGCAGTGAAGACAAGGATCGCGATGGTCGCGAATATGGCGACGATTATCCCTTCAACCCAGGTCACGTCGATCAACAGCAAGTCGGTGTTGAAGATAAACACAAACGGCAGCGCAACGGTCCGCAGGCTGTAGAAGAACGCGGTGAAACCGGTCTTGATCGCATCGCCGCCAGATACGGCGGCGGCGGCGAAACTGGCCAGACCCACGGGCGGTGTCACGTCAGCCATGATGCCAAAGTAGAACACAAACAGATGCACGGCGATCAGCGGCACGATCAGCCCGCTCTGCGCACCCAGCTCAACGACAACCCCGGCCATTAGCGAGCTGACAACGATATAGTTCGCCGTGGTCGGCAGACCCATGCCAAGGATCAAGCTCAGCAGACCGACCATCACCAGCATCAGGATCAGGTTGCCGCCCGACAGGAACTCGACCAGATCGGCCATGACCTGCCCCACGCCGGTCAGCGTCACAGTGCCCACAATCACACCCGCCGTGGCCGTAGCCAGAGCGATCCCGATCATGTTGCGCGCGCCGTCGATCAGCCCCTGCCAAAAGTCGGCGACCCCATCGACGAATGAGTTGGAAAGATCGCTCTGCCCCCTGAAAATCGCCTTGAGCGGCTTTTGCGTCAGCAGAATGACAAACAGCAACGCGGTTGCCCAGAACGCTGACAGGCCAGGTGATTTCTGTTCGATCATCAAGAAGTAGACCAGCACAATGATCGGAAGAAGATAGTGCAGACCCGCCTTGTAGATATCGGCGATCACCGGCAACGTCACCTCTTTGGCGTTCGGATCGTCTGGCTCAAGATCCGGCACTTGCGCGGCCAGGTACAGCAAACCAACATAGATCAAGCAGACAACGATGCTGAGGATAAGACCCGCCGCTGACGGCGCCCAGCTTGTCACGGCCTCGACCGGGAATTGCGAGCCGTAGCAGAGCCCGGCAAATATCAGGAAGAACGACAGCATTCCGACGACGGTTCGGGCCAGATGCACGTCGCGGTCGCCCAGCGTGGGCATGTTCCGCTTCACGGCTTCAAGGTGGACGATATAGACCAAGGCGATGTAAGAAATCGCCGCAGGCAGGAAGGCGTGGGTGATCACCTCGACATAGGAAATTCCCACATATTCCACCATCAGGAAGGCGGCAGCGCCCATAACAGGCGGCATGATCTGACCGTTCACGGATGAGGCAACCTCGACCGAGCCCGCCTGTTCGCTACTAAAGCCCACACGCTTCATCAACGGAATGGTGAACGTGCCCGTGGTCACCACATTCGCAATCGACGAACCCGATATCAGACCGGTCGCGGCCGAACCCACAACGGCTGCTTTGGCCGGTCCGCCGCGCAGGTGGCCCAATGCACCGAACGCCATCTTGATAAAGTAATTCCCTGCCCCGGCCTTATCCAGCAAGGCTCCGAAAAGTACGAACAGGAACACGAATTTGGTGGAAACCCCTAGCGCAATGCCGAACACGCCCTCGGACGTGATCCACATATGGCTCATCGCTTTTTTCAGGCTTGCACCCTTCCAGCGAATAACTTCGGGCACCCAATCGGATGAGCCGAAAAACACGTAGGCCAGAAAAATCGTCGCGATAATCGCCATCGCCGGACCAAGCGCACGTCGAGCGGCCTCGAACAGAAGCAATAGGCCGACCAGAGCGACCCACTTGTCCGTGTCATCAGCAAGACCACCGGCATCGACAATCTTGTTATAAAAGAAATACCCATAAAGGGCGACGAATGCCCCCAGAACGCCCATAATCCAATCTTGAACCGGGATGTAGTCGCGCGGACTGGACCTTAGGGCTGGATAGGCTGCGAATGCGAGGAACATCGCAAATGCCAGATGAAACTGGCGCGCATTGTTCACGACACTGCCCGGCAGGACATAGTTGGCCAGGGGCGAGGCCAGAACGACCTGAAAAATCGACCAGATCGCAGCGACAATAGCCAGAAATATCCCGACTTTACCGACCGGGTTTCGTCCACCTGCATCGGAAGATGCAACGAGGTCCTGCAGCTCTTCTTCTGACAGTGGGCGATTGGATTGTGTGTCGGAACTCATGAAAATTCTCCCCGTCGCGGACTTTTTTCGGCCTTTTGTCGCGCCCGTTTGATACGGGTTTAGGTGGCAGGGCGCCCGAAGGCACCCCGCATCAGGTCTGGCTTACTGAATCCAGCCTTTTTCTTTGTAGTACTTCTCGGCACCCGGATGCAGAGGGGCCGACAGACCGTCTGCAATCATTTCTTCGGGTTTCAGGTTCGCAAATGCAGGGTGCAGCTTCTTGAAATCATCAAAGTTTTCAAAGACCGAGCTGACAACCGCATAGACCGCGTCTTCCGACACGTCCGCCGCAGTCACGAAAGTTGCGCCGACGCCAAAGGTCGCCGTGTCACCGTCAGAACCGCGGTACATGCCACCGGGGATGGTCGCCGTACGATAGAACGAATTGTCGTTCACCAGCTTGTCAACGGCTTCACCGCTTACATTCACCAGAACCGAGTCGCAGGCCGTGGTTGCTTCTTGGATCGAACCAGAGGGGTGCCCGACGGTGTAAACCATCGCGTCGATCTGATTGTCGCACAGCGCAGCGGACTGTTCGGCCGCCTTCAGTTCGGTCGCCAGCTCAAAATCATCGGTGCTCCAACCCATTTCTTCCAGAAGAACTTCCATAGTGCCGCGCTGACCGGACCCGGGGTTGCCGATATTGACGCGCTTGCCTTTCAGATCTTCAAAATTGGCGATGCCGGAATCGGCACGGGCCACAACCGTGAACGGCTCGGGGTGAACCGAGAAAACGGCGCGCAGGTTTTCAAACGGCCCGGCTTCCTCGAATTTCGAGCTGCCATTGTAAGCGTGGTACTGCCAATCGGACTGCGCGACACCGAACTCCAGCTCGCCTTCGCGAATGGTGTTGATGTTGTAAACCGAACCGCCAGTCGACTCGACCGAGCAGCGCACACCGTGCTCTTTACGGCCCTTGTTGACCAAACGGCAGATCGCACCGCCCGTCGGGTAGTAAACGCCGGTTACGCCACCGGTACCAATGGTGATGAATTCCTCTGCATACGCGGCCGGAGCCATAAGTGCTGCGGTCACGACCGCGCCAAGGCTTAGCTTGCTGCTGTTTTTCATTTTTGAAAACTCCCAACTCTTATTGTGGATGAGAGATTGTTCAGCGGCCCTTTTTCAGGAACCATACCGTCACGGCAAGCCGCCCTGTCTTGCAACAGGGTCAAGCATCTGAATTTTCTTAATCTCCCAACTTATTCGACGTTTCATTTAGACACTGTGCTTGTCAACCCCCGCGGACGAACTGGCAGCCCGGATCAGCAAATGTGAGAGAATTTCCCGAAGTTTCCCCCTGCGACCGGGAAAATATCCCAACGCATTGGGGTTGAAGCCTCGGCAGAGCATCAAAACCGACTTGGCGCCTAGCGATAGAAAAACCGACGGTCGCACACCAATCCTTTATGTAGCGCCCGATATTGGCATAAGCTCTGGGAAACGGTGTGGAAAGGTATTGATCCGTGGACAGGAAATCCCCCAGCCCGCTTCTTGTGATCGCACTGGCCCTCAGCGCGGGCATCGCTGCGTGGGGTATTGCCGACCCTCAGGGGCTGGGCCGCCTTGCGTCCACGGCAGTTGCTACACAGTTCAATAGCCGCGGCTGGTTCATCATGCTTGAGGTCAGCGGCCTGCTGTTCGTATCGATTTACCTGGCGTTTTCGCGTTTCGGGGAAATTCGCCTGGGCCAAGGCGCAACCGAGCCCGAGTTTTCAACACCAGTTTGGATCGCAATGCTGTTCGCAGCCGGGATGGGCGTTGGACTTCTGTTTTACGGAACAGCCGAACCTTTGACCCATTTCGAGGTGCTGCGCCAATACAACAACGACCCCGAGGCCGCCAGCTATGCCATGTTCGTGACCTACCTGAACTGGGGCTTTCATGCGTGGGCAATTTACGGGATCGTCGCGCTGGTTATTGCTTATTTTGCATATCGCAAAGGCCAAGCCCTGCTGCTAAGCGCGCCCTTGCGCGCAGCATTGGGAGAGGCCCGTTGGATCAAAGCGCTAGGTTGGCTTTTCGATCTGTTGTCAATCGTCGCGATTGCCGTCGGGCTGGCGGGTTCAATGGCGATGGGCGTTTTCCAGATACAAACGGGACTGGCCGGGTTGATTGGCGTTGAAGAACCCGGCCAACTGACCATTCCGGTTTTCATCGCCTTGTGCATTGCATTCATCATACCGCTTAGAAAAGACCTTGGTGACGGCATGGCGCTGTTGTCGAATTCAGCGATGCTTATTGCGGTTGGCATGATGATCTATTTGTTGGTCATGGGTCCAACCTCATTCATTATGGACGACATCGTATCGGGCTTTGGCCGTTACCTTTTCGGAGTATTGCCAGCGGGGTTTTCCACGGCCGCGTTTTTTGATGAAACCATCGTTGACTGGTTTCATGGCTGGACTCTGAACTACATGATCTGGTGGCTGGCGTGGTCACCCTTTGTGGGCATTTTCATTGCTCGAATCTCACGCGGCAGAACCATCCGAGAGTTCCTGATCGGCGTTATCGTTGCCCCGACGCTGTTTTCGATCCTGTGGTTCGGCATCTTTGGCGGCTTGGGCTTTTTTGACACGTTACGACAAGACGGGGCGCTGTCATCCATAAACGCCGAAAACCTCGACGCGACGACATTCGCGTTGCTCGAAAAGTTTCCACTGGACGGAATCACTCGAACTGCGACGGTTCTGGCGGCATTTCTTTTCGTAGTAACAAGTGTGGTCAGCGCAGGGTTTACGCTTGCGATGATCGGAACCGGAGGAGACGAAAACCCCTCGCCCCGCATACGAACAGTTTGGGGGGCCATTCTTGGCGCGCTTGGGCTGGCGATGATTCTGGTTGGTGATATCGCCCTTGTGCGTTCGATCATCGCGCTGTCGGCCATCGCCTTCGTGTTCATCGTTCCAGTGTTGGTTGTTTGCCTGTTCAAATCTCTTGCACGCGAGGAGCAATCATGAGCGGCACCTTGATGGATACTGTACTGAATCTCAGCGTGTTCGCCTATGTTGGCTTTCTGATCTGGCTGTGTATGCGCCCAGACCCTTAGATAAATCGCTGACCCACGACTTTCGCTTCAAATCGCGAGCGCCTGACTTTTCAATAGACCTGAGGTCGCTTCCAGATTAGCACTTAAAGATTAAGTATATTTTGGAGCCTTTTCAGATGAGCTACTGGTTGGCCTTGGTGCTTGCGATATTCGGAAATATTGGCGCAAATTTCGCTTTCAAGAAATTTACGGTCGAGACAGACATTTCCCGCTCGTGGTCGTCCATTTTATCTGCGGTTCTGCACCCGATGCTATGGATCGGTCTGACCTTGGGAGTAATGCTGTTGATTAGCTATCTGTATGCTTTGCGCGGCATTCCATTGCGAACCGCATATACACTTGCGACAAGCCTCTCGATCGTGGGAATTTCAAGCGTCGGAATGATCTTTTTCGGGGAAGCCATAAATATGAAGGCGGCTGTAGGAATTGCGTTTGTCATTCTTGGAGTCGGACTTTTGACAACCGGGTGACGTACCGGGCAGCTTCAATTGCTTCACTTTCGCAAAAGCAATCCGTAGCCAAGTTCACCGAACTCGACTTTTTCGCCTCTTTCCATCGCTTGATAAGGCAGTTTCGCGTATACGCTCGGAATATTTCCAGCTTGCTCAAGGGCCAAATCAGAGGGCGCAATAACGTCTGGGTAGATCATGACCTGATGACCATTCTCCATGGTTTCTGCCACGCGGCTCAGAATAACCTCGGTCTGAGTGTCTTTTACAAATATCGTATCAGCCGCACCAAAAAGACTTAGATATTTGAACAAGGGCCAATCCGCCCCAATGATGACCAAGTCCCTCTCACCAAGGCGGGTGATGGCGGGCTCGGCCAGGATGCGGTTATAGTCACGCTGAGCATTGGCAAACACACCGACGCCTGCAAACCAATTGTGAACGGAAAAAACAGCAATAATCATAACAAGCAACGACGTTCGCCCAGCCCTTTCCAAAGGGCCGGAAATACGGCTTCCCAACAACAAAAACACAGGGACGAGCGTGGGCAGCCACGCCTCGAAACCTTCCGGGTGCAATGCCAACGCCATCAGAGACTGCACCGCCAAAAGAGAAATCGCACTCAACTCAGCGCTGGTCAGAGAGCGCCTTTCCCCAGACTTTTGAATGCAAATGACGGACGTCACCAACAAAGCTATCGCTGCTGGGATCGTAAAGTAGAATAGGTGAACCCCCCAATATGGCGGGTCAGTGGCAACCAGTTCATGCACGAAATAATCTGCAAAATTGCTTTCGATGACGTGCCGCGTGGGTGGGAACGCAAATATCCAGTTCGCAGACAAAAGATTTTGAAGGAACGCCACCACCGATGCGGAAAGACTTACCAAATCGGGCAGTACGACAACTTTGCCGTCCGTATCCAAAACGGTGTGCAACGGATCCCTGAATTCCGATGTTCTTGCCAGGCTAAGAAACCCCGCCGCAAGAAAAACCCCATAAATTATGCAGTACTGAAAGAAGTCTCTCAAAACCCGCCGGGACAGGAAAAATACGGGGATTGCCACCCCCGCCACGATACCCAATGGCTGATAAAAGAAAGACGCGACCGCGCCTGCAATCGCAGTGATCCATATCCGTCTTGACCGCGCCAGAGGATTCAACGCTTCCGTTGAAAACGCCAACGAAAGCAAAACAATGGCGAACAACATCGCGGAAGAATAAACCTCCAGCTCGGTTGCATATCGCCATGCGCCATAGCTGACCCCAAAAGTAGCTGCAGTAAGCCATGACGCCGGTGGTGGAACGTCGAAATGCCGCGACAACAACCGTTCAAGCAAGATCACGGATGCAGATGCACAAATCGCGTTCGCAATGCCAACAATTACAAACGGATCAGGATCGACTTGGAAAAGCGAAACTATCCGATAGAGCACCTGCATCGAGGACAACCACAGCAAGAGACGAACCGGGGCCTCAAACAGATCATGCTCGGAAACAACCTCAGCAAAGTAAAACGAGTCGATTGCTGTCGTATGATATTCTGGTGCCGTTACCAGGTACGCCGCGGTGAGAAAGCAAAAGACGCCGGTTCTCAGTAACCCCTGATATGACTGGATATTCCGAGCTTCAATCATCGGGTCGCGCTAGTTTCTTGGGCAAAATCGACGGCATCAGCGTCCTCGACTGCAAAGTCCGGCTTCCGCAGAGGCAGCTCTGGCATATTCAGCGTCTTTGCGTGCCCAGCCATTGTGGTGACATCATACTCGTCACTCAGCTTGGACAAGAAGCGCTTCATGCGGGCCAGCTTTTCGGCAGATGATTGGTTCATTCCGGGGAAAAACGCCAACTGCTGCACGTCATCCCCCCCCATGAAGTCCAGCGGATGCAGTAACAGCGAAGGGGCTACGCCAGCTACATCGCAAACTCGCAAAGCAGATGTGTAGTAGGCCGAGGCCAGCCCGTCCGACGCACCTGCGATCCAGTGCAGATAGCTGTAGTGGATCGGTATGCGAGAGAACGGCATTGTCGAAACCGGGATTTCAACCATTCGCTCTCCGTTCAGATCCCACGCATAGGGACTTAAGGGTCGAAAACCATCCTTCACCCCGCCAAAAAGTACTTTTCGCCTTTCCTTTTGATCTGATGACAAACGCGACTTTGCAAAATAATAAGCCCGCGCCAAAGGTCCGACGATCGTGGGAAAGGTCGAACAGTCATAGTCATATCCACGCTGCCTCAGCACGTCCAAAACGGTTTCCGACAAACTGTAGCCCGGACCCCGGAAACCCTTGGGCGTAACGCCCGTCGCAGAGTGAATGGCCTCTTCCGCGCGTTCAATTTCCTTGCTGATCTCCTCTGGAGAATAAAGGTGCAACCAAGGCTCATGGTTGAACGAGTGATTGGCGATCTCGTGACCTGCATCAGCGATGGACTTCAGGATCGGCTTGTTTTCCTTGATCACGGCATCCTGCCCGACAACGAAAACCGTCATGCTTATGGAAAGCTCGTCGAGCATGTCCAGAAACCGTGGCACGACGACGTCTAAATAGCCGGGAAAATCCTGCCACCCCGGATCACCATGGGTCTTCATGTAGGACCATAGGTTGTCGAGATCGAGAGACAGGCTTGCAAGTTTCTTTGTCATGCGGCTGGCCTCGCCTCAGTGGTTGTGCGACCCAGATCAAGTTTCGGCATAGCCTCGTCCAAGACGCCCAGAGTCGCATCGACGTTCAATGTTCCGTCGATGATCTGCGCGGAGTTCACAAAGTAAAGCCCGGGCACCGAAGTCGCCGTTTGCGGAGCGTTTTCACGATACCCAATGGTCGGCACGGCCATCACTTCGCGTACTCTGGATATTTTTATGTCCAGGATATCGGTGCTTGTAACGTCCGGGTGCACCTTCCTCAGAGCATCCATAAACTGCAGGGCGATCTTTTCATCGCTTTGGGTCCAATACGGATCATCTTGCGTTACGTAGCGCGGTAAATAGACCAAGGTTTTACCGTCAAACGCGCCGGTTCCCGTCAAAGCAGACATTTCAACGATGCCTGTGAACGGCAGCGCTTCGTCTGTCAGGTAGGTCAGGTAATATCCGGCCAACGGTCGATCAAGCACAACGGACGCGCAGATTATGCCTTGATACACAACCCCATCCAGACGGGCCTTTTCCGTGGCTTTTAGCCCCTCACACACTGCCAGATTTGCTTTTGTCGGAAGTGTTGAGACAACATTTTCATACACCTGCCTGCCGGACGGGGTTTCGATGCAAACCCCTGCGGCCGTTGAGTAAACCCGGCTTACAGGGGTGTTCGTTTGTATCTCAATTCCTCTTGCGACCAACTCATCTCGCAATACGTTCAGGATACGGGCATAGCCCCCATTCTTCACAAACCCAAGCTGTTCAACCTTTTGAACGCCCTGCCGCGCAAGATACAAACGGCGTATGCTTGACCAAATAAACGCCGCCGATGCCTTTGATGCGTTGTCACCCAACTTTGCCCTTAGAAGTGGCCGCCAGAGCTTTTCATATCCAGCCTTTCCGCACCAGCGCGTTAGCCAATCCTGAACGCTGACCTGTTCAAGAGGCTCGCCATCCCTGATCCGCCCGGCCGTCATCAAAAGATAGGCAACACGCAGTTTGGTCACCAAACCGATTGATCTGAGACGTAAGTAGTCGAGCGCCCCGTTCAACGGCATCAGCCGCCCCTCGCTGAAGAAACCCGTCCGCGTGGACCTCCATTCAACGTCGCTTCCCAACCCGATTTCGTCGAGCAGAGCGAGGGTTCGCTTATCAAACGGCAAGATCACATGATAGAACTTGTCGTAGGTGATACCTCCGACCTGCTGAGCCATTGCCAGGCCGCCCAACTCTGGCGCGGCTTCGATCAAGGTCACGCGCTTGCCGGCTTTCTGCAACCGAAGCGCCAGCGCCTGACCCAGAATCCCTCCGCCAAGGACTGCCCACGTATCCGCTTGCACAGCACTCATGACACGCTTTCCAACTCGGTCGAGACGACCCCGTCTTGATAACTGTATTGCCGATCGCACTTTGGGCAGGTCACCCTTCCCTGCCCCTCAAGGCTTCCACGAACCAACACTTGGCCGCATTTGCACACGGCGCCTTTCAGTCTGGCCGGATTGCCAAATACCAGATGGAATGCGCCGACGTCTTTGGTGACAACCGACCCCATTCCGATCATTGCGAATTCGCCAATCGTAATCCCGCCCGAGATTCTGCTGCCCGCTCCAAAGGTTGCCCCATCCCCTACAAAGGTCGAAAGCGTGCTATCCTGCGGCCCTGAATCCAAAAGCTCTGTGAGATCAGGGTCAGTGGCACGCGGAGTAATGTCGTTGGTAAAGATGGTCCCAGCGGAAATCATCACCCCATTGCCGATCCTGACGGCATTCGGAATGTAGACAAACGAGTTTATTTTGACGAAATCGCCGATTTCGACGCCATACGCGATATAGCTTTTGCCACCAATAATGCAGTTGCTGCCGATCTTGCTGGGGCCGCGCAGATGCACATTGTCCCACACCGACGTACCTGCACCGATTTCCACGCCATTCTCGACGATCGCCGTCGGATGAATCCTGGGCGTCACGACACCACACTCTTGGGCATGACCCTGTCGATGGTCGCAACGCCGTCAACGTCAACCCATCTGCCGCCTTCCGCTATCGACGTATAGCCGGCTGAAATCACGTCCACTGACGCCAGAATGTCCCGCCCGGTGGCAAGGCTTTTGGTTGGCTCACCGCGAACCCCGGCTGCAAAGTCCAAGACCTGATTTGAGAACGCCTGCACCTTTCCGTAACCGGTGCCAAAGGTTTCCCATTGTCCGGTCAAAGGACGCCGAATGCGAGAGGATTTCCAACCGACTTCAATGACTCCTTCATCGCCATACAACGCCAAGTAATCCGAGCTGTCCTTGTGGATGCTCCAAGACGTTTCGATCTGGGCCAAAGCCCCGTTTGCCGTTCTGAGCGACATAAAGACGTGGTCTTCGACACTGATGTCCTGAAGGCTTGGACCCACCATGGCAGAGGCGGCGGCAATACCGCCCGTGAAGAAACGCACGATATCCACGCAATGGGTGCCGTTATCCACCAAAACACCACCGCCAGATATTTCAGGCTGTGCATTCCACCGGTCAGTCATGTCCACCACGCCCGTAAAGACGTTCTCGATCAGCTTGAGTTCACCAATCTCTCCCGCAGCCACCATTTCCCGCGCGATCTGGACGTCATCCACATAGCGGAACTTTGACGCCATCGAGATCAGTATGCCTTTCTCACCAGCCGCCGAAGCCATTCTGCGTGCACTTACACCGTTAATCGCAAATGGCTTTTCGCAGAGTACGGGCAAACCCGCCTCAATCAGATCCAAGACAACGGCTTCATGGGTTGCGGGCGGTGTCGACACGATCACCGCGTCACACAACCCTGACAAGCCCAATTCACGATGCGACGCAAACGCAGCAGCGCCGTGACCATCTGCCATCGATTTTGCTGCATCGAACATCGTATCTGCAACGGCTGTCAGGCAAACGCCTTCGGCCTGTTCCAATGCCTCGGAATACGCTTTTGCAATCGCGCCAGCCCCAACAATACCAAATCGTACCATGAGCTTTACTCCGCAACATCCAGACGAGGAACGTCAGAGCAGACAGCGGCGATCTGTTGCGCCAGATAATCGACGTGCTCGTCGGTATAACGCTCATTCCACGGCAGAACGAGAACATCGTTCAGGAAGGAATAGGTTCCCTCAAATCGCTCTGGCGCATAGTCAACAGCTTCGGGTCGGGCGAGATTGAAAGGAAAGCCGCTGTCGCCGAACGTCTGCTGATCGCGGATCACAGCGCACTCGAACGCGGGCTTCTGGATATATCGCGGTGCCGAGTTGATACCAAATCCGCGCAATGCCTCGGCAACACGAACGGGGCCGCCTATCTCGGGTTGAACGATCAGCGGGTATTTCCAATAGCTGTGAACTGTTTGATCATCCGAGTAAGGCGCGACCAACATAGGCAGACCAGATATCGCGCCCGTCAGCTTTTGGGCCATCGCCTGTCTCTGACGAACACTGTCTTCAAGCTTGGCAAACTGAGCGAGCGCCACCGCGCCTTGCAGTTCGGTCATCCGCCCGTTCAGCGCGACAAAATAGTGATCCGGCTTCGGGTCTCCGTACCCCCATGCCTTGTCGATAAACAGCCGAATGCGCCGGGCAAGACCTTCGTCGTTGGACGTGACTACTCCACCTTCGCCAGTCGTGATGTGTTTACCTTGTTGCAGGCTGAAACACCCGATGTCGCCAAAAGTCCCGACGTGACGACCGTTGATCGTTGCGCCGTAAGCCTGTGCGCAATCTTCGATCACCGGAATCCCATGCTGACGGGCAACAGCGCAAATCGCCGGCATGTCAGCCGGATACCCAAAGAGATGCGTTACGATAATGGCCTTCGTGCGATCGCTGATCGCGCGTTCGATCGTTTCCGCCGTCAGGTTTCCCGTGATCGGATCAACATCCGCGAAAACAGGTATGGCCGTCTGGTACAGAATCGGGGTGATTGCGCCCATATCGGTGATCGCCGATGTGATGATTTCGTCGCCGGGATTTGGGTCGATTGCGGAAACAGCGGCGTGGATAGCCCCCGTCCCCGAGCTACAGGCAAAACCGAACGCGGCTCCGATGGATTGGGCAAACTGGGACTGAAACTCTTTTACGAAATGACCTTTGGTCGACGTAAGCGTACCAGAACGGATAGCGGACGTAAGGGCCGCTATTTCTTCATCACCCAACTGGCGACCGCTTGCATACTGATCTGAAGGAAACTCGGGAACAGATGTACTCGTCATTAATCTCTTTCTCCACCTACTTGAGGGCCCGCAGGAATTTCTTGCGGAGCGATACGGTTAAAAAAAATCTTTCCAATCGCGATACTGGACATCAAAAAAAGGTGGTCGCGAACCACCCGCAAAAGTCTCAACTTGGACTGGCCGTATTTACGTGTCGTCAGAACGGCCGGAACTTCGTCGATACGCCATCCGCGCCGATCCAACAGCGCCAAGACCTCGGCCACACCGGAAAATCCGTCATGTCGACGCGGCAAAGAAACAACCGAGCTTTTTCGGTACAGGCGAAAGCAAGACGTGTACGTTGCAAGATTGTTCCTAAGCAACTGCCGATAACCCCAAGAGGCGCCTTTGGACAAAAACAAACGCCATTCCGGTACACCTTCCACCTGCCCCTGTGGGTGATAGGGCGAGGCCGTCACGATTGACGTGTCCTCTTTCAGCAAGGGCAGCATCTTGGAAATAAGCGCAGGATCGTAAGAGCAATCGCTATCAATGACCGCGACAGCCTCATCCGTCGAGGCCGCAATCCCGGTTACAGTGGCCGCCATGATCCCAAGGTTTTTCTTATGCCGTAGACAGGTGACATTCGGTTCGCGCCCGAAAAGGTCGTGCATGACGTCCCACGTGTTGTCAGTACTTCCGTCATCCACCAAAACGATCGACAGAGCCACTTGCGATCCAAGGTTCGCCTGCAGTTTGGCAAGTTTCTCGGCCAGATAGTGCAGCCCTTCTTCCTCGTTGAAGCACGGAGCAACCACGGTAAGGGATTGATGAGCCGGGAAAGGATCGGCTGTATGCGTCATTGCACGGCCCCCGCAGCAGTCATGCGGACGGCACGGGTCCGCGCCAGTCTTCTTTGCAGTATATCCAGTATCCGCGAGGCGCTGTTCCCCCGTCCAAATGGATTATCAACTTCTCCGACCTTTGACGCCCAACTTGCAGGGCAATCAAGCTCTAGAAGTTCTTCTTGCAGGCGTTGCGCGGATTGACCGACAAGCCGCGCAATTCCACAACTCACGGCTTCGGAACGCTCAGTCTCGTCGCGCAGAATCAGCAATGGCTTCCCGAGGCTTGGCGCCTCTTCCTGAATGCCTCCTGAATCCGACAGAATGACCCACGACGCCGCAAGAACGTGCAGGAAATCCGGATAGGCCAATGGCTCAACAAGGTGGATTTGGTCTGACCCGGACAGCTCGGCGCTCGCTACATTCTTCACTTGCGGATTAGGATGGACCGGGAAAACAAGACTAATGTCCGGCCGTTCTTCGACATAGCGACGCAATACTTTGAGACGGTCGCACATCACAGAACCAAAGCTCTCGCGTCTATGTGTGGTCAAAACCATAATCCGACGCCCCTTGAGGTCGGATATCAATGACGCAACGGGCTTGGACACGGGTCTTTGCCCCATCACATGCCTTATCGAGTCAACCACCGTGTTCCCGGTAAGAAAAACACTTTCAGCCGGAACTTTTTCGGCCAGCAAAGCCTTCTTGTTGCTATGTGTCGGCGCGAAATGAAAGCTGGCAATGCGGGAAATCAGCCTACGGTTTGCTTCCTCCGGGAACGGAGAGTCGATACTGGCCGTCCGCAATCCAGCCTCGACATGACCAACGGGTATCTGCCGCTGCCATGCCGCCAAAGCACTGCCGAACGCGCTTGACGTATCGCCCTGAACGAGAACCACATCCGGTTTCTCTTTTTGCAGAACGCAATCAATCCTTCCAACAACCCGAGAAATCACGTCATTCAACGACTGAGCATGCTTCATGACCTCAAGGTCGTAATCGACGGAAATCTCCCACTCCTGAGCCAAGGATCGCACCAGGTCGGTGTGCTGCGACGTCATTACCGTAATAAGTTCGACGTCTTCTCGGTTTTCTGCCTCGCGAATAATGGGCAGCATCTTAATTAGTTCTGGGCGTGTCCCGAAAACTAACATCACTTTCAACGCCTCTCGGCGCGAATACCTGACCACGCGTCGACCCACGGGTGCCGATCGAAACTCCCACAAATCGGAACGGCTTCCTGGAAAAGTGTCCTCCATAACGCTTAGACAGCGTTATACATTGCACCCACTCGAGCGCAGTAAATACCAAATTCAAACAATTTTAAGCCCCCACTATTCACCATTACCTTCGGCGCAAAATAACACCCAAGTCACAATACTTTCCGTACCGCTCTGATATGAATAGATACGAGATTTTTCTCGTAATAGTTGCCTGCCCCCACAGTAAATGGTCGGCCATGGGACGCGGAATTGTCAACCGATTCTTTTCTCCCATTTTGAAACTTCCGACCAAACAGCAATCCGGCAGCCCAGAGAATTCATGAAAAAGAGTGGCCAGAAACGTCAAATAGCTGCTGCCGCGACACGAAATAGTTTCGCTTCGCGAAGCGCGTCAGTTGACAATTTTGTCCACTCAATACGCCTCAAAACCTTCGCTAAAAAAGCTGCCATTCCATTCTGGTTAAGTACGACATGCGCGACAGTCGCAAAGAAAAGTATCGAAGCCCTTCACCATAAATTTTGACGACCACGAAAAGATTTGCGACACATATCACGTCTATTTTGAAAAATTACGGCGGGATTTGCCGAGTGAAATATGCAGGAGAATTGAGATCAGACCACAGCGCGATTTGCCCGGTCTGCGAAAATAGATCCAAATTGGCGTTCGCCAAAAATGGATATTCAATTATGAAATGCGCGGCATGTGGAAACCGCTCGGTCGCTGGTTTGTTTGGCAACGACCACGTTGCCTCAGTTTATGATGACAGCTATTTTTTCGGGGGCGGCGCTGGTTATTCCGACTACCTGAGTGAGGCTGAATTGCAGCGAGACCAAGGCCGGCGCTATGGGAAACTTTTATCCCGCCATTCAAAAACCGGCCGAATTCTTGAGGTCGGCAGCGCCGCAGGATTCCTTCAAGCTGGGCTGGAAGATACAGGCTGGGTGACCACAGGTCTGGACCCTAATCAGACAATGGTGTCTCACGCTCGGGAAACCCTTGGTCTAAACAGCTTGCTAGGCAGCCTCGAAGATCTTCAAGGGTTGGAACCCTTTGATGCCGTTAGCCTGATTCAAGTTATTGGGCACTTTCACGACTTGACGAAAGCCATGCAAACGGTTGCCGACTTGACGCGACCAGGTGGCATCTGCGTGGTAGAATATTGGCGTCTCGACAGCTGGATCGCGCGAGCGATGGGTAGGTACTGGCACGAATATTCACCACCCAGCGTCCTGCATTGGTTTTCGCGATCTGGGCTTGATACGCTGATGTACCGCCACTCGTTTTCTCCGGTCGAAAGCGGCAGGCCCAAGAAGTACATTTCCGCAGGACACGCCGCCTCACTGCTGGAGCATGTTCTCGGAAGCAAGATACCTGCCAAGCCATTGAGAATGCTGCGCCCCGACGCAAAAATCCGCTACCCTTCGCTCGATCTGGAATGGAGACTGTATCGCCGCGCCTAGAAGCTCGGAGATCAAAGAACAGGCGACGTGCATCGTGCAATTCAGTGGACGCTCTGACAGCTAAGAAACTTCCATCCCAGATGCGAATTGCCTCACGGTGACTTTCCCGAAAGTCAAAACATCTGCGAAGCATTTCATCGGAATTGTGGTGCCCAAGGAGAGACTCGAACTCTCACGCCCGTGAAGGCGGGGGATTTTGAATCCCCTGCGTCTACCATTCCGCCACTTGGGCCACGTTCATTGGATTATCGCTCATGAGCAGGAAGGTCCAGAGGCAAAAAACAACCTAGACCCAGATTGTTTTCACCGTGCAGGTTGACGCTGCATCTGGCCCGTGGTTTGGCTTAACCAACAGAATAACAGGATTTTAGCACCGAATGTTGCGATCGCTTTATGACTGGACCATCCGTCTGGCAGAACATCCGCACGCGCTGTGGGCGCTCGCTGTTGTAGCTTTCATCGAAAGCTCTTTTTTTCCGATTCCGCCTGACGTTCTCATGATTCCCATGATCCTCGCGCGGCCGTCACGCGCGTGGCTGATCGCAAGTGTCGCTTTGGTTGCCTCGGTACTGGGTGGGCTTTTGGGTTATGCCATCGGTGCGTTCTTCTATGAAAGCGTAGGCCAACCCATTCTTGAATCGATGGGCAAAGCGCACGCGATGGAAGAATTCAATACGCGCTTCAACGATTTTGGCTTCTGGGCCGTTCTCGGTGCGGGCGTCACCCCTTTCCCGTACAAGGTGATTACGATCATGTCCGGTTGGACCGGCATGCCTTTGGGTACGTTCATTGCGACCTCGATTCTGGCCCGGGCCTTGCGGTTCTTCGTCGTCGCGGGTCTGCTTTGGGGGTTCGGTGAACCAATCAGAGCCTTTATCGAAAAGCGTCTCGGGCTTATGTTCACCCTGTTCATCATCCTACTTTTCGGCGGTTTCCTTGTGGTGAGATACCTATGACGCGCAGAAGCTTACTTTTGCTGGTTGCAACCGGCGGATCCGTCGCCCTTTTGCTCGGAGCTTGGGGCTTTCAGCACATCGGAGGGATGCCGCCGTGCAAATTGTGCATTTGGCAGCGTTACCCGCATGGGGTGGCGATTCTAATTGGCGCTTTGGCTTTGGCTCTGCCGCGCAACACTTTGCTACCCGTGATCGGCGCACTTGCCGCGATGACGACTGCCGCAATCGGAGTCTTTCACGCAGGCGTCGAACAAAAGTGGTGGGAAGGTCCGTCAAGCTGCAGTTCGGGTGACATTGGTGGCCTGTCGACGCAAGAGCTGATGAACCAGATCATGTCAGCGCCTCTTGTACGCTGTGACGACATCCCGTGGGAGTTTCTTGGCCTGTCCATGGCTGGTTGGAACGCAGCTCTTTCGGCAGGTTTGGTTCTGGTCTGGCTCGCGGCGTGGCGCGCCAGCCGTTAAAACTCGTCCAGTTCTGCATCCCAGTACAGAAAATCGATCCAACTATCGTGCAGGTGGTTTGGAGGGAATTTCCGACCGATATTACGAAGCGCCTCGGCGTCCGGTTGGCGCGGTGGCTTGCGCAAATTCATCCCCGCCTGCCGCAACGACTTTGAGCCCTTCTTCAAGTTGCAGGGGCTGCACGCCGCCACAACGTTCTGCCAGCTTGTCACGCCCCCTGCCGCTCGGGGGACGACGTGGTCAAATGTCAGGTCCCCGCGCCCGCCACAATATTGGCACCGGAATTCATCCCTCAAAAATAAATTAAAGCGCGTGAAGGCCACGCGCTTTCTGGGTTTCACATAATCTTTGAGGACAACGACCGAGGGTATTCGGATCTCGGTACTTGGGCTTCTCACGACCTCGTCATATTCAGCGACGATGTCGACCCGGTCCAGCCAGGCCGCCTTGATCGCCTCCTGCCAGGGCCACAAAGACAGTGGGTAATAGGACAAGGGGCGGTAATCGGCGTTCAAAACCAATGCCGGATGATGCTTTAGCGCACCGGGTTCCCTGACAAATTCGGTCCTGAAATCTCCGTCCATATCAGAATCGCTCCTCGCTCTGCTCTGCCCATTTTTGACATCAGAGCGGGGAACACCCGCCCCGGCCTTAACTCAACTATATATCGTGTTAAAACTCTGACAAGCCCTGAGTATCCACAATATCTCGGGTATTGGGTAAGCTGCCTAAGTAACAGGCAAGTGACAGTTATCCACAGGTTGCCTTGCCTGTGTCGCTCGGGCTATGGCGTGAACCATGTCCTGGTTCATCCGCTTTAACAAACCTTTCGACGTGTTGCCGCAATTCACCGATCGCGCCAATGCGGATTCGCCGCGCAGTACCTTGTCGGATTTTATCGACCTACCCGGCGTTTATCCCGCAGGACGATTGGATCGCGATAGTGAGGGGCTCATGCTGCTGACCGACAATGGCCGTTTACAGGCACAAATATCCGACCCGCAGCACAAGATGCCAAAAACCTATTGGGTTCAGGTTGAAGGTCTGCCCGATGCAGCCGCGCTAAAGGCGTTGAGGGATGGGGTCGAACTGAAGGACGGCAGGACCCGCCCTGCCAAGGCGCGACTGATGGATGAGCCTGACGGGCTGTGGCCCCGCACGCCTCCGATCCGGGTGCGTCAAACGGTGCCTGATTGCTGGATTGAACTGACCCTGCGCGAGGGTAAAAACCGGCAGGTCCGCCGGATGACAGCCGCTGTTGGCCATCCGACCCTGCGCCTGATCCGTGCCCGCATCGGAGATTGGACGCTAGAGGGGCTGGAACCGGGCCAATGGGACAGCCTGCCTGCACCGGCAATCAGCTCCGCGCCCCAACGCAAACGGGATCGCCGCCCGCGCCGGTGACAAAAACCGCGTTTTGTGATAGACTTACGCCATGAAAGTCACACCAGACATACCAACCGCACAAGGTGTTCTGGAGGCCGCTCTTTACGTCGATGATCTGGATTCGGCAGAACGGTTCTATGGCGAGATTTTGGGGCTGGAGAAAATTCAACGCGTCACCGACCGCCACGTTTTCTACCGCCTGGGCGCATCGGTTTTGCTGATTTTCAACGCGGATGAAACCGAGAAACCGCCTATGAACCCGGACCTCCCTGTCCCGCCTCATGGCGCACGCGGGCCCGGGCATGTTTGCCTCTCTATGCCACGCGCCCAGATAAAGGTGATGCGTAAACATCTGCTGGACTGGAACGTGCCCATTGAGGCCGAGTTCGACTGGCCGAACGGCGCGCACTCACTCTATGTGCGCGACCCGGCTGGAAACTCGGTGGAATTCGCCGAACCTCACCTATGGGACTGAGTTCAGCGAAGGGGCTGCTTTTCACCCCCAACGATGCGGCAAATATTGCTGGAGACTACTCCCGCTTCGGCTAGCGCCGCCCGGAACGTGGCCATGTGAGGGGCAGAAAAATGCGCCTCAAGCGCGGCCTGACTTTCCCATTCCTCATACACGCGGAACCGGTTGGCATGGCCCAGGATTTGACTGAATTCGTAGGTGATGCAACCCACTTCCTTTACCGTTTCAGCCACCATCTCTTGCGCAGCTTTGGCTGCTTTTTCAACGCCTTCCGGCGCGACCTCAACCGTTCCCGTTACCACGAGCATTCCCACCTCCATCTGGGTTTAGTACCCTCTCAAAGTCCATTCCGCCCGGCCGATACGAACGGCCGGGGGAAAGGACATGGACAGCTTTTGCCGCCCCCGACACGCCGAAAAGACAGCGCCGCTCAAAGGCTCAGCTTGTCGCGCATGAAAGCCAACGCGACGCTGAGTCCGTCGGGCGCGATACCGTGCCCGGTGCCTTTCATGACATGGGCATAGACCTCTTTGAAATCGGCGGCCTGAAGCGCCTCGGCCGCTTCGGGCAAGGATTGCGGCGGGACCACATCATCCGCATCGCCATGAACAAGCAGGATGGGCATTCGGCTGACAGTTTCATCCGGCAGCAGGTCCGGCTCCAGCAGCCGCCCGGAAAAGGCGACAACCCCAGCCACAGGATCTTCGCGGCGTGGGGCGACATGCAAGCTCATCATCGTGCCTTGCGAAAAGCCGAACAGGACCACCTGTTCCGGCAAGACATCCTCATCGACCATCAGGGCGTCCAAGAAGGCATTGAAGTCTTCAAAGGCCATTTCCATACCACGACGCGCTTCTTCTTCGGACGAACCGTCGATCCAGGGAATCGGGAACCACTGGTAACCATTTGGCATCCCCGGAATTTGTTCCGGTGCGTCAGGGGACACAAACAGAGTGTCTGGCAGGTGCTCGCCCAGAACATCCGCTATTCCCAACAAGTCCGCGCCGTTGGCACCATAGCCGTGTACAAACACAACGACCGAGCGTGTATCGCCCGAAACCGGCTCTTTTCGGAGCGCATTCAAAACTCGTGTCATCTGATCCCTTCTCGTTCCTTTGCCACCCGGTAATAGGCCCACAGCACCCGAGCCGCAACCGACCGCCAGGGCGACCAAGCCTCGGCCATCTTTCGCAATTCCTTGTCCGTTGGGCGCTTTGGCAGGCCATAAAGAATACGCGCGGCCTCTTGCAAGGCCAGATCACCCGGCGCGATCACATCGGCCCGGCCCAGCGAAAACATGGCATAGATTTCGGCTGTCCAGACACCGATACCCGAAACCTCGGTTAAAATCGAGACCACATCTGCGTCAGGTAAATCACGTAACGCCTTGTAATCAATACGCGCCTCGGCCAGCGCGCGGGCATAGCGGATTTTCTGGCGGCTCAGCCCCGCAGCGCGCAAATCATCATCCGTCGCCCACATGATCTTGCGCGGACCGGTCAGCTTTGCGTCCTGTAAGCGTTTCCAAATCGCGTTGGCCGAGGCTACGCTGACCTGCTGGCTGACGATCGCGCTTAGCAGTTGCGCAAATCCGTCCGGGCGTCGGCGCAGCGGCAATGGGCCTGTCTGATCCATCGCATAGGCCATGCGCGGACACGCAGCGGCAAGCCACTCGGCCCCTTCGGTGACACAATCCGATGTTTCGATGATACGTCCGACGGACATGCGCACTCCGGGTCATTAAATCACGAGCACGTTAGGCTGCTTTGCCGCATATGCAACCCGCTTGTACGCTGCGCTTTTCGCGGATACGCATAGGCGCATGACAATGACCGCCGCCACTCCAAACGACAGCCGGGCCAAGCGAAACGTCGCCGTGCTGGTTGCCGCCCAAGCCTTGCTGGGTTCGCAGATGCCGATGATCTTTATCGTTGGCGGGCTGGCCGGGCAATCGCTGGCAACAAATGCGTGCCTTGCGACGCTGCCGATCTCGCTGATCGTGCTTGGGTCCATGCTCGCTGCAACGCCGATCTCGGCGATCATGCAACGTTGGGGACGGCGCGCAGGGTTTCTTGTTGGCGCGACAGCCGGTGCTTGCGGCGGGTTGGTCGGCGCATATGGCCTGTACCTCGGGTCATTCCCGGTGTTTTTGGTGGGCAGTCTTCTCACCGGCATCTACATGAGCGCTCATGGGTTTTACCGCTTTGCCGCGGCAGACACGGCCTCTGAAGAATTCCGACCCAAGGCGATTTCGTATGTGATGGCCGGTGGCTTGGCAGCGGCGATTATCGGCCCCCAGATCGTCAAGCTCACTTCTACAGCGTACGTCGTTCCTTTTCTGGGCACCTATCTGGCGGTGATTGCTGTAAATATTGTTGGCTCGGCGCTTTTCTTCTTTCTGGATATCCCCACTCCACCCAAGGCCGAGGAAGGCGTACCCAAGGGTCGAACCCGCCTTGAGATGTTGAAAACCCCGCGCATCGCAGTCGCGATCATTTGCGCGATGGTGTCTTATGCCCTGATGAACCTTGTAATGACCTCGACGCCTCTGGCGGTCGTTGGTTGCGGTTACACGGCCAATGATGCGGCCGATGTTGTAACGGGTCACGTTCTGGCCATGTATATCCCCAGCTTTTTTACCGGCCAGCTTATCGCGCGATTTGGGGTCGAAAAGATTGTCGCGCTCGGCTTGGCTATTCTGGCTGGTGCAGGCGTTGTCGCCTTGCAGGGTGTCGAGCTTGAGAACTTCTTCGTTGCCCTGATCCTATTGGGCATCGGCTGGAACTTTGGGTTTATCGGCGCCACAACCATGCTGGCCGCTTCTCACGATGTGAATGAGCGTGGTCGCATGCAGGGTCTCAATGACCTTCTGGTATTCGGAGGCGTAACGCTTGCTTCCTTGTCCTCGGGCGGACTGATGAACTGCTCGGGCGGATCACCGGTCGAGGGGTGGACAGCGGTCAACCTGGCCATGATCCCACTGCTTACACTGGCTGGCGGCGCGCTGCTATGGCTGGTCTTGAAGCCGGCGGAACCTGAAAGAGCCTGAGCCGCCTACCAGCGGCCACTGGCTGCGGTCCACATCAACGACAACCGTCTCCGAACCTCTCCCTGCGACAGGGCACCGGCGGCCACCCGGTCGGGCCTTGCAACAGCACGACGCAAAACCCACTCTGCCTGCCAACCGGCATAAAGCGCGGGTCGGGCCTGTTCGGAAATGGTCGCACGGGCTGAACGGGCGCGCGCGATACGGTCCAGTCCTTTCTGCGCCAACGCCCGAACGCCATCAGGCGTGCCGTCCAACAACGGAATACGCCCGCGCGCCTCTAGATCCGGGATCGCCCGCAGCCAGTTCGCGACCCCTAAGCCGTAGCCAAAGTCGCGCAACACCTGCTCATCTGCTGACCCCAGTGCCTGCGCAGATGCAACAATCAACGATCCGGCACTGTGATTGAGGTAGGATTCAAAATGCGCTGCATCTTCAAAAGGATCACGGTATATATCCCAACGCCTTACAGAGATATATTCATCCAAAACCCCCGCCAGATGAGGGGAAAGCACGCGTGACAGCGGCGTGACCACCTCGTGCCTGCGCACTGGTTGCCCTTCTGCGATCTCCTGCAGCGCGTCGCGCCACCACTGAAGGCGCATTTCGGCAATCATCGGCTCGTGGGTGACCCAAGGCGCACGGGCAACTTCTACGTTCATTGCATAAATTGGGAACAGCACCGCGCGCGCCTCGACCGGCGCGGCCATAGCCGCAATGAACCTGTCGGGATCAGCCCGATGCACCAAAGCAGCGCACGCCTTAACGTCGTCGTCGAACTGGACCGTCACTCGGCCACCGCTGCCTGCGAGCCGCAATCGCGCACAAGTTTCCACTGAATCGCATCCAAAAGCGCTTCAAAGGATGCGTCTACTATGTTCGCACTGACGCCAACAGTGGACCAGCGCCGCCCCTGCCCGTCCTCGCTGTCGATGATAACGCGGGTGACCGCCTCGGTCCCGCCTTGTGTAATACGCACCTTGAAGTCCACCAAATGCATATCATCCAAAATGCGTGAATAGCGGCCAAGGTCTTTTGCTAGCGCCTTGGCAAGGGCATTCACTGGGCCGCGATCGCTGCCGTCATCGTCAAGGGACTCACTGACCGACAGCTTCTTTTCACCATCGACTTTTACGACCACAACCGCTTCGGACAAGCTGACCATCTTGTTGTACTTGTTTTTCCGCCGTTCGACGGTGACTTTGTATCGCTTCACCTCAAAGAACTCGGGCAGTTGGCCCAGCTCCTCGCGCGCCAGAAGTTCAAAACTCGCCTGCGCCGTGTCGTAGGAATATCCATCCGCCTCGCGCAGCTTGATCCGATCAAGAATTCGCCCCAACGCCGGGTCACCGGCTTCGACGGTCAGGCCAGCCTCGGTCAGACGCTTCCTCAGATTCGATTGCCCCGCCTGGTTCGACATCGGGATAATCCGAGCGTTCCCGACAGCTGCCGGGTCGACATGCTCGTAAGTGGACGGATCTTTCAGGATCGCGCTGGCGTGCAACCCCGCCTTGTGCGCAAAGGCCGATGCCCCCACATAGGCCGACTGCTTGCTTGGCACGCGGTTCAGAATGTCGTCCAGCATCCGGCTGACACGGGTCAGACCAGCCAAAGCATGCGTGCTGACGCCAATCTCGAACTGAGATGCATACGGTTCCTTCAGCAGCAAAGTCGGGATCAGCGCGGTCAAGTTGGCGTTCCCGCATCGCTCTCCCAAACCGTTCAGCGTTCCTTGAATCTGCCGCGCACCCGCGTCCACTGCAGCAAGGGAACAGGCCACAGCGTTTTCAGTATCGTTGTGAGTGTGAATACCAAGGCTGTCTCCGGGAAGACCCGCCGCGATGACCTTTGAAACGATCCGCGACACTTCGGACGGCAACGCGCCGCCGTTTGTATCGCACAACACGACCCACCGCGCTCCGGCGTCCAGCGCCGCTCGGCACACTTCGACCGCATACTCAGGATTGTCCTTGTAGCCATCAAAGAAATGCTCGGCATCGAAAAGCGCCTCACGCCCTTGCCCCACGATATGCGCGACCGAGGCGCGGACATTCTCGAGATTCTCCTCAAGCGAGATGCCCAGAGCGTGCGTGACGTGATAGTCATGCGATTTGCCGACCAGACAAACCGCTTGCGTGCCTGCATTCATGACCGCGGCCAGCACGTCATCATTCTCGGCCGATCGCCCCGACCGCTTGGTCATTCCAAATGCGGTCAGTTGAGCAGTCGTCTTTGGGGCAGTGTCAAAAAAAGCACTATCGGTCGGGTTGGCCCCGGGCCAACCACCTTCGATATAGTCCACTCCCAATTCATCCAGAGCTTTGGCGATCTGTACCTTTTCCGCGGTCGAAAACTGCACGCCTTGCGTCTGTTGCCCATCTCGTAGGGTCGTGTCGTATAGGTACAACCGTTCCTTGGACATCACACGCCCTCCAACTTGGCGGCATCGAAACCTGCACCAGGGACAAGCTCGACCCCCTGCTTGCTCATACGCACTTCAAGACCTGCGGCGATATAAGCTGCCTTGAGACGATCGACCTCCGCAAAATCCTTGCTCTGCATTGCAACTGTCCGCGCTTCTGCCAATCGGTCTGCATGTGCCGCGAGATCAATGGAAGCAGTGTCTGCCCACGCGCCCATTTCCGGCGTCAAAAGCCCCAACAGCCGGGCGCTGGCCAACAGCCCAGCCGCGTCTCCGTCCGAGGCCAACCGGTAGAGTTCTGCAAGCGCACTCGCAGTGTTCAGATCATCACTCAGCGCTGCGATCACCGAGGGTGCCGCGCTGTCGGCGGGCTCGATGCCCGCAGTCAGCGCCCGCCACTTGCGCAGCGTTGCCTCGGCCTCGTGCGCTTTCTTCTCGGTCCAGTCCATCGGCTTGCGATAGTGGGTCTGAAGGAACACGAACCGGATCACTTCGCCCGGCACTCCCTGTTCCAGCAAGTCATGAACCGTGAAGAAATTGCCCAATGACTTGGACATCTTCTTGCCCTCGACCTGCAGCATCTCATTGTGCAGCCAGACCCGCGCGAACTCGCCCTCGGGATGGGCGCAGCAACTTTGCGCGATCTCATTTTCATGATGCGGGAACATCAGGTCATTGCCGCCGCCGTGGATATCAAAGCTCTCACCCAGCAATTCGTAACTCATGGCCGAGCACTCGATATGCCAACCTGGGCGCCCACGCCCCCAAGGAGAGTCCCAGCCCGGCAGCTCGTCAGTGGAAGGCTTCCACAACACAAAGTCCATCGGGTTCTTCTTGTACGGGGCAACCTCGACCCGCGCACCCGCGATCATATCGTCGACCGAACGCCCTGACAGCGCACCATAGCGTTCCTTCCAGCTGTCGACAGCAAACAGAACGTGCCCTTCAGCAGCATAGGCATGCCCCTTGTCGATCAGCCCTTCGATCATCGCAATCATCTGCGCGATATACTGGGTTGCGCGCGGCATTTCGTTCGGTTCAAGCGCACCCAAAGCGCCCATGTCATGAAGATACCAGCCTATCGTCTCGTCCGAGCGTTCCTGCACCAACTGCTCTAACGTACCTTGCGCGCCTGCCTTTTGTCGCGCCAGAGCAGTCGCGTTGATCTTGTCATCAACGTCAGTGAAATTCCGCACATAGGTCACGTGATCCACGCCGTAAGTGTGCCGCAGCAACCGGTAGAGCACATCGAACACCACCACGGGCCGCGCATTGCCTAGATGGGCGCGGTCATAAACCGTTGGGCCGCAGACATACATCCGCACATTGTCGGCACTGATCGGAATGAAATCTTCTTTCGTCCGCGTCCGGGTATTGTGCAGTTTAATCGTCGTCATCGGTCGGCTCCTAAAGGCAGCATAGCTCGTCGCGTTGGCGCGGGCTTAGCAACTTGTCTCAGGGATGAAAACGAAAGAAACCGGCCCGCTTGATAAATCAGCAGGAAATGCAGCAAATAATGATGCAGGTCATCCGGTTCATAGGCCCGTGACTACCATGCAGATGCCAATTCGCCAAGCCCCTGTGTCCCAGTTGGTATTCGATTGACAATCGAAAAATCCTCTGGCCCTGTCAGCCCAAAAGACCAACGGGAGCGCGCCATGCAACTTTCACAGCGTATCACTCACCTGACCGGAGATGGCGGTGATGGATGGGATGTGTTCTATCGCGCGCGCCGAATGCTCAGCGAGGGCCACGCCATTACCGAGCTGACGATCGGTGAGCATGATATCCTCACCCACCCAACGATACTGGACGAAATGGACAGGTCAGCGCGTGAAGGTCACACCGGGTACGCAATGGTTCCGGGCACGGATCTGCTCCGTGATACCGTGGCCGCCCGCGTTCAGGCGCAGACAGGCGTCCCCACCACACGCAACAACGTCCTGATCACCCCCGGCGGCCAGGCGGCTTTGTTCGCTGCTCATGTGGCTGTCTGCGATCCCGGAGATGTTGGGCTTTTTCTGGATCCCTATTATGCCACCTATCCCGGCACGATCAGGGCTGCTGGTGCGATCGCGCGGCCTGTACAAACCACTGCCAGCAAAGCCTTTCAACCCAGCGCCGAACAGATCGACAGTGCTGCTGATGGCGCGGTATCGCTGCTGATCAATACCCCGAACAACCCGACCGGAGTCGTCTATTCCCCGCAAACCCTAGAGGGCATCGCCGCTGTTTGCCGACAGCGCGATCTGTGGCTGATTTCGGATGAAGTTTACGACACACAGGTTTGGGAAGGCAGGCATATCTCTCCTCGCGCCCTGCCTGACATGGCCGAGCGGACGCTGGTTGTCGGCTCGATGTCCAAGTCCCACGCGATGACGGGTTCCCGCTGCGGCTGGGTGATCGGCCCGGAAGACGTTATCGCTCATCTGATTAATCTGGCCACGCACACAACTTACGGAGTTCCCGGGTTCATACAGGATGCTGCCAACTTTGCCCTGACTGCAGGCCGCAGCCTTGAAGACGAAATCGCTGCGCCATTTCAAAGACGCCGCGCACTTGCGATCGAAATTCTCGAAGCGCAAAACACCGTAGGACTGGTTCCGGCGCAGGGTGCCATGTACCTGATGCTGGATATTCGAGCCACGGGCCTGAACGGTGAGGGCTTTGCCAATGCCCTTCTGGACACGCACGCAATCGCGATCATGCCGGGCGAGAGCTTTGGGGAGGCCGCAGCCGGACATATTCGCGTGGCCATGACAATCGACGATGACCGTTTTGCCTCGGCACTGGGGACAATTTGCGAATTCGCCGCGCAGTTGGCAGATCGCCGCGCGACTGAGTAGCCTCTCTCAGAACCGAAAAGTCGTCCGCAGGTTAAACACGTTGGAATCCAGCCCCCCTTCGGACTGGGTCACGTCGTCAAAGTTCTGGCGCAATGCCTCACCGCTGATGACAAAATTCTCACCGATCGGATACGCGACGCCGATGCCGTAGACAGCAGCCGTATCGTTTTCAACTGTCGAATCCACTCGGGCCGCACCAACCACGACATATCCCAAGGCGGGTCCAAAATCGTAGCCGCCGCGCAGTTTCAACCGTGTCATACTATCCAAACTGCCTTCACCCTGACCAAGGTTCAGCGACAGTCGGTTATACTCCAGTTCGCCGCCAAGAACGAAGTTTCCGAAGTCGTGGTCGTAACCTACAAGAGGCCCAAAACTGGTATCATTGCCGCTTGCGCCGTTCGGTCCGTCCGCGTCTGTGTAACCGAAACTGAACCCGGCATACGCCCCACTCCAGTCCTCAGCATCTGCCGAGGCAGCACTGGTCACGACAAACGCGACGATCAGGACGAAAAGGGCTTTCATATATTTCACCAAAAACCTTTCAACAAAGTCTTCGAGTACTCAGATCACGTTGACATAAAACTGGTCCGCAAAGGTTAATTTTCAATTGAAATCACGAACCGGTGTTAAATAAGTGACAGAAGTATAACAGATTTCCCAAAATTCGGTAGAAATACTTGGGTCCGGCACGTGGTGTTTTTCTGACCAGACCAAGATTACTTCGCATTTAAACCGGCAGGTCGCAAACAGGACAGAATGTTGTGGCCCGCATTGAAAGACTGGCATGCACAAGGTGAGGACCTGCATGCAAAGTGACGTTTGGAAGATCTGTCTGGTCAGCCGCACGATAGGCGCGGACCGTGGACGCGCGGCCCGAGGGCGCCCGGTCGGGGTGTGAACCCACGTACCCTTTCACGTCTCACCTACCGGAATTTCAACATGAACGATCAATCCCGAAATACCTCGCGCAGTGGCGGACGTGCCGCGCGCCGTGCCGCCCGTGCCTCTGCCCTACCGGATCATTTGCGCCCCATACGTCCGGGGCTTGAGGGTGGAACCTATAAACCGCTGACCCAAACTCAGGTCGAACAAATCCACGAGGCTGCGCTGACTGCCTTGGAAACGATTGGCTTGGCAGACGCCCCGCAAAGCGGGATTGACTATCTGGTCGGCGCAGGCTGTACCTTGGGCGAGGATGGCCGCATACGGTTCCCCCGGGCGCTGGTTGAAGACACCATCGCAAACGCAAACCGATCGGTTACCCTGCGCAGTCGTGACGGCAATACCGATCTGAATCTTTCGGGCACTCGGGTTCACTACGGTACAGCCGGGGCTGCGGTCAGCATGGTGGATGTGCACGGGCGCGAATATCGCGACTCGACCGTACAGGACCTGCACGACGCCGCGCGGATTTGCCAACAACTGGATAATATCCATTTTGTTCAACGCCCTATGGTGTGTCGTGATATCCCTGACAACCTCGAAATGGACCTGAACACGATCTACGCCGCCTGTTCGGGCACGTTCAAACATATCGGCACCTCGTTCACCGAACCTTCGCATGTCGCGCCTGCGGTCGAGATGCTGCACATGATTGCAGGCGGAGAGGACAAGTGGCGCGAACGCCCGTTCGTCTCGAACTCGAACTGCTTTGTGGTGCCGCCGATGAAATTCGCGACCGAAAGCTGCGAAGTTATGGAAGAATGCATCAAGGCAGGCATGCCCGTTCTTCTACTTTCCGCAGGAATGGCCGGAGCGACTGCACCTTCGACCATCGCAGGAGCGATCACGCAAGCAACGGCGGAATGTCTTGCGGGATTGGTTTACGTAAACGCCGTAAGCGCCGGTGCGCCAGCTGTTTTTGGTACTTGGCCGTTCGGTTTGGACCTACGCACTGGGGCCATGTCCATCGGGTCGGGTGAACAGGCCCTTCTGACCGCTGGCTGCGCCCAGATGCACCAGTTCTATGACCTTCCCGGCGGGGCCGCAGCCGGGGCTTCAGATTCAAAACTCCCTGATATGCAGGCGGGATGGGAGCAAATGTGCTCGAACGTCATGGCCGGACTGTCCGGGGTTAACATGGTTTACGAAGCAGCCGGGATGCACGCCTCCCTTCTGGGATTCTGCTTTGAAAGCCTGATCTTGGGGGACGATCTTATCGGGCAGGCTCAGCGCTGTATCCGTGGGATTGAGGTGAACGAGGAAACGTTGGCTCTGGATCAGATCGCCGAGGTTTGCATGGGCGGACCCGGCCACTATCTGGGAACCGACGCAACCCTTAGCCGAATGCAGGCGGACTATGTCTATCCGACCTTTGGCGACCGGACATCACCCAAAGAATGGGCCGAGCTGGGCAAGCCAGACTTGATCGACAAGGCAACCGCGCGGAAAGAGGAAATCCTGTCCATGCCGTCACCAGCCCGGTTTGATCCACTGCTTGACGCCCAGATCCGCGCAGGGTTCAACATTCACCTTCCCGCGTAACCGCACAAAAAGGGTAAAAAAAGGGGGCCGAGGCCCCCTTTAGTTTCGCTTTCCAGGCTCATGTCGTTGACCGCCCGGTGATTTTTTTGCCTGCGGCCTGGACTGCGCATGGGACGAGCGCACCCGTCCCGTGAAAGAGTGGGAAAGAGCAATATTCCGCCCCACCCTGTTCCCGGTCGACACGGGCATGTCGACCGAGTGGAAAAAGGCAGCTTAGGTAAGTCTCAGTGCCTTTCTCCGTATTCGTCGGGACCGGATATCCGGGGGGAAGATCACGGTCCCTACGCCCCATTGCCGAGGCGCTTGCCTTAGCTACACCCGCTTGTTGCCCCGCAGGTGTTGCATTTCATGCAGGTGCCGTTGCGCACCAACGTGTAATTTCCGCACTCGCCGCAAGGATCGCCCTCATAGCCCTGCATCTTGGCTTTGGTGCGAGCGTCCATACTGGTTGCCACTGCGGTTTCTGCGACCGGGGCCTCAAACGTGGCCGCGCTTTCGGCCATGCCATTCACCTCGGGCTGACCACCATTGAACACGACCAAGTCTTGTGGCAACCGCTTGCGCAGATATCCGGTCGAGCTGATTTGTTTTAGCACTTCCAGTGACTTGGAAGCCGCAGTTTCAGTGACCTCCGAGACGTTCGAGACACCTTCTTCCTCGCCGCGGCCCAGATCGTCGAAAGTTGCGCCTTCGGGCTTCACATGGGCCAGATCGGTGCGGTCCAGATAGCTGACGGCCAGTTCGCGGAAGATGTAATCAAGGATCGACGTCGCGTTCTTGATCGAGTCGTTGCCTTGCACCATCCCTGCCGGTTCAAACTTGGTGAAGGTAAAGGCGTCCACGAACTCCTCCAGCGGTACACCGTATTGCAGGCCGACCGACACAGCGATGGCAAAGTTGTTCATCATCGCCCGGAAGCCAGCGCCTTCCTTGTGCATATCGATGAAGATTTCACCCAACTGTCCGTCTTCAAACTCACCGGTCCGCAGGTAAACCTTGTGCCCACCAACGATCGCTTTCTGGGTGTACCCTTTGCGTCGATGCGGCAGCTTTTCGCGATGGCTGCGGATGACTTCCTTGACGACCACCTTCTCAATGACCTTTTCGGCCAGAATGGTGGCTTTTTCCTGCGGCGAGCCGCTTTCCAGAATTTCGGCCGCCTCGTCGTCATCCTCGACCAGCGCCGCCGCCAGAGGTTGCGACAGTTTCGAGCCATCGCGATACAGCGCGTTGGCCTTCACACCCAGCGACCACGACAGTTCGTAAGCCTTCTGGCAATCCTCGATGGTCGCGTCATTCGGCATGTTGATCGTTTTGCTGATCGCACCCGAGATAAAGCTCTGGGCTGCCGCCATCATGGTGATGTGGCTATCAACCCCAAGGAAACGCTTGCCTTTCTTGCCGCACGGGTTGGCGCAGTCGAAGATGGAATAGTGTTCTTCCTTCAGATGCGGCGCGCCTTCCAGCGTCATGGTTCCGCAGACGTGGTCATTGGCTGCGTCAATATCGGCCTTGGTGAACCCAAGATGGCGCAGCAGGTCGAAGGTCGGGTCATTCAGCTTGGTCGCCGGGATACCCAGAACGCCCGTGCAGAAATCCTCGCCCAGCGTCCACTGGTTGAAGACAAACCGGATGTCGAAGGCGCTTTCCAGCGCGGCATCCACCTTGGCCAGCTCATTCGGGCCAAAGCCATGACCAGTCAGCGAAGTGTGGTTGATCCCCGGCGCGTTACCGATGGTGCCGTGGCCAACCGCATAACCCACGATCTCTTCGATCTGAGACGAGGAATAGCCCAGCTTTTCCAGCGCCGACGGCACAGAGCGGTTGATGATCTTGAAGTAACCGCCACCGGCCAGCTTCTTGAACTTGACCAGAGCAAAGTCCGGCTCGATCCCCGTGGTGTCGCAATCCATCACCAGACCGATGGTGCCGGTCGGCGCGATCACGGTGGCCTGCGCGTTGCGGTAACCGTTCTTTTCGCCGAGGCTCAGCGCCTCATCCCAAGCGGACATGGCCAGATCAACCAGACGCTTGTCCGGGCAGTTGCCGTGGTCCAGAGGCACCGGCTTCACCGCCAGTTTCTCATAACCTTCGGTCACACCCTGCGACGCGCGGCGGTGGTTGCGGATGACGCGCAGCATGTGATCTGCATTCCGCTCATAGCCTTTGAACGGACCCAACTCTCCGGCGATCTCGGCTGAGGTCGCATAGGCGACACCGGTCATGATCGCGGTCAGCGCACCACAGATCGCCCGGCCTTCGTCCGAGTCATAACTGTAGCCCATATTCATCAGCAGACCGCCGATATTGGCATAACCCAGACCCAGCGTGCGGAAGTCATAAGAAAGCTGCGCGATTTCCTTCGACGGGAACTGCGCCATGGTCACCGAGATTTCCAGCGTCAGGGTCCACAGACGCGACGCGTGCATGTAATCCGCCGCCTGGAACTCACCATCCTTGAGGAAGGTCAGCAGGTTCATCGACGCCAAGTTACAGGCCGTGTCGTCCAGGAACATGTACTCCGAGCACGGGTTCGAGCCGCGAATCTCGCCGTCTTCGGGGCATGTATGCCATTCGTTCACTGTATCATGGAACTGGATGCCCGGATCGGCACAGGCCCAAGCTGCATGGCCAACCTTTTCCCAAAGATCGCGCGCCTTGACGGTCTTGGCGACCTTGCCATCGGTGCGGTTGATAAGCTGCCAATCGGCATCTTTTTCAACGGCGGTCAGGAACGTGTTGGTCACGCGGATCGAGTTATTCGAGTTCTGGCCCGAGACCGAGCTGTAGGCTTCCGAATCCCAGTCCGTGTCGTAGGTCGGGAATTCGATACTGTCGTGGCCCTGTTTGGCGTAATCCAGCACGCGCTTGATATAAGTCTCTGGGATCGCAACCTTTTTAGCCTCGCGAACCGCTTTCTTCAGGCTTTCATTCTTATTGGGATCATACGCATCATCCTGCGCACCGTCCCAGCTGCGGATGGCCTCGAAAATGCCGTTCAGCATCTTCTCGTGCATCTTCGATCCGGCAACGATCGAGGCCACCTTCTGCTCTTCGATCACCTTCCATTCGATGAATTGCTCGATGTCCGGGTGATCTGCATCGACGATCACCATCTTTGCTGCTCGACGGGTTGTCCCGCCTGATTTGATCGCGCCAGCGGCGCGGTCGCCGATCTTGAGAAAGCCCATAAGACCCGAGGACTTGCCGCCACCCGACAGCGCTTCGCCCTCTGCACGCAGATGGCTGAAGTTGGTCCCGGTGCCCGAGCCGTATTTGAACAGGCGCGCCTCGCGCACCCAAAGATCCATAATGCCGCCTTCGTTCACCAGATCATCATCGACGGACTGGATGAAGCACGCGTGCGGCTGCGGATGTTCGTAAGCGGATTTCGATTTGGTCAGCTTGCCGGTTTTGTAATCGACATAGTGGTGCCCCTGCGCGGGACCGTCGATACCATAGGCCCAGTGCAGGCCGGTGTTGAACCACTGCGGCGAGTTCGGCGCGGCGCGCTGGGTCGCCAGCATATAGCGCATCTCGTCAAAGTATGAGCGCGCGTCTTCCTCGGTCGTGAAATAGCCGCCCTTCCAGCCCCAATAGGCCCAGGCACCGGCCAGACGATCGAACACTTGCTTGGAAGACGTCTCTCCGTCGAATTCCGCGCCATCGGCAGGCACCGAGCGCCACAGGAATTCGGGAACGTCTTTCTCTTTGACCTTTTTCAGCTTGGACGGAACACCCGCCTTGCGGAAATACTTCTGCGCGATGACGTCGCTTGCGACCTGGCTCCAGCTTGCTGGAACTTCAATATTGTCCAACCGGAAGACGATGGTCCCATCCGGGTTCCGAATCTCAGAAGTGGCCGACACGAAGTCCAGATCTGCGTAAGCATCCTGTCCCGATTTGGTGAATTTTCTGTCAATCTTCATGTCCGCCGCCCTAGATTCAATCACTTGTTCATTTGGCATCAGGTCCAGAACATTGGACCCTCGACCTTGCCCGAAATTTAGGGCGCAATAGCCCGGGCGCTGTCTTCGACAACGCAAACCCGTCCTAACGGTTGCACGTTAGTATGATGTGCTTTCCGACCCTCGCCCTGTGCCATACTTTGGCTTTACCACCAGATTTAGTGGCACCACCTTCGGCCCATACAATCTGGCGTATTCACCCATAGAAGGTCAACGTCATTTTTCAGTCATTTTTGAAATCTTTTTTGTTGACCCGCTGTCAATAAACGCCCCGCGAGGCGCTGCGCATGATTCCTCCACAGTTTCATCCACGGCGCCCGGTCTTTTCAGCAGCCCGGGGTCAGAACAATTAACTGTGTTTGCGCACGCGGTTATCAGCAATTGATAATCCTGCGCTAAGGTAACTAAGCTGAAGCAGAATCAAAACCGGACCGATGCAGCAAGCAGAAGCGGTCACAATATGCGGTGTGATGGAAATGGAGTGCCGAATCTGATGTTGTCGCTTCGCTTGTTTCCAGTGCTGCTGTTAATAGTGGCCTGCACACCACAAGATGTACCCCGCCCCACACGCAGTGCCCAATTCCAAAGCTACCCTCAACGTTTGTTCGATACCTTTGAAATCGGGTGTGACGGCCCCGGAGAGGAATTTAGCCGCGTGGGGAATCGGGTTTTTGAATGCTCTGAACTTCTACCGCCAGACACGACCGCCTATTTGATTCTCAACTACGACGGCTATCCTCAAGACCTCCCCAAAAGCGTCATGCGACTGACATCAACTAAGAACACCACAGGCTATCGCGTTGATGCCGATTTGTACTTTAGCGTTCCGCAACGAACCGGACCGTCCGTCAAAGTGCCTGTGGAAAGCCAAACACTGGATAAAGCGCTGTCCGCGCTCTACCAGGCAATGGGTGGATCACCAGCATTGTAAGAAGAAGTGGTCGGGGCGGCAGGATTCGAACCTACGACCCCCTGTACCCAAAACAGGTGCGCTACCAGACTGCGCCACGCCCCGGACCGTGCGCCTTCCTAACGATGCCTTTCTGATTTGAAAAGCCCTAACAGGGCCAAATTGCAGGCCCGTGCGAAAAAACTTCGTGCTGCATCAGAGTTCCCGGTGTGATCAGGTAGCGGTCAGCAAGGCCAGCGTTGATTTCCAGCACGGCATACACCGAATCTCCGCCTCCAATCGGTGTGAGATCGCCGGGTACTGCGTGGCTGTGAACGTGAATCACTGTGCCGACTCGGTCCAAAAATATCATGTCGAGCGGAATCAGCGTGTTCTTCATCCAGAACGCAACTCGTTGAGGTGGGTCGAATACAAACAACATGCCCGACCGCGGCGGAAGTGATTCCCGAAACATCAGCCCGCGCGACCGTTCTTTCGGTGTCACTGCCAGTTCGACTTCAAAACTGACCTGCGACTTGTCATTTCGCAGATTTACGCGATCCGCTCTGCACGCCGCCAACGCCCCTTCGGTCCAAAGCATAGTCAAAATCGCAAGAACCGTAAGAACTCTGATCATGTCGGATTAGTCGTCCAGCGCCGCTTCCCAGGCGAGCACCTGCGCCGCCATGCGTCCACGCTTGCCGTCGATCACACGCATCGCCAACGCTTCGCCCGGCTGCAGATCTGCCAGCCCGGATCGGCGAAGAACCTCGATATGCAGGAATACGTCTTCGCCTCGACCAAAGACATTGGCAAACCCAAAGCCCTTGCCCTTGTCGAACCACTTGACGCGCGCCGCTTCAAGCGGAGCCTGCGCGATAACGACAGGGTCCAGCTCTGCAAAATCCGCAAGCATCATCGTGTCTGTACGTACCGGAGGATCAACGCTGATCACCTCAACCGCCTGCACGCCACGATCTGTGCGGTGGGTCATAATCTCGATGCCTGCGCCATCGGCCACAGAGCTTTGGCCAAAATTACGCAAAACATTCACGTGCAGCAGAATGTCCGGGCCGCCATCGTCAGACACAACGAATCCATACCCCTTTGCGGGGTCGAACCATTTTACGTGTCCACGAACGCGGTACATGCTGTTCAAATCTTCTGGCACGGTGTTTCCATCGAGAGTTTTAGCACTTCGTTAAGGGTCCGATGTGTATGGGAATGACCCACAATTTCAAGCCGAAAAAATCCTTTATTTTCAGCGTTTTGCATTTCTCGGCACGCGAACGTCATGGATTCAACCTTTGTATTTGCCAAGACGAACCTGCGCGCTCTCGCCGCCATTGAAACCGGTCGTGCAGTCGAAACGCTCCGTCGGCCCAAAACTCGATCTCGGTCGGCTCCAACCGATACCCACCCCAGAACGGCGGACGCGGAGGATTCGGCCCCATTTTCGCCGTTACCTTGGCAACCTCGGCCATCAGGGCCGAGCGGCTGCTGAGAGGCTGAGATTGTTTTGACGCCCAAGCTCCCAACCGGCTTTTCAAAGAGCGAGACGCATAATATTCATCGGCTTGCGGCCCACTTTCCCGAGTTATTGTACCACGAACTCGAATTTGACGCCGCAAAGATTTCCAATGCATCACAAAAGCGGCTTTGCCGGCGCTATCAAGTTCGGCAGCTTTCGCACTTTCGTAGTTGGTGTAGAAAACAAATGCGTTCTGCTCGATCTCTTTCAGCAGAACCATCCGCACATTGGGCAAACCATCAACGTCCACGGTCGCCAGGGCAATCGCGTTGGGATCATTCGGTTCACTGTCCCTGGCCTCTTCCAGCCACCGCGCCGCGATAATAAACGGATCGGCTCCGGCGAAAATGCCGTCTCTTTCGCTCATTTCCATCCCCTGGAAACTATTGTGGTCCACAGTAGGGCGAGAACCCGCCACGGGCAAGAGCACACGGCCTTGATGCAACGCATCCAATGGCATAAACCATCCCAACATGACGCGAAGACAGGCGGAGAACCGAACATGTCAAATCAGTTGATGGCCGGCAAGCGCGGCCTCATCATGGGACTGGCCAATGATAAATCAATCGCTTGGGGAATCGCCCGTGCATTGTCAGAAGCTGGAGCAGAGCTGGCTTTTTCCTATCAGGGGGATGCGCTGAAAAAACGCGTCGACCCCTTGGCGGCGCAACTCGGCAGCGAAATCGTCCTGCCCTGCGACGTCAGCGATGAAGAGTCGATCGACGGACTTTTCACGGCGCTTTCTGAAAAATGGGGCAAGCTGGACTTCATCGTTCACGCCATTGGATTTTCGGACAAGAACGAACTGCGCGGTCGCTATGTCGATACGTCGCGCGCGAATTTCAAGCTGACGATGGACGTATCGGTCTATTCCTTCACAGCCGTCATGCAGCGCGCCGAGAAGATGATGTCCGAGGGCGGCAGCGCCATCACGTTGACGTATTACGGTGCCGAACAGGTGATGCCGCATTACAACGTCATGGGCGTCGCAAAGGCTGCGTTGGAAGCCTCTGTAAAGTATCTGGCCGAAGACCTGGGCAAGGACGGTATCCGGGTCAACTCGATCTCGGCCGGTCCTATCAAGACACTGGCCGCCAGCGGGATTGGCGACTTCCGCTATATCATGAAGTGGAACGAATATAACTCGCCCCTGCGCCGCAACGTGACAATCGACGATGTGGGCAAGTCGGCACTGTACCTGCTGTCTGACCTGAGCAGTGGCGTGACTGGTGAAAACCTGCACGTCGATTCGGGCTATCACATCGTCGGCATGAAAGCCGTCGACGCACCAGACGTTGAGAAGGGTTAACAGCATGAGCGCCAAGGACCGTCTGCCCCACGAAAAGGGCTTTCACATAAGCTGGGATCAGATTCATCGCGATTCCCGTGCTTTGGCATGGCGTCTGGATGGGCAAGGCCCGGACGACGGTGCATGGCGCGCTGTTGTTGCCATCACACGTGGCGGCATGGCCCCCGCGATGATTGTCAGCCGCGAGTTGGACATTCGGACCGTTGATACAATCAGCGTGCGGTCCTACCACCATCAGGAACAGGGTGAAGCCGAGGTTCTCAAGGCTCCGGACGCGGATTTGATGGGCGACGGAACCGGCGTTCTGATCATCGACGATCTTGTCGACAGCGGAAAAACGCTGGAGCTGGTGCGCGCGATGTATCCCAACGCCCATTTTGCGACCGTCTACGCCAAGCCCAAGGGCCGGCCAATGGTGGATACCTTCATCACTGAGGTCAGCCAGGACACGTGGATTTTCTTCCCGTGGGACATGGCCCTGCAATATGTCGAACCCTATCGCGGTACCGACTAACCCTGACGCCTCAGCGCCGATTCTTTCTAAAGTCAGAGAATACAGATGACCCGGACACGCACTGCCTCAACCTTCGCGCCACCGGTGATGGAGGCGCGGCGCTGGCTGGACGGTGTGGACTTCCCGGAGGACCGCCCGCTGATCAACGTCAGTCAGGCGGCTCCGGTTGATCCCCCGCCGCTGGCTCTGCGGCAGGCCATGGCGGAATTCGCGATTTCCGAGGATTCGGCTCATCTCTATGGACCCGTGCTGGGGAACTCTGACCTGCGCGATGAACTGGCCGCCCAGATCAGCGCGCATTACGATGCAACGGTTCGCTCGGATCAGGTCGCAATAACCTCGGGGTGCAATCAGGCATTCTCGGCCGTGATTTCAGCGATCACTGATCAAAGTGATGAGGTGATCCTGCCAACCCCATGGTATTTCAACCACAAAATGTGGTTGGACATGGCTGGCGTGCGTGCCGTCGACCTACCGACCGGCGATGATCTTCTGCCCGATCCTGATGCCGCCCGAGCGTTGCTGACGGACAAGACCCGGGCAATCGCACTGGTTACCCCCAACAATCCGGGCGGCGTCGAATACCCCGCCGATCTGGTGTTAGCGTTCTACGAATTGTGTCGCGACGCGGGTATCCGGTTGATCGTGGACGAGACCTATCGTGACTTTGACAGCCGCAGCGGACCGCCGCACGATCTGTTTCGCCAAACTGGTTGGGAAAACACTCTGGTTCACCTTTATTCCTTCTCAAAAGCCTATCGGCTGACCGGCCACCGCGTTGGGGCAATCGCCACCGATGTCGCGCTGCTGGGTGAGATCGAAAAGTTTCTGGATACTGTTGCGATCTGCCCCGGTCAGATCGGTCAATTCGCGGCACTTTGGGGCATGCAGAACCTTCCTGAATGGCTTGCGGGTGAAAGAGAAGAAATTCTCGACCGGCGCGCCGCCATTCAAGAGATGTTGCCTGTTTTGACCGGCAAAGGATGGCGTCTGCTTGGGCTTGGAGCCTATTTCGCGTATTTCGAGCACCCGTTCGACATTCCGTCAGACGAGCTGGCCCGCCGTCTGGTGCCAGAGGCCGGTGTCCTGCTGCTGCCCGGCACCATGTTCATGCCCAAGGGTGACCCGGACGGGGAACGGCAAGTGCGCATCGCATTCGCCAATCTGGATCGCGCCGGACTGGGTCAACTGTTCGATCGCTTACAAGCCCTTTCCTTCTGAGCTTGCCCCCCGGCGGTGCGCGTCGTATTCAGGGCCGCAACCGACGGGGCAGTAACCTGCCAAAAAGCACAAAGAGGGCAAAATGGCCGCAGGCATGAAAAACCTTTCAAAGACATTTGTCTGGATATTGATGGGCCTTCTGATGCTGGGTCTGGCCGGTTTCGGGGCAACCAGCCTTACCGGGACTGTTCGGACAGTTGCACAGGTGGGCAACGAGGATATCTCGGTCAACGAATATGTGCGTGAGCTTCAGCGTGAAATTCGCGCCGTCGAAAATCAGACCGGCCAACCGCTGCAAATGTCTCAGGCGCTTGAGTTCGGTTTGGATCAGCTCGCCCTGTCCCGCCTGACCGCTTTGGCCGCGTTTGACAACGAAGTTGGTTTGCTGGGCATTTCAATCGGTGATGAGAACCTGCAGAAGGAAATTCTGGCCATTCCCGCCTTTCAGGGCGTTAACGGCACGTTCGACCGCGAAGCCTATCAGTTCCAGCTTGAACAGGTCGGCATGACCGACACAGAGTTCGAGACCGACCTGCGCAAGGAATCGGCCCGTACCATCGTGCAGGGCGCGATCATGGGTGGTGTTGAGATGCCGCAGACCCTGACAGATGTCCTGACGGATTTCATCGGCGCACGACGCAGCTTTACCGTCGCAACGCTGGCACCTGATGCCCTGACCACGCCCGTTGCCGCCCCCACGGACGCGCAGGTGCAGGCATACTATGATGAGAATTCCGACCAGTTCACCCTGCCTCGCACCAAACAGCTAACCTATGCGATCCTGTCGCCCGACATGCTGCTGGACAGTGTTGAGGTTGACGAGGATTCGGTTCGCCGCCTGTATGATCAGCGCTCGGCCGAATTCCTGCAACCCGAACGCCGTCTGGTCGAACGCCTTCCCTTTCCGTCCGAGCAAGAGGCCAAGGACGCAATGGCGCAGCTAGAGGTCGGTGGAACCTCGTTTGAGCAACTCGTTCGTGACTACGAGCTTGAGCTCAGCGACATCGACCTCGGCGACGTGACCCGCGAGGATCTGGAAGGTGCTGCCGACGCCGTTTTCGCGGCCGAGCTGGATACAGTCGTCGGACCATTGCCGACGGTCTTCGGACCTGCATTGTTCCGCATCAACGGCTCGCTTGCGGAAAACAACACCTCCTTTGAAGACGCCGCCCCGATCCTGCGCGAAGAACTGGCCGCAGATCGCGCGCGTCGTCAGATCGAGGCGCAGTCCGAGGACATCAATGACTTGCTGGCCGGTGGTGCCACCTTGGAAGAACTTGTTGCCGAAACCGAGATGGAACTGGGCCAGATTGACTGGACACGCCAGAGTGAAGACGGCGTCGCGGCCTATGAAGGCTTCCGTTCCGCCGCCGAAGTAGTTCAAGACGGTGACTTCCCCGAGGTCGCTTTTCTGGAAGACGGCTCGATCTTTGCGTTGCGTCTGAACGACGTTCTGCCGCGCCGACCTGAACCTCTGGACACAGCCCGCGAACGCGTGGCCGCAGCTTGGACTTTGGCCGAAACAGGCAAAGCCCTTGAGGAACAGGCAAATGTGGTTCTTGAACAACTGAAGGAAGACGGCGATTTCACTGCCACAGGTCTGCCGTTCCGGGTGGAAAATGCCCTTACCCGCACGGCCTTCCTGGAAGACGTGCCTGCCGACTTCATGACACAGGTTTTTGAGATGGAGCCGGGCGAGATGCGCGTTGTTCCCGCCGCCGGAACCGCCCTGATCGTGCGTCTGGATGAGCTGTTGCCGCCGGACGAAACCGATGAGCTGCGTCAGGCGCAAGAAGCATTGGCCGCGCAGTTGAACCAAGCTCTGGCACAGAACATTTTCGACGCTTATGTCCGCGACGCGCAGGTGCGTGCCCGCCCTGTCGTGGATCAGCGTGCCCTGAACGCCGTGCAAGCGAGCTATTAAAGAGACCCAAGATGGCCCTTACCCCAGATTTCGACAGTTTCGCACGCGCTTATGAGGCGGGTGAAAATCAGGTCGTTTACACGCGTCTTGCCGCTGATCTGGACACTCCGGTGTCGCTGATGCTCAAGCTGACCGGTGCGCAAAAAGATGCGTTCATGCTGGAATCGGTGACTGGCGGCGAAGTCCGCGGACGGTACTCGATCATCGGTATGAAACCCGACCTGATCTGGCGGTGCCACGGAGAAACCTCGGCCATGAACCGCTCGGCCCGGTTCGACCCCGAAGCGTTCACCCCGCAAGACGGCAACCCCATGGACAACCTGCGGGCGCTGCTGGCAGAAAGCCGGATCGCACTGCCCGACGACCTGCCGCAGGCCGCTGCCGGATTGTTTGGGTATCTGGGCTACGACATGGTTCGTCTGGTCGAGTATCTGCCGGACGTGAACCCCGACCCGCTTGGTCTGCCGGATGCGGTGATGCTGCGCCCTTCGGTCGTCGCAGTGCTTGACGGCGTGAAGGGAGAGGTGACCGTCGTGTCGCCAGCTTGGGTCAGCGAAGGACAATCTGCGAAAGCTGCCTACGCGCAAGCGGCAGAGCGTGTCATGGACGCGGTGCGCGATCTTGAACGCGCCATGCCTGCTGAGACACGCGATCTGGGGGATGCGTCCGAGGTCGCCGCGCCGGTATCCAACTTTACCAAGTCCGGCTACATGGAAGCCGTTGAGAAGGCCAAGGAATATATCCGCGCTGGCGATATCTTTCAGGTCGTTCCGGCGCAACGCTGGACGCAGGATTTCCCGCAACCGCCCTTTGCGCTCTACCGATCCTTGAGGCGCACAAACCCGTCGCCCTTCATGTTCTATTTCAACTTCGGCGGCTTTCAGGTTGTCGGTGCCAGCCCCGAGATTCTGGTGAGGGTGTTCGGGGATGAGGTTACGATCCGTCCGATCGCCGGAACCCGCCCGCGTGGAGCGACCCCAGAGGAAGACAAAGCCAACGAGGTGGACCTGCTGGCCGACAAGAAAGAACTTGCCGAACACCTGATGCTGCTGGACCTGGGCCGCAACGATACCGGTCGCGTCGCAAAGATCGGCACGGTGCGTCCGACAGAAGAATTCATCATCGAACGCTACAGCCACGTCATGCACATCGTATCGAACGTCGTTGGAGAACTGGCCGACGACAAAGACGCATTGGACGCGTTCTTTGCCGGAATGCCGGCCGGTACGGTCTCGGGCGCGCCTAAAGTGCGGGCGATGGAAATCATCGACGAGCTAGAGCCTGAAAAGCGTGGAATTTACGGCGGTGGCGTGGGGTATTTCAGCGCGGGCGGCGACATGGATATGTGCATCGCACTGAGAACGGCGATCGTGAAGGACCACAAGCTGTACATTCAGGCAGGCGGCGGTGTCGTTTACGACAGCGACCCCGAGGCTGAATTCATGGAGACCGTCCACAAGTCCAACGCGATCAGGCGCGCAGCCGCGGATGCCGCGCGATTTACCGGCAGCGGAAACAGCTAAGCGAGAGGCTAATCCGGGATTGGCCTCGCAACCTCTTATTGAACCTCTTGCATCATGACTGCCGAAATCGGCGCCATGGCGACTCGGCCACCGCGATCTTCCAGCCCCCACAAAAGCAGGGCTGAGATCGTGTCGGGCCGCAACCTGCCGAGCATGACAACGGTTCCCTCCTGCCCGGCGCGAAATGCGGCCTGATCCAGAAAACGCCGCATGATTTTGGGGTCCTGACGGGCACCATCTATGTCACGAAAGATCACACCCGACGGAATACCGTTTCGCGCGGCGAGTTTCTGCACCGTGTTCAGGCCGTTATCCTGCGTGATCAATCCGCGCCCCGTGCCGCCCGCAATCGCAGCGACCTGATCTGCCAGTTTTCTGTTGCCCTGAATTCCGGTCTCGACACCTTCGAGAATACCTACTGTTTCAGGAAGCACGTCCAGCCACACGGACAAAGAAACCTCGGCGTCCTGTGCGCTTGCTGCCTTGGGCAAGTCAGCCATTGCCAAAACCTCAAACCCCGCCGCGCGGTGCTTGGCCATCTTTTCTGCTGCATCCGGGTCAGTGGGGCTAATGGCAAAACTTATCGGGTAAGGGAAATCCTGCAGCGCCTCGGCACCATAGGCACCTTCATCGTCAATCAGAATAATCGACATCAGCGGCTTGGCCTCGGGGTTTTCAAACTCTGCGGCATAAGCTTCGATCGGTTTTCCTGGGGCAACCGGTTCACCTTCGGTCGTCGTTGCGGCGGCCTCGCTGTCTCGCTCGGTTAACGGCACGACCCTCTTGCCGATCGAATTTGGAGCATCCTGCGATTGTTCCACACCGATCTGGGGCACCGCGGCGATCCGGGGCAAGCTGCGTGGAAGAACATCTTCGTCACCTTCGACCGCAATCGGACTATCCTCGAAGGGTTTTTCTTCGTTTTCCTGCTCGTCCAGCGCAGCGACCTCTGTCTCATCTGGGGCAGCCTCAACCTCGGCCTCCTCAACAACCGGCGCGGGAGGTTCAGGCGAGTCTTCCGCCACAATCGGATCTGCTTCTGCAAGAGGAGCCTCGGGCAACGGTGCTGGCGCTTGCGGGGCAATAGGAGCCTCGGTCGAAATCGTCACGTCGGCACCGCCAGCCTGCTGCGGAGATTGACCGACCTGGGCAGCCATGTCGTTAACCTGTGGCTCTGCATCCGTTGCCGTTTCAACATCAGACAGCCCAGCCAACGTGTCTGCCTGTTCCTCTGCCGCTTCCGCCTCACGCGGGGGCAGCTTTACCAATCCAGCATCCGAGACGGGCTCAGAGACATCCGAATTGCCTTCAACCGTTTCCACGGGTGCCGGTGTCGGAGCGTCTTCAGCCACGGCGGGCTTTCGGGTCAAAGGTGTGTTCAAGGACAAGGCCGCACCCAGCAGCAACACAACGACCGCGCCCGCGATCAGTCCGCCCACAAATCCGCCCATAACAATTGCCTCTCGTCTTAATCCTGCTTCGATCGCCTGTGCGCCGTCTCATGCGACACTCACCTACAGGCTCGTCAAGATTGGGATGTCCCCTTGACGCTGCCTCGCAAGCCTGAACATGTATGTGCGAACATTATATCGCGGCTCGGGGCTGCATCGCCAGTCCCAAATGCCCAATCCGAGACAAGTGCCCAAATGCTGCTGCTGATCGACAACTACGACTCGTTTACCTACAACCTCGTCCATTATTTAGGCGAACTTGGCGCCGAAATGGTCATTCGCCGAAATGACGCGCTGGATGTTCAGGAAGCGATGGCGATGAACCCCGCCGGTATCCTTCTCAGCCCGGGGCCGTGCGACCCGGATCAGGCTGGAATTTGCCTTGCTCTGACCGAAGCTGCCGCTGAAACCGGTACGCCTTTGATGGGAGTTTGTCTGGGGCATCAAACAATCGGGCAAGCGTTTGGGGGCAAAGTCACGCGCTGCCACGAGATCGTGCACGGAAAAATGGGCACGATGCACCACACAGGCAAAGGTCTTTTTGCCGGATTGCCCTCTCCGTTTGAAGCCACCCGTTATCATTCGCTGATCGTGGACCGAGCCACCCTGCCCGATTGCCTTGAAATCACTGCTGAGCTTGAAGATGGCACCATCATGGGCCTGCAACACAAGGAACTGCCCATCCACGGTGTTCAGTTCCACCCGGAATCCATTGCATCAGAGCACGGCCACGCCCTGCTCAAGAACTTCCTGTCCGATATGAAAGTCCCCGCATGAGCGACGCTCTGAAACCACTGATCGGAGCCGCTGCCGACCGGCCCCTGACCCGCGCCGAGGCCGAAGACGCCTTTGGCATACTTTTTGACGGAGCAGCCACACCCAGCCAAATTGGTGGGCTGCTTATGGCCATGCGCACTCGCGGAGAAACCGTTGAGGAATACGCAGCCGCGGCGGCTGTCATGCGCGCCAAGTGCAACGCGGTCAAAGCCCCGGCGGGGGCTATGGACATTGTCGGAACGGGCGGTGATGGCAAGGGCACCCTGAACATCTCAACCGCGACCGCCTTTGTCGTCGCAGGCGCAGGCGTGACCGTGGCCAAGCACGGAAACCGCAATCTCAGCTCTAAATCAGGTGCCGCAGACGCGCTTGGACAATTGGGAATCAACGTTATGGTTGGCCCGGAAACCGTTGAAAAGGCGATAAAAGAGGCTGGCATCGGCTTTATGATGGCACCGATGCACCATCCAGCAATCGCCCATGTCATGCCGACCAGACAAGAGCTTGGCACACGTACCATCTTTAATATCCTGGGTCCGCTTACAAATCCGGCAGGCGTCAAGCGACAACTCACAGGCGCGTTCAGCCGCGAGCTGATCCGCCCCATGGCCGAAACCTTGGGGCTGCTGGGGGCAGAACACGCCTGGTTGGTTCATGGTTCCGACGGAACGGATGAATTGACCATCACAGGGCTAAGCTGGGTTGCTTCACTTGAGGACGGTGTGGTCAAAGAGGTTGAATTGCACCCTGAGGATGCCGGACTGCCCGTGCATCCATTTGAAGACATTCTGGGTGGGACACCCGAGGAAAACGCCGTCGCTTTCCGCGCCCTTTTGGACGGTGCACCATCAGCTTATCGCGACGCGGTATTGCTGAACGCCGCGGCCGCCTTGGTGGTGGCAGACGCGGTCGGGGATTTAAAGGAAGGCGTGGCAAAGGCTGCCGAAAGTATCGACAGCGGGAAAGCTAAAGAAAAAATTGCGGTCTTGGCCCGCATTACTCAGGAGGCCGCATGACCGAGACGGTTCTGGACAAGATCAAAGCCTACAAGCTCGAGGAAGTTGCATCAGATAAAGCACACAAATCCTTGGAAACACTGGAAAGTGAGGCGAAGGGAGCACCCGAAGTTCGCGGATTTTCCAAGGCTCTGCAATCTGCCGCGCGGCAAGGATACGGACTGATTGCCGAGGTGAAAAAGGCCAGCCCGTCAAAGGGTCTGATACGCGCGGATTTCAACCCGCCTCAACTGGCGCAAGCCTATGAAGAAGGAGGCGCGGCCTGTCTTTCGGTTCTGACAGACACGCCCAGCTTCCAAGGTGCAAAAGACTATCTGGTCCAAGCACGCGCGGCCTGCTCACTGCCGGCGCTACGCAAGGATTTCATGTATGATCCGTATCAGGTTGTCGAAGCCCGCGCTTTGGGCGCAGATTGTATCCTGATCATCATGGCCTCAGTCGAGGATGAACAAGCGGCCGAGCTTGAACAAACTGCCTTCGACTGGGGAATGGACGTTTTGATTGAGGTCCATGACGAGGTGGAACTGGAACGGACAACCAAGCTGAAAAGCCCTCTGATTGGGATAAACAACCGCAATCTCAAGACGTTCGAGACGACTCTTGACACAACACGGCGGCTATCCAAACTCGTGCCCGCAGACCGGACGATCGTATGCGAAAGCGGCCTGAGCACGCCGGCTGACTTGGCGGATATTGCCAGATATGGCGCGCGGTGCTTTCTGATTGGTGAAAGCCTCATGAGGCAGGATGATGTCGCCACGGCCACACGAAACCTACTGGCGAACCCTCTGATACCCGGAGTGATGTGATGCCACTGACGCACTTTGATGCACAAGGTCAGGCCCACATGGTGGACGTGTCCGACAAGGCTGTGACAGACCGGGTTGCTGTCGCTGCCGGTCACATCAAGATGATGCAGGAAACCTTTGATTTGATTTCCGAAGGCCGCGCCAAGAAGGGCGACGTTCTTGGGATCGCACGCCTTGCGGGGATCATGGGAGCAAAGAAAACACCGGACCTGATACCCTTGTGCCATCCTTTGCCGGTCACCAAGGTCGCAGTCGAGTTGACATTGGACCCGGACTTGCCGGGTGTCCAGATTGAGGCCACCGTCAAAACTGCAGGTCAAACCGGCGTTGAGATGGAGGCGCTGACCGCGGTCTCAACCGCAGCTTTGACCGTCTACGACATGACCAAAGCCGTGGACAAAGCCATGCAGATTGGCGGCATTCGAGTCCTTTTGAAAGATGGTGGCAAGTCAGGACGTTACGAGGCGTCATGATTTCGGTTGAGGACGCACGGGCGCTACTTTTTGATCTCGTCCCGAAACTTCCGGGCGAAGCTGTTCCACTGGCACAAGCCGCCGGGCGTATTCTGGCAGAAGATGTGACCGCCACGCGGGATCAGCCTCCGTTTGCAGCTTCTTCGATGGATGGGTACGCCGTCAAATCCTCGGAAGTGGAACTGCACGCCATGTTCAAGGTGGTCGGGGAATCCTCGGCTGGGCGTCGCTTTGAAGGCCGCGTCGGGGCGGGCCATGCCGTTCGGATTTTCACCGGGGCACCGATACCGGATGGCGCTGATTTTGTTGTAATACAAGAAGATACAGATCGTCGTGGAGACCTGATTACGATCACTGATCTGCCCGGAGCCAAGGACAACATTCGGCCCGCCGGAGTAGACTTCAAGGTCGGCACCAAAATTACCGCGCCGCGTATCCTACGACCGGAAGACGTGGCGCTTATGGCTGCGATGAACGTCGCAACTGCTTTTGTGGCGCGTAAACCGTCGGTGGCTCTCATTTCCACCGGAGATGAGCTTGTGATGCCCGGTGAGGTACCGGGACCGGATCAAATTATCGCTTCAAATACCTTTGGTCTCAAAGCCTTGCTGGAAAAAGCCGGAGCAGATGTTCGGATTCTTCCAATTGCGCGAGATACCATAGCGTCCCTTGAAGCCGCCTTTGGCCTTGCGAAAGGTGCCGATCTGGTTGTGACGATCGGCGGGGCATCTGTAGGAGACTATGACCTTGTGTCCAAAGCCTCGACCGGATTGGGGATGGAGAGGTCTTTCTACAAAATCAGGATGCGTCCCGGCAAACCCCTGATGGCCGGTCGTTTGGGAAATACGCCGATGGTCGGGCTTCCGGGAAACCCTGTAAGTGCAATGGTTTGCGGCTATTTGTTCCTCGTGCCGATGGTTCAGCGGATGCTGGGACTTGAACAGGCCGTACCTGCGTTCCGCCGTGCTGTACTGACCGAACCTATCGCCGAAAATGGTCCGCGTGAGCACTATATGCGGGCTGTTCTGGATGAAAATGGCATTCGGGCCTGCAAAGATCAGGACAGTTCCCTTCTCAGTGTTTTGGCCGACGCGAACGCCCTTTTGGTCCGAGAACCCAATGATCCCGCGCGACCTGCTGGTGACAAAGTCTGGTATCTGCCGATTTAAACCTATAGCAAAATCATTGACACAAAACGTGAACATGCGTAGAACAAAATAAAACGCATGATCGGTGAGGTATGAGCAATGCTGACCAAGAAGCAGTTGGATTTGTTGGAATTCATCCACAAACGCGTTCAGGCGGACGGTGTTCCGCCCAGCTTTGATGAAATGAAGGCCGCGCTGGATCTGCGGTCAAAGTCAGGCATCCATCGCCTGATTACTGCGCTGGAGGAACGGGGATTTATCCGCCGTCTGGCTCATCGGGCGCGAGCTATAGAAATTGTGAAGCTGCCGGAAAGCCTTGGCGGGGAACCAACTGTCGCGTTCAAACCTCGGGTGATCGAGGGTGACAAGCCCGAAAGCCAACGCCCGGCGAACTTGGAACCGGTAACTGCCAATGCGATGGAACTACCGGTTATGGGCCGCATCGCTGCTGGCGTTCCGATTGAGGCGATCAGCCATGTCTCGCATCACGTCGCTGTCCCCGGCATTATGGTGTCCGGCAAGAGCGAGCATTATGCCCTTGAGGTACGCGGCGATTCGATGATTGACGCAGGTATCAACGATGGTGACGTCGTGGTGATCAGAGAATCCTCCGTGGCCGACAACGGGGACATCGTCGTCGCATTGGTCGAGGATCAAGAGGCGACTTTGAAACGTTTCTTCCGTCGCGGGCATGCGATAGCACTCGAAGCAGCTAACCCGGCATATGAAACCCGCGTTCTGCCTGAGGAAAAGGTGAAGGTCCAAGGCCGTTTGGTCGGCTTGATCCGTAGCTACTGATAACGTTTGCGGCCCTCACCCTGTCGTGGGGACCACAACCTGCTGCCGATCTCATCCCTGCTGCTTGTCAGTTTGTTCCCCGATAATGCAAGACTGCCGGTTTCCGTTAGGTTATCGGGATCGAAAATCCTGCATTCGCCCGACAGGTCAACTGCCACCGCGGAAACTATGATTTGGTTCGATTCGCATTCATCAAAGATACGCGCGGCACGTTTTCCTGTGAGATGAACCACTTCAGTACCTTTCCAAAAGTAGCGCTGAACTAAATCAGCCCCCGGCCAACGGTCGGCAGCTTGGATTTGGTTTGCGCCATCCCCGTCATTCTCAAGCCAAACCGTTGCAATGAACCCGCTGCCCTTCTTTTTGCTCAGCGCCCTGCCCTGATCCGTCATTACGCCAACCAAGCCTCCTGAATCGGCGATTAAAATGTCAGGGCGCTGACCCTGCCCCCAAAGCAGAAAAGCCACGGCTACAGCGACACCTCCGACCCATCTTGCAGAACCGCTCCACAGCGTCAGCCACAAGGCACCAAGCGCGAACATGGGAAGGACATAGCTGGGCGGGCTAACCACGTGCCCCTGCGCTCCGTCCAGGCCAGACACCCAATCCGCGACCACCAGTATCCATTCAAGACCCAGTCCCATCACGGCCAATGCCAGCATCTCGAGCCCAAATGGAGCGAGCAAGGCTGCAACAACTGCGGCCGGCACTACAATCGTTCCCATCATCGGAACTGACAGCATGTTGGCCAGCAACCCATAGTGTGAAATTGTATTGAAGTGAGCCGCCCCGATCGGGGCTGTCGCGAACCCGGCGATGGCAGAAGACATCAGCAATCCGGTAACAGGCTTTGACCATTTTGGCCCGGGCAACGGGCCGTAGTCACGTAGCGCCCCAAAGACCGCAACCAGTGCCGTAGTTGCCGCAAACGACATTTGAAACCCCGGACTCAGCAAGGTTTCTGGCCGTAGCGACAGAACGATCAAAGCTGCCACTGCAACAGCGCGCAGAGAGATTGCGCGCCGGTCGATCAGTATCGCAACCAGCATCACACTCGCCATTATGAACGCGCGTTCTGTCGCGACGTTTCCGCCAGACAGCATCAGGTAAATGACGGCGGCGATCAGTGCTCCAACCGCTGCAAGTTTGCGCACCGGCCATCTGAGGGCAATCATTGGTAGGGCGGAAAGCGCAATCCTGAAAGTCAGAAAAACGAACCCTGTCAGCAACCCCATATGCAAGCCGGAAATTGCCAACAAATGCGCAAGGTTGGACGCCCGCAACGTGCTCAACGTCTCATGCCCCATTCCGCTGCGGTCTCCGGTCGTGACGGCGGCGGCAAATCCCCCAACCTCACCGGGCAGGAGAGAGCGAACATGCTCGGAAACCGACATGCGCCACGCCGTTATGCGAACGCGTTCGGTATCCTGCGGTGAAATAATCAGAACCGGAACGCGTGTGTAGCCTACCGCGCCAAGGCTCTGGAACCATGCGTGACGGCGAAAATCGAAACCTCCGGGCTCAACCGGGCCTTGCGGCGGCGACAAGTGGCCGGTCGTCATGATCCTTTGTCCGGGCGCAAGCGCGACATCTCCACCATGCAGCGATAGCCGGGCGCGCTGCGGTCGGCTGTCACCATCCACGCCGTCCAGCCGCACCTGGTCCAGCGTCACCCGCAGAGCATCCGACGCGGACCGATCAATGGCCACAACCCGCCCTTCAATCGGGCCGTAGTAGCGCCAGGACAAGACCGGCGCGGCCACGGTATGGGCCCGCACTCCCGCAAGAATGAATCCGGTGGCAATCAGAGCGCCACCGATCACCAACGCCACCCAGCCGGACCGCCACTTGCAAACTATTGCGCAGGCGATCGCGATTGCAGCCAAAAGACTGGCATAGACCTGCCATCCCGGTTCAAAGCGGAGCGAAAAGTACAGCCCGATACCGATGGCGAGACAGACCGGAGACCATTGAAACAATTGGCCCGTCTGGTTCAGTAGCGCGGTCTCGACCCGTGCCAGAACACGCATGGTTGCCCCCGTCCTTCCGGCTCGTTAGACAGGCGCCAATCTATGCCCGACACGGTTACCAAAAGGTTAATCCACACAATGTCTGATCAGGTCGTCACCCGTTTCGCCCCGTCTCCCACCGGCTTTTTGCACATCGGTGGCGCACGCACCGCTCTGTTCAACTGGCTTTTCGCGCGCGGTCGCGGGGGCAAGTTTCTGCTACGGATCGAAGATACGGACAGGGAACGCTCGACCCCTGAAGCGACGGCCGCCATCCTTCAGGGTATGGAGTGGCTGGGGCTTGATCACGATGGCGACGTGATCAGCCAGTTTGAAGGCGCACAGCGCCACGCAGAGGTCGCGCATCAACTGCTGGCCGAGGGCAAGGCGTATAAGTGCTTTTCAACACAGGAAGAAATTGCGGCCTTCCGTGAACAGGCAAGGGCCGAGGGTAAGTCCACCCTGTTCCGCAGCCCCTGGCGCGATGCTGATGCCTCAACGCACCCGGATGCTCAGTTTGTGATCCGTATCAAGGCTCCGCAGGATGGCTCGACGGTGATCCGAGACCAGGTGCAAGGGGACGTGACAATTCGCAATGACCAGTTGGATGACATGATCCTGCTGCGCTCGGACGGTTCTCCGGTCTATATGCTGGCGGTTGTGGTTGACGATCACGATATGGGCGTGACCCACGTTATTCGCGGCGACGACCACCTGAACAACGCTGCGCGCCAAATGATGATCTACGAAGCAATGGGCTGGGACGTTCCTGTCTGGGCGCATATTCCGCTGATCCACGGGCCAGACGGCAAGAAGCTGTCAAAGCGTCACGGCGCATTGGGCGCTCAGGAATATCAGGCGATTGGATATCCGGCCGCTGGAATGCGCAATTACCTCGCCCGGCTGGGATGGAGCCACGGCGACGACGAATTCTTCACGGATGAACAAGCGAAAGAGTGGTTTGACCTGGACGGAATCGGTAAGAGCCCTGCCCGCTTTGACTTGAAAAAGCTTGAAAATCTCTGCGGTCAGCACATTGCAATCGCCGACGATGCCGCACTGCGGCAGGAAATCCAAGCCTATCTGAAAGCGGCGGGACTGCCTGCGTTGACGGACACACAATCCGGTGATCTGGAGCGTGCGATGTATTGCCTCAAGGATCGGGCGCGCACATTCCCGGAACTGCTTGAAAAAGCGCATTTTGTACTGACATCCCGCCCCATTGAACCAGACGAGAAGGCGGCGAAAACACTCGCCTCTGTATCCGATGGTATACTGAATGAATTGACGCCGCATGTGCAAAATGCTAGCTGGTCGCGGAACGAACTGGAGGATGCCCTGAATTCTTTTGCAGAGGCGAAAGGGCTGAAGTTCGGCAAGCTGGCTGGACCCTTGCGGGCCGCTTTGGCTGGTCGGGCTGTAACTCCTTCGGTTTTTGACATGATGCTTGTGTTGGGGCGCGATGAAACCCTGGCACGGCTTTCTGACGCAGCGAGTTAAACCAAAGCTTAACATTTGGGTAACGCTGCTCCGCTAACACCCGGACTGCGCGTCAGCGCGCATCCGTTGCCCGTAGGCTCGGACAGCGATCCGACTTGCGCATGAATGAGGAAGGGACACTATGACCGACAGCAACAAATCAGCCACTCTGACAGTCCATGGTGAAACGTACGAGTTGCCGGTTCATTCGCCAACCGCAGGCCCGGATGTCATCGACATTCGCAAGCTGTATAATCAAGCCGGTGTCTTCACCTATGACCCGGGCTTCACCTCGACGGCGAGCTGTGACAGCACAATCACCTATATCGACGGTGAAAAAGGTGAGCTGCTGCACCGTGGATACCCCATCGACCAGCTGGCTGGAAAATCTCACTTCCTCGAGGTTTGCTACCTGCTGCTGTACGGAGAGCTGCCAACAGCACCCGTTCTGGAAAAATTCGAGACCACGATCACCCGCCACACCATGCTGCACGAACAGATGCAGTATTTCTATCGGGGCTTCCGCCGTGACGCGCATCCGATGGCGATCATGGTTGGCGTTGTGGGTGCGATGTCCGCCTTCTATCACGACTCGACTGACATCAACGATCCGCGCCAGCGCGAGGTCGCCTCGCACCGCCTGATCGCCAAGATGCCGACCATCGCGGCATGGGCGTTCAAGTACCACACCGGTCAGCCCTTCGTGTATCCGCGCAACGATCTGGACTATGCGTCTAACTTCCTGCGTATGTGTTTCAGCGTTCCGGCGGAAGAGTATGAGGTCAACCCGATCCTCAGCCGTGCCATGGATCGCATTTTCACCCTGCACGCGGATCACGAGCAGAACGCCTCGACCTCGACCGTGCGTCTGGCCTCGTCTTCGGGTGCGAACCCATTTGCCTGTATCGCGGCTGGCATCGCCTGTCTTTGGGGTCCGGCCCATGGTGGTGCAAACCAAGCATGTCTGGAAATGCTGGAGGAGATCGGCAGCGTCGATCGCATCCCAGAATATATCGCACGCGCCAAGGACAAGAATGATCCATTCCGCCTGATGGGTTTCGGCCACCGTGTCTACAAGAACTTCGACCCTCGTGCGAAGGTGATGAAGCAGTCCGCCGATGAAGTGCTGGATCTGCTGGGCATCGAAGACAACCCGAAACTGCAAGTCGCCAAGGCGCTGGAAAAGCAGGCTCTGGAAGATCCGTATTTCGCCGACAAAAAGCTGTTCCCGAACGTGGACTTCTACTCGGGCATCATCCTCGAGGCGATGGGTTTCCCGACCTCGATGTTCACCCCGATCTTTGCCCTGTCGCGCACCGTTGGCTGGGTCAGCCAGTGGAAGGAAATGATCGCCGATCCACAGAACAAGATCGGTCGTCCGCGTCAGTTGTACCTGGGCGAAACCAACCGCGACTATGTGGACATCGAAAACCGCTGAAAATAGCGAAATATCTGAAAGCGCCCCGGACCAAGTTCCGGGGCTCTTTTTGTTTAGAACAGGGTAAGCTGATCCCCCGCCTGAGCGGGCTTTGCAAACAGGTCACAACGCAGCGGTGGCGTCTGCGATGCAAGCCCCAACCGCTTAAGAGCCAATGAAAACCTCTTGGCGATCAGTCCGGCATACTCTCCTTCGCCGCGCATTCGGTGCCCCCAGCGCGGGTCATAGTCCCGCCCACCGTGCATCTCTCTGAGCTTTGACATGACCTTTTCAGCTCGCGCGGGTTCGTGATCGCGCAACCATTCCTGCCATAAGCCGGACACTTCACGCGGCAGGCGCAGCATGATCCAGCTTGCAGCGTCCGCGCCTGCGTCTCGTCCCGCTTCAAGCAGGTGCTCCAACTCGTGATCCGTCAGGCCGGGAACAAGCGGCGAGGTCATGACGCGAACAGGAACCCCGGCACCGGTTAACCTACGAATGGTCGCCAGCCTTCGCTTGGGCGACGGCGCGCGCGGCTCCATCCGGCGAGACAGATCGGGGTCCAAGGTCGTCAGCGATACACCTACGCGCACCAAACCGCGTTCAGCCATCTCAGCTAGAATGTCCAAGTCACGCTCGACCAGCGTACCCTTGGTCACGATACCGACCGGATGCTGAAACTCTTGCAAAACAGACAAACAAGACCGAGTTATCGAGAGGTCCTTCTCAATCGGCTGATATGGATCGGTATTTGTCCCAAGAGCGATCGGCGCGACCTTGTAGCCGCGTGCTGACAACTCGTTTCTGAGGACCGTCGCAGCATTCGGACGTGCAATCAGCCGGGTTTCAAAATCCAACCCTGGCGACAGGCCGAGATAGGCGTGCGTCGGACGCGCAAAACAGTAAACGCACCCATGTTCGCACCCTCGATAAGGATTGATGGAGCGGTCAAATGGCAGATCGGGCGAGCGGTTATACGTAATCAGGCTACGCGCGATTTCTTCTGAGACATCGGTCCGAAGTACTGGCAAGTCGTCATCGGCAGCCCATCCATCGTCAAATTGTTCGGACTCGAATCTCTCAAACCTTCCCGCCGAATTTGACGTGACCCCCCTACCCTTAATGTTAGGCGCAGCCATTTTTGTTTCCCTTTTGTTCTCATTCTAGACATAAGGGAACTGAGTAAACCGGACAAGCCCCCTCGTTGAACAAGGGCGACGCAACTAGAGTGTCACGTTGGTGCGGTTTCAAACCCTTTTCTGAACGAAATGCAGGATGTTCATGCAGAAAATGACGTCGAGTTGATCAATATTTTGCCGTATAGGTCGGTCCCGGAACCGCCAAGGTCGCAATCGTCACAGTCGAACTGCGGCGAAATGGCCAAAACGGAAAAAATGCCACCACGGGCAATATGCCCGAACAGATCAGGGAAACGCCCCATGTCCGATGAAGAAGACATCGTCCTGTCCGAACTGAATGACGACGAACTGGTCGAACAGATGTTCGACGATCTTTATGACGGCCTGAAAGAAGAAATCGAAGAAGGTGTGAACATCCTGCTGGAACGCGGATGGACCCCTTATGACATCCTTACCAAAGCTCTCGTCGGTGGCATGACCATCGTTGGCCATGACTTCCGCGACGGCATCCTGTTCGTTCCCGAAGTTCTGCTGGCCGCAAACGCGATGAAGGGCGGCATGTCCATCCTGAAGCCTCTGCTGGCCGAAACCGGCGCACCGCGTGTTGGCAAGATGGTCATTGGCACTGTGAAGGGTGACATCCACGACATCGGCAAGAACCTTGTGTCGATGATGATGGAGGGCGCTGGTTTTGAGGTCGTGGACATCGGCATCAACAACCCGGTCGAGAACTATTTGGAAGCGCTGGAGTCAGAGAAGCCGGACATTCTGGGCATGTCCGCACTGCTCACGACCACGATGCCATACATGAAAGTGGTAATCGACACACTGGTCGAGCAAGGCTTGCGTGAAGACTACATCGTTCTGGTCGGCGGCGCGCCTTTGAACGAGGAATTCGGAAAAGCCATCGGCGCAGACGCCTACTGCCGCGATGCCGCCGTTGCGGTGGAAACAGCCAAGGATTTCGTGTCGCGCAAGCACAATCAACTTGCAGGCTAAGCGCCGTTCAAGCATTTAGACTAAGGCTGCCCCTTGAGGGCAGCCTTATTCGTTTAACCACTTGCATATAAATATAATTTTACTAACTCTCCATTTGCGGGAGTTGAACTCGCGTATTAAGCGAATTTCATTGAAGAAATTTTGGGGTTAGTTGATGCCAACAACATTCAACGTAATTTTTCTGGGCGACCTTCCACTCATCGACCCGACCGAGGGAAATAATGTGGCCGAGAACGCAGGCGCATTGGTTGGTCAAACCTTCGGCGGCCCCGGCACGCCCCTGTTTGAAAACGCGGCCGTCTGGAGCCCCGTCGGAAACCCTGGTGCAACCTACGAAAACGACTCGAACGTTGATTTTGATCTATTCTCTGTCGACGGCAATGTAACCCTGTTCGACGCAGCCGTCGCGTACAACGCGACGATTACTTATCTTGACGGAACAACCGCAGACATTACCGCCGTTGTTGCCCAAGATGTTTTCGGAAATACTTACCTCGTGCCCGAATTTTCAGCCAATGCTGATCAGGCGGCTCTTGAAGCTCAAGCCATTCTTTCGGTGTCAATAAACAGCATCGACACTGACACAACGAATGGACTGACTGCAAACCGCCAGGACTGGAACATCGCGACATGTTTCACGACTGGAACGCTGATTGAGACAGACCAGGGACAGATCGCGGTCGAGGATTTGAAGGCGGGGGATCAGATCCGCACCTATGATCACGGGCTGCAATCGCTTCGCTGGGTTGGCCGTAGAACGGTGCGCGCCACTGGTACGTTTACCCCGGTGCTTTTCAAAGCCGGAGCGCTGGGAAATTCTCGGGACTTGTTGGTGTCGCAACAGCATAGAATGTTGGTAAGTGATTGGAAAATTGAACTGAATACCGGCCACGCAGAGGCGCTTGCCCCTGCCCGCCAACTTTTGAACGATACCGACATAGTGATGCGGCCCGGCGGTTTGGTAACCTATTTTCACCTGATGTTCGACCAGCACGAACTGATTTGGGCCGAAGGTTGTCTGACCGAAAGTTTTCACCCCGGTGTCCAGGCTTGGAACAGCCTGGCCGACGCAACACAGCAAGAGATTCTGACACTGTTTCCAGAGCTGTCAGCTCAAGGAGTTTCTGCCTATGGCCCAACCGTCCGCCCGTCACTACAGTCGTATGAAACACGTGCGTCGGTCGCCTGACGCAGCATGTCGGAAGCGGGCTTGCCTTCATCATTCTTTCGTCCTTTGATGCTGCGATCGCACCGGGAATGAAGCCATGCCGCATAACAGCACGCCAGATGACGCAAGCCTGACGTCACAGGGTTATACCGAATCCGGTCGCAAGGGCGGTATCCTGCTGCTGGCCTGCGGTGCGCTTGCGCGTGAGATTCTGGACCTGAAAAACCGCAATGGCTGGGATCACATGTCATTGACCTGCCTGCCCGCGATTTTACATGTCTACCCCGAGCGGATTACTCAAGCCGTCGAAGAGGCTGTCGCCAAACACCGCGACGAGTTTGACCAGATTTTTGTTGTCTATGCTGATTGCGGAACCGGGGGGCTATTGCAAAAAGCCTGCGCGGAGATGGGCGTAGAAATGGTTAAAGGGCCGCACTGTTACTCATTCTTTGAAGGGAACCAAGCCTTTGACGCTCGTGCCGAGGACGAGACAACGGCCTTCTACCTGACAGACTTTCTAGCCCGACAATTCGACGCCTTTGTCTGGAAACCACTGGGGTTGGATCGCCACCCTGAGCTTAGGGACATGTATTTCGGGAACTACACGAAGCTGGTCTATCAAGCGCAGACAGACGATCCCGACTTGACCGAGCGCGCGCGCAAGTGTGCCGAACGCATGGGGCTGACGTTCGAGCGTCGCTTTACCGGGTACGGAGACCTTGAGACCACTCTTTCAGGTTGGGCCAGTCGCGGCCACTCGGACTAAGGAAATCAGGCGTTTTCCTGAGCCACTTCGCGAATGCGTTCGATCATGGCCCGAAGACCGTTTGAACGCTGGGCTGACAGGTGATCGTGCAGACCAAGACGCGCCAGTTCGCCACCCGCATCGATCATCGGCACTTCGCTGACCGGCAAACCGTTATACAACGACCGCAAAACCGCGATCAGACCACGCACGATCAACGCATCGCTGTCGCCGTCAAAATGAAAAACTCCGCCTTCGATCACCGGGTGCAGCCAAACTTGACTGGCGCAGCCATGCACCTTTGTAGCTGGAACCTTGAGCGCGTCGTCCAGCGGCTCCATCGCCTTGCCTTGATCAATGACATGGCGATACCGGTCTTCCCAGTCCTCCAGGAACTCGAAATCCTCAACGATTTCTTCAAAGGCAGGCGTTGCCATTTCGCGGCGGTCCTTTTGTTGCAGCTACATTGGTGTAGCTATGCCCCCGACCGTCGACTGTCCAGCCCTTGGGATGGGTTTTCAAAGACGGGAAATTGCGATAACCCATTGCGGAATTTAACGCTCTGAGCTGGGTCCATGCAAAAACCGTTGTCACTTGTAATATTCGCCGTACTGACCCTGTCTGCCTGTAATAACTGGAGTGACTCGCGCGCCAACCCGTCCAATTGGTTCGGTTCCAGCACGTCCACGCCGACAGAAGCACCAGCATATGATCCGAACGTGCTCGTGCCGCCGGAACGTGAAGGCACCGGCCTGTTCTCAAGACCCGATCCCGTAGACAACAGCGTGCCGATTGCAAGAATCGACGAGCTTAGGATCAATCCGACGCCCTCGGGTGCGATAATCTATGCCAGCGGAACTGCGGCGCGACAGGGTGCACATGGCGCGCAGCTTGTTCGCGTTGAAAGCGAGGAAAACCGAAAGAATGGTGTTCTCGAATTCACCTTCCGCGTCAGCTATCCCAGCTATGCAACAAACCAGGGCACAGAACGGTCGCGGGCGGTGTCAGACGCAGCAAATGTCAGCTTGGATGATCTGCAAAACATCCGTCTGGTGCGCGTCGTAGGTCAGCAGAATACGCTGGAATCTCGTCGCCGGTAACAACGGTCAGAGTGAAACGACCTTCACCGACTGCCCTTTGGCGGCCAGCGCAATCTTGCCTTCGCATAGTTTGAGCGCATCCTCACCAAAAGCCTCGAACCGCCACCCTGACATGGCTGGTAGTTCGCGTTCACCGGCTGCGATCTGATCCAACTCGGAACTGGTGGCGATCAGCTTTGCCGCGACACCCAGACTTTCTGTCTTGGACTTCAACAATACGCGCAGGAGGTCAGCCAATGCCGGGTTGACCTTCAGCTTGTCCCGGCTGTTGTCCACGCGCGGCATCTGGTCTGGCGGGCAGTTAACGCCTTTTTTGACAGCCGCCAAAATGCCTTCGGCAATCACGCCCTTGCGTGCCTCACGCAGCAAGAGCCGGGATCCCCCCAGGTCTGACGCCGACTTGGGCTTGGTCGATGCAAGCTCGATCAGGGCGTCGTCCTTGAACACTCGACTACGCGGAACGTTGTTTTCCTGCGCATAAGCCTCGCGAAACTGGGCCAACTCTCGGACGACGGCCAGAAATTTAGCGGAATTCGTGCGGGTTTTAACACGTTTCCAAGCGTCTTCCGGGCGGATGTCATAGGTTGCCGATTGTGTCAGAGTCCACAGCTCCTCGGCGACCCAATGGCTGCGTTTAGATTTCTCCAATTCCGCAGCGAGGTGTTCATAGATTTGTCTAAGATGGGTCACGTCCGCCAGAGCATATGTCTTTTGCGCCTCGGACAGCGGGCGTCTAGACCAGTCGGTAAAGCGGGATGTCTTGTCTACACCCTGCTTGCAAATCTTGCGGACAAGGGTTTCGTAGCCAACCTGCTCACCAAATCCGCAGACCATCGCGGCCACCTGCGTATCAAACAATGGCTTGGGGAAAACGCCGGCTTCTACCCAGAAAATCTCAAGGTCCTGGCGAGCCGCGTGAAAGACCTTAACCACGTTTTCATTGCTGAACAGCTCGTAAAGCGGGTCCAGGGACATGCCATCTGACAACGGATCGACGAGAACGGCGCTATCTTCATCGGGCGAAGGGACTGCCAGTTGCAACAAGCACAACTTGGAATAGTACGTGCGCTCTCGCAGAAACTCGGTGTCTACGGTGACATAGGCGTGATCCGCGGCGGCTGCGCAAAACTCGGCCAACTCTTGCGTCGTTGTCAGGGTTTTCATTCGAGGTGCTATTCTTGCTCTTGTATTTTGTTACTGCCCGTCAGTTCTTTGACATCCCAAGCTGTGGTGCAGACCATAGGCTGAATACCGGGCAAGTGTAAATCACCCTGACAGGTTCACGGCAGCAGCACTGGGGTTCGATCACCGCTGGCGTAGCGCCGCAGAACGGCCGGATATAGTTTGTGTTCCCAAACCAGAACACGCGTGGCCAATGCTTCGGGTGTCTCGTCTGGTTCAATATTCAAACGGGCCTGCCCCAAGATCGGGCCGTCATCCAACGCGGCCGTGACCTCATGTACCGAGCAGCCATGTTCCGCATCGCCAGCGTCGATCGCGCGAGCGTGCGTATTCAGACCCTTGTATTTAGGCAACAGTGACGGGTGGATATTCAGCATCCGCCCCTGAAAACGCGACACGAAATCCGCGGTCAGAACCCGCATGAAGCCAGCAAGACAGACGATATCCGGCTGGGCTTGTTCCAACGGCTTCATCAACTCGGCCTCGAACGCGGCGCGGTCACCCTTGAACGGTCGGTGATCAACCGCAGCCGTGGCAATGCCGCGATCGGCGGCCTTCACCAAGCCGCCCGCCTGGGGATCATTTGACAACACCAGACAGGGCCGCGCGGGGTGATCGCCGGTCATGCTATCAACCAGCGACACCATATTGGAGCCGCCCCCCGAGATTAAGATGGCGACGCGCTTGTGGCTCACAGCAGTTTGCCCGAGTAAGACACGCCCGGCACGTCTGTGACGGTGCCGATCCGGGCAACTGTCTCTCCTGCCTCGGCCAACAAGGTGGTCAGCTCATCTGCGCGTGCGGCGTCACAGACGACAATCATGCCGATGCCGCAGTTGAAGGTCTTGAGCATTTCTGCCTCGGCTATGCCGCCAACATCAGCCATCCAACGGAAAACCGGCGGCAAGTCCCATGCGTTCAAGTCAATCTGCGCGCCAAGCTCATCATGCAGCACACGCGGGAGGTTTTCAGTCAGGCCACCACCGGTGATATGCGCCAGCGCATGAACGCCCCCTGCCCGGATCGCTTGCAGCGCCTGTTTGACATAGAGACGCGTGGGCGTCAGCAGCGCCTCGCCCAGCGACCCCTCGCTGAACGGCGACGCAGCGTCCCAGCCCAGCCCGGACATCTCGACCAGTTTGCGCACCAGAGAATAACCGTTGGAATGCACTCCGTTCGAGGCCAGCCCCAACAGCACATCGCCCTGCTGAACTCCGGCGGGCAAATGGGCGCCGCGCTCCATCGCGCCGACAGAGAAACCGGCCAGATCAAAATCACCATCGGGATACATACCCGGCATTTCGGCAGTTTCGCCACCGATCAGGGCGCAACCGGACTGAACGCAGCCCTCGGCAATGCCTTCGATGATCCGTGCGGCAGTGTCCGTGTCCAACTTGCCCGTTGCGAAATAGTCCAGAAAGAAAAGAGGCTCGGCCCCCTGACAGATCAGGTCGTTGACACACATGGCCACCAGATCAATGCCGACACCATCCACGACGCCGGTATCGATCGCGATGCGCAGTTTGGTACCCACGCCGTCTGTTGCACCAACCAGAATCGGATCCTGATACCCGGCGTCCTTGAGGTCGAACAAAGCGCCAAACCCGCCAAGGCCGCTCATCACGCCCGAGCGGTTCGTCCGCTTGGCTGCTGGCTTGATCCGGTCGACCAGAGCATTCCCTGCATCAATATCAACACCCGCATCAGCATAGGTGATTCCGTTCTTGCCCGCTGTCATGGCCAACCCCTTATGAATGGTTCTCGGGCGGGTTAGTCGATTGTTGGGAATGTTGCAACGGTCAGGCTTGACGCGGACGTTCACCGTGATACCCAAGGCGCGTAGGCGGGCCTGTAGCTCAATTGGTTAGAGCAGAGCGCTCATAACGCTTTGGTTGGGGGTTCGAGTCCCTCCGGGCCTACCAAAATTCTGCTTTAGCGCCAGCTAACGAACTGGCACACGGAGTAGAAATAGTCACACGGATCAAACCATCCGAGGACAATAACACTGGATACGGCAGCTACTATTGCCAATATCAACCAATTCAATGACCTCACCTCACTAGTAACTTGGACACACATCAGTGTTTCCGGGTTTCAAGCGAAACAATTCAGGTCGACACAAATCGACATACGGAAACAAAGGTGAGGGCCAGCCGAATCAATGGCCTAACTATGCCCCAAACACCCGCTATTCGTTCCCTAACCCTATCATAGCACACTCAAGCATCTGGAAAGGCATCACTTTCGATTCTAGGTGAAATTTCTTCCGAGCGTGTCTTTTTGCGAACCAAAAAGGCTACCGTCCGATTATTATATCAGCACTCAGCCCACCCAAGCGTTCGCTTTTGCCCAGCCGCAGCACGCCGCCATGCGCGCGGGCGATATCAGAGACGATCGCCAGACCAAGCCCAACGCCGCTACCCTGATTCTGGTTGCGTGCGGGATCCAACCGGGAAAACGGCTTCACCGCCTCAGAGCGCTGTTCAGGCGCGATGCCGGGCCCGTCATCTTCGACCCGTATTCGCACCGCCTTGGGCGTTACCGACAGGCTCACTTCAGCGCGGTCACCGTAGCGAACAGCGTTACCAATCAGGTTCTCAACCGCGCGACGGATTGCGGTGGGACGTAACAACGCGGTGCCTTCGCCTTCCACTGAAACCAAGCTGGCCTCCAGCCCTGCGCGGCGAGCATCCTCGACAATCTGCCGCAGCAATTCCTCGGGCTGAACTGTCTCAGGCGGGCCTTCAGCAGCGCCGCGCGAGAAATCCAGGAATGCGTCCAGCAACAATTGCATCTCATCCACATCTTGCTGCAGAGGTGCTGCCTCATCTTCGGGCAGCATGGACAGCCCGAGCTTCAGCCGCGTCAGCGGTGTCCGTAGATCATGGCTGACCCCCGACAACATCAGCGTGCGTTGCTCCATCTGCCTTTCGATACCAGCGCGCATGTCCAAAAAGGCGCTTCCTGCTGCGCGCACTTCTATTGCGCCTCCGGGGGAATACGGCACGACCCTGCCCCGACCGAACGCCTGGGCCGCGTCTGCCAATCGTGTGATCGGGCGAAGCTGGTTGCGCATATACAAAAATGAAATCGAGGTCATGACGACGGCAAAAAACAACATTGTCACGATCAACTGATGCGGAGCGGTGGGCGACAGACGCCGACGGTCCAAGGTCAGCTCAAGCAGACCAACTTGAGTTTCGAGGTACAATCGCGCCTCGTCCCCGATGGGCAGTGCAACGGCGACAAGATCCTGCAACATTTCGTGCAGATCGGATTCAACCTGCGGAGCGATAAAGTCGTACCAACGACGGATACCCAAGTCTGGCTCTTCGTTAATGTCCAGAAAACGGGCCTTCATATCCAGTGCAGCTATGTCCTGACGAATTGCGGCTATGGCCTGTTGCTGAGTTTCGGCATCCTCTGTCGCCCCCACAACCAGCAGAACCTCTCGCGCGGCTGCACTGGTCATTTGCCCTGTCACGTCCTCGAGGTGCTTTTGCAGGAAGGCAACGCCTACAACCAGCAACAGCACGACCACTGGCAGAACCAGGATCAGAACCGCGCGGGCATACAGGCTGCGCGGCATATAAGATTTGAGCCACCGGCTGGACATGCGCTAAACCTAACGGGCTGATCGGACAAGAGAAAGAGTTCAAAATGCAGGCACCCGATGATTTCAACCCGACTCCCGGTCAGCCTATCGAGCTTCGGACCGATCTTCGACTTATCCTAGCGCCGAATCCCTCGCCAATGACCTATCGCGGAACGAATACCTATCTACTCGGAGAAAAGGACTGCGCTGTCATCGACCCCGGCCCTCTGAACGAGGTCCACCTACACGCGATTCTGAATGCACTGCGCCCAGATCAGCGGATCAGCCATATCATCGTGACACACACACATCTGGATCATTCCCCCTTGGCCGCACCGTTGGCCGAAAGAACGGACGCGCCGATTCTCGCATTTGGCGGCCCCGAGGCTGGCCGCAGCCCCGTCATGAAGAAGCTGGCGCAACAAGGTCTTGCAGGCGGTGGCGAAGGCATCGACAAGGATTTCCGTCCCGACATCGAACTTTCTGATGGAGAACTGATCGAAGGTGACGGCTGGAATCTTGAGGTCATCCATACACCCGGCCATCTGGGAAACCACATAGCCTTGGGATGGAAGGATGTCTGTTTTACAGCCGATCACGTTATGGGATGGGCCAGCTCATTGGTTTCACCACCGGACGGAGATCTGACGGACTTCATGCACGCATGCTACAAACTGCGACAGCGAAACTGGTCCATTTTTCACGCAGGTCACGGCGCGCCAATCCCGAATCCTGCTGACCGGTTGGACTGGCTGATCAATCACCGGCTTGCGCGCGAAGCACAGATTCTTGAGGCACTGGCAGACAAGCCCGGCACCGCTCGGGATTTGGCAGAGAGTATCTACACCGAAACGCCTGCGGCTTTGTTACCTGCGGCCGAAAGGAACGTTTTTGCGCATCTTGTCGATTTGTACGGTAAATCAATGGCTTCCCCCATCGACCAGCTATCGGCCAGCGCGCAGTTCAAGAGGCTGAAATGATCTGGCAATTTTTTTTCAACCCAGTGACATTCTGCTCTGGACGTCAAAATTTGTGATTGTTATACGGCCATCAGTTCCGGCGTAGCTCAGCGGTAGAGCAGTTGACTGTTAATCAATTGGTCGTAGGTTCGATCCCTACCGCCGGAGCCAAATCACCCCTCAAAAATGATAGTGTGTTTTGGCAAAAAGCCTGACCTGAGAAGTGTCGAACCCTGTCTAAAAAAACTTCCATCAGCCCTCTGGACGGCGCAGATGCAGGTTGCTATACGGCGCAAACCGTTCCGGCGTAGCTCAGCGGTAGAGCAGTTGACTGTTAATCAATTGGTCGTAGGTTCGATCCCTACCGCCGGAGCCAATTTCACACATCCTTTGCAGTGTCTCGCCGTTAATTCTAATCAAGGGCGAGCTGCGTGCGCAGCTATCATCAGGCTGGCTGTCGCTTATGCAGTAATCAGGTTGGCTAATAAGAACTCGCCACTGGGAACGCGATCACAATCCTTAGTTGGAACTACTTGTGTAGGTCGCCTAGCTTGCATCAAGGTTTGTCGATTGAAGACCAAGCCCATTGAATCGATGCGGCTAAGGTTGCTGGCAACTTTTTTGTTGTGCCGGGCATTTCAACTGCGGAATGGGCGGCTCAGAAATCGAAGGGACCAAGTATCATTTGGTCACGTGTTCAATCTCAAACCGCCCAAGCGCTTTGCATTTTGGGCACCAGTTTAACCTGCCAGTTCATCCGAAAAGTCGGCGCGCAAGTTGCGTTTCAGAACTTTGCCCGTGGCGTTCAACGGCAGAGCGTCCACAAAGACCACTTTGTCCGGCACCTGCCATTTGGCGATTTTGCCATCAAAGAAGGACAAAAGCTCCTCCTCTGTGGGATTTTGGCCTTCTGCTTTTACCGCAACCAGCAAGGGGCGCTCATCCCATTTGGGGTGTGGAACGCCAATCACGGCTGCGGTAGCTAGTTTGGGATGGGCTACGGCGATGTTTTCTAGTTCGACCGAACTGATCCACTCACCCCCTGATTTGATGATGTCTTTGGATCGGTCGCGAATGGTCATGTATCCGTCGGGGTCCAAAGTCGCCACGTCTCCGGTGGCGAACCAGCCGTCCTGTAGCAAATCCTGATCCTGCATCTGGAAATAGCTATCCAAAACCCAATGACCGCGCACCATCAGATCACCCTGAGTTTCTCCGTCGCGGGGCAGCTCATTGCCGTCGTCATCCACGATTTTCATCTCAACGCCATAGCAGGGGCGCCCCTGACTTTCACGCAACTTGTGTTGCTCTGCCGCTGGCAACTTATCGTGCTTGGCCAAAGGCTGGTTCGCGGTGCCAAGGGGGCTCATCTCGCTCATGCCCCAAGCGTGAACCGTATCGACATCATACGTCTCGCGGAACGTTTCGATCATGGATGGCGGGCAGGCCGCGCCTCCTATGACCGTGCGCTGCAGGCTGGCCAGTTTGCTGCCGGACTTATCGGCATAGGCCAACAGCCCTTGCCAGATCGTTGGAACCCCCATTGCCAGCGTGACGCCATAAGTGTCTATTAGCTTGACCAGCGCTTCGCCGTGCAAATCCGGCCCCGGCAATACCATGCGTGAACCGGACATCGCGCAGGCATAGGGCGAACCCCATGCGTTTACATGGAACATGGGAACAACGGGCATAACCACGTCCATCGCGGAATACCCGATTACATCACGCGTGTTCGAGCCGAAGCTGTGCAAAACTGTCGAGCGATGAGAATACAGCACGCCCTTTGGATTGCCCGTTGTGCCCGACGTATAGCAAAGACTGGATGCGGTGTTTTCGTCAAAACTGGGCCACTCAAACCCTTCGTCGCCGGTTTCGATCAGCTCATCGTAAAACTGAACACCGGGAATTTGCGAGATCGCGTCATCGTTCCTTGGCCCCATCAGAACGAAATGCTGCACTTCGGTCAGATGCTCTTTGATCGCCGCGACCAGAGGAATAAAGGTCGCGTCAAAGAACAGAACCCGGTCTTTCGCATGGTTCATGATGTAGGTGAGTTGCTCGGGGAACAGTCTTGGGTTGATCGTGTGACACACAAAGCCCGCACCGGAGGTTCCATAATAAATTTCCAGATGCCGCCGATTGTTCCACGCCAGTGTCCCGATACGCGCTTGCGGCTCAAGACCCAGTTTGGTCAAGGCTGACGCCAGCTTTCGCGCATTTACGGCTATTTGAGACCAGCTACTTTCAGTCACCGTCCCGTCAGTTTCGACCGATATGATCTCGGTCTGACCGTGATAGCAGTCTGCGTGCTCAATCAGCGACGAGATCAGCAATGGCTGCGTCATCATTTGTCCTAGCATGGACATCCTCCCTATGTGTGGGCCGCTTCTGTGTGGCGGCTCCTTGTTCTTGCTCTGCCGCGTTCAGCAGCAAAGCACGCGTTCCAGTTGGACCCTGCCAATCATTTAATTGTCTGACAATACGAGAATGTAGTGTGCCATCATACCGGATCCCAATTTTTTGTTATCAACCCCGATGACGCATGGCGTAGGCCACCAATGCGGCGGTTGAACCATCCTTTTCCGCGGCACTTTCCTGCCCATCTACGATCGGCCCAAGAGACGTGGCCAGTTCCTTGCCCAGCTCAACGCCCCACTGGTCGAAGGAATTGATCCCCAGCAACACGCCCTCAACGAATACACGGTGTTCATAAAGCGCGATGATCTGACCCAAAACAAACGGAGAGAGCTTGGGATAGATCAGTGTGGTGGATGGGCGATTGCCGGGAAAGACACGATGGCGGGCCTGACGTTCAAGCTCGGAACCCTGTAGTCCTTTTGCGGCCATCCGTTGCCGCGCTTCCTCCAGAGATCGTCCTCGCATCAACGCTTCGGACTGAGCGAGGCAGTTCGCAAACAATAGCCGATGATGGTGCGAAAGCTCAGGCTCGTGCCCCTCGGCGGCAACCATGAACTCACACGGGATCACGTCGGTGCCTTGATGGATCAACTGATAAAAGGCGTGCTGCCCGTTGGTTCCGGGCTCGCCCCACACGACAGGCCCGGACGGAACGGTTAACGCGGCCCCATCCATAGCCACGGATTTGCCGTTCGATTCCATTTCGAGCTGCTGAAAATATGCAGGCAACCGTAACAACCGCTGATCATAGGGTAATACCGCGCGGCTGGCGTGGCCAAGCACTTGCCGATGCCAGACACCGACAAGCGCCAGCAGCACCGGCATGTTTTCACCCCAGTCAGCCGCGCGGAAATGCACATCCATCGCCTGACCGCCGCGCAGAAAGGCGTCAAAAGCGTTCGATCCCACGGCAATCATCACGGGCAAACCAACCGGGCCCCAGACCGAGTATCGGCCTCCGACCCAGTCCGCAAAGCCGAATACCCTGTCTTCGGGAATGCCGAACGTCTTGGTTTTGTCCAACGCGCTGGATACCGCCGCGAATTGGGCCGCCGGATCGCCCCCGCCATCGGTCATCCATGCCCGAGCCGTGCGTGCGTTGGTCATGGTCTCAATGGTCGTGAAGGTTTTTGAGGCGACAATGACCAGCGTCCGCGTCGGATCCAGTTGTCGCAACGTGTCCGCGATATGCGCGCCGTCCACGTTCGACACGTAATGCAACCGTGGCCCATCGTGATACGGGGACAAAGCATGAGTGGCCATGACCGGACCCAGATCAGACCCACCGATTCCGATATTCACCACATCCGTAAAGCTGCCCCCTGCCCCGGCGATGGCACCGCCGCGCACCTCCTCCGCAAAAACCCGCATGCGTTGAAGCGTGTCCAATACGTCAGGCATGACATCCAGACCATCAACCTCGACCGAGCCACCGTCCAGATTACGAAGGGCCGTATGCAGCACCGCGCGACCTTCGGTTTCGTTGATCTTCTCTCCGGTGAACATCGCCTCGCGACGGTCGGCCAGCCCTGCCTCGTCGCACAGTTGGATCAGGGCATCACGGATCGTCCCATCTATCTGAGTTTTCGAGTAGTCAAACAGCAAATCCCCGGTCGAGGCTGAAAAACTCTGCGCCCTGTCTGGCGACTGCTCGAACAAATCCAAAATTGCGCGATCCTGCGCGCCGTTTGCCAGTGCTTTGAGGTTGCTCAGTTTCATAGCTGTCACTCCGCCCAGTGTACCGTCATGCCGCTTAGTACCGCTGCGATCGGTGCCTCATCCGGGTGCAACGTGAGTGCGCGGTTCAGAGCTTCGCGCTTTGCGGCCCCGAAAATCACCAGATGTTTGGACAACGCCCCATCCAAAATCGGCGCCGTCAGGGTGATACGCGCCTCCGGCTGGACTTCGGTCCGGGCGATTGCCAGCGGCGGGGCGTGGCTATCAAGGGCTGCCTCCAAACCCTGCATTCCGGGAAACAACGATGCGGTGTGCATGTCTTCCCCCATCCCAAGAACAAGAACAGACAAGGGAAGGACCGGAGTGATCAGGCTTTCGATTTCCGGCAGCACCGCCTCGGGGTCTTTGCCGTCCAGATATAGCGGAACGTATTGCGCCGCAGATGCACGATTTGTCAGCAGACGCTCACGGATCAGTTTTTCGTTGGATCGGTCACTGCTGCCGGGCACGCAGCGTTCATCCGTAGGAAGAACGCGCACCCTGTCCCATTCCAGATCAGCGGCGCACAACCCGTCAAAAATCGGCCCCGGAGTAGTGCCGCCCGGAACCGCCAACGAAACCATATCATGATGCAGCAACGCGGCGTCCAACTCTCCGGCCAATACGTTTGCGACGTCGATGGCCAGCATGTCCCTGTCGGCGTATTCCTGAATTTTCATGGGTTTATTCCTTGCCAGCGGCGACCATCTCGTTTCATCAGCAGCTCGGCGTCGCCCGGTCCTGTGCTGCCACTTTCGTAAGGTTTCGGAACGTCTCCGCGCGCGCGCCACCCCGCAATGATCGGATCAGTCCACGCCCATGCAGCTTCGACCTCATCCCCGCGCATGAACAAGGTCTGGTTGCCGCGGATGACATCCATCACCAGCCGTTCGTAAGCATCCGGCGGATCCTGATTTTCCGGCCCCAATGCCTCGGCAAAGCTCATATCCAAGGGCACATCGACCAGACGCATCCCCCCTTGCCCCGGTTCCTTGATCGTCACTTTGAGCGTGATACCTTCGTTCGGCTGAAGGCGGATCGATAGTACGTTAGCATGGCGACCGTCCTGTTCGCCAAAGATGGAATGTGGCGCGTCCTTGAACATCACGTTAATCACCGACGATCGGGCCACCAACCGCTTGCCCGTGCGCAAGTAAAACGGAGTTCCCGCCCATCGCCAGTTGCTGACATGCGCCCTCAGCGCCACGTAACTTTCCGTGGTGGAACGTGGATTGCCAACGATCTCACGATAGCCTGGCCCACCTCCCTCAAACTGGCCGCGCACGATGTGATGCGGCTCGACCGGGTCCAAGGCGCGGATGACCTTCAACTTTTCGTCCCGCACGGCGTCTGGATCGAATTTGGCCGGCGGCTCCATCGCGATCAGGCACAAAAGCTGCATCAGGTGGTTCTGCATCATGTCGCGCATCGCACCAGCGCGTTCATAATACCCCTCCCGACCGTCGATCCCCACGGATTCAGCCACAGTGATCTGAATATGATCCACGTACTGGCTGTTCCAGAGAGGCTCGAACAACATATTACCGAACCGTACAGCCATCAGGTTCTGAACAGTCTCTTTGCCCAGATAGTGGTCGATCCGGTAGATTTGTTTTTCGCTGAAATGCACGGCCAAGGTTGCGTTCAGCGCGCGTGCGCTCTCCAGATCATGGCCAAAAGGTTTTTCGACAACTATCCGCGTCTGAGGGGTCGCAAGGTCATGAGATTTGATCCGCTCGGCCAAAGGGCCGAACAATCCCGGCCCTACCGAGAAATAAAACGCACGCACGCGATCAGGCTTCAACTTGCCGGATAGCTGATCCCACCCGTCGTCAGCAGCACCGTCAAGCGCCACATATTCAACGCGTTCCAAGAAAGCGCTCAGCGCGACCGAGTCCAAACAATGCGCAGGGGCATGGGTCGCCAGCGATTCGGCAACCAGATCACGAAAGTCGGCACTGTCATGTTTCGTCCTGGCGGCGCCGATGATTTGCACCCCATCGGCCCACTGGCCAGCGCAAAACCGACGAAACAGAGCCGGAAGGATCTTGCGCTGCGCCAGATCACCGGTTCCGCCAAAAATGACCAGATCGAATGGGTCAACGGGTATGACACGAGAAACCATGCGTTTTCCTTACCTTGCCCCAAAGGTCATGTCCAATGTTAGCGCAATCACTACTGCAAATTTCCGCAACATCAAATCTCTGTCAGGTTGTGCGCACCCCACTTAACGAACCGCAACCAAAAAGCTAAGTCAGTGTAAGGACTTCAAGGAACCGGAAACCGGAATGAAAGACGACGCCCCAAGCAGCGCCAATATCGGCAAGTTTCAGAACAAATTGGTGACAGCAGACGGACAGGCCCGCGCGTCCGTGGCACTGAAAAACCCCGAAACCCTTTGGTTCAACACGGGCACCTTGTGCAATATCGAATGCCTCAATTGTTACATAGCCAGCAGCCCGACAAACGACGCTCTGGTCTACATTACCGCGGATGAGGTGCGCGACTTCCTGGATCAGATCGAGGAACGGAATTGGCCTGTGCGCGAAATCGGGTTCACGGGCGGCGAACCGTTCATGAACCCCGAAATGATCGAGATGGCACGCGCCGCGCTTGAACGGGGTTATGAAGTGTTAATCTTGACCAATGCCATGCAACCTATGCTGCGCCGAAAAATGCGCGACGGGCTGCTGGGCTTGCGTCAAGACTTTGGCGACAAGCTGTCATTGCGAATTTCTGTAGATCACTATCGGGCTGAACTGCATGACAAAGAGCGCGGCGAAGGCACCTTTGACAAGACCGTGGCTGGAATGGAGTGGCTGCGGGACAATGGTTTCAAGATGGCCGTAGCCGGACGAACGGTTTGGGACGAAACCGACTCACAAAGTCGCGCGGGATATGCGGCCTTTTTTAAGGCACAGGGGTTTGACATAGACGCGCAGAATCCGGCGCAGACCGTCCTTTTCCCCGAGATGGACGAAACTGCCGAAGTTCCTGAAATTACAACAGCTTGCTGGGGAATTTTGGACAAGTCTCCTGAGGCGGTAATGTGCTCAAATGCGCGGATGGTGGTAAAGCGCAAAGGCGCAGAAAAACCTGCGGTGCTTGCCTGCACGCTTCTCGCCTACGAGCCAGAGTTTGAGATGGGCCATACGTTGGCCGAGGCCGAGGCCGACGTCCATCTGAACCACCCGCACTGCGCAAAATTCTGTGTTTTGGGTGGGGCAAGCTGCTCTGGCTGATCAGTTCAGTTCAGGAGATTTCCAGTATTTGGTTCCTGAGGCACCAGCGGACACACGCCACCCTTTCTTGCTGAGCACAAAAAAGGACCGACCATCAGTAAAGCGCAACGTTTCGTCAGTGCGTTCATCCCCGTACATTGCGGCCGATTCAGCGGTCGCGTCATAGCCTTGAGCGATGAACTTGTCCAAATCCGCCTGTGTTTCAAACAGGATAACAAATTTGGTCTCGAACCCGCCTATTCCGATCGCCGCCCCGACGCCGCCAGTACCCATGTTCATATAGACGTGCTGGCCAGTTTCCTTGGACACTGCAACACCGCGCCCGTACCCAGCCGACACAGGGAAAACTGTCACCTTCCGCGAATCAAAAACTGCATATCCCGCGCTGACATCGTACAGCGCCTCCGCCTCTGGATTCTCGGCCAATAATTGCGCCAAGACATCGCTTGCCATGACATCCAGCTTGGCGCGTGTTTCTTCCGGGGTTGCTTCGTTTGACAGCAAATCGGCAGTAGAGTCGATCGTATCGTCAACCGCGCCGACACCTTTTTCAACCGTACTCCCGACACTCTCAGCGCCACGACCGATGGCATCCGCAGTGTTTTCCGCGCCCTTTTTGATTTTATCCAACACCCCCTGAGCGTCAGCGGACTGGCAGAGAAGCGTCGCTGCGACGGCAAGAAACAAACCACGGTGCATAAAGCGATTCCATATGTGACCAACAAGTTGTCCGTCACTTTAACCGATGTTGGCGCAATGAAAACGCCGTTCAATTCACCCGAAATTCACCCACCACATTTCGCCATTCGCCAGGCGCGATCATCTTGCGATGTGTGAACCGGACCGAGTGCAGCGGTCCCTCAATCTCTCGCTGCCAGAAATCTATGAAATCGAACAGTTTCGGATGATCGGGCGCAAGATCATAATCCTGCCAAATAAAGGTATTCAGAACGTGGATGTAGTCGGGCATGTGATAGAAAAATTCCGCCGTCGTCAGCCCGTATCCCTTGAGCATTAATTCGGTTTCGCTTTGCTCCATGCAGACCTCCAATTTCTTGCAAGGTCTCTTTAGCGTAGCACAGAAATCACCAAATACTTGGATAACAATATGTTACCCCAGTGTTACCGTGGTTTTTTGCTCGAAATGCTCAGCTTGCTTGCACCTTATGTGCCGGGTCTGATAAGATGCACACACAAGATATAGACCCAAGCCAAAGATCGGGCAGTTTACGTGAGCGATACGCCAGAAACCCCAGAAAACATGGATGAAACCCCGCCCGAGCGTCCCGTTTATGACGGCCCGACGGTGTCCATCGAATCCGAGATGCGCACGTCCTATCTGGACTATGCCATGTCGGTCATCGTGTCCCGCGCGATCCCTGATCTGCGCGATGGCTTGAAACCGGTTCACCGGCGCATTCTCTACGCCATGCACGAAACCGGGAACACGCACGATAAAGCCTATCGCAAATCGGCGCGTCCGGTGGGCGATGTGATGGGTAAGTACCACCCACACGGCGACAGCGCGATTTATGACGCGCTGGTGCGGATGGCGCAGGATTTCTCGATGTCGCTGCCGCTGCTGGATGGTCAGGGCAACTTTGGCTCGATGGACGGCGATAACCCGGCGGCCATGCGCTATACCGAAGTGAGAATGGACAAGCCTGCCGCGTCCCTTCTGGCCGATATCGAAAAAGAGACGGTCGATTTTCAGGACAACTATGACGGCAAGGATAAAGAGCCGACCGTCCTGCCCGCGCGTTTCCCGAACATGCTGGTCAATGGCGCCGGTGGTATCGCCGTGGGCATGGCGACGAACATCCCGCCGCACAACCTTGGCGAAGTCGTCGATGCGACTCTGGCCCTGATCGACGATCCCGACCTGACATCCGAGCAACTGATTGAATACGTCCCCGGCCCCGATTTCCCGACCGGTGGTGTGATGCTGGGTCGATCCGGCGCGCGCAAGGCATATCTGGAAGGTCGTGGCAGCGTCATCATCCGCGCCAAGACGCGGACCGAAGAAATCCGCAGGGACCGTTATGCCATCGTCGTGGATGAGATTCCCTATCAGGTGAACAAGGCCGCGATGATCGAAAAGATCGCCGAAGCTGTGCGTGAGAAACGCATCGAAGGCGTGGCCCACGTGCAGGACGAATCCGACCGCAACGGCGTGCGGGTCGTCGTGGAGCTGAAACGCGATGCGACGCCCGAGGTGGTCTTGAATCAGCTCTATCGCTTCTCGCCTATGCAAACCTCGTTCGGCTGCAACATGCTGGCCCTAAACGGTGGCCGGCCCGAGCAATTGACCCTGCGCCGGTTCCTGACCTCGTTCATCGACTTCCGTGAAGACGTTGTCGCCCGCCGCACCGCATACGATCTGCGCAAAGCGCGCGAACGCAGCCACATCCTGTGTGGTCTGGCCGTGGCCGTATCGAACGTGGACGAAGTGGTCGCGACCATTCGGTCCTCGGCAGACGCGGCCGAAGCCCGCGAAAAGCTGATGACCCGCCGCTGGCCTGCGGCTGAGATTGAGGGCTATCTGCGCCTGATCGACGATCCTCTGTCCAAGATGAACGACGACGGCACCTATAACCTGACCGAAGTTCAGGCCCGTGCGATCCTTGAACTGCGCCTGCAGCGCCTAACCCAACTGGGCGTCAAAGAGGTCACGGACGAGCTGGAGCAACTGGCCGCCAAGATCAAGGAATACCTCGACATTCTGTCCTCGCGCGAACGCATCATGTCGATCATCGGCGATGAGCTGCGCGAAGTTCGCGATCAGTTCGCCGTACCCCGTCGCACCGAGATCGTCGACTGGTCTGGCGACATGGAAGACGAAGACCTGATCGAGCGTGAAGACATGGTCGTGACCGTCACCTCCGGCGGATACATCAAGCGTACCCCTCTGGCCGATTTCCGCGCGCAAAAGCGTGGCGGCAAGGGCTTGTCGGGGATGCAGACCAAGGAAGAAGACGTCGTCACCAACCTCTTTGTGGCGAACACGCATACGCAACTGCTGTTCTTCACCACCGAAGGGATGGTCTACAAGCTCAAGACCTGGCGTCTGCCGCAGTCCAGCCGAACCGGTAAGGGCAAGGCCATCGTCAACATCCTGCCGATCCCCACGGGCGTCTCTATTGCCGCGATTATGCCCGTCGATGTGCCGGATGAGGAATGGGAAAACCTGCAAATCGTCTTCGCCACCAGTGCGGGCGACGTGCGGCGGAACCGTTTGTCAGATTTCACCAATGTGCGCCGCAACGGTAAGATTGCGATGAAACTGCCCGAGGGTGTTGAGCTGGTAAACGCCCGTATTTGTTCCGAGGACGAAGACGTGATGCTGGTCACCAATTCGGGCCGTGCGATCCGCTTCCGCACCACCGATGTCCGCGTCTTTAACTCGCGCGAGTCGACCGGTGTGCGTGGCATCAGGCTGACCAACGGCGACCGAGTTGTCTCGATGTCCGTCATCCGCCATTTCGAGGCCGGTCCGGACGAGCGCGCCGCCTACCTCAAGATGCGCCGCCTGATGGCTGGCGTCACGGATGAGACCGAAGCGGATGAGGACGAAGGTAACGCAGACAGTGTGCTGCCCCAGGAACGCTATGCCGAGATGTCGGCGGCCGAAAACCTGATCCTGACCATTACCACTGGCGGTGCGGGTAAGCTGAGTTCCAGCCACGACTACCCGGTGCGGGGGCGTGGCGGTATGGGCGTCGCAGCCATGGACAAGGCCATGCGCGGCGGCGAACTGGTGGCCTCGTTCCCGGTTGAGATCGACGACCAGATCATGCTGGCGACGTCCAAAGGCCAGTCGATCCGTGTTCCGGTTGACGGCATCTCATTCCGATCACGCAGCGCGGGCGGGGTGAAAGTCTTTAACACCGGTAAGGGCGAAGAGGTTGTGAGCGTCGCCTGGATTGCCGATCAAGGCGACGAAGACGCGGCAGAATAGCCTTCTGACACTCAAGTCCCCCGCAGCACAAGTTGCGGGGGATTTTTTTGGCTCACCGTTGGCCGCACCATACTCCCTTTACCACGCAACTGGCTCTCACTTTTTTCAGGTAGACGGAACGCCTATACAACCCTTTGAACGTCAAACAGATAGAAGTCAAAATGATTACTTTCCCAAGTTTTTTCCGATCTTTGTTCCACGCTTTGATGCTGTTCACGGCCGCCCCAACATTCGCGGCGGAACTGTTTGTTATGCCCGGCAGCAGTGCAATGTTCTCGTAGGAATACGCCCAATTTGCACCTGACCGAACTCTTGACGAGAAATACGAGCAATGTGACCTGCTTCTGACCGGAGGTATCGTTCGCGGTGACCTTCAGCGCTTTCATCAGCTTTATGACTACTGGGACGATGACGAAGGCGGTTCGTATACAACGTTCATAGAAGACGCCACGCTTTGCCTTTCAAGCCCCGGCGGGGATCTGTACGAAGCCCTCCGAATTGCGAGTTTCTTCCGCTATATCGACGCCGATTTGCATACAACCGTTCTTAGCGGAGACCTGTGTGCGTCTGCCTGTTCTATCCTGTTTCTTGCCGGTGCTGATTTCTTTGAAGGCGAAAGCTATTCGACTTTCGCCACCCGTGCGATTCAACCCGGTGCACAGCTTGGAGTTCACGCCCCCCGCATCGAACTGGGCGGAGAAGGCCCATACTCCAAGCATGACGTCGAAAGCGCGTATTCTTCAGCGATCATTAGTTCGGCAAAGATTTTTGAGTTTTCTCAAGAGCTTGACGTCGAGGGGCGGGCCTATATGAACCCGTACCTGTATCAGCGAACACTCAGCACTCCTCCGCAAGACATGTACTATATCGACACTGTGGGCGATGCGATACTTGGCGATGTCCCGGTGTCAGGCGTCAAACTGCACGCCACGTTGAACGAGACCCTGATCGACACCATTTGCGACAATGCATTCATGCTGGATGACGGTCTGTTTGATTGGGCCTTTGGTCCGACCTGGAAACGCCATCCGCTTGCATCGGCCAAAGAGATCGCTTGGGACTTCTACGACATGCTTGACGATGTTGAGACACAGGAATGGGACCCCGATCCGGACTACCGCACAAACACGAAGGTCGAACAGGTAAACCACACCGCCTATGGCTTCAAACGCGGCTATCAGGTGAGCGGACCATACTACGCCCAGGATTGCCTGGTTCGTATCGACACGTCCAGCAATGTTGGCGATGATGTTTATCTGGCCAACCACGAAGACATCTGGTCCGCCAATTTCGACAGCCCCAAAATTCAGATTATGGTTGCCGAGCAATTCCCTCATGGTTTTGCAGACAGCGACGAAGACTACGTCGCACGCCCTTCTACGTATTGGGAAGCCGAGGCCACATCAGACGAATCGCAAATCCGGGAATACTCGGCTTTGATGGCCTTTCCCTTTGAGATGCCATTGGCGGAATTGCCGCGCCAAGCCCCCAAGCCGGAACAACCACCTGAACGATCACTTCACGACTTTGACTGTGACGAATTGTGGTATGCCAGAAACTACCTGTTTCACATCAACGGGTATTGCTTTGGCTCCGACCGCGGCAAGAGCGTTTTCAGCAACGACGAATGCTTTACCAAGTCACCGGAACTGGACGATGTGGAACAGACTCTCATGAAGGTCATAAAAGCCCGCGAAAATGAGCTTTCCTGCAACTGATCCTCTAGCTAAGACAGCGGACTGCAGCCTAAGAAGGCTGCGGTCACAGCCCGTAAAGACCGCCGAACTTGCTTTCGAGATAGTCCAGCAGTGGATCTGCGCTGGGCTCTATCCCGCTTGCCCTGCGAATGACTTCGCGCGGGGCGAACAACCCTCCGTGACGCTGTACGGTATCCCTCAGCCACCCAGTCGCCCCGCTTGTGTCGCCCTGCGCAAGCTGCTTGTCCAGGCTGGGGACAGACGTTTGCAGCGCTTGATACAGACATCCTGCATAGACGTTGCCCAAAGAATAGGTCGGGAAATACCCAAACAGCCCAACTGACCAGTGCACGTCCTGCAAACATCCGTTGGAAGGCTTATCGACCGCGTACCCGAAATCAGCTTTGAAACGGTCGTTCCACGCAGCTTCAAGGTCTTCGACCTGCAGATCACCTGACATCAGGGTGCGCTCAAGATCGAACCGCAGCATGATATGCAGGTTGTACTGCACCTCATCCGCTTCGGTCCTGATATAGCCGTTATGCACACCGTTCACGGTGGCATAAAATGTGTCCTCGTCCGCGATCCCGAAGTCGCCAAAGGCTTCTGTCATCTGACGGAATAGCCACCCGGTAAAGGCACGCGAACGCCCTATCTGGTTCTCGTAGATCCGGCTTTGGCTTTCATGAACACCCATCGAAGCACCGCTTCCCAACGGGGTCAGCGCATAGGCTTGGTTGATGCCCTGTTCATAGGCCGCGTGACCGACCTCGTGAATTGTCGAATAGAAACAGTTGAACGGGTCCGTCTCACTGGTACGGGTGGTGATCCGAACGTCCAGCCCACTGCCCGAGCTGAATGGGTGAACGGCCTTGTCCACTCGACCTGTGTTCAGGTCATAGCCGAAGGTGGTGGCCAATTTCTGAGACAGCCGCATTTGCGTAAGCTCATCAAACGTGCCCCTCAGCGTCTGAGCCGCAGGTTTGTCCAGCACCGCCGAACGCAGAGCTACCAGTCTTGGGCGCATCTGATCGAAAATCTCCGCGATCTGCGCTCCAGTCGTGTAAGGCTCGTAGTCCTCGACCATCGCGTCGTAAACATCGCCACCCTGCGCCAGCGCCTCGCCTTCTTCGCGCTTTAGGGCGACGACCTCATTCAGCACGGGCAGAAAGGCTGCCACATCCTCGTCCGCACGCGCCTGCGCCCATGTGCCCTGCGCGGCCGAGGTAACGCGAGCGATGGCTTTGGCCAGATCAGCAGGCACCTTGATCGTGCGCTCATAAGATCGGCGGATTTCGCGCAGCTGCGCCTTGCCGACCTCATCCTGCGGATCGGCTTGCTCTAGCCAATCGGCCACGCGCGGGTCCGAGCGGCGGGCATGTAGAACAGCCTCAATCGCGGCCATTTCCTCGGCCCGTTGCGGGGCGGCCCCGCGCGGCATCACCGTTTCCTGATCCCATCCAAGCCGCCCGGCAATCTGCCCCAGCGCCGAGGTTTCGCGTTGAAAGGCCATCAGGTCGTCAAAAGCGGTCATGTCACGCTCCGCGGATCGAGGTTGCGATTGGATAGGCGGTCAGGAACCGCGCGCGCAGGATCAGAGTCCAGACGACAACGGCCATGAACTGATGGAAAATCGCGATCTGCCACGGAGCGGCATAGACCACGGTCGCGATCCCGATCACCACTTGTAGCAACAGTGCGGCGAAGGCTGCGTTAAAGGCGAAACGGGTTTGCGGATGCGCACTGGTACCGCCGCGCCGCCAGACAATGACGCCAAAGATCAGCAACAAATAGCCCGCGCAGCGATGGATGAACTGCACCAGACCGGGGCTTTCAAAAAAGTTGCGCCACATCGGTTCAAGCATCGTGGCATCAGGCGGCAAAATCTGCCCGCCGATCAACGGCCAGTCGGTAAAGGACCGCCCTGCGTCGATCCCGGCCACCAGAGCGCCGAACAGAATTTGCAGGAAAGCAAAGTGCATCAGGCCGGTCGAGAGAGAGAACAGCTTCGCCTCTTTCGCGCGTCGGGCCTGCATCAGGTCGCGTTCCTCGCGGCCCAGCTCGAAAATGTACCAGGCCAGAAAGCCAAGGATCACAAAAGCTAGGCCCAGGTGCACCGCAAGGCGATAGCTGGCGACGGCGGTCATCCCCTCGCCCTGCGTCACGCCCGAGGCGACCATCCACCAGCCAACGGCCCCTTGCACGCCGCCCAGTACGCCGGGGATCAGCAGCTTAACGGTCCAACCGGTCGGAATTTTCCGCGCCACAAGGAAACCAAAGAACCCGATCGCCCAGACCAGACCGATCACGCGCCCCAGTTGGCGGTGGCCCCATTCCCACCAATAGATGAATTTGAAGTCATCCAACTCCATCCATTGATTCTGAATGCGCCACTGGTCGATCTGTTGGTATTTGTCGAACTCGGATTGCCAGTCGGCCTCGGTCATCGGTGGGATGGCCCCAGTAATGGGCCGCCATTCGGTGATCGACAAGCCGCTATCGGTCAGGCGCGTCAGCCCACCCACGGCGATCATGATCACGACCAGCGCAAACAGCACCATCAGCCACGCCCGGATCGCCTTGCGCGCACCACCGCGGCCGCGGTCGATCATACCGGGCTGAACCGCTTCTTGTTTCTCGTCGCCCGAGACCTCTTGGAAGATGCTGCGCTTACCGCTCATGCTGTCCTCATGTCCTTGTTTCGTCGCAAGCTAGGGTGAAGCGGAAGAGAGGTCCAGCCTCAGCCCTTTTCCTTCCAGCGGACCATCTGACGCATGATCCCGTGCAACATCTGCACATCCGCCCGCGTCATCCGCATCCGCGACCACAGGTTGCGCAGGTTGGTCTTCATACCCTCGGCCTTTTCGGGAGGGTAAAAGAACCCCGCCTCGTCCAGCCGATCCTCATAATGTTCAACCAGTTTTTCGACCTCGATACCCGTGGCCCAGTCGCCCTTGCCCAGATCGGTGGCCTCATGAACGACATCGGCGCTCTGGCGCATCCATTCATAGGCGGTCAGCAACACGCATTGCCCAAGGTTGAGCGAGGCATATTCCGGGTTCACCGGGACCGAGATAATCGCATTGGCCTTGGCGATATCCTCATTTTCCAGCCCCGCGCGTTCGGGGCCGAAGAGAACGGCGACCTTTTCGCCTGCCGCGACTTTCTCGGCCGCAATCTGCATGGCGCGTTCGGGACTGTAGACCGGCTTGGTCAGGCCGCGCTGCCGTGCGGTTGTGGCAAAGACAAAAGTGCTATCAGCCAGCGATCCGGCAAGATCGTCGAACAACTGCGCCTCGTCCAGCAACCGCCCCGCCCCGCTGGACATGGCCACGGCCTTTGGGTTCGGCCACCCGTCGCGCGGGGCCACGATCCGCATCCGGTCCAGCCCGAAATTCCACATCGCGCGCGCGGCGGCTCCGATATTCTCACCCATCTGAGGGCGCACGAGCACAAATGAAGGCTGGGGCTGATCGCTGGGCATGGCTATCTCCGAAAAACTCCGGCCTGCTCTAATCCCCCCGCCTGATTAGGGCAAGCCGCCCCTGCTTCTTCTGTTCCCAAATACTTCCGCCGGAGGCATAAAAGTTTGCTTCCCCCGTTCAATCCGCTAAACCGCGCCGAGAACTGGAAACCGAAGGACGCGCCATGGACACCCCCGAGCAGCCGCAGATTTACCTGATTACGCCTCCGACCATTGCGCTCAGTACCTTTCCCGAACAGTTGGGTCGCGTGCTGGACAGCGCCGAGATCGCCTGTATCCGCTTGGCTCTGGCAGGAAATGACGAAGACACCATCGCCCGCGCTGCTGACGCCTGCCGCGAAGTCGCCCATGCGCGCGACGTGGCCATCGTGATCTCGAACCATGTCCTCCTGGCGCAACGGCTGGGCTTGGACGGAGTGCATCTGGATGACGGCTCGCGCTCGGTTCGCGCTGCGCGCAAGGAACTGGGTACGGATGCCATCGTCGGCAGCTTTTGTTCAGCCTCAAGCCATGACGGTATGACCGCCGGTGAAAACGGCGCGGATTACGTGGCTTTCGGCCCGGTCGGTACATCTACTTTGGGTGACGGCACCATCGCTGAAAAAGACCTGTTCCAGTGGTGGTCCGAAATGATCGAGGTGCCGGTTGTCGCCGAAGGCGGCCTGACGCCCGAGCTGATCCGCGACCTCGCCCCCCATACCGATTTCTTTGGCATAGGCGACGAAATCTGGTCGCAGGACGATCCGGTTGCCGCTCTGAAAGCGCTCACCAACGCGATGTAAGCGTTAACCCTTGCACCGGCGCTGACGCTGCGGCATGACACGGGCATGACTCAGAACAGCAACATCCTGTGTATTGGCTCGGTCCTGTGGGACGTGATCGGACGCTCGGCCAGCGCCATGCGGCAGGGATCGGACGTGCCGGGGCGGATCACCCGCCTGCCCGGTGGCGTGGCCATGAATATCGCCATGACGCTGGTGCGGTTCGGCATGACGCCAACGCTGCTGACCGCCATTGGCCGCGACCCCGAAGGGGATGAGCTGGTCAATTCCTGCGCCCGATTGGGAATGGTGACAGATCACGTCTATCGCTCGCAGGATTTGCCGACCGACCGCTACATGGCCGTCGAGGGCGCCAACGGACTGATCGCCGCCATCGCCGACGCCCATTCGCTTGAGGCAGCGGGGGCCAAAATCCTGCGCCCGCTGATGCACGGACCTTTGGGCTATGAGAATACACCGTTTGCAGGTCCGATTGCGCTGGACGGCAACCTTACGCTGGCGCTGTTGGAGGAAATCGCCCAAAGCCCGGCCTTCGCCAAGGCCGATCTGCGCGTGGCCCCGGCCTCACCCGGCAAGGCCGAGCGCTTGCTGCCCTTCCTCAAACACGCCCGCGCGACGCTTTACGTAAACCTCGAAGAGGCCGGCATCCTGTGCCAGCGCGAATTCACCGATTCCGAATCCGCCGCCAAGGGTCTGCTGGACCGTGGCGCGCTGCGGGTGCTTGTCACGGATGGCGGTAGCTCTGCCACCGTCGGCACCGCAGATGAAATCCTGACCCAAACACCCCCGTCCGTTCTGGTCACCCGTGTCACTGGCGCGGGTGACACATTTATGGCGGCCCATATCGCCTCAGAATCCGGCGGAGCAACCAGCGACGAGGCTTTGACCCGCGCCCTGCACGCCGCCGCAACCTACGTTTCCGGAGAAACCCCACTGTGATCGACATTCACTACTCAGCCGAAGTGCGCGCCGCCAAAGACGCAGGCCAGCCCATCGTTGCGCTGGAAAGCACCATCATAACCCACGGGATGCCCTACCCTCAGAATATCGAGGTTGCCGCGCAGGTCGAACAGGACATCCGCGACGCTGGCGCGGTGCCCGCGACAATGGCGGTTATCAAGGGCACGCTGCATGTCGGGCTTGAGGCAGACGAACTCACCTCTCTGGGGCAGGCTCAGAACGTTGCCAAGCTGTCCCGCGCGGACATGGCCGCGTGTATGGCCACAGGCGGCACAGGCGCAACAACGGTTGCCGCCACCATGATCGCGGCCCGCTACGCCGGGATCGAGGTCTTCGCGACCGGAGGCATTGGCGGTGTCCATCAGGGGGCCGAGACATCCTTTGACATCTCTGCCGACCTTCATGAACTTGCGCAATCGCCCGTAACCGTTGTGGCCGCAGGCGCAAAGGCGATACTGGACTTGGCCAAAACGCTGGAAGTCTTGGAAACGCTGGGGGTTCCGGTCATTGCCTATGGCCAGGATGAATTCCCCGCCTTCTGGTCCGCAAAGTCCCAATTCGACGCCCCTTTGCGCATGAACAGCCCGGATGACATTGCGAAATCCCACGCGACCCGGCGCGCGCTCGGTCTGCCCGGTGGCCAGCTTGTCGCCAACCCCATCCCGACTGAGGATCAAATCCCCGCCGAAGAGCTGGCCCCCATCATTGCATCGGCCCAGGCTGACGCTGACGCGCACAGGATCACAGGCAAAGGCGTCACGCCCTACTTGCTGCAACGGATCTATGAGCAAACCGAAGGCCGGTCGCTAACGGCGAACATCGCACTGGTGCGTAACAACGCGCGACTGGCGGCCGGGATAGCGCGCGCACTGTCAGAACGAAGCGAATGACATAACCCTATTGTACCAAGACCCCGGACTGCTTAACTAATTCGGCAAACCACTCAGGACCGCAATGAACACACCGTTTGATGAAGAACCGCACCGTCGCCCGGGACTTTTCTCCCGTCTGCGCGCCTCTTTTCTGACGGGCATTGTAGTCATTGCGCCGGTTTGGCTGACGATATGGTTGATCTGGTCGGTTGTTGGCTGGATCGACAGCGCTGTTCTGCCCCTGATCCCACAGCGGTTTCAGCCTGAAGAATATGTAGGCATCAACCTGCGCGGCGTCGGTGTCGTCATTTTCCTGATCTTTACCGTGATCGTGGGCTGGATCGCCAAGGGGATTTTGGGACGTTCACTGATCCATTTCGCCGAAAGCCTTGTGAACCGGATGCCGGTTGTTCGTTCGGTCTATTCCGGGATCAAACAGATTTCGGAAACTGTATTTGCCCAGACCGAGCGATCTTTCGAGAAAGCCTGCCTGATCCAGTACCCCCGCCGGGGAATCTGGGCTATCGGTTTTGTCTCGACCACTGCGAAAGGCGAGGTCACACTGCACGCAGAAACCGCGGGCGAGCTTTTGAGTGTGTTCGTTCCAACGACACCAAACCCGACATCGGGCTTTTTGCTGTTCTTCCCAGCCGAGGACGTGATCCTTCTGGATATGTCGATTGAAGACGCGGCCAAATTGGTGATTTCCGCAGGGCTAGTTTACCCCAACGAAAAAGACCCGACGCAGCCGCCCGAGTGATCAGCCGAACATCTCGGGCAGATTGACCGTACTGCGTGCCCCAAGATCGTCCTTGTGGTTCGCCAGAAACCGATCTGTTGCCCCGCGCCCTGCATCCTTGAGCTTTCGCAAAATCACCGGATTTGGGACCGTCTTGGTCGCCACCGACAGATCATTCATCAACTCGTCATCCGCGATCATGTGAACCAGAACGCGGCTCATCTCTCCGGCCTTGAGTTTGCCGTCCGCCAATAGCCGTTGAACAAAGCTGATAGCACGCAGTTCCCGAAACAAGGACGAGTTGAAGCTGATCTCATTGATACGGTTCTGAATCTGCTGAGGAGTTCGCGGAACCTCGTCCCGTTCCAGCGGATTGATATTCACAACGACCACATCGTCAGGCAGATCACCCTTAAACAAAGGATAAAGCGCCGGATTGCCGGTATATCCACCGTCCCAATAGGCCTCGGTCCGGCCGGATTTCGGATCGAAAATCTCGATCGCCTGAAACAGGTTCGGCAAACAGGCCGAGGCCAGAATAGCATCCGTCGAAACCTCGTGTCCGGTAAAAACCCGTATCTTTCCGCTGCGCACACAGGTCGCGCAAACAAAAAGCTGCGGCCCTTGATCTGCGCAAATCTCGTCGAAATTGAATCGGTCCACCACCGGCTCAAGCGGATTGCGGTAGAAGGGGCCATAGGCGTAGGGCGAAACCAACCTTGACCAGGCATCGCCAACGGAAAACGGCAGCGAATATTCCATCGCCTGCGCGATCTGCGCAGGTTCCAACGACTGCATCCAATTGGCGAGACGCATGTCCCCGACTGCACCCATCCGGGACCACAAGACGTTCAGACTTTCCCGCGCCCCGTCGCGCCCGTCGCGTACCATGCCCGACTTGAACGCCGCCCCGTTCAACGCCCCGGCCGAGGTTCCTGTGATTGCCGCAACCTCGATATCTTCTTCATCCAGAAACCGATCCAGCACACCCCAGGTAAACGCCCCATGCGCACCACCGCCTTGCAAAGCCAGATTGATCCTTTTCACGATCCCACCCCTTCTTCTGTTTAAAAATACTTCGGGGGTGTGGGGGCAGCGCCCCCACGAAATCTCACAAAGCGGTCCAGCCGCCATCCACGGAAATCGTCGTCCCAGTGATCTGCGCCGCCGCGTCCGAGCACAGGAACACCGTCGTGCCCCCCAGTTGCTCGACCGTTGCAAATTCTTTCGACGGCTGTCGCTCCAACAGGACGTTCTTCACAACGTCCTCACGGCTCATGTTGTATTCCTTCATTGTGTTGGGAATCTGGGCGTCGACCAATGGCGTCAGCACATAGCCCGGACAAATCGCGTTGCAGGTGATCGGCTCCTGCGCAGTCTCAAGCGCGACGGTTTTCGTCATCCCCACCACCCCATGTTTGGCCGCGATATAAGCCGCCTTGTAGGGTGAGGCAGTCAGACCATGCGCCGACGCGATATTGACCACGCGCCCCCATCCGGCCTTGCGCATCATCGGCAGCGCAGCGGCGGTCGTGTGAAAGGCCGAGCTCATGTTGATCGCAATGATTGCGTCCCACTTGTCGACCGGAAACAGGTCGATCGGTGAGACATGCTGAATACCCGCATTGTTGACCAGGATATCGCAGGCCCCCGCCTGTTCGATCAGCGCGCGACACTCATCCCCCTTGGACATATCCGCCTTGATATAGCGCGCGTTAGTGCCGGTCTCTTGCGAGATTTCAGCGGCTAGGGCGTGATCTTCATCCAGATCAGTGAAAGAGTTCAGAACCACGTCCGCCCCAGCCTTGGCCAGTTCGCGCGCAACCCCCAAACCAATCCCTGAATTCGACCCTGTTATGACTGCGGTCTTTCCTGCAAGGCTCATGGCCACTCTCCCTCAGACTCCATGTTGGCCACACAGTGCCATGCTGCACATGCAAAGAAAACGGGGAATGAACCAAGCGGCTCGCTTAAAGAACCAGCACAAAAAAAACGCCCGCACGAAGCGGGCGTTAAGTTATTGAGGCAGGTTTCATACAGGCAAGAAACCTATCGAGCAGTGCATCCTTTATAGGCAATTCCACGCTTCCGTCCAAGCTAAAAGTTTGAAAAGAAGAAAAATCATCGGTACGATGAATCCCAACAAAATAAGGCCAGAGCAGGATTGTTTCCAAAATGAGCCCCGATTTTCTACGACCCGTTCGCCAAGTGACCACGGGAATCACTCTGCTTTTGGGCGCGTCAATCGCCAATGCAGATTCGTCGCATGGCATAGCTATGTACGGGGACCCCGCCCTACCACCGGATTTTGTGTCTCTGCCTTACGCAAACCCCGACGCGCCGAAAGGCGGGAAAGTCGTGTTCGGAAATACCGGCGGCTATAACAGCTTGAACCCGTTCGTGCAAAAAGGGACCTCTCCTTGGCAGTTGCGGTTTTGGACGCATGAAAGCCTGATGGGGCGTTCGTGGGATGAACCCTTCACACTTTACGGCCTGTTAGCCGAATCAGTTGAGACTGCTCCGGACCGGTCTTGGGTCGAATTTACGCTGCGCGAAGGGGCGCAGTTTTCGGACGGAACCGCCGTCACGGTCGATGACGTCATCTGGTCGTATGAAATCCTGGGCACCGAAGGGCACCTTCGGTATCGCGGTCTTTGGGGCAAGATCGACACCATCGAAGCAACCGGCCCCCGGACCGTGCGGATCACATTCAATGAACCCGACCGCGAACTTGCTTTGATCGCCGGGCTGCGTCCGATCCTGCAAAAGGCTCAGTGGGAAGGTAAGGATTTTGCCAACGCGGCGCTGCACGATATCCCGATTGGCACCGGACCGTATGTGATCGACGGGTATGAGGCTGGTCGGTTCGTCAATCTGCGCCGTAACCCTGACTATTGGGGCAACGACATCCCGTTCCGTCGCGGAACGATGAATCTGGATGAAATGCGGATCGAGTTCTATGGCGACGGCACTGTTCTGTTCGAGGCGTTCAAAGCCGGAGAATTGACCGCCGTGCGTGAGTTCAATGCTGATAAATGGGAAACTCAATACAATTTCCCTGCTGCTCAGCGAGGCGATATCGTCAAAACCGAAATCCCGCACGGCAAGCCGTCGGGTATGACCGGCTATGTCATGAATACCCGCAAAGCGCCGTTCGACGACTGGCGCGTTCGCGAAGCCCTGACGCTGGCCTTCAATTTCGAGTTCATCAACGACACGATCACCGGCGGCGCGCAACCCAGGATCACGTCCTATTTCTCGGGTTCGGATCTGGCCATGCAGCCGGGTGCGGCGACAGGCCGGGTGGAGGAGCTGCTTCAGCCCTACGCCGCAGACCTACCGCCCGGAACGCTAGAGGGGTATGTCCTGCCAGAGGGTGATGGCTCGGCCCGCAACAGGTCAAACATCCGCAAGGCCACTAAACTGCTGTCCGACGCAGGTTGGACCATTCAGGACGGCGTCCTTCGCAACGCCAATGGTCAGGCATTCACGCTGAACGTGCTGCTGCAACAGGGCGACAGCGAAGGCGAGACCGCCATCGAAATCTATACCCGCGCGCTGGAGCGTCTGGGGATTCAGGTTTCGACAGAGCAGGTAGACAGCGCGCAGTTTACGGGGCGTACCTCTGATCTGGATTTTGACATGACGTTTTTCCGGCGCGCGCTTTCATTGTCGCCGGGCAATGAACAAAGACTTTATTGGGGCAGCGAGAATGCCGACACCCCGGGTACTCGCAACCTGATGGGTGTCTCCTCTCCCGCTGTGGACGGGTTGATTGACGCCATGCTTGCGTCAGAAAGCCATGAGGACTTTGTTGCCGCCACCCGTGCGTTGGACCGTGTGTTGACGGCCGGTCGGTACGTCATTCCAATCTGGAACTTTGATGTCGGGCGAATTGCCCACGCCAAGGAACTGAAACAGCCGGAAACTTTGCCAATTTACGGGGATGGGCCGGAATACATGCCGCAGGTTTGGTGGTTCGAGGAATAATTCAGGCAACCGCACCTTCGCTGGAACGGCAGCCGACGCCTATGGCCGCCCGGCTTTCGGCGGAAAACAGCACACGCCTGCTGTGGTTCCACATATAGCGGTCAGGGAATTTTCGTTCCGCTACAACTTGAGCCGCATACTATTGACTGTTTCATACTGGAATTTCCACACAAAGGGCTTTACGCAATACATCTTTGCGATGTAACCTAAGGGCATTATTGCGCTTAGTGTTTTCTGATTATTGCTTTGACTTTAGAAACATAGCTTTTTCTCAGCAACGCAGCGCACAGAATTCGCGGACCAGCTTCCACTCACTCCAATCTTAGGTCCGTATGCCCGTTGCGGATTGCCTGCAACGGGCACCTTGCTTCTCAGGAAAGTCGATACGCAGTGCGACATTTTGTCATACGCTGATGGGGCAACCCCCTCCGTACCCTGTTTGTGGCCGAGCAGCTTTGAAACCTGGAAACCGGAAAGCTTGCAGATGTTGAACTGGAATGATCTGACGCAAGATTGGGATGCGATGTACACACGCGCCAAGCGGCGTTTTCCGAACCTGCGCGACAAGGACAAACTGCTGCTCAGCAAGGATCGCAAAGGGTTCGAGGCGTATCTTGCCGAACGTCACCACCTGACAGTGAACGAAGCCCATGAAGAACTTGAGGACTTTCTGTTCACCGAAGGTCTGAATCGAGAATTCAGCCGAGCCCTAAGTAAGTGATGTCACCCAAAGAATAGTCGCGTCTTCGTCACTGACAGACACCACGTTGTGGCCCATGCTACCGTCGTAATAGGCGCTATCGCCGCGGCGCATTTCAACGGGTTCGTAGAACTCGGTGTACAGGTGAACAACGCCCGTAAGCACGTATAGAAACTCTTCACCGTCGTGACGCACCCAGCCGTCGAACTCGTCCATCGAACGCGCGCGCACTCTGGCTCGGTATGGTAGCATCTGCTTTTTCGTCAGCGTCTCGGCCAGCAATTCATGCTCATAGGTGGTGGTTGGATGGGCGGCGCCCTCACCCATACGCGTAACGGCCATCCGGCCGATCACCTGTTCTCGCTGCGGCGGAGTGAACAACTGGGGCACTGATATCTCAAGCCCGGTCGCCAACTTCTTTAGCGCGTCGTAGGTCGGAGACATCTGACCGTTTTCAATCTTGCTGAGCGTTGACCGCGCCAGCCCCGCCTGCGTTGCGGCCTGCTCGAGCGTCCAATTCCTTGCCTTGCGCAGTTCGCGCACGCGCGCGCCAAGGTCCAACGGCTCAACTTCCGTTGGTTCGCCCGAGTCTCGGGCAATTCGTATCAGGGATGTCTGGTCTTGGGTGCTCATGCGCCATTCATAGGGCCAGCCAGACCTGCTTGCAACGCAACATACGCCACGTTAGCCAGACGATATGCTTTCTGTTTTCGATCAAGGCCCTCCTCCTCGCTGTCCCGCCCCTTTCAATCTGGCGGCTCATGTGCTGCGACAAGCGGACCGAAACGCCGAAAAAACCGCGTTGTCGGTGCTTGGGCAGTCTACTGCCGAACACTGGACATACAGCGACCTAAAGCAAGCTATTCTGGGAACAGGCACTGGCCTGCTACAAGCTGGGCTGAAACCCGGTGACATCGCGCTGATGCGGTTGGGAAACACCGTGGATTTCCCGGTGGCATATCTGGGCGCGATCTCTGTTGGCATCATCCCCGTGCCGACCTCGTCGCAACTGACCGAACCTGAAACAGCCCGCATGATACAGGAACTGACCCCGGCGGTCGTGCTTAGAGATCCAGCCGTTTCCTGTGCCCCTCATCCGTTTCAGATCGACCTGGCCGACCTTGCCGAAATGAGGAACCTACCCGCCGCGCCATATCAAATGGGCGACCCGGATCGGATGGCCTATGTCGTCTATACCTCGGGCACTTCGGGGAGACCTCGGGCCGTTGCCCATGCGCACAGGGCGATTTGGGCACGCCAGATGATGGTCGACGGCTGGTACGGTCTTCGTGAGACGGATCGCCTGTGTCACGCCGGCGCGTTCAACTGGACCTACACACTGGGCACTGGGTTGATGGACCCGTGGACCATCGGCGCGACCGCGCTGATCCCCGAGCCGGGTACGGACCTGTCCACGCTGCCAACTCTTTTGCGCGATCAACGCGCCACCATTTTCGCCGCCGCCCCCGGTGTTTTCCGCAAAATCGTGAACGTGGCACCGGACCTGCGCCTGCCCCATCTGAGGCATGGCCTGTGCGCCGGAGAAAAACTTTCGCCGACGCTCCACGCACAGTGGAAACGCGCCACCGAAACCGAACTGTATGAAGCCTATGGCATGTCCGAGTGTTCAACCTTCATCTCGTCCAGTCCCGAGCACCCCGCGCGAGGCGAGGCGCTGGGACAACCGCAACCCGGTCGCCGCGTGGCGATCCTCGGGCCGGACGGCCCGGTCCCGCAGGGGCAGGAAGGCACCATCGCCATCCATCGTTCGGATCCCGGCCTGATGCTGACCTATCTGAATGCCCCCGACGAAGCGCAGGCACGGATGCAGGGCGATTGGTTTCTGACCGGCGATCAGGGTGCAATGGCGGTAGATGGGCAGATCACCTATCTGGGTCGTGACGACGATATGATGAACGCAGGCGGGTATCGCGTGTCCCCGGTCGAAGTTGAGGCCGTGCTGTCCCAATACCCCGGCATCACACAGGTTGGTGCTGCGGCAGTTGAGGTAAAACAGGACACATTCGTGATCGCAGCTTTCTATACCGGCCCAGAAAAGCTGGACGAAGATGCGTTGCGCACCTATGTCGAGGCAAATCTGGCGCGCTACAAACAGCCGCGCGCCTTTGTCCACCTGCCCGAGCTGCCAACCGGCGGCAATGGCAAACTCCTGCGCCGGGCGCTTCCGGCCTATTTCAAGGCGACCACCGAATGACCCAGACCGTCAAACTTGACATTATGTCCGACCCGATCTGCCCGTGGTGCTATATCGGCAAGACCCATCTGGACAAGGCGCTGGCCGCGATCCCGGATCATCCCTTTGTCATCGAATGGCACCCTTTCCAGCTTAACCCTGATATGCCCGACGCAGGCATGGACCGCCGCGAGTATCTGGAACGCAAGTTTGGCGGCAAGGACGGTGCTGTCCAGGCCTATGCCCCGGTTGTCGAGCACGCGGAAAATGCCGGTCTTAAGATCAATTTCGAGGGGATGAAGCGCACGCCCAACACGCTGGACGCCCACCGCCTGATCCATTGGGCTGGGATCGAAGGAAAGCAAAACGCAGCCGTCGACGCCCTGTTCGACGCCTATTTCGTACAGACCCGCGACATCGGAGACCACGAAGTACTAGCCGATATCGCCGATAGCATCGGCATGGACGCTGCCGTCGTGCTGAAGCTGCTGAAATCAGATGCCGATCGTCAGGATATCAGCGATCGCGACACGCATTCGCGCCAGATGGGGGTAAGCTCTGTGCCGACCTTCATCGTCGCCAACCAGCACGCGGTTCCCGGTGCCCAACCACCGGAAATGTGGGAGCGTGTGATCGGTGAAATCATGTCTCAGCTTGAGGCTTCCCCTGCAAATTAGCACAGACCTCTGTGCACATTTGATCTCTGGCGCCACCTGACCCACCGTGATAGCGCGATCAGGTTAGGAGGTTGAAATGGCTGATCGCATGTCTCGGGGAGAGTTCGTCGCACTTGTCGCGATGATGTTCGCAACAATCGCGTTCTCGATCGATTCCATGCTGCCCGCCCTTCCTGAAATTGGCGCGCAGCTTAGCCCTAACGATGTGAACAAGGCTCAGTTGATCCTGACATCGTTTGTGTTGGGCATGGGGATTGGGACATTTTTCACCGGTCCTCTTTCTGACGCTTTTGGCCGCAAACCGGTCATCTACGTCGGGTCAGCGCTGTATATCCTGGCCGCCGCAGTTGCGTGGACCAGCTCTTCGTTGGAAATGCTGCTGATTGCTCGCGTCGTTCAAGGCATTGGCAGCGCGGCACCGCGCGTTGTGGCCATGGCCGTTATCCGCGATCTTTATTCGGGTCGAGAGATGGCGCGCATTGTCTCGATCGCCATGATGATCTTCACTCTGGTCCCGGCGATTGCGCCCATGCTTGGGGCCGGTGTTATCGCATTGACCGGGTGGAGGGGAATTTTTGCCTCGTTCATAGTGTTTTCTCTGATCACCATCTTCTGGATGGGATTGCGCCTGCCCGAGTCTCTTGCAGTTGAAAATCGCAGGCCGCTTCGCCTGCCCTTGATGATGGATGCCGCACGGCAAATGTTTACGCACCCGACCGTGCGGGTTTCGATCATGGTGCAAACGTTGTGCCTGGGGATGCTGTTCACCATGCTGACGATGGTGCAGCCAATCTATGACATCATCCACGACAGCGCCGAGAGCTTTCCGTTCTGGTTCGGTTTCGTGGCGCTGATGTCAGGCTCTGCCAGCCTGCTGAACGCGGCCTTGGTTATCAAGCTGGGCATGCGCAGAATCGTGACGTGGGTTCTGGGTGCTCAGATCGTGTTTACAACTTCGGTCATCATTCTGAACACGGCAGACTTGTCGCCAAGTGTGTCCTTCGCCGTATTCGTAAGCTGGCAGACCGCAGTCTTTTTCATGGCAGGTATGACCATGGGCAACCTGAACGCCATCGCGATGGAACCGATGGGCCACATTGCAGGCATGGCAGCCTCGGTCATCGGAGCGATTTCAACGGTCTTCGCCGCCGCGATTGCAGCACCGATTGGCCTGCTGTTTGACGGCTCAATCGCGCCTCTGGCGGCCGGAATTCTGACGATGAGCACGCTAGGCTTTGGCCTGATGCTGCATATGGGGCGGATCGAAAACAGATTGCTCGCCTGATCTGTGCAGTCCCGGTGAATCAGGCTAGTCTCCCCTCAATCCGAGGAGAGATTTTCAATGAGCGATTATTACGATCTGGGCACACATACATGCGCGGTCACGACCACCTCAGCCGAAGCGCAGCTTTGGTTCGACCGTGGGTTGGTCTGGACCTACGGTTATAATCACGATGAGGCCGTCGTCTGCTTCCAACGCGCTGTCGAAGCTGACCCGGATTGCGCAATGGCGCACTGGGGTGTCGCCTATGCCGCTGGCCCAAACTATAACCTGCCCTGGGATCTTCTGGATGAACGCGGGAAGAAGAAGGCGCTGACGCTGGCTTATGACGCAACCCAACGGGCGCTTGCTTTGTCCGACGGTTGCACTCCGGTGGAACAGGCGCTGATCCGTGCACTGCCTGCCCGATATCCGCAGGGCGCCCCAACGGGCGATATGCACCAATGGGACCACGATTTCGCGGACGCCATGCGCGCAGCCTTTGCCGAGCTGCCCGACCATCTGGACCTGCGCACCATCTACGTTGAATCGCTGCTGAACCTGACGCCCTGGCAGATGTGGGATTTGAAAACAGGGAAGCCGGCCGAGGGTGCAGCAACACTCGAAGCGCAAGACGTGCTGGAAGACGCCATGGCGAATGATCCAGCGGCCATGTCTCATCCCGGCCTTCTGCATCTTTATGTGCACCTGATGGAGATGTCGCCGACCCCCGAGAAAGCGTTGAAAGCAGGGGACATCCTGCGCACCTTGGTGCCTGATGCAGGTCATCTGGTGCACATGCCCACTCATATCGACGTTCTTTGCGGTCATTACCAGAACGTCGTGCACTGGAACGAAAAAGCGATCGAAGCAGACCTGAAGTATTATGAGCGCGAAGGCGCCTTCAACATATACACCGGCTATCGCCAACACGATTATCACTTTGTCATCTACGGCGCGCTGTTTCTGGGTCAGATCGAACCCGCTCTGCGCGCCAATCAGGGCATGTGGGACACCACGCCCGAAGAAATGTTGCGCATCGAAAGCCCACCGATGGCGGATTATTTTGAAAGCTACATGTCTATGGGGCCGCACATCCTGATCCGCTTTGGCCGCTGGGAAGAAGCCAAGGCGCTTGAGCCACCCGAGGACACCGATCTGTTCCTTACCCTGACCGCAACGACCTATTATGCCCGCGCCATCGCTTTTGCGGCGACCGGTCACGTGCCCGAAGCCGAGGCCGAGGAACAGCTTTTTCTTGCCGCCAAAGCCCGCGTCCCTGATACGCGGCTGTTGCACAACAACCGTGTTGTCGACCTTCTGGATGTCGCGCGGGAAATGCTGCGGGGCGAGATCGAGTACCGCAAAGAGAATTACGATACAGCCTATGCGCATCTGCGACGCTCGGTCGAGTTGGACGACAACCTACCTTATGATGAGCCGTGGGGCTGGATGCAGCCTACTCGTCACGCTTTGGGTGCGTTGCTGTTTGAACAAGGTCACACCGCCGAGGCCGAAGCAGTCTATCGCGAGGATTTGGGATTAGGCGGCACCCTTAGCCGCGCCTCGATCCACCCTGACAATGTCTGGAGCCTCAAGGGGTTGTACGATTGCCTGAAAGCGCGTGGTGAGACCGACGAGATCAAGCAAATCAGCCAAAGGCTGGACCTGGCATTGGCCCGCGCTGACCGGGCTGTTGGTGCATCCTGTTTTTGCGCTCAGGCGGCGATGAGGGCCGCAGAATGAAATACATCTTAATGCTCGCCGCTGTCATTTGCGGCCCGGCCCTAGCGGATCGCCAGTCATTCCCTCCGGTAGACGAGGCGGATCAGGATCCAACCCTCGTGGCGTTTCGCAGTGATTTGTTGGCCAAAATAAAAGCGCGCGACACCGAAGCGGTTATCGCCGCGGCCTGCCCCGACATTTATCTCAGTCATGGAGGGGACGGAGGTCCAGAAGAATTACGCGAACGTTTGGTCCTCGATCCTGAGACGCTGCCTGAACAGGATCGCAGGCACGCCGACAAGATCAGCGAATGGTTTTGGACGGATATGGAGCACACGCTCGCTCAACCCGGATATTTCAACGACGAAGGCGAGTTCTGGATGCCGCATCAATGGCAGATCACCCTACCCGCCTCGCTTGACCCCTACATGGCTTATTTCGTCAGCGCCGAGGATGTGACACTGCGCCAAAGCCCGAACCTTGGTGCGCCCATTCTGGATTTGATCAGCTACGAAGTCGTCATCGTCCGCGAATATTCCGAGTTTGATGACTATCAGCAGGTTCTGTTGACCGATGGCGGCCAAGGCTACATGCACGGCAAATTTCTTTGGCCGATGGTCGGGTATCGCGCTGCATTTGCCAAATCAGACACCGGCCAGTGGCAGTTGTGCACATTTGTTGCGGGCGACTAGTACGCCCACCTAGCAAACGCTCAATACGCTCTAGGTTTTGGCCTTTTTCTGGGCCATTACCTTTTCTGCCAGATCCCGCGCGATAGAAAACGCACCCTTGATCTTGTCGCTGTCCTTTTTCCAATCGCGCCGCACGACGATCTTGTTGTCTTTGACCTTGGCCAGCCCACGCTGGTTCTGGATGAATTCGACCAACCCCTGAGGCGACGCGAATTTGTCGTTGTGGAACTGGATCGTCGCGCCCTTTGGCCCACCGTCCAGCTTTGCAATACCGGCGCGTTTGCACATTGCTTTGATCCGCACAACCAGCATCAGGGTGTTGACCTCTTTCGGCAACTTGCCGAAGCGGTCAATCAGTTCCGCTGCAAAGCCTTCCAGTTCGACCTTGGTCGAGAGCGACGAGAGGCGACGATACAGGCCCAGACGCACATCCAGATCGGGCACGTAATCCTCGGGGATCAGAACGGGCACACCCAGATTAATCTGCGGCGCCCATTGGTCATCGGCATCCGACAGTCCCTCCATCTCACCGGCTTTGATCTTGGCAATCGCTTCTTCCAGCATCGACTGGTAGAGTTCATAGCCCACATCGCGCATCTGGCCAGATTGTTCCTCGCCCAGCAGGTTGCCCGCGCCGCGAATGTCCAAATCTTGGCTGGCCAGCGTGAACCCGGCGCCTAGCGTATCCAGCGACCCCAGAACGCGCAGGCGTTTCTCGGCCGTTGCGGTCAGTTTCTGGCGAGGTTTCGTTGTCAGATAGGCGTAGGCACGCGTTTTTGATCGCCCTACCCGGCCGCGTATCTGATAGAGCTGCGCAAGGCCGAACATATCCGCCCGATGCACGACCATCGTGTTCGCGGTCGGAATATCCAGCCCGCTTTCCACAATCGTTGTTGCCAGCAGAACGTCATATTTGCCGTCGTAAAAGGCGTTCATCCGGTCATCAAGTTCGCCCGCTGCCATCTGCCCATGCGCGACCACATAGGTCAGTTCGGGCAGTTGCTCTTTCAGGAATTCCTCAATCTCGGGCAGGTCCGAGATGCGCGGGACCACATAGAAACTTTGCCCACCGCGATAATGTTCACGCAGCAACGCCTCGCGGATTGTCACCGCATCGAACTCGCTGACATAGGTGCGGATCGCCAGACGGTCGATGGGTGGTGTGCCGATGATCGACAGGTCGCGCACCCCGGTTAGCGACAGTTGCAGCGTGCGCGGGATCGGCGTGGCGGTCAGGGTCAGAACGTGGATGTCCGAGCGAAGTTGTTTCAAGCGCTCTTTGTGACCGACGCCGAAATGCTGTTCTTCGTCGATGATCAGCAGGCCCAGATTGTTGAACCGTATCCCCTTGGCCAACAGCGCATGGGTGCCGATCACGATATCCACCGTGCCGCGCGCCAGGCCGTCGCGTGTTTGCTGAGCGTCTTTTGCAGAGACAAAGCGCGACAACTGCCGCACCTCCAGCGGGAAGCCCCGGAACCGTTCCTTGAAGCTGGCCGCGTGTTGGCGGGCCAGCAGCGTGGTCGGCGCAACCACGGCCACCTGAACACCTGACATGGCGGCGACAAAGGCGGCGCGCATGGCGACCTCGGTCTTGCCAAAGCCCACATCGCCACAAATCAGACGGTCCATCGGCGCGCCCGAGTGCATGTCCTCCATCACCTCAGAAATCGCGCGCAGCTGGTCGTCGGTTTCCTGATAGGGAAAACGGGCGCTGAACTCCTCCCACGCGTGGGGCGGCGGGTCCATCACGGGCGCTTTGCGTAGCGCACGCTCGGCGGCGATGCGGATCAGCTTGTCCGCCATCTCGCGGATGCGCTCTTTCAGCTTGGCTTTCTTGGCCTGCCAAGCGCCGCCACCCAGACGGTCCAGCAAACCTTCGTCATGGCCGTATTTGGACAGCAGTTCGATGTTTTCGACCGGCAGATACAGTTTGGATTGCTCTGCATACTCCAGCAGCAGACATTCGTGGGCGGCACCGGCAGCGGTGACGACCTCCATGCCGATATATCGCCCGATACCGTGATCCACGTGCACCACCAGATCGCCGGGGCTGAGGGATTGGGTTTCGGTCAGGAAATTCTCGGCCTTGCGGCGTTTCTTGGGTTGGCGGATCAGGCGATCACCCAGCACGTCCTGTTCGGCAATGACCGTCAGGCCTGGGGCTTCAAACCCATGTTCCAACGCCCAGACAGCCAGATGCAGCCCACGTTTGCCAACGCGCGTGCCATCGGTAACGGGGATCGCCTCGGCCAGACCTTCATCCTCGATCAGTCCGGTCAGACGTTCCCGCGCGCCTTCGGAATAGGACGCGATCAGCACCGGGCCTTTTGCCATCTTGTCGGTGATATGTGCGGCCAGCGCCCCAAACAGGCTGATGCTTTCCTGCTGACGCTCAGGCGCAAAGTTGCGCCCGATCCGCCCGCCCGCGTCGATCACACCCGGCCCGCTGGCCTGTGGCAGAGGGCTAAATTGCAATACCCGCCGGTCTCCCACAGCCTGTTCCCACGCCGCATCGTCCAGATACAGCAATCCGGGAGGCGTGGGCTTATAAACCGTGTCCATGCGCGAACGGTTTTCCAACGCCAGACGCCGGGTTTCATACTGATCGGCAATCGTATCCCACCGCGCCAGACGCGCAGGCGTCACCTGATCATCCAGCGAGATCGTGGCCCCCGGCAGATAGTCGAAAAGGGTTTCTAATCTTTCGTGAAAAAAGGGAAGCCAATGTTCAACGCCCTGATGTTTACGCCCCGCGCTCACCGCCTCGTACAGTGGGTCATCGGTGCCCGCCGCGCCGAATTCAATGCGATAGTTCTGGCGGAACCGGGTAATGGCGGCTTCGTCCAAAATGACCTCAGACACCGGGGCCAGTTCCACAACCTCAAGCTTTTCTGTCGTCCGTTGCGAGACAGGATCGAACCGGCGCGCGCCGTCCAGAACGTCTCCGAATAGGTCCAGCCGCACGGGGCCGGACTCTCCGGGTGGGAAAATGTCGATGATACCGCCGCGAACGGCATAATCTCCGGGCTCCATCACGGTGGGACTTTGGGTAAAACCCATGCGCACCAGAAACGCGCGCAGGGCTTTTTCGTCAACGCGGTGATTCACTCGTGCGGTAAATGCGGCCTGCTTCAGCACTTCGCGCGCCGGAACACGCTGTGTTGCCGCATTGAGGGTTGTCAGCAACACGAAACGCTCTGGCATCTGATGGACCAGAGCCGCCAAGGTCGCGACCCGCGCAGCCGCGATATCCGCATTCGGCGACACCCGGTCATAGGGTAAGCAGTCCCAGCCGGGAAACACGAAAACAGGGACGTCTGGCGCAAAAAAGGCAAGCGCCGCGCGCATCGCTTCCATCCGCTTGTCATCACGCGCGACATGGCAGACCGGACCGCCGGTCCGGGTCATTTCGTTCAGAACAAGCTGTGCGTCAAACCCTTCGGGGGCGCCGCCAACCGTTACATGGTTCGGAGCCGTCATCGCCTTGCCTTTCCGAATTCTCTATCCCAGAACGCTGATCGAAAAGTTTTGATACATACCCCAGAGCGATGTGATCAAGATCGAAATCATCCCGACGATCTGCGTATAGATTCTGCATCGTGACAGAATCTTTGAAACGATTTCCATACCGGCCTCTGCGCGTCGCAGTTTGCGCGCGGCGGATATGTTGATCAGCATCACTACGCACAGCGGAAACAAAAGCAGAAATACCGCCTGCGCGAACTCTACACCGTAATAAAAACCAAGCGTCGCTAGCCCCGTAAAGCAGAAGCAACTCAGCGCAAAAATAACCAGCCCGGACACATCCGCGATGTACAACAGCCGATTCCTGTTGATCCTGACAATGTCCATAAGATCTTTCTCGGCCTGCCCGCCCATACGGCGCGCGCGCACGACCAGATCATGCGGCACACCCATGGCCCAATGACTAGCCGAGGACCATAGAACCGCCAGCACGATCCAATACCAAAGATTGGAAAAGCTGCGCATGTCAATAAGTTCAAAGATCGAAGAGTATACGTCCACGCGCCAGCCCTTTGTTCACTGTCCTTAGGGACCCTCTTCGCACTGCCGCGTCCATCGTTACCCTTGAGACTACGCCGAATTCATGCCACCCAATGCAGGATTATTCAAGGAGAGCGCGACATGAAACCGACCATCGCCCCTTTTCCAATGACCCGTTTTCGCAGAGTGCGTCAATCTCAGGCGGTGCGGAACCTTGTGCGCGAAAACTCCTTGACCGTCGACGATCTGATCTGGCCGGTTTTTGTGCGCGATGGTGAAGGCATCGAAGAACCCGTGCCATCCATGCCGGGTGTCGTTCGCCGTTCGGTCGATCTGATTGCGAAGGCCGCAGTCGAAGCGCAGGCACTTGGTATTCCCGCGATCTGCATCTTCCCATACACCGACCCCAGCTTGAAGACCGAAGACTGCGCCGAAGCATGGAACCCCGACAACCTGTCCAACCGTGCCATTCGCGCCATCAAGTCCGCAGCCCCGGACATTGCAGTGATGACGGATGTTGCATTGGACCCCTACAACATCAACGGCCACGACGGGTATGTTGTCAATGGCGAGATTGTGAACGATCAGACGATCGAGGCGCTGGTGAAAATGACGCTGGCCCAGGCTGACGCGGGCGCTGATATCATCGGACCATCTGACATGATGGACGGCCGGATCGGAGCGATGCGTCGCGCGCTGGAATCCGCAGGCCACCAGAATGTGATGATCCTGAGCTACGCCGCCAAATACGCCAGCGCATTTTATGGCCCGTTCCGCGATGCTGTCGGGGCGTCGGGCGCGCTGACCGGGGATAAGAAAACATATCAGATGGACCCAGCCAATTCAGACGAAGCTCTGCGTCTGATCCAGCGTGATCTGACCGAGGGCGCGGACATGGTTATGATCAAGCCGGGCATGCCCTATCTGGACATCTGCCGTCGGGTGAAAAACACGTTTGGCGCACCGACCTACGCCTATCAGGTATCCGGTGAATACGCGATGATTCAGGCGGCTGCGCAGAACGGCTGGGTAGATGGGGAAAAGGTCATGCTGGAAAGCCTTCTCGCGTTCAAGCGCGCAGGATGTGACGGCATCCTGACCTACTTTGCCCCAGAGGTAGCCCGTCACCTTCAGCGCTAATACCTCAAACTTTCGCGATAATTCGCCGATTGTGAACGGGGGCGGCGCAGCTTTCCCGTGACAGGTGGACTCAATAGGCGTATCCTCGCCCACAAGATCGGGAACACCCGACAATTCAGGCAGTCATACAGAGAAAAAACAATGAGCAGTTCCAATCCCATTCGACTAAGTCGTCGTGGCTTTGCCTTTGGCATGGCCGGGCTGACCCTGACCGCAGCTTGCGGCAACGGCGTCGGCAACTCGAACGCGGCCACGATCGACGCGCGCGTCGATGCCACGCTGACCGAAATGTATTCTCGCTATCCGAACACCGTAGAGATCGCGGAAAAAGCCAACGGCATGCTGGTCATGCCCTTGATAACCGAGGCCGGATTTGTCTTTGGCGGCGGTTACGGCCGCGGCGCATTGCGGATCAACGGTGCGACGGTCGACTACTATTCAGCCGTAAAAGGCACCGCTGGACTGCAGGTCGGCGCACAGCAATACGCCCACGTTCTGTTCTTTATGACGCAAGACGCACTGAATGACTTCCGCCGCTCCAGCGGTTGGACCGCCGGCGCTGATATCGGCTATGTGGTCAGCGATCAGGGCGACTCGCTCTCGACGGACACAACAACGTTGCGCTCCCCGGTTCTGGCAGCCGTCTTCGGTCAAGCGGGCCTGCAGATCGGCGCGACAGTCGAAGGCACAAAATATACGCGGATCATACCGTAAGTCAGCACTAACCCCCTCAGTGCTTAACCCCTGCCATGGGCGCGTCTCTGTGGCAGGGGTTTTTCTTTGCGACGTTGCGCAAAGATGCACATTCTGCGGGCGTTCCTCTTTCGGTTGGGATGGGCTTCCACTACTCTGACGCCAAACGGAGCTAGATCAGAAAATGAGCCTCAGATGGGATTAGTATTTCGTTGGCTGGTGCGCGTTGCCACGGGCCTCGTCCTTCTTACTGTGGCCGCTGTACTTCTGGTCTATTTTCTAGCCAGCCAATCCCTGCCCGAATACAATCAGACCGTCGAGGTGCGCGGGCTGACTGCGCCCGTGGAAATCGTACGTGATACAGCCAATGTGCCGCATATTCTGGGTGAGACTGACCCGGATGTCTTCTTCGGGCTTGGGTATGCACATGCGCAGGACCGGCTTTGGCAGATGACGGTCTTGCGACGCACCGCGCAGGGGCGTCTGTCCGAAGTGTTCGGCGCTCGCACGGTATCAATCGACAAATTGCTGCGTCGGTTTGACCTTTATGGCCTTGCCCATCGCTCGGTCGACGTACAGGACGACTATACCAAGGCCGCGCTGCGTGCCTACGCTGCGGGGGTTAACGCGCGGCTGGACGAGATCAATGAGATGGCGCTTGGGCGCGGCGCGCCCGAGATGTTCCTGTTCAACGCGCCGGTTTCCCCTTGGCAACCCGGTGACAGCATCGCTGTGATCAAACTGATGAGCCTTCAGTTGTCGGGCCATCTTGAGGATGAGGTGCTGAGGGCGCGCACCTCGCTTTTGCTGAACAACCCGGCGCGGCTGGCGGATATCCTGCCTGATGTACCCGGTGCCGGGATCGCGGCCCTGCCCGAATATGCCGCCCTGTTCCCGGGCGTGCCCCGATATGCCGCCGGATCGCCCATGCCCGGCAGTCCGCTCTCGCCATTCCCAAAACGGGGGCTGGCCGGTGCGTCAAACGCTTGGACCGCAGCACCTTCACGATCCGCCATTGGCGGGACGCTGCTGGCAAACGATCCGCATCTGGGGTTCACCGCCCCCGGAGTTTGGTATCTGGCCCGGCTGGAACTGGAAAAAGGCGGTGTCATCGGCGCGACGATTCCGGGCATCCCCTCGGTCATGGCGGGGCGCAGCGATCGGCTGGGATGGGGGCTGACATCGTCCTATCTGGATGATCAGGACGTTCATATTGAACAGCTCAACCCCGACAATCCCGAAGAATACCTGACCCCCGACGGGTACAAGACGTTCCGCAACCGCCCCTCGATCATCGAGATCAAGGACGAGGCGCCCATCACTCTGACCCTGCGATGGACGGAAAACGGCCCCGTTCTGCCCGGCAGCCACTACGACCTGGGAACCATCACACCGCCGGGTCACGTCGCATCGCTGTCCTGGACCGCCCTGAGTGCGCGGGACACGTCGATGACCGCGTCGATGGCCTTGATGAATTCCGATACCGTGCCGCAGGCGATTGACGCAGCCGAACTGTTCATCGCCCCGTCTCAGAACCTGTCAGTGGTGGACAAGGACACGATCGGCATGAAGCTGATCGGGGCCATGCCCAAGCGCGACCTGCGCAACCAAAGCCGTGGGCGCATCCCCACCCCCGGATGGCTGACCGAAAACCGCTGGCAGGGCCGCCTGCCCTATGCGGACAACCCGGAATTTGTAGCCCCGGTCGGTGGCATACTGGGCAATACAAACAACAAAGTCATAGACCGCCCTTTCCCCGAGCATGTTTCATATGAATGGGGTGACACGCAGCGCATTCACCGCTGGGAACGCCTTATGCAATCGCGCGAGGTTCACACGCGCGACAGTTTTATCGAGGCGCAGCTGGACACCGTCAGCTTTACCGCCCGCTCGCTTCTGCCCTTGATCGGGGCTGACTTGTGGTTCACCGGCGCCTCGGCCCCCGAAGGCACGCCCGAGCGTCAGCGCCAGATCGCGCTGGGTTTGCTGGCCGAGTGGAATGGCGAGATGAACGAACACCTGCCCGAGCCGCTGATCTATGCCGCTTGGCTGCGCGCGCTGCAAATCCGCCTGATCTCGGACGAGCTTGGCCCGCTGGCCGCTGAATACAAACATGTCGAACCGCTATTCATCGAACGCGTCTACCGCGATATCGACGGCGCGGCGGTTTGGTGTGACGTGCGTCAGAGCGCTCCGGTCGAGACCTGCACAGATATGGCTCGAATGGCGCTGGATGACGCGCTGATCTGGATTTCCGAGAAATATGGCGGATCGCTGGAATCCCTGCGCTGGGGCGACGCGCATCAGGCCACCCATGATCACCCGGTTCTGGGCTCGGTCCCGGTTCTGCGGTTCTTCGTCAATATCCGCCAATCCACCAGCGGCGGCGACAATACCCTGCTGCGCGGGCGCACTTCGGGCGAAGGCCCGGACCCGTTCCAGAACGTGCACGGCGCGGGATATCGGGGCGTCTATGATTTCGCGGACCCTGACAGCTCGGTCTTTATCACGGCCACTGGTCAATCTGGTCATTTCCTGTCGCGCTACTATGACGACCAGGCGCAACTCTGGCGGCGTGGAGAGTATATTCCGATGTCGCTGGACCTTGATCTGGCCCGTGCAGCCGCTGTTGGCGTGACGAATTTGGTGCCGCGCTGAGGCCATCTTTCGGCAAGACCTCGCCCCTTTTTTGCGCTTCCGTGGACGCAGCCCCTTGTTTTGGCTTACGATCCCAGGGGTCAGCGATTTGAACCGGGGGTATTCATGGCCAGTATTCGGGATACGTTGAACAACCTTGCGCGGGACTACGCGATCGCGTGGAGCTCGGGCGATCCTGAAGCGGTCGCCAGCTTTTTCGCACCGGACGGGAAAATCGAGATCAATCGCGGCGAGCCTTTCGTCGGACGCGCAGCAATTGCAGACATGGCGCGCGGCTTCTTTGCCGACTTCCCGGACCTCGAAGTCCGATGTGACATGCTAAGATGGGCCGGAACCCACGCAATCTTTGTCTGGACCTTGGAAGGGCATCATGCCCAAACCGGAAATCACGTTGTCACACGCGGTTGGGAAGAATGGGAAATGACCACGGACAACAAGGTGCAATCTTCGCTTGGTTGGTTCGACGCCGAAGACTATCAAAGACAGATCGACGGCGTTTGATCCTTAGAGGGCCGCAAACTGCGCGGCTTGTTTGTCGGTCCAAAGAACTGTGATCTTGAACCCATCGTCCTCCTGCTTTTCAGACTGGACAACATCCTGACGGAACAGCCACGCGCGCTTGTCGCCCTCGGCAAAACCCAATTTCAAGGTCGTTTCGTGCCGCACGCCCTGTAGCTTGACCGCGATATCGGCCAATAGCGGTTCTATCCCTTCACCCGTCACCGCGGAAATCGCAAAGATCGCAGGATCGCGATCCGTGCGCGCGATGGCGGCTTCGCGGTCGTCGTCGCTCAGCAGATCGATCTTGTTCCAGACCTCAAGCCGCGGACGCTCATCGTCGACCCCAAGCGAAGTCAGGATCGTTTCGACATCCCGAGCTTGCTCATCGCTTTCGTCGTGGCTGATGTCGCGGACGTGGACAATGATGTCTGCGCCTAGAACTTCCTCCAGCGTGGCACGGAAGGCCGCGACCAGCTCGGTCGGCAGGTTCGAGATAAAGCCCACCGTATCCGACAGGATCACCTCGGGGCCGTCAGGCAGTTCTACCCGGCGCATGGTCGGGTCCAAGGTGGCGAACAACATGTCCTTGGCCATTACTTCGGCCCCGGTCAGGCGATTGAAAAGCGTCGACTTCCCGGCGTTCGTGTACCCCACCAGCGCAACGATGGGATATGGCACCTTGGCGCGTGCGGCCCGGTGCAGCGTCCTCGTTTTGACCACCTTCTGCAACTGCCGCCGCAAGCGCACAAGCTGTTCGTCAATAGCGCGCCGGTCAGCTTCGATCTGGGTTTCGCCGGGTCCACCGACAAATCCAAGCCCGCCCCGCTGCCGTTCAAGGTGGGTCCACGCCCGAACCAGACGCGTCCGCTGATAGCTGAGCGCCGCCATCTCGACCTGCAAAACACCCTCTCGGGTCCGGGCACGATCGCTGAAAATCTCAAGGATCAGACCCGTCCGATCAAGGATTTTGACCTTCCAGGCTTTTTCAAGGTTGCGCTGCTGAACGGGGGTAACCGGCCCGTCGATCAGAACCAGTTCGATCTGGTTGTCGTGCAGCCGCTCTGCCAGTTCCTCAATCTTGCCACTTCCGAAAAGCAAACCAGGCTGGGCACGTTGCAGGCGCACAATTTCCGATCCGATCACGTCAAGATCGGGCAAAGCAGCAGCCAGCGCCACCGCTTCTTCCAGCGCCGGTTCGGGGACACGGCGCTGTTCATCTGACTTAATTTCCGGATGCAGCACCCAAGCGCGGGTGCGCGTCCTATCGTGTTCCATCAAGAGGCGTCTTCGCCCTCATACAGGCTGATCGGCTGCGACGGCATGATGGTCGAAATCGCGTGCTTGTAGACCAACTGCGACTGTCCGTCGCGGCGCAACAAGACGCAGAAATTATCGAACCAGGTGATTACACCTTGCAATTTCACACCGTTGATCAGGAATATCGTGACCGGGACTTTTGCTTTTCTTACATTATTCAGGAACGCGTCCTGCAGATTCTGTCTGTCCGAAGCCATATTTTTATAATCTCGCCATTGTTCTTGCTACGCGCTGCGGACCAACGCGCTCCCTCCGGCAGAGTATGGAGTGTCGTTAACCGAGTTTCCAGATGAAAAATAAGACATTCTGCGGGTGTGGATTCTCAGCCCCGCCAGAGCGCCGGCGTGATCAAGGCAATAATCGCCAGGGTTTCAAGCCTGCCAATTACCATTGCAGCACACATCGTCAGCTTTGCGCCTGCTGACAAATCGACCAATCGCAACGGAACATCGGTGGCCAGTTCGATCAACGGGCCAGTCGTGCTGAGCGCTGCAACGGTCAGAACCATGGCCTGTTCAAACCCGGCCCCTGTCGCTGCCAGCAGCAAATTGAACGCCGCTGCGGTCAACGCAAACATCATCAGGAAGATCCAGGCAATAAAGGCTCCATCGCTTTGGATGCGCCTGTTGCCGCCGCCCACCCCGCTGACCGAGGACGGATAGATCAGCCGGTCAATCTCACGCGCGCCATTGAGGTACAGGGCAAAAACCCGCAATAGTTTGACCCCACCAGCCGTAGTCGCAACGCCGCCGCCGATCAGCGCCAGCCCCATGAGGATCAATCCGGGCGTGCCAAGGCCAGACAACTGCTGCGCATCATTCCAATTGGCGCTTTCAAATCCGGCGGTGGTCAGAAAAGACAGCGCCGTAAAGGTCATACCCCAAATGACACTCAACGCCTGTAGCGGCTCCATCGTGTTGCCGATTTCGTTGACCCCAGCCCAAACACGAAAGAACAACAGGATCGCGACGGAACCGACAATCAACAGGCCGATCCGAAATTCAGGGTCTTTGTCCAGCCGTGAATATCCCGTCATGGCCGTATCGGTCGAAAACGTAAGACGAGACAGCGCGAAGAAAAGAAAAAGGAACAGGATTGCTTCTCCTGTCACACCGGCCTGCGCCCCCTCAAGGCCGCCGACAGGCGAGATACCCGAGGTCGCCATCGTGGACATTGCGTGACAAATCGCGGTCAGCCCTTGCTCGCCTGCGATCAGCAACAGTAGCCATATCACTGCGGTCAAACCTGCGTAGACCGGTGTCAGGGTCCGTGTGACTCGGATCAAGCGACCTCGCGGGTCCACTTTTTCGCTCTGCGCGACACCAGAAACCGGGCGACCCGGCTGCCCGCGTGCGGTGACCTCGAACCCACCAAGCGACAACGGCGCCAGAATAGCGGCGGCGGAAATCCACATCAAAAGACCGCCCATCCATCCCACTTGCGCACGCCACAAATGCAGCGAGGGCGTCAAACGATCGGGGTCGGGAAATATATCGGCACCGGTCGTGGTCATCGCGCTGACCATATCGAAATAAGCGTTCAGGAATGTCGTATTCCCAAGCGCGTCGTGTAGCGGAATGGCAAGAAATATCGGTAGCACCGTGAAACAGGCCAGCAAAACGGCCAGTTGCCCCAGAGTCCCGCGACGGGGAACTCGGTTGGACGACGCCAGCGCAATACTTGCGACGACGAACAGCCCCAAAAGCCCCGAATAGAAAAAGGACCGCGATGTATCGTGGTCATCCAGCGCCAGTGCGTAGATCGCGGGTATCCACATCGACAATGCGGCAATACCCCAGATGAGAAGGAACAGCGGCAATCGCCGCACCAACCCGATCTTCTGTGCCCGAGCCCGCTCCATCAGAAGAAATCAATCGAAACCTGCAGCAAACGTTCGACCTCGGGGACGTCCTTGGCCATGGCAAAAATCGCGACCACATCCTTTTCCTCGATCCGCAAGCTGCCGCTCGGTCGAAACAGCTCATCCCCTTTGCGGATTGCACCGACCAGAACACCTTCGGGAAAATCAATGTCGCGCAGTTTCTGGCCAGCCATCGGTGAGGTGGACAGAACTTCGGCCTCGATCACTTCGGCCTCGGCATCGCCGATGGAATAGACTTGTCGCACACGCCCATGGCGAATGTGGCGCAGAATCGAGCTGACCGTGGTCGCACGCGGGTTGATATAAGCGTCAATGCCCAGTGGTCCCATCAGGGCAACCATGCTGGGATCGTTGATCAAGGCGATCGCCAACGCACAGCCTTCGGCCTTGGCGCGAACGGCGGCCAACATATTGGCACGGTCGTCATCTGTGACGGCCAGCATCGCATCGGCACGTTCGATCCCGGCCTCGCGCAGCAACGCAGCATCCAACCCGTCGCCGTTCAGAACGATTGTACGTTCCAACGCCTCGGCCGCGAGTTCCGCGCAGCGGCGATCACGCTCGATGATTTTTGCCCGGACGCGGCTTTCGCGTTCTTCCAGCGTGCGGGCGACCTCAAGCCCGACATTCCCGCCGCCGACGATAACTACGCGATCCTGTTTCTTTTGCGCCTTTCCATACACTTCCAGCGTGCGGTCCACGTCCTGGACGCTGGCAAAGACGTAACATTCATCCCCAACAAATAGCTGGTCTTCGGATTCGGGGGCAAACAGGGTGCCCTCGCGACGAACGCCAACAACAACCGAACTCAGGGTGGAAAACAGGTCGGTCAGTTGCCGTAAAGGAGTATTCACGATCGGACAGTCTTCGTCGATGCGAATCCCCAAAAGCTGCGCCTGCCCGTCCATGAACATTTCGGTATCAAAGGCAGATGGGGCAGACAGACGGCGCATGGCCGCTGCCGCAACCTCTCTCTCCGGGCTGATCACCACGTCGATTGGAAGGTGATCCCGACGATACAGGTCCGAGTGGATTGCCTCGAGGTAGGACTTTGACCGCAGCCGCGCGATCTTCCGCTGAATCGAGAATACCGAATGCGCCATCTGGCAAGTGACCATGTTCACTTCGTCAGAGTGCGTCGCGGCTATGATCATCTCAGCGTCGCGTGCGCCTGCACGCTCTAGCACGTCGGGATAGCTGGCAAACCCGGCGATCCCCTGAACGTCCAGCGTTTCCGTGGCGCGCCGCACGAGGTCTGGATTGTTATCCACCACCGTAACGTCATTCAATTCGCCCGAAAGGTGCCGTGCAATCTGCCAGCCAACCTGACCGGCACCGCATATGATGACCTTCATGTTTTTGGCCCTTCTGCCTGAAATCTTTGAATGACAGATGCCCCCAAAGCGGTCAATTGATTTGTCATACATGTTCAGTCAAGGCAAGATAAGCGTATGAAAACAGTACTTCGCTTGATTATTCCTATTATGTTCCTCAGCTCTTGCGGTCCTCTGTCGCTGTATTACCGCGAAGGCGAAAGTGTCTCGCGCATGCAAACAGAAACCACCGAGTGTCGCGTTCAGGCGCTCAAGGACGCGCCTGTGGCCAACCAGGTACGTCAATCCCCCCCGACATACTGGCCCGGGCGGACCTACTGCCACGGAGACGGGCGGTGTTATCGCTCACCAGGATGGTGGCAACCCGGGCAGGTCTATACCGTGGACGTCAACCAAGGGCTGCGCAACACGGTCGAGGCGCAATGCATGGCGAAAAGGGGGTATCGTCCGATAAGTTTGCCGCCCTGCAAGCAGAACGTGAAATCACGCGTTCCGGCACAGCCGACGACAAAATTGCCGCCGCTCAGCACCGAGTCGTGTTTTGTAAAGTTCGACAACGGCTCTTTCCAGATCATCACACCGGGTCAGGCGGGGTGACCTACCGGCGGTTTATTCCGCCGGTTCAGGTTCGTCCAACTGAGCAACCCGAGCGCCCGACTTGTTCGACGTCACGACACCCAGCGATTTCAACTTACGGTGCAGCGCGCTGCGTTCCATACCGACAAAGCTGGCTGTTCGGCTAATATTGCCGCCGAAGCGGTTGATCTGCGTCAGCAGGTATTCGCGCTCGAACGCCTCTCGCGCTTCACGCAGTGGCAAGGTTGCCAAGGCACCAGACAAAACGACACGACCGGAATCGTCCGCCTTTTCGTCTTCGGCAGGCAGTTCCTTTGCTTCGATCGGCCCAGTGCCGTCGCCAAGGATCAATACGCGTTCGATCAGGTTTTTTAACTGGCGCACGTTGCCGGGCCAAGTCATGGTCTGCAGCAGGGCAACCGCTTCTTCCGAAATCTCGCGCACCGGCAACCCTTGGGATTCGTTGCACATTTCTATGAAGTGCTGTGCCAGAACCGGTATATCCTCGCGCCGGTCTTCAAGCGAAGGGACGTCAATCGGCACGACGTTCAAACGGTGATACAGCTCCTCGCGGAACCGTTCCGCAGCGATCTCTGCATCAAGATCCTTATTTGTCGACGAGATTACGCGCAGATCGACCCGAACCTTGTCAGACCCGCCAACGCGCTGGAATTGCTGATCGACCAGTACCCGCAGGATCTTGGACTGAGTACCCAGCGGCATGTCCGCGACTTCATCGAAATAAATCACCCCGCCATGAGCTTCTTCCAACAACCCAGACTCAACACCGCGTTCCGAGGATTCACGCCCGAACAGAACCTCCTCAACGCGCTCAGGTTCAATACCCGCACAGTTAACCGTCACGAACGGCGCATTTGCACGATTTGAATGCGCGTGAATATACCGAGCCGCGATTTCCTTGCCTGCCCCGGCAGGGCCGCTCAGCATCACACGACCATTCGACTTGGTGACCTTGTCAAGCTGGCTCTGCATCGAACGGAAGGCAGCGGACTTGCCGATCATGTCGGAATCCGTGACCTCCTTGCGCTTGAGCGAAGCGTTTTCGCGACGCAGGCGCGAGGTCTCCATCGCGCGACGGATCACCACCATCAGCTGGTCTATGTTAAAGGGCTTTTCGATAAAGTCGTATGCCCCCTGCTTGATCGCCGCCACCGCGATTTCGATATTGCCGTGGCCCGAGATGATGACCACCGGAACATCCGGGTTGTCGCGCTTTACGGCCGTGAGGATGTCGATCCCATCCATTCGGCTGTCCTTTAGCCAGATATCCAGGATCAAAAGCCCCGGCGGTTCCGAATTGATTGCCGCCATGCACTCGTCCGAGTTGGCAGCCAGCCGGGTTGAATAGCCTTCGTCCTCCAGAATGTCGGACACCAGCTCGCGAATATCGCGTTCGTCATCTACGATCAGAATGTCACTCATCTTTGGCCTGCTTTCAGTTTGTTTATATTGATTGCCTGCTTCTGTGGCGCCGCCGTCTGGGAGAATTTGCCCCCTGGCAAACGGATCACGGCCATCGCGCCAAAATGGTCCTGTCCGTCAAATACCGGTGCATCTTCCAAAGTCAGCGCACCGCCATGTTCTTCGATGATCTTCTTGACGATGGGCAATCCCAAACCTGTCCCTTCGTCGCGTGTGGTTACGTATGGCTCAAAAAGCCGCGCCCTGTCTTCGGGCAACCCTATTCCGTTATCTGCAATCGTGATGACCGTCCCAGCGTCATCACAGGATACATCCACTTTTATCTGTGGTTTCAGGTTTTCCGGAGCACCCTTTTGTTTCAAGGTTTCAATCGCTTCTCCGGCATTCTTGATCAGGTTCGTCAGAGCCTGATTCAACATCGTCGCATCAACATCCGCCAGAACCGGATGGTCTGGCAAAGTGGCGTCAATCTGCACATCTGGCTGACCCGATTGTTGCAGCAAGACAGCCTCGCGCACCAAATCTATGACGTTTTCTTCATGCCGGTCGGGTTCCGGCATACGCGCGAACTTCGAGAACTCGTCCACAATTCGCCGTAGGTCATTGGTCTGACGCACGATCACGTCCGTCATGGACACAAGGCTATCGCAATCTTCCTCATCCAATTTTCGTGAGAACTTTCGCTTTATCCGCTCGGCGCTCAGTTGAATGGGGGTCAGAGGGTTCTTGATCTCGTGTGCAATACGCCGCGCCACGTCGCCCCAAGCCGCCATACGCTGCGCGCTGACCAAATCGGTCACGTCGTCAAAGGCCACCACGTACCCTTCAAGACCGCCGTCTTCGCCGCGCCGAGTCGCCATGCGAACCAACAGATTTTCCAACCTGCCTTTGCGGGTCACTTTGATTTCGCCCTGCACGGCCTCCTGACCGCTTTCCTTCAGGCTCTCGAACAGAGGCAGGAACTCAGGCACCGCAATGCCGATTGCCAGATGTTCTTCCCCGCGCGACCAGTCCAATAGGCGTTCCGCCGACCGGTTCACAAATGTCACGCAGCCCTCTGAATCCACGCCCACGACGCCGGATGTCACCGAACTGAGCACCGAATCGAACAGACGGCGGCGGCGTTCAATCTGACGTGTATTCTCAAGCAGAGTGTCGCGCTGCCCTTTCAGTTGTCTGGTCATCTGGTTGAAGTAACGACCCAGCATGGCGATTTCATCATCGCTTGCTTCTTCGATGACCTGAACGCTCAAGTCCCCGGCTCCGACGCGCTGAGCCGCCGTGGTCAACCGCCCGACGGGACGCGACAAACGTTCCGCGAACCACATCCCCAGAGACATTGCCGCAAGGATCAGAATCACTGCGAACCCCAGATACAGCAGGCCAAACTCAAACAGCACCCTGCCCCTCTCGCTTTCGAGTTGCTGGTAGAACTGTGCCGTTTCCTTCGTATCGTCGAGAAGCGTGAGAAGTTGCCCATCCACCTCACGGCTGACGTAGAGGTATCGGTCCAGATAGGCTTGCAAAGGCACCAATGCCCGGAATTCACTATTCTGCCAGTCTGCAATGATCAAAAGGCCACTATCTGTCGCCTCGATCATCTGCTCGGGCGTTGGTGGTTCAAAATTGAACAGGTAAGACCGATCACCGCGCGATTTTATTTCGCCACTGCCATCAATGACATAGGCTTCGCGCAAACCACGTTGGATTTGCGATTGCCCTTGCGCCAGAACCGAACGCAGCTCGGCGTCCGAGATATAGTAGTCACGCGCGCGCGCCGTGTCCAAGAAACGCGCCAGTACGGTCGCGTCTTGCGTAAGCCCCTCGCGGTGTTCCTGCTCATAGGCCTCGGCCGCCGTCAAAGATGAACCGACAACCTGACGAACACGATCCGAGAACCACCCTTCAAGACCGATATTCACAGTAAGGCCCGCAAAAATCGCGACCGTCACTGTAGGAACCAGCGCCAATAGAGTGAAAGCACCGATCAGACGCAGGTGAAGCCGAGAGCCCGCAGATTTCGCCCGGCGCGCAGCGATCAGGCTGCCGAGCTGACTCAAAACCAAGGCCGCGACCACCAGAACGTAAACCAGATCGGCCAGCAGGATCAGGCGCAATGTCGGTGCAGTCGTGCCCAGATTAAATGGACCAATGACAAGGTATGTGGCCAAAGCCAGCACTGGACCCAGCAAAACCAGGCCCAAGGTGCTAAAATTGCGCAGCTTTCGGGATTTCCTCCACCGATTGATCGATAGGATCAGCCCGCTCTGTGCTCGGGTTGCCACCGTCTGCCCTCACCCTGATGTGCCGCTCGCGCGGCTTACCGCCATATTTCGTGGTCGTTGCCGGATGTGTACCCGGATGCCACGCTTTGTGTGGCGATATTACATCAGTTTGCGGCGTCGTGTCACCTGAATATCGAGATCTGTAATCTTTTTGCGCAGCGTGTTCCTATTAATGCCCAGAAGATCGGCACATTTCGCCTGATTTCCGCCAGTTGCATCCAATGCAAGCTCGATCAAGGGGCCTTCGACCTCGCGCAAAATCCGCTGGTACAGCCCCGGAGGTGGCAACAAATTGCCGTGCAGATCAAAATAACGACGCAGATGACGGGCCACGGACGCGGACAGTTTTTCGCGTTCACCGTCACCCAGAACCGGCTCCGCTTCGGGCTGACTACCCAAAACCATTTCGACCTCGGCCTTGGAAATCTCGTCTGCGCGGCTGGTCAGGCTCAGACGGCGGATCGCATTTTCAAGCTGCCTCACATTGCCCGGCCATGAGTACCGGCGCACCAACTCAACCGCATCCGGGCTGAGCCAACGTTTGGCGCCATGCTCACGCTCCTCTCGTGCAAGGAAGTGGTCGGCCAGCAGAGTAATGTCATCCACCCGTTCGCGCAGCGCCGGAACGTGGATTGTCGCGCCGCAAAGCCGGTAATACAGATCCTGACGCACGCGACCGCTCTCCATCGCTTCGGTCAGGTCCGACTGGCTGGTGGCCATGAACCGGGGCACGTGGTCGCCCGGCGTATCCATCATGCGAACGATCCGCGCCTGCAATTCGTCCTCGATATCCGCGATTTCGTCGATCAAAAGCGTGCCTCCGCGCACACGGGCCATGACTCGCGCCGGGCCTTCCAGATCGCGAAGGTCCGCAGCGGTGGCGGTGACAAACGGCAATGTGCGACGATCCGAAAAGTCGTGAATAGCCCTTGCAATCAGCGACTTACCCGTCCCACTTTCGCCCGAGATCATCACGGACAAATCGGTATTCATTACCCGCGCCACCAGCCGGTACAAGGCTTGCATGACCGGTGTGCGCCCAACCAGAGGCAGTTCTTCGGGGCGATCATCGGCGGGTTCAACCACTTCGGTCTGAACGCGCTGTTTCTGCTCCAGCGCCCGCGCGGTTCGCTTCATCAAATCCGGCAGGTCAAACGGCTTGGGCAAGTAGTCATAGGCATCCGCTTCGGCCGCCTGAATCGCCGTCATGATTGTGTTCTGCGCCGAAATGACGATCACCGGCAAACCGGGTCGATCCTGCGCAATCTTGGGCAGCATTTCCAACCCGTTCCCGTCTGGCATGACCACATCCGAGATCACCACGTCACCCTTGCCTTCACCGACCCACCGCATCAGCGTCGTCAGCGAAGACGTCGCGTGCACCTTGCACCCGGCCCGCGTAAGGGCCTGAGTCAGAACGGTGCGGATCGTGCGGTCGTCATCTGCGACCAATACTGTTCCATCCATCGGGTGCTCTCCTTATTTTGCTCTTATCGGCATTTGTTGTCTCAAGTTGCGTCGCGCGGTGCTCGCCTAAGCGAGATGCGAAACACCGTTCGACCCGGAACCGAGTCGGCGGAAATCCATCCGTCATGGTCCGAGATGATCTTGCTCACCAGCGCCAGCCCAAGGCCGGTACCGTTTTCCTTTCCCGAAACGAACGGGTCAAAGATGTCGCTGCGAATCTTGTCTGGCAGGCCCGGCCCGTCGTCGATGATCTCGACCTGCAGCGGCAGCGAATGTCCTGACCCGTCGCTGCGGCGCAGTCTGAACGAATGCTCGAAATACGTCCGCAGCCGGATTGTTCCCCCTTTGGGATCGGCCGCTTCCGAAGCGTTTTTCAACAAATTCAGGATCACCTGCAAAAACTGATCAGGGTCGCCATAGGCCAAAGGTAGCGAAGGGTCGTAGTCCTCGACGATTTTCATATGCGCGCCAAAGCCCAAAAGCGCCGAACGCCGTGCGCGGTCTAGAACATCGTGAATATTAACCGGTCTGAAATCGGGCTGCGACAGGTTGCCAAACTGTTCGACCTGCTCCAACAGCTTCACGATCCGGCGGCTCTCGGCAACAATTAGGTCAGTTAGTTCAAGGTCTTGCTGCGAGATATTCATGCTGAGCAACTGCGCAGCACCGGTGATCCCAGCCAAAGGGTTCTTGATCTCATGGGCCAGCATTTCCGCCATGCCGATCGCAGATTGCGCCGCGGATTTGACCGTGTTCCCTCGTGTCATCCGCCCCGCCAATTCTCGCGGCGAGATGATCATGATCATGGACCCCGAATGCCCGACCAAAGGCGCGATTTGCAGCGCACATTGCAGAGGCGCGCGACTGCCCGAGCCAACATCAACGTCATTTACAAACAACGGCGTGCTCTGCTGACGCGCCCTAAGAAAGGCTTCTTCCAACGGCGCATCAACGGCAATCTGATCCCAGACCGGGTTCCCGATGACGGATTTACGCGAAGCGTTCAAAAACCCTTCGCCCGCCGAATTCACATCGGTAATCCTGTCATCCGCATCAATTATGAAGGCCGGGACAGGCAGCGAGGCCCAGATACTTTGGTCCGAAGTCATGCTGCGACCTCCGCACTGCTGTTCAAAGCGTCACCCAACAGACGCAGCACTTCGTTCGTATCCCGAGATGTAAGAACAGCACGACGCAGCGCCGAGGGTGTGCCCACCTCATCCATGTACCAACCCAGATGCTTTCGAGCGACCCGCAAGCCCAGATCCTCGCCATAAAACTCAAGCATGGACTGATAGTGCCCCCGCACCAGTTCGGTCAGCTCCTCCTCTGTAGGAACGACCGGAGCAACTGTTCCATAGAGTTCGGCGCAAATCTGGGCCAGAACCCACGGCCTGCCCTGCGCGCCTCGCCCGACCATAAAGCCGTCTGCGCCCGACTCAGACATTGCAGTCCGAGCCGAGGTTGAGTCCACGATGTCACCATTTGCTATGACCGGGATTGAAACCGCATCTTTCACCGCCCGGATCGCGGCCCAATCTGCGTGGCCCTTGTAGAACTGGCACCGGGTTCGCCCGTGGATCGTAACCATCCGGATACCCGCATCCTGCGCCCGCCGCGCAACGTCCGGCGCATTCAGCAAACTATCGTCCCATCCAAGTCGGGTTTTCAGCGTAACCGGCACGTCCACAGCGCCCACCACTGCCTCGATCAATTTCAGGGCATGGTCTGGTGTCTTCAATAGTGCCGAGCCTGAATAGCCGTTTGTTACCTTTTTCGCGGGGCACCCCATGTTAATGTCGATGACCCGCGCACCCCGATCTGCGACCTGCCGCGCGGCCTCAGCCATCCAATGCGCTTCACGCCCGGCCAGTTGCACCGCAGTATTTTCAACGTCCGCTGACAACTCGGCACGCTCGCGCACGCCGGGTTTTACCTGAACCATTTCCTGGCTGGCAACCATCTCGCTGACGACCATGCCCGCGCCGAAGCGCATCACCAAATCACGAAACGGGCGGTCCGTGATTCCAGCCATCGGAGCCAGCATAACCGGCGGGTTAATGTCTTTTTCAGCGAGCTGCAGTGTCAACGTGCTTAATCCTTGGGCAGTTGGGGCTTTGATACCGAATTGAGCGTATATGAACAACAAATCGGGCGGCGAAAAGCCCGGAAAATCATCATGTGCTTAATTTTTAGGCGCACTTACGCAGGTGATTGCCACTCCATTCACCGCGCCCTAAACATTGCTCACAAATCACCAAAGGGAACGCCCCATGATCACCGCTGCCATTATCGTCGCCGCAGGACGCGGAACGCGCGCGGGCGGGGGTACTCCGAAACAATGGCAGCCTCTCGCAGGACGACGGGTCGCGGATTGGACGATTGACCGTTTTAAAGGTCAGGTCGATCACATTGTTCTCGTACTGTCTGAGGACGATCAATCCGCCTGGAGCGAATTTGAAGGAACGAACCTGATCCTCGCGGCAGGTGGGCAAGACAGAGCGGCGTCCGTGCGCAACGGATTGGACGCGCTGGCCGATTTGGACATCAAACACGTTCTGATCCACGATGTGGCGCGCCCATGCGTGACCACCGGGCTTATTCAGAGTGTTCTTTCGGCGCTGAAGGCATCCCCCGCGGCCGCTCCGGGACTTGCCATCACGGATGCATTATGGACCGGTGATGGGCGCGTTGTAACGGGAACTCAGGACCGCACCGGGCTGTTCGCCGCACAAACGCCTCAGGGCTTTCACTACGACGCAATCGTCTCAGCCCACGCGACCCACCCCGGAGGCGCGGCAGACGATGTCGAGGTCGCGCGCGCAGCGGGTTTGGACGTGGCGATAGTTCCGGGTGATGCGGACAATCTGAAAATAACACGGCCCGAGGATTTTGCCCGGGCGGAACGCATATTGGGAACGGATATGGATGTAAGACTGGGCAACGGATATGATGTGCATCGGTTTGGCGACGGGGATCATGTGATCCTGTGTGGTGTGAAAGTGCCGCATGATCGCGGCCTTCAGGGGCACTCGGATGCGGATGTCGGAATGCACGCCGTTACTGACGCGATCTACGGCGCGCTGGCGCAAGGCGACATTGGCCAGCACTTTCCGCCCTCGGACCCGCAATGGAAGGGTGCCGCCAGTGAAATTTTCCTGCGTCACGCGGTCGAGCTGGCCGAGACGATGGGCTACGCGATCTCGAACGTGGATTGCACCCTGGTTTGCGAATACCCCAAGATTGGCCCCCACGCCGAAGCGATGCGCGTGGAAATGGCGCGGATCACGGGCCTTCGCGCCGATCAGGTTTCGGTCAAGGCGACCACGTCGGAACGGCTGGGCTTTACGGGACGAAGTGAGGGGATCGCCTCGCTTGCCACTGCGTGTCTGGTGAAATCATGAATGTTGCGCGTCTGGTCGGAACGGTCTGCGGTGCAGGCTATCTGCGCCCCGCGCCGGGCACGTGGGGGTCGCTGGCCGCCCTGCCCTTGGCGTGGGTTCTGCATACGCTTGGCGGCTTTCCCTTGCTGGTGATCGCCACGATTGCAGCTTTCTTCGGCGGCCTTTGGGCGACCCGCATAATGACCGAGGGGCAAGACGATCACGACCCGTCCGAAATTGTCATCGACGAGGTTGCCGGGCAGTTCATCGCACTTTGGGCGGTTTCCTATCCGTCTTGGGCACATGGGATCGAGATCACGGCACTCTGGCCCGGCTGGATTGCCGGGTTCCTGCTGTTTCGACTGTTCGACATCACCAAACCCGGCCCCGTTGGATGGGCAGACCGCAAGGGGGATGCGATGGGTGTGATGCTGGATGACGTCATCGCCGGGGTCTTTGCCGCCATTGGCGTGTTACTGCTGGCCGGGCTTGCGCATGGGGTTCTGGGGCTATGAACGTGACTGACCTGCTCGACCGCGCCAACGCGCAAGGGGTGATGATCGCCACCGCCGAAAGCTGTACCGGGGGTATGGTGGCCGCCGCACTGACCGACATCCCCGGCAGTTCCGCCGTGGTCGAGCGCGGCTTTGTCACTTACACCAATACGGCCAAGCAGCAGATGCTGGGCGTTCGGGCCGAGACGTTGGAGGCTCATGGTGCGGTCTCGGAACAGGTCGCCCGTGAAATGGCAGAGGGCGCATTGCAGCACTCAGAGGCGAAACTAGCCGTCTCAATCACCGGCATCGCTGGCCCCGGAGGATCAGAGCACAAACCAGAAGGACGTGTATGTTTCGGAGTCGCCGCAGACGGGCAGCCGACCTTTGTCGAAACCGTCGAATTCGGCGCACTGGGTCGCGCCAAAGTGCGCCTGGCAGCGCGGGATCACGCGCTTGAGCTGCTATCTAGGGCGATTTCCTAAATCGACTATTTTTTAGTCAAACTTCTATTTTGCACGCACATTTAGTCACCATTTGTGCAAAAGCACCAAATTTAGGCACGATTTTTGCTATCTGCCTCTTTTTTCCTCACCTCCCCTCCGCTTCAAAGCCCGCTACGCGAGTTTAAGAGGAGAGCGGCTGATGAATGGAGCCGATACCGCCTGGATCATAGTTGCAACGGCACTGGTCCTTTTCATGACACTTCCGGGCCTGGCCCTGTTCTATGGTGGCCTCGTGCGCGCCCGCAACGTGCTGAGTGTCTTCATGCACTGTTTCAGCATTGCGTGCCTGATGAGCATTCTTTGGCTCGTCGCGGGCTACTCGATCGCGTTCGGCGACAGCGGGTCGGGGCTTTGGGGCGGTCTGGGCAAAGCCTTTCTGAACGGCGTCGACGCCGACAGCTTGTCGGGAACCCTGCCGGAAGTCCTCTTTTTTGCTTTCCAGATGACTTTCGCCATCATCACGCCCGCGCTGATCGTCGGTGCCTATGTGGAACGTGTGGGCTTTGGCTTCGTTATGATCTTCTCGGGCCTGTGGATGCTGCTGTGCTATGCGCCCGTGGTACATTGGATCTGGGGCGGCGGCATCCTGACCGACGGCGGAATTCTGGGTGAGGTCGGCGTGCGCGACTTTGCGGGTGGCATCGTGGTGCATGAAACTGCGGGTCTGGCTGCGCTGATCATTGCTGTTGTGCTTGGTCCTCGCCTGAATCGTACCACTCCGCCGCACAACCCCGGATTTGTGATGGTTGGCGCCGCGATGCTTTGGGTTGGCTGGTTCGGCTTCAACGGCGGGTCGCAACTGGCCGCTGACGGCGGTGCTGCGATGGCGATGACCGTGACGCATATCTCGGCCGCGACAGCCTCACTGACATGGGCGCTGTACGAGCGGATCAAGTACGGCAAAGCCTCGATGGTCGGTCTGGTGACCGGTACGATTGCGGGTCTGGCCTCGATCACCCCGGCTTCGGGCTATGTCGATCCAGTGCAGGCGCTGATCATTGGCGCCGTCGCAGGCGTACTCTGCCAAGAGGCCGTCAACGTCATCCGCAACATTTTGAAAATCGACGACACGCTGGATGTCTTTGCCGTTCACGGCATCGGCGGCATCTTTGGCACGATCATGATCGCCGTATTCGGCCTTGGCGCGTGGACCGCACAACTGGGCGGGCTGGTCATCGTGGGTGTCTTTACGGCAGTTGTCACCTTTGCCCTGATCAAGGTGGTTGCGCTGATCACACCGCTTCGCGTAGACGCCGAGACCGAAACAAATGGCCTCGACCTGTCGGTACACGGCGAACGAGCCTATGACATGAGCAGCTAAGCCCACCTTGGCGCTCGGGTCCGTTTTGGACCATGGCGGGCCTCGCATCTGCGGGGTCCGCTTTTCTTTTGGCTGGCCTCTCGACTCTGGGGGGTGCGGCGCGTTATCAGCCCGCAACCTGTTTTCAGCCCAGAGGTTTGCATCATGATCCCCAGCTCCTACCCCGACAGCACCGAAATCGCCCGCCTGACCGCGCGGATGCTGCTGGAGATCAAGGCCGTCCACTTCAATTCGCGTGAACCGTTTACACTGGCCTCGGGCCTACCCAGCCCGACCTATATCGACTGCCGCAAGCTGATCTCATACCCGCGCATTCGTTCGACCCTGATGGATTTCCTGACCGTCACCGTGATGCGCGACGCGGGGTTCGAGGCGTTCGACAACATCGCCGGTGGTGAGACCGCGGGTATCCCCTTTGCCGCGATGGTTGCTGAACGCATGGCCCTGCCGATGACCTATGTTCGGAAAAAGCCCAAAGGGTACGGCCGCAACGCGCGCATTGAGGGTGCGATGAGCGAGGGCGAGCGCGTGCTGCTGGTCGAAGACCTGACCACCGATGGCGGATCAAAGCTGTCGTTTGTGGATGCGATCCGCGACACCGGCGCGACCTGCGGGCATACGGCGGTGATCTTCTACTACGGCATCTTCCCCGAGACGGAAAAGACGCTGGGCGACCACGGCGTGCAACTGCACCACCTGTGCACCTGGTGGGATGTTCTGGCCGAAGCCAAGGCGCAGAAAGCCTTTGATGCAGAGACACTTGATGGGGTCGAGGCTTTCCTGAATGACCCGCGTGGATGGCAGGAAGCCCACAAGAGCTAAAAAACCACCTGTGTATAAGCTGGGGGTAACTCGCCACAGAATCGCCCCCAGAGCACTTGCATCTAGTGTCGTGAACATGGCGTCGCACTAAATGTTGCGCCGCGCGGTGTTCTTTGGCAAAGTTGTCCAAACTTATCCCAAGCTGAAGCAGAGTTATACGCGACTTATCTTCAGAGATTTACAGATGGCCCTGTCGGTGCCGGATTGATTAGAACTGTCGCACGGGCAGCGGGGACAAAATGAACGAGATAAGCAGTATCGAGCAGGCAGCGGCGCAAATTCAGAACGCCGAAACCATGCCGCACTCTATCGAGGCCGAGCAGCAGCTTCTGGGCGCGATCCTGACGAATAATGACCTGTATGACCGGGTGGCCTCGATCATCGGGGCCGAGCATTTCTATGACCCAGTTCATGCCCGCATCTACGAAGTCGCGGCCAATCGCATCGCCAAGAATGCGCTGGCCTCGCCTGTGACGCTGAAATCCTTCATGGCCGAGGATGAGGGCCTGAAGGAACTGGGTGGTCCGGCCTATCTGGTCAAACTGGCCGGTGCCTCGATCAGTGCGTTCGCGGTGCATGATTACGCCCAGATGATCTATGACCTCGCCATCCGGCGCGAGTTGATCCGGCTGGGCCGTGACATCTCGGACAAGGCGGCACGGGTTGATGTCTCAAGCGAGCCAAAAGAACAAATCGTCGAGGCCGAACAACAGCTTTATCAGTTATCCGAGCAGGGCCAGACCGAACAGGGATTTCAATCCTTCCTCAAGGCGGTCACAGAAGCCGTCAACGTCACCAACGAAGCGTACCAGCGCGGCGGTGGCATGGCGGGGATTTCCACCGGTCTGGCCGATTTGGACAAACAGCTTGGCGGGTTGCACCCGTCGGACCTGATCATTCTGGCCGGGCGTCCGTCGATGGGGAAAACCTCATTGGCGACCAACGTGGCGTTCAACGTGGCCAAGGCATATAAGCGCGGCACCAAATCGGACGGATCCGAAGGGGCGGTTGACGGCGGCGTGGTCGGGTTCTTCTCGCTCGAAATGAGCGCCGAGCAGTTGGCGGGCCGGATTCTGGCCGAAGCGTCCGAGATTTCCAGCCACAAAATCCGTCAGGGCGACATGACGGAATCAGAATTCCGCCGTTTCGTGGATGCCGCGAAAGAACTGGAAGCCTGCCCGCTGTTCATCGACGACACCCCGGCCCTGCCGATCTCACAACTCGCCGCCCGCGCGCGGCGGTTGAAACGGACGCATGGGCTGGACCTTTTGGTGATCGACTATTTGCAGCTGTGCCGGGGTATGTCCGACAACCGCGTCAACGAGATTGCCGAGATTTCGATGGGCATGAAGGCCATCGCCAAGGAACTCAACATCCCGGTCATCGCGCTGTCTCAGCTCTCGCGTCAGGTGGAAAGCCGCGACGACAAGCGCCCGCAACTGTCCGACCTGCGGGAATCAGGCTCGATCGAGCAGGACGCCGACGTGGTGATGTTCGTGTTCCGCGAGGAATACTACAAAGAACGCGAAAAGCCCGGCGATCACGAGCTGGAAAAGATGGAAGAGTGGAAACAGGCGATGGAGCGTCTGCACGGCAAGGCCGAGGTCATTGTCGGCAAGCAGCGACATGGTCCCATCGGTACCGTCGAACTGTCGTTTGAGGCGCAGTTCACCCGTTTCGGAAATCTGGTCAAACCCTGGCAGCAGGACGGCCAGATCGAGGGCTACTGACCTACCACAGCTCGGGTTTGTCAAATGCAGGAACGCAGCGCGACGGACCCGAGAGAGGGGCCGCATCGCCCCCGGTCAGCGACTGCCCAATCCATCCCTGTGGTTGGCTCAGCTTTTGGGGCGGACGGGCAAAATCTTCAGTCATCGGCTTGAATCCTGTTTTGCCGTAGTAAGCGGGATCACCGTAAGTTATTGCGAAATCAACGCCTTGCTCCTTTAGGTCATCCAGCGCAAAACGGATTAGCTTCTGCCCGATCCCCGCTTTCTGGCGATCGGTTTTTACGGCGACCGGCGACATCAAAACGACGTTGCGCGGGTCTTCATCGTAAAACAGGCGCGAAAACAAAATGCATCCCAAAAGAACTTCAACATCGTGTGCCAGATAGCAGCGCAGATCGTCGTCGCGTGTCGCCATTAAGTCCTGTACCAACGACGTCAGAGCCTGACCTTCGGCGGCCCCTTCGGAGGCGGTAAAAACTTCCCCATAAAACGATGGTATTTGCGCCTCGAAACCAGCGTATCCCGACGTGAATTCAATCATGTTCGCTCTCTTTCCTGTGGCCGTAACCCAGGTGAACGATTCCCCGGGCAGACGGCTGTTGATCACAGGTTAAACACAATAGGGCACCCGTAAAAATGAAAACCCGACCGGCAAATTGGTGCGCCTACTTCAAAATACAGGCCACATGCCGCCCACGTTCCGTTCAATCGAGGTAATTATCGGCGCGTACCCCCTTGACCTGCCGCGATCCAATGTCATGAACAGAGCCATGAGTACCGCACGTTTGACGATCAATCTTCATGCGCTGGCCAGCAACTGGCAGGCGCTCGACGCGAAAACCAATGTCGAGACCGGCGCAGTGGTCAAGGCCGACGCTTATGGCCTTGGGGCCGAGCCTGTTTCGGCAACGCTGGCCGAGGAAGGCGTGCGCAAGTTCTTTGTGGCAGCAGCGGAAGAAGGGGCCGCCGTCCGGCAGGCGGTCGGGCCTGTGCCAATGATCGGCGTGTTTTCGGGCCATATGGAAGGCGACACCGACCTGTTGCGCGACCATGACCTGACACCCTTGATCAATTCGCCCGAACAGTTCCAGCGCCACATCGAAGCCCTGCCCGATCAGGCGTTCGGGGTTCAACTGGACAGCGGTATGAACCGCCTGGGCCTTGAACCGGCGGACTGGGCGGAACTGCGCCCCAGGGTTGAACCCCTGAAACCGCTTGTTGTCATGTCGCATCTGGCATGCTCGGACGAGCCTGACCACCCCATGAACCAGCAACAATTGCGCAGCTTCCGCGAGATGACTGATGGAATTTCCGCGCCGCGCTCGCTGGCGGCCACTGGCGGAACGCTGCTTGGCCCCGAATTCCACTTTGACTTTTGCCGCCCGGGTATCGGTCTGTATGGCGGGTTGCCATTTGCTGACGCGAAACCGGTGGTGACCGTAGACTTGCCGGTCATACAGGTACGCGAACTGGAAGTCGGAGAGACGGTCGGCTATGGCAACACCTGGACAGCCCGGCGACCGTCGCGCATTGCAACCGTCGCCGCAGGTTATGCGGATGGGTTGCACAGGGCAATCGGCGGCGGGATCGACGCCTTTTCAGGTGGTCAGCCCTGCCCCGTCGTTGGGCGTATTTCGATGGATCTTATTACCGTCGATGTCACCGATTTGCCCAAAGACCCCGAGCGTCTGCGCATCCTGAATGGTCACCAGACCGTCGATGATCTGGCCGAGGCCGCCGGCACCATCGGATATGAAATTCTTACATCGCTGGGCGCGCGATATTCCCGAGGCTACGTGGAATGAGCGCGCTGGACTTGCTGGGCGGTCTTGGTCGCGCAGTGCTGACCTTGCTTGCGACCTTTGGCAAGGTGGCCCTGTTTACCGTGGATGCGATCTCGCACATATTCCGGCCACCTTATTACCCGCGCGAATTTGCCGTGGCACTTATGAATATCGGATGGCTGTCTCTGCCCGTTGTTGGCCTGACGGCCATCTTCACCGGCGGTGCGCTGGCGCTGCAAATCTATGCAGGTGGCGCGCGGTTCAACGCCGAGGCCGTGGTGCCGCAGATCGTTGCGATTGGCATGGTGCGCGAGCTTGGCCCGGTTCTGGTCGGTCTGATGATCGCCGCCCGTGTAACCTCGTCCATCGCGGCTGAAATTGCGACCATGAAAGTCACCGAGCAGATCGACGCGTTGGTGACACTGTCGACCCACCCGATGAAATACCTAACAGCGCCCCGCGTTTTGGCCGCGCTGATCACCGTGCCCCTGCTGGTGGGCATCGGGGATATCATTGGCATCGCCGGAGGGTACGTTGTCGCGACCGAGAATCTGGGCTTCAACGCCGCGACCTATCTGCAAAACACGGTCAATTTCCTTGAAACGCGCGACATCGTCTCATCGCTGGTCAAAGGGGCGGCGTTTGGCCTGATCGCGGCGATCATGGGCTGCTACTACGGCATGAATTCAGGACGCGGCGCGCAAGGCGTCGGTCGGGCGACCAAGTCCTCGGTCGAATCCGCCGCAATCATGATTCTGGCCGCAAACTTCATTCTGACAGGGGTGTTCTTCTCGGTATGATCAGGATGGACAATGTACACAAAGCCTTTGGCACCAATCAGGTTCTGCACGGTATGAGCCTTGAGATTCCCAAGGGCACCTCGATGGTCATCATCGGCGGATCCGGCACCGGCAAGTCCGTGGCGCTGAAATGCATTCTTGGCCTGATCAAGCCCGACAACGGCATGATCTATGTTGACGGCAAGGACGCGACCAAAGGTGACCGCGATGCGTTTCTGGCGCGGTTCGGGATGCTGTTTCAAGGTGCGGCGTTGTTTGACTCGCTCCCTGTCTGGCAAAACGTGGCCTTCCGCCTGTTGCGCGGCCCGTTAAAACGTCCACCAGAATATGCACGCGAGATTGCGATTGAGAAACTGCGCCGCGTAGGTCTGAAATCCGACGTGGCGGACCGGTTCCCGTCTGAGCTGTCCGGCGGGATGCAGAAACGAGTGGGCCTCGCCCGCGCCATTGCCGCCGAGCCCGAGATCATTTTCTTTGACGAGCCCACCACCGGTCTGGACCCGATCATGTCCGGCGTCATCAACGACCTGATCCGCGAGATCGTGACCGAGATGGGTGCCACCGCGATGACCATCACCCACGACATGAGTTCCGTCCGCGCGATTGCCGACAACGTCGCCATGCTGCACGGAGGCGTCATCCAATGGACTGGTCCCGTTGGGCAAATGGATGCCTCGGGTGATCCTTACGTGGAGCAGTTCATCAGCGGCAGTGCCGAGGGGCCGATTGAGGCGGTGCGGTAGCTGGTCCCTTTATGGGATCCGCCATTCCAAAGTCTTGGTGGTACATATTCCAAGCACAGATGTATCGTAAGCACTTGAATCGTCATTTGTAGGGACGACGAAAAACTTGCAGCCTGTTTTTCTGCCCCATAGATGTTCAGATGCTCAATCTGGACTTGCCAATGACCCTTCGCCTCGCCACCCTCTCGCTGCTGATCCTCTACCCCATCGCGTGGTTCGCCCCACTGATGCGCGCGGGGCTTCTGCCGATCTTCGGCCTCAGCGAGATCAGCGTGATCACCGGCCTGCAGTCCCTGTGGAAATCTGACATCTTCCTCGCGCTGATCGTCACCGTCTTTGCCTTGTTCGCGCCCTACATCAAGACGATCGGCACCGCGCTGGTGCAGTGGGACCTGCTGGACGCCCGCGTTCAACCCGCGCTGAATATTATGGGCAAGCTGGCGATGGCCGACATTTTTCTGATCGCGCTTTACATCACGCTGGCCAAGGGCATCTCCTATGCCACCATCGAAACTGCGTGGGGGCTTTACCTTTTTACAGCCTGTATTCTGGCCTCAATCGCGCTGGGATACATTACGGAAATGACATCCAATTCACGAAAAGCTCAGACCTGATTGATTGAAAACCTTCATCTGGCTATCATCTTAATATTTCGAGCAGCAACAATTAGTAGTTTCAGGTCCGCAGCGGATCAATCTGTGTGTGTTAATTGTCCTCCGCTCTGACCTGATTTGTGCCGGTTTGAGAAGGAGTTCGTCTGTCATGACCGCCCTCCATAATATCACTTTGCAATTTCAGAATGCCTTTTTAAGACTTACTTTTTTCCTAATATGCGCTGCGGCGCTTTTATCTGTTGCGACCACGCTTTTATCTGCGCTTGGCGTGCTTCCGTGGTTGTCCATGCAAGCCGCGTTCGGCTCGGGCACGTATGTCGATGCGGGTATGTTCATTCAAATTGGATTGACCGTCCTGATTCTTATGCTGGCGTTCTATCTGCCTGCAAACGCCCGCATGATGGCGCTGGAAAACGCTCATCGAAAATTTGCTTTGAACATGCAGGACATTTCCTACGCATATCAACTGGCCCACGCTGCGGATCGCGGAAATACCTTTCTGCTGTCCTCGGAATTCGATGCGGTCAAGGAACGGATGGCCTTTCTGCGCCACCACCCAGACCTGCAATCGCTGGAGCCTGAAATCCTGGAACTGGCCGCACAAATGAGCCAGATCAGTCACGAACTGGCCGAAACCTACGGCGACGCCAAAGTTTCGCGTGCGCGTATGTTCCTGCAACAGCGTCAGGAAGAGATTGAGCAATTCCAGCAGCGGATCGGCGACGCCCAGACCATCCAGCAGGAACTGCGACAGTGGACACGCGATATCGAGATTGAGGAATCCATCGCCAAGTCCCAACTCGCAAGGCTGCGCGATGAGTTGTTCGAGCTTCTGCCGGAACTGTCCGCACAGTTGCAGGCGCCGCTCGAAGAGCGCGAGACCTCGGAATCCAGCGTTATTGCGATGTCGCCACCGCGTGCTGCGGAATAGGCGCGTCAGCGCCCGCTGCGGACGATGACCCATAGGGTCTGAGGACGCAGCGCGCCACCGTCGGTGAGGAAAGCCCTTAAGGGCTTGAAGAACCGACCGTTCTCGGGCACCAAGGGCGGCATGGCGAAGACGACTTCTTTTTCCTGTTCGGCCTGTGGTGCCACCCATTCCCGCTGGTCCGGGCGGTGCGACAGTTGCGGCGAATGGAACACGATTGCGCAGGATGTCCCCCTTTCGGCTGGCCCTGCAAAAAAATCCCTCGGCGGCAAACGTGGCCAGCCAATCGCACTCACGGACCTGTCGACCGAGGAAACACCCCCGCCCCGCACGCTTTGCGGGGTTGATGAACTGGACCGCGTTCTGGGTGGTGGACTTGTACCCGCCTCGGCCTTGCTGGTGGGCGGAGACCCCGGCATCGGCAAATCCACTCTGCTGCTGCAGGCCGCCGCCCGCTTCTCGCGTGCTGGTGTCAAAACCATCTATGTGTCCGGCGAGGAAGCCAGCGCACAGGTACGGATGCGCGCGCGTCGTTTGGGGCTTGAAGACGCACCGGTGCAACTGGCCGCTGAAACAAACCTGCGCAACATCCTGACCACGCTCGAGGCTGAAAAGCCCGGCCTTGCCATTATCGACTCGATTCAGACCATGTGGGCAGACAACGTAGACAGCGCCCCCGGCTCGGTGTCACAAGTAAGGGCCGCAGCGCATGAATTGACCACGTTTGCGAAACGACACGGCATCTCGATCATCATGGTCGGCCATGTCACCAAAGAGGGTCAAATCGCGGGTCCGCGGGTCGTCGAACACATGGTCGATACGGTGCTGTATTTTGAGGGCGAGCGCGGCCACCAGTTCCGCATCCTGCGCGCGGTCAAGAACCGTTTTGGCCCTGCCGATGAGATTGGCGTGTTCGAGATGACTGGAAAAGGACTTGCGCAGGTCACCAACCCCTCGGCCTTGTTCCTGTCCGAACGCGGCGCCCCCAGCCCCGGTTCGGCTGTTTTTGCAGGTATCGAGGGCACGCGACCGGTTCTGGTTGAATTACAGGCACTTGTCGCGCCTTCCCCACATTCTCAGCCGCGCCGTACCGTAGTGGGTTGGGACAGCGGACGGTTGGCCATGATCCTGGCGGTGCTTGAAGCGCGGTGCGGCGTGCCCTTCACCGGGCTTGACGTTTACCTCAACGTGGCCGGTGGCCTGAAAGTCAGCGAACCCGCCGCCGACCTTGCAGTCGCTGCCGCGTTGCTCAGCGCGCGCGAGGACTCTGCCTTGCCTGCAGATACAGTCGTATTCGGAGAAATCTCATTATCCGGGGCACTTAGACCGGCACCTCAAACCGAAAATAGGTTGAAAGAAGCCCAAAAACTTGGTTTCACATCTGCCATAGCTCCGGCGGGTGGTAAAACGGGTACTGTGGCAGGTCTGACACTCACCCGACCCTCTGATTTGGTTGGGTTTGTTGGCGAAACCTTCGGAGCAGGTTAAGGTAACGCCTTAAGAGGCTGAAAAAAATACAGGCGAGGGCCATGGAAGGTTTTACAATTATTGACGGGGTGGTAGCCCTGATCGTCGTGGTGTCAGGTCTGCTGGCCTATTCGCGCGGCCTTTTGCGTGAGGTTTTGGCGATTGCGGGTTGGGTCGCAGCCGCCGTTGTCGCCTTTATTTTCGCGCCACAAGTCGTACCGCTGGTGAAAGAAATTCCAGTGGTCGGGGACTTCCTGCGCGACAGTTGCGAACTGTCGGTGATTACCGGTTTTGCCGCTGTATTTGCAGTTGCTCTGATTGTGGTCAGTATCTTTGCCCCGCTGTTCTCGTCGGTCGTGCAACGCTCGGCGCTGGGTGGGCTGGATCAGGCTCTTGGCTTCTTTTTCGGCATCGCGCGAGGGCTTCTTCTGGTTGCCATCGCGTTCTTTGTCTACGACACGGTCATGACAGGCCAGTCTTATACTATCGTCGACGAAAGCCGTTCGGCGAAAGTATTTGAGCAATTCAGCGACAAGATCGAGGAACAAAATCCCGAGGCAGCCCTTGGTTGGGTGACACAGCAATACGAAGAACTGGTAGCAAGCTGCACCGACAGCGCCGCACCGGTCGAAGGTTCTGCACCGACCGAAGACACAACGGCCCCGGCCACAACCGAATAGACGAAAGCCCGGTGAAAGCCGGGCTTTTTTCTTCGGCTATTATGGCAAATTCAGATGAACCCTTCACCCGCGCACACGGTGCAGCGGATGCTCTTTAGACCGAAGCAGCCGTCGCAGCGGCTCAAAATTGGCTTCCCGAAAACATCGCGACTTTTAACGATCTCACCGGCCCCGTTGCATATCTGACAAGGCGCGCGCCCCATGCCGCGACAGCGGTGACACCGGCGCCTAGCCGGTTCCTCCTTCTTTTGCCCTTGTTTGTGCTGCCACATGCCTGAAACTCTCTAAAAAATTTGCATTATCAAACAATCATTTTTATCGAATTGACAGCACAAGCCGCACCCCATGACACCTTTTCACGCGCATTGTGGCAAAATCCACCTGCGTCAAATCGCAAGTGTGATCCTTTGATGACACCGGCAGCGATAGGCATTATGTGAGTGCCGAACTGACATGGAATCGGAGCCACCGATCTTGCTGTATCTGTCTTTTTTCGCGCCTGCCCTTTACAACGATGGCGCGTACGACTCGTCGCCCGGACGAGCCGCCCGGCGCACAGATGCTAACATGCGAATGTTCCAACCCTCGTCGCAAATCAAAACGTCATAGAAATTGGAGCCCGTACATGTGTGGGATTTTGGGGATCGCAAGCAGAACGCATGATGTGTTTGCGGAAATCTATGACGGGCTGCTGATGTTGCAGCACCGGGGTCAGGACGCCTCGGGGATCGTCACATATACCGGAGAATTCTTTCGCGAGAAAAAGGCCAACGGTCTGGTCAAAGATGTGTTCAACTCCAAGGACGCCGAAACGCTGATGGGGAAAGTTGGCATCGGCCACGTCCGCTATCCGACAGCCGGGTCACTCAGCGCGGCGGAAGCACAGCCGTTTTTCGTGAACGCGCCCTACGGGATCTACTTGGTTCACAACGGCAATATCACCAACACCGCGCAACAGCGCGAAAAGGTCACGGGTAAATACAGCCGCCATCTTCGCACCACTTCGGATTCGGAAATCCTTTTAAACGTGATGGCCGACAAGGTTGCTGACGCGATCAAGGTCAACGGCAACGCCGATCCGATCCGAAACATCTTTGCCGGTGTGAAGATGACGATGGAGCGTGTGCAGGGTGCTTATTCCGTCATTTGCCTGATCGCAGGCGTCGGGATGTTGGCGTTTCGGGACCCTCATGGCATCCGCCCCCTGTCTGTCGCGATCCGCGAGACCGAAGGTGACGGCGACGACTATGCCTTTGCCTCGGAAGACGTGGCTTTTGGTATCAACGGGTTCAACAAGATGCGTGACCTTCGCCCGGGCGAAGCGATCCTGATCGACCTTGATGGCAACATGCACGAATTCCAGGCCGTCGAAGGCAAGCTGACGCCGTGTATCTTTGAATACGTGTACCTTGCGCGTCCGGATTCGCTGCTGGACGGCGTATCTGTCTACAAGACTCAGATGCGCATGGGGCAAACTCTGGCCAAGCAGATTCAGGATTCTGGGCTTGAGATTGACCGGATCATCCCGGTCCCTGACAGCGCCCGCCCTGTCGCGCTTGAGGCTGCCAAGATCACCGGCATTCCGTATCGCGAAGGTTTGGTGAAGAACCGTTATGTCGGTCGTACCTTCATCATGCCCGGTCAGGAAGAGCGCCAAAAATCCGTGCGCCGCAAGCTGAACGCCGTACCGCTGGAATTCGATGGGCATAATGTACTGCTGATCGACGACTCGATCGTGCGCGGCAATACGATCAAGAAGATCGTCCAGATGTGCCGTGAGGCTGGTGCGAAAAAGGTCTATATCGCCAGCGCCTCGCCTCCGGTGAAGTACCCCAACGTCTATGGGATCGACATGCCCACCAAGCATGAATTGATCGCCAACGGAAAAGAGATCGAGGAAATTCGGCAAGAGCTGGGTGCAGACGCCCTGTTCTACCAACATCTCGACGACCTGATCTGGGCGGCCAAGGAAGGCAACCCCGAGATCGAAGCATTCGACTGTTCATGCTTTGACGGGAAATATATCACCGGCAGCGTCAGCAAAGACTATTTGGACACGCTGGAAAACAGCACTCGGGTCAGCAAAAAGCGTGAGGACATGCAGGTGCCCGGCGGGTCGTGGAACGCGGCAAAGCTGGCCTCTGGTTAAGCCCCACATCGCGAATCAGTTACGAAAATGGCCCGGATTGCTTAGGCGACCGGGCCATTTTTTATGTTCGTCCGCTGACGGATTGGTCGATTTCCGCGCACAACCCTCTGGCGAAGGAAACGCGTTCGCAATGGGTTCGCCGGGCTGTCATATCATGTGACGGAACGGCCCGCCGACCACACCTTTTGTTCCGGTCGCGCGTTTGATAGCCCCCTGCCACCAACTACTCAACACAAGGGGCTGGGGCCGTGTGCCCCGGCCGCAGTTCATGTCAAACGCCACCGTCACAAGCGCTGCCACGCAGAAGGGCGCGTTGAAGAAAAACTCTGTTTCCCTGCTTGGGGTCTTTGGCCCGAAAACCGATATGCGGGCGCTGGTGCGTTTGTCTTCGGGTCGCGTGAAAGAAGTCAAACTGGGCAGCCGTGTCTCCTCGGGCACTGTAGTCGCAATCGATGCTGAAGGTGTCATGCTGCGACAAAGCGGCCAAACCAAGCGGATCGCGATACCCGGCAGCTAATCCTGTCTTGACGCCTTGCGCGCAGAGGTTCAAACCGCGTGCATGACCGATCAGACCAAAATAGCTCTTGTCACCGGGGCGTCTCGTGGGTTGGGCGCGGCCCTTGCCGAGGCACTGGCGCCCGAACACCACATCGTTGCCGTTGCCCGCACCACCGGCGGGCTTGAAGAACTGGACGACCGCATTCAGGCCAAAGGCGGATCAGCGACGCTGGCCCCTATGGATATTGCCGATCCCAACGCGATGGCGACCCTGTGCAGGGGCATCCATGACCGCTGGGGCAAGGTGGATTTGTGGATACATACCGCTGTCCACACCTCGGCCCTGACGCCCGTTCACTTTGTGGATCCCAAAGAGTGGACAAAGGCCGCAAGCATCAACGCAACGGCGACGTCCATTCTGATCCCATACGTGGCACCTTTGCTGGGTGAAACTGGACATGCCGTGTTTTTCGATGATCCAAAGGCAGGTCAGAAATTCTATGGCATTTATGGCGCGACCAAGGCGGCCCAGATCGCCTTAGCGCGCAGTTGGGCCGCAGAGACCGAACGCACCGGACCGCGTGTGTCAATCGTTGAACCCGCACCTATGCCGACTGCCGTTCGCGCCAGATTCCATCCCGGAGAAGATCGCGATGCGCTGACCTCCACAGCAGACGAAGCCGCGCGGATTCTAGCCTTGCTTTAGGGATGGCCCGTTCCGGGCCATGCCTCCGGCGGGGATATTTTTAGCCAGATGAAGCGGGCGGATTACCCGATATGGGTTCCGTTTCGCCCCGCCAGATCGACAAAGAACTGCCATGCCACCCGGCCCGAGCGTGCACCGCGCGTAGCCTGCCATTCGATTGCCTCGGCACGCAGCGTTTCGGGGTCTACGGTCACACTGTAAGCGGCACAGTACTGGTTGATCATTGCCAGGTACTCGTCCTGATCGCAGGGGTGAAAACCCAGCCACAGCCCAAACCGATCTGAGAGCGAGACCTTTTCTTCCACGGCTTCAGACGGGTTGATGGCGCTGGAGCGTTCGTTTTCAATCATGTCCCGCGGCATCAGGTGGCGGCGGTTCGAGGTGGCGTAGAAGACGACGTTTTCCGGGCGGCCTTCTATACCACCATCCAGCACCGCCTTGAGCGATTTGTAGTGCTGGTCATCATGGCTGAAGGACAAGTCGTCGCAGAAAAGGATGAACCGGTGCGGGGCGGCCCGCAGGTGGTTCAGCAGGCGCGCGACCGAGCCCATATCCTCGCGCTGGAGTTCCACCAGTTTCAAGTTGGGGTGGTCGGATTGCAGGGCACCGTGGACGGCCTTGACGAGGCTGGATTTACCCATCCCCCGCGCGCCCCACAGAAGTGCGTTGTTGGCTTTGAAACCTGTTGCAAAGCGCCGGGTGTTGTCCAGCAGTGTATCGCGGGACCGGTTGATCCCAACAAGCAGATCCAGATCAACCCGGTTGACCTTGGTCACAGGCTCAAGCCGATCGGGTTCCACGTGCCAGACAAAGGCCGGAGCCGCGCTGAAATCCGGCGCGGCCAAGGGTGCAGGGGCCATCCGCTCCAGAGCGTCAGCGATGCGGTTCAGGGCTTGGTCGTCCATGGGGGCCTCCGGTCTTGTCGTCGCGGTTTCAAACCATGTTCCGGCTTGCGCAACAAGGTCCAGAAAGGAAAAAGGCGCGCCAACCGGTAGCGCGCCTTATTTTCAGTTCAAAGAGCGGTTATTTACCGTCTTCTTCGCGAATGATCTCGGCATCCGCCTCTTCTTCGTCATCGTAGTAGCCATCGGCACGCAACTGTTCCTCGCGCTTTTTCTCGACGCGGGCGACGAGGAAGATCGATATCTCGTAAAGCCCGTAGACCACCACAAACAAGATGACCTGAGTGATCACGTCAGGCGGTGTCACCAACGCCGCCAGCACCAGAATGGCGACCACGGCGTATTTGCGGACCGAGCCCAGACCTTCGGCCGTCACCAGCCCCGCCTTGCCCATCAGCGTCAGCAGAACCGGAAGTTGAAAGCACAGGCCAAAGGCCACGATGAACTTGATCGTCAGGTTCAGATATTCCTGCGCCGAGCCTTGGAACACCACGCTCAGCGGGGCGGCGGTTGCGCCTTCGGTCACGGCCTCACCTTCGGCCCCGAACTGCTGGAAGCCAAGGAAGAAGTCATAGGCCAGCGGTGTGACCACGTAGAAGGCAAAGCTGGCACCCAGAAGGAACATGAAGGGCGAGGCCAGCATGAACGGCAGGAACGCGTTCTTTTCCGATTTATACAGCCCAGGGGCCACAAACCGCCACATCTGCATCCCGATATAGGGAAAGGCCAGAATGAACCCGCCCAGAAGCGAGACCTTGATGGCCACAAAGAACCCTTCCTGCGGCGAGATGAAGATCAACCCGCAATCCTGCCCGCGTTCGGCCAGAACATCGCATAACGGGCGCGTCAGGAAGTTAAAAAGAGGCGTGGCCACCGTAAAGCAGATGATCATCCCGATCAGAAACGCCACGACGCAGTGAATGAGCCGCGTGCGCAACTCCGCCAGATGCTCGATCAATGGGGCCGAGCTGTCCTCGATCTCGTCGGTCTTGGTCATGTCTTGCTTTCGGTGTTCAGCGCGGCTTCGGCTTCTTCCGCCTTGGCCAGAGCTTCGGCTGCTTCCCTAGCCTTGCGTTCGGCCGCAGCACGCGCAGTCGAGGCCTGAATCTTCTTCGCCTGTTCCGCCCGTTCAGCCGCCAGCTTGCCGGTTTCACTGTCAGGGTCGAACTTGGTCGGATCCATGCTCTTGGCCATTTCCTGCGCGGCTTCTTTCACGCCGTCCATGGCCGTGCCAACCGGATTGGTCGCCGCGTTCAGCCCCTTCTTGATTTCATTGACACCGGCCTGATCCGCAGCCTCGTTCATCGCACTGCTGAATTCACGCGCCATACCACGCGCTTTGCCGACCCAGCGGCCAACATTGCGGAACAGCACAGGCAGGTCCTTTGGCCCCACAACGATCAGGGCCACGATGCCAATGACCAGAAGCTCGGTCCAGCCCAGATCAAACATCTGGTCTTATGCCTTGTCTTTGTCAGTCTCGGGCGTGACGTCCTTGGCCAGCTCGGACGCGTCCTGTTCCAACTCATCCGCGCCTTCTTTGACGCCCTTTTTGAACGAGGTGATGCCCTTGCCCACCTCACCCATGAGCGAGCTGATCTTGCCGCGGCCAAACAGCACCAGCACCACGACAGCAATCAGTAGAAGACCGGGAAGACCGATATTGTTGAGCATGTCATATCTCCTTGTACATCGACGCACTGCGTCGGGAATGTGATCTGAGTTTGTGTCTACGCCCGGATCCCGGCTCGCAAAAGTGAGACCTTGCTATTTGGGCGCCAAAATTGACCGCCATACGCGGTTTTTTGAGACTCGCAATTCTCAACTGCCAGGTTTATGTCAGTTGATAGTGGCTAGGTACAGACCATCGAAACCTGGTCAACGGAGACTCAAATGACCCATGTTGCAGAAATCGTCACCTTCAGCCTCGCCAATGGCACCACTCCGGCAGAGTTTGTAAAACTCAGCCAGGCCTCCGAAGGCTTTGTCCGGTCTGCGCCCGGCTTCACCCACCGCCACCTGAGCCAGGGCGAGGATGGCCGCTGGACCGACTACGTGGTCTGGACGGATATGAAGGCGGCCAAAGACGCCGCCGCGCAATTCCCGCAACAGGATTTCTGCGCGGATCTGATGGCTGCGATCAACCCGGAAAGCATCCAGATGCGTCATGAGAACGTGCTATGGAACATGACCGCCTGATCGCGGTCGGAACGGCGTGTCATGCGCCGCACTGACCGCCTGTTCGACATCATCCAGATCCTGCGCGACGGCAAACTGCACCGCGCGCAGGATATCGCGGATCGGCTCGAGGTGTCGGTCCGCACGATCTATCGCGACATGGATACGCTGGTCGCCTCGGGCGTTCCGGTCGAAGGCGAGCGCGGCGTGGGCTACATGGTGCGTGAACAGATCACCCTGCCTCCTCTGAACCTGACCCCGGCCGAGCTTGAGGCGCTGAACCTCGGCATGGCAATCGTAGCCGAAGCCGCCGACCCGGATCTGAAAGCCGCCGCCGAAACGCTGGCCGACAAGATCGACGCAGTGCTGCCGACACAGGTCGTGGCCGAGGCCGACACCTGGAAATTCGCCGTCTATCCCTTTGCCGATGCCGCGCGCGGGCTGGCGCATATGGCACCGATCCGGTCCGCTATTAAGTCACGCCAAAAACTACACCTGGCCTACCGCCGCATCGACGGCGTGTTGACGGACCGCACCGTCCGCCCGCTCCATATGGAATATTGGGGCCGCGTCTGGACCCTGACGGCATGGTGCGAATTACGAAAAGGCTTCCGCGTCTTCCGCGTAGACCTAATCGAATCTGTCCACCCACTGCCAGAGATCTTCGCCGACGAACCCGGCAAAAGGCTCAGCGACTTCGATCCACACGCGTGATCCGCGCTTCATCTGGCTAAAAATATCCCCGCCGGAGGCATGGTCCGGAACGGACCATCCCTATTGCTTCAAGTAAGGTTCCGGATCGACGGCTTCAAACCCTTTGCGAACCTCGAAATGGACATAAGCATTGTCGCCGCCGCGCAAGGACGCGATTTTCTCGCCCCGGCGAACGCGATCACCTTTTTTCACCGTGATTTTTTCGACATTGGCATAAACGGTCAGCAAATCGTTCTTGTGCTTTACAACGATGATCGGCACCTGATCCGCGTCGGCTGTAATGGCCGCCACCGTTCCAGCCTCGGCCGCCTTCACGGACGCACCCGGCGCTGCGGCAATATCAATCCCTTCGTTCTTACCTTTCTTGTAAGCGCGAATAATCGTTCCGGTGACAGGCATTCCCAATACGGAATTGCTTTGGTTCGTCGGTGCCTCGGCTGTGACGTCAGGCGCGGGCTCAGCAGGGGCGATAACTTCATCCGGCAACGGCTGAGTGGCACTCGGCGGCGTCGGTGTCGGTGACCCCTGCCCCGGCTGCGTGACATTGGTTGCAGGTTGGCTTGTCTGTTGCGGCGCAGGCTGGCTTTTGATTGGGATCAGCAAGAACTGCCCCTCGCGCACGGTAAAGTCCGAATCCAAACCGTTCCAGTCGGCAAGGGCGTCCACCGGCACGTCATAAAGCCGTGAGATCGTAAAGGCGGTTTCACCCCGTTTGACCTTATGCCGGATCGGTTCCGGACCCGCAGGCGTTGGCGCCGGAGCAGGAGCCGCCGCAGGTTGCGCAGGTTCCAGAGTAGAGGTCCGAACAGACCCGTCCGTCGGCGCGTCGTCAATCGCGGTTCCGGCAATCGTGGCTATATCCACTGTGCTCGCCGCACCCACCGCCCGCGGCAGAGCGACAACTTCGCCATCACGCAGAGTGTCAGTCGGCTTGAGGCCGTTGAAGGTGGCAAGCTCGCCCTCAGGCAGGCCGACCCGAGCGGCCACGTCCCTCACCGTGTCACCACGGCGCGCTATGGCGACCTGATAGGTCGGGTACGTGATAACGCCCCGCGTGTCTGGCGCCGGTCGGTTCGTGGTCGCGGATTGCGCGGCGTCGGTGGTCGAAAATCCACCGACCTGCCCGCGCAGATCATAGTCCAGCGGGCCTTCACACCCGGCCAAGATTGCCAGGGCCGCGACCCCTGGTGCGCAGCGGCGTATCGCTGATTTGGAAACTGCTCTCATTTTACTGTCCTCAACACCTGCCCCTGTTGGCCGGGGTTCCGGTGCATATTGCAGAATATTCCTTTACGCCCCTTCTTTTCCCAGCCCCTCTAACAGGGGTACGAAACGAACGGGCAACAATTCGTCATAGTCCAGACCGGCCTCGGTTCGCCGCACGCGGATCAACGTCTGAACCGCATCCGACTGCCCCACCGGCAAAACCATGATACCGCCGATTTTGAGCTGCGCCAAGAGCGGCCCCGGCGGGTCTTCGGCGGCGGCCGTCACAATAATACGATCAAACGGAGCCTGCTCGGGCAGGCCAAAAGACCCGTCAGACAGCATGGCCGTCACATTGGTCAGTCCGAGGTCTCGGAAAAGCTGACCCGTTTCCCTCACCAGACGCTTATGGCGCTCGACTGTATAGACCCGGCGCGCCAGTTTCGACAGGATCGCCGCTTGGTAACCAGAGCCGGTCCCAATCTCCAGAACCGTGTCCCGTGGCCGAACCTCCAGCGCCTGCGTCATCAGCCCAACGACCGAAGGCTGGCTGATTGTCTGGCCACAGGCAATCGGCAGCGGCGTGTCCTCATAGGCGCGTTTGGCGAATAGTCCCTTGACGAATTGCCCCCGGTCGATCTGCTCCATCGCGGCGAGAACGCGCGCATCAGTCACCCCGCGCGAACGCAGGGCAAACAGGAACTGCATGGTGGTTTCTGCGCTTGGTCCGGTCATTCGATTACCTTCAGCGCCTCCACCGCGTCATGCGCCGTCAGGTCCGCCCGCATCGGTGTCACCGAAATATACCCGGCCAAGTTCACCGCTGCATCCGTCCCCGGCGCTGTTGGGTTGTGCTGATAGCCCCCCTTGATCCACAAAAAGCGCCGCCCCGACGGAGAGCTATGCGGTTCGACCGAGAAATGAGTATCCCGACGGAACCCCTGTGGCGCAATCCGGGTGCCCAGCACTTCGTCCGCAGGAACGGGCGGGAAGTTCACGTTATAAAACAGTCGATAGTCGCCCTGCTCTGCTGGCGACGCATCCAGAATTTTGCGCACAAGATCAGCCCCATACCGGGTTGCCGTTTCAAAGGGATCGTCCAACCCAAGGTTGCGCGGGCCAAAATACTGGGACAACGCGATGGCGGGGATACCCTGCAACGCCGCCTCCATCGCGCCACCGACCGTTCCGGAATAAAGCGTGTTTTCAGCCGAGTTATTCCCACGGTTCACCCCCGACAAAACCAGATCAGGCGGCGCATCCTTCATCACATCATGCAGACCAGCAAGCACGCAATCAGCCGGAGAGCCCTCGGCTGCAAATCGACGTTCGCCCAGCTTGGCCACCATCATCGGATGCGTGTAGCTTATGCAATGACCAACGCCTGATTGTTCAAACGCAGGCGCAACAACCCAGACCTCACCTTCTGGCCCGGCAAGCTCTGCGGCAATCGCCTCAAGAGCGATCAGCCCCGGAGCATTAATTCCGTCATCGTTGGTCAGAAGAATACGCATATGCCCCATCCGTCCCTGCGTTTTTCCCTTGATAGACCTGCCCCCGCGCGGCGGCAAGCGAACCGCACCCCCATTCTGAGGCTTTCGCGCACCACTTGTGTCAAAACTGCAAAGTCAGGTTCTATTTTGGAAAAACAAAACAGCGGTCACGACGAACCGTCAACCACATGACCCGCCCCGGATTTGGCACAAAAACATTGGGCACCGTCGCCTTGAGGATCGACCCGTCGTGATCCATCCGAAATTCGACCAAACTCTCGTTGCCAAGAAACCGTGCGCGCTCGACCACACCTCGGGCCGCGACGCCGTCAGTCGCCGTTGGAAGTGGACCTTTGCCATTGCGGTCAAAATCCAGCCGCAGGTGTTGAGGCCGGAATACGATCTCGACATTCGTGCCATCCGGTACGCCCGGCGCAAGAAACTGGCCAAACGGAGTGTCGGCCAAAGCCCCATTAACTTGCGCGTTCAACACATTGACATCACTAAAGAAAGCAACTGCCGCCTTGTCCGCAGGGCGGGTATAGACGTTGTACGGCGCACCTTGCTGAACAATCTTGCCTCTGCGCATCAGCGCGATTTCGTCGGCCATGCGCATCGCTTCTTCCGGTTCATGCGTAACCAGAACGACGGCCGCGTCCTCTTCTTTGAGGATCGCGAGCGTCTCGTCGCGGATACCGTCGCGAAGGCGGTTGTCGAGGCCCGAAAAAGGCTCGTCCATCAGCATGATCCGAGGGCGCGGCGCCAAGGCCCGCGCAAGCGCTACCCGCTGCTGCTCGCCGCCTGACAGGTGATGCGGATAACTATCCATGAACCGCATCAAATCAACTTTGCGCAGAAGTTCTTCCACCCGCGTGCGTTTTTCGTCTCTGTGACCCTTCAACCCAAAAGCCACATTATCCGCCACGCTTAGATGTGGGAACAACGCAAAGTCTTGAAACATAAGCCCGATTTCACGACGTTCCGGGGGCACCCGAAAAACTGTATCGCAAATCAGCTTTCCATCGACGTAAATCTCGCCGGATTCTTGCATCTCGACCCCGGCAATCATGCGCAGCGTCGTCGACTTGCCGCATCCCGATGGCCCCAGCAGGCAAGTCACCTGCCCCGCTTGCACAGTCAAAGACACGTCATCCACAACAACCCGCCCCTCATACCGCGCGATCAGGTTGCGGATTTCCAGCCGTGGAGGAGTTGCGTCTACTGTCACCGATGGACCCCGTTGCCTTTCCCGATCAAAACCATCGGGCTTGGGCGGGGATAGCAACCCCGCCTCTTAGGTGCAAGAGATCAGCAGCACCCACCTGACGGCGCTTCTGCGGTGGCTTCAAATGGGCTTTCGCCGCCACACCCTTCAAAAATGCCATAATGGGTCGAGAAATCGCCGATGAAGTCGAAATGCCGGGCAAATCGCGTGCTTTTCAACATCATCCACGTATTGCCGCACACCGGAAAGACCTTGCCGGTTTCAATCGCATGGTGGTCGTCCAGTTCAAACAAATGCGGAGCGTGAGGGATAGTGCCCTTGTAGATCACCGCCTGGCCGTAATCCTCGCAAGCGGGCTCCAGCTCTGAGAGTTTGAACAGACGATACGTTGCTGAAAGGAACTTCAACGGCGCAACGCGTTCCTCCAACACCGGGTTTTCAATGGTCAGCGGTCGGTGGGTCACGCGGCGCGGATCGCCAAAGCCCGCCTTGCGCGAGATCGACAGGAAATCATTCCAATACAGCGCCCCAGACAGGCATTCGCCGTACAGAACCTCATCCTCGGCCATGGCTTGCGGCACGCGCCGGTCGGCGTAAACGTCCAAGAAATACATCTCGCCGCCTTCTTTCAGCAGACGGTGCGCCCCGCGCAAAACCGCCTCTTTATCTGTGGCCAGATTGATCACGCAATTCGAGACAATGATGTCGAACGAGCCCGGCTCAAGGTCCAGTTCGTCCAGCTTTTCGATGTATCCATGATGGAATTCAACATTCGACGCGCCATGACCAAAGGCCTGTGCGTGAAAGTCCTGGTGCGCACGGGCGACGTCCAGTTGCTCGGGCGTCATGTCCACACCAACCACGCGGCCTTTTTCGCCGACCATCGCGGACAGGGCGTAGACGTCGCGCCCGGCCCCGCACCCCAGATCGAGAATGCTCATCCCCTCAAGATCAAGCGGCGCGATCAACCCGCATCCATAGTAACGGGTCAGCACATCGTCATGAATTTGCGAAAGAATCCTCTTTACGTGATCCGGCATGTCATCCGGCGTGCAACATGCGTTGGTCTGCAGGTCCGAACTGTCTTGCAAGACTTCGCCATAGTAGTTCTGCACCGACTCATGCTTCATCGTAAGGTTCCCCGTATTTCGCGTCTTAAACCTGCTAGTTCAGAGCGGTCTCAGGTGCAATCCAAGCCTCCGGCATCTAACAGAACTGTGAGTTGCCCACCTTAGTCCAACAGATCGAAATCAACGCCCGCGCGCACCCGGCCATTTACCTGAATCTCCAACCTGTGCGCACCGGGAACCAGCTTGAAGGTTGTCGCATCGGCCTTGAGCTTGTGCTTCTTGGCCAGTCTCAACACTCCATCGCGCAACATCGATTGCTTGAGCTTGTGCACCTTGGCTGAGGTCTTTCCCCCAGGGCGTTGAAAGTGAACGATATAATCCACCAGAACCGGCTGATCACCATCGCCATTCAGCACCACATCAAACTCCAGCGCCCCGCCGATCCTGGCCTCACCGAGGACAGCGACGCTTGCCGACATCTCGGCCTCGGGATCGAAGCCCAGAATCTTCATGGCCTCCGGGTGGCCCGATTTGACCAGTCCGCGCAGAGTGTGCGTGGTCATCCAGCGCAATTCCTCGGCATCCTGCTGCGCGTCCCGTGACCAGCTTTGCAAACGGTCCAGAACCAGCTCTGAGTTCTTTTTTGTAATATCATTCAAATGGTTGGCGACCGAACGTGTCACATATCGGGTCTTGTCCGCATGCAGCCGGTCAAGCAGTGGCAGCGGATCGGTCAGGTCCAGCCCAACCGCCTGCCCCCAAGGAAGCCTGGGCCGTGTGCCTTCGCTGACCAGTCTGCGCACGTGATAGCTGTCGTGATCGCACCAAGCCTCCATGCGCGCCATCACCTTGTCAGGATGGTGGTTCAGGAATGGGCGAATGGCCCATTCCATTGAAAACCTCTGCGTCAGTTCTTCGATCACATCCAGCGCCAGATCGGGATGATCCAACCCAACGTCCACAACCCAGTCGCCCAAGGGTGCAAAGATGAAGTCCCCAAAGTCGTCATCCGTCTTGGTCGGGTCCAACGGGGGCGGCAAGGCCCCCAACAACGTCGGCGCGATGTCCGGCAGATCACCGGGAACGGCCTGTCTCAGACAGGTGGCAATCCACGCCATACGTTCTTTCAACTCAAGATCAGGCAGGCGGGACATGACGTTTCTCTCAAACGCCAGCCCATCAAAAGACGGGCTGGCGGCCGCAAACAACCCTGCCAGAAAGCGGGCTTTATCCGCGTTAAAAAGCTGATCTTTAAGAGAAAAGTTCTGCGCCATTGTTACATCGTCAGGTTGGTTGCTCCGCCATCCAGCAAGATGTTCTGCCCAACGATGAATCCGGCGTGCTGCGAACACAGAAATGCGCAAGTCGCGCCGAATTCTTCGCGCGAGCCGTAGCGTCGTGCCGGGATCGTGGCGGCACGCTCGGCGCGTGCCTCGTCGATTGAAATACCCTTTTGGGCCGACACACCACCATCCAGCGCATTCGCACGATCCGTCGCATGAATGCCCGGCAGCAGGTTGTTGATCGTCACCCCATGCGGGGCCACTTGACGCGAGGTTCCGGCCACATAGCCCGTCAGCCCGGTCCGCGCCGCGTTCGACAGGCCCAGCACAGCGATCGGCGCGCGCACGGATTGCGAGGTTATGTTGACCACGCGCCCCCAGCCTTTGTCCATCATCCCCGGCAGCAAGGCTTTCATGAACGCAATCGGCGTCAGCATGTTGGCGTCCAGCGCTTTGATGAAATCCTCACGCTCCCAATCCGACCACATACCCGGAGGAGGGCCGCCCGCGTTTGTCACAAGGATATCAACACCCTGCGCGGCATTAATAACCCGCTCCTGACCGTCCGGCGAGGTGACATCGCACGCCACCGTCTGAACGTTCACGCCATGGTCCGAGCGCAAACGCGCAGCTTCAAACTCTAACGCCTCGGCCCCGCGCGCGTTCATCACCAGATCGACGCCCGCTGCGGCCAAGGCCTCGGCACAGCCCAGACCCAATCCTTTGCTGCTGGCGCAAACCAGCGCGCGTTTTCCTTTGATTCCCAGATCCATATGATCCTCCCCATCTGTTGTTGCCCGCATGTCTAGCACCGGCCAGACGGGGAAGACCAGATTTCAGGGTGCGTTAGTAAAAGAACTCTTCGCGAACGATCTTGCCGTTCGCCACGTGATAGACGCCGACCTCTTGCATATCAAAGGTTTCACCGGTCTCTTTCACCTTGCCCTGCACCGCGAAGATCACGGCAAATCGATCGTCGCCGTGCGGGAACGGATCACTGACCGAGGCACCCGAAACTTCGTGTGCGCCTTCCCACCACTCCTGCTTGCCACGGATCGCGTCCCGACCCTGTGTTTCGCGGCCCATATTCATAAAATCCTGCCCCTCGACCGAAACGGCATCCTCGGCATAGAGTTTTTCCAAATTCTCTTTGGCGCGACCCTCGCGGCAGCCTGCGACAAGCTCGTCTGCGATTTCCTTCAAATTCATTGATCCACTCCACTATTTGTTCACTATATGTTCTTATTGCCACAAGCACACGATTCTAACCACCCCCTTTGTCTTGCTTCGGCGGGATTCCCCGCCTATACGCGCGAATATGCTTGATACCTCGAACCAACCCTCCCTGCCGCCCGAGATCGCCCGGCGCCGGACATTCGCTATCATCTCGCACCCGGATGCGGGCAAGACGACGCTGACGGAAAAGTTCCTGCTGTATGGTGGCGCCATTCAGATGGCCGGTCAGGTCCGTGCCAAAGGTGAGGCGCGGCGCACGCGCTCGGACTTCATGCAGATGGAGAAGGATCGGGGCATCTCGGTCTCGGCCTCGGCCATGTCATTTGACTATGGGAACTTCCGGTTCAATCTGGTGGACACGCCCGGTCACAGCGATTTCTCGGAAGACACCTATCGCACGCTGACCGCCGTAGACGCCGCCGTGATGGTGATCGACGGCGCGAAGGGTGTAGAAAGCCAGACGCAGAAACTGTTCGAGGTTTGCCGCCTGCGCGATCTGCCCATCCTGACTTTCTGTAACAAGATGGACCGCGAAAGCCGCGATACATTCGAGATCATCGACGAAATTCAGGAAATGCTCGCCATCGACGTCACGCCCGCCGCGTGGCCGATCGGTGTGGGGCGCGATTTCATCGGCTGCTATGACATGCTGCGTGACCGGCTGGAGCTGATGGACCGTGCCGACCGCAACAAAGTGGCCGAGAGCATTCAGATCGACGGGCTGGACGATCCCAAGCTGGCGGAACACGTGCCCGAACACCTGCTTGAGAAGCTGTTGGAAGAGGTCGAGATGGCGCGCGAGTTGCTGCCCGCGCTGGACCCGCAAGCCGTCCTGGAAGGCCACATGACCCCGATCTGGTTCGGCTCAGCCATCAACTCGTTCGGCGTCAAGGAACTGATGGAAGGCATCGGCGCTTACGGCCCCCAGCCGCAGGTGCAATCGGCTGAACCACGTCAGATCGCGCCGGATGAAAAGAAGGTGGCCGGGTTTGTATTCAAAGTGCAGGCCAACATGGACCCCAAGCACCGCGACCGGGTGGCGTTTGTCCGCATGGCTTCGGGCCATTTCAAGCGTGGCATGAAGCTGACCCATGTGCGGTCGAAAAAGCCGATGGCGATCTCGAATCCCGTTCTGTTTCTGGCGTCCGACCGCGAACTGGCGGACGAGGCTTGGGCCGGCGACATCATAGGCATCCCCAACCACGGTCAGTTGCGCATCGGAGACACCCTGACCGAGGGTGAAGCGCTGCGCGTGACCGGTATCCCTTCGTTCGCCCCGGAACTGCTGCAATCAGTTCGCGCGGCTGATCCGATGAAGGCCAAGCATCTGGAAAAAGCCCTGATGCAATTTGCCGAAGAAGGCGCGGCCAAGGTGTTCAAGCCCTCAATCGGCTCGGGCTTTATCGTCGGCGTTGTCGGTGCCCTTCAGTTTGAAGTGCTCGCCAGCCGGATCGAGATGGAATACGGCCTGCCCGTGCGGTTTGAGGCATCTCAGTTCACCTCGGCCCGCTGGGTCAGTGGCAGCAAGACCGAGGTTGAGAAATTCGTCAACGCCAACAAGCAGCACATCGCCCATGATCATGACGGCGACATCGTCTATCTGACACGCCTGCAATGGGACATTGACCGGGTCGTGCGCGACTATCCCGAACTGAACCTGACGGCCACGAAAGAGATGATGACGTGACCGACCAAAAGGTCTTGCATGACGCGTGATGCCCCAAGCTGGGGCATCGTCTCAACGGTCCGCGGCTTGTCCTCGGACATACTAAAGTTCGCGGCGTATCATCTGGACCTTGGCGTCGACCGCATCTACCTCTATCTGGATGAACCCAACCCGCGCGCCTTCAACGCCCTGAACCGTCACCCAAAAATCGAGGTTCGCAACTGCGACGCCGGGTTCTGGGCCCATCGTAAACGCGAACGCCCGGACAAGCACCAAACCCGGCAGACGGCAAACGCCACCTTTACCTACCGCAAGGCGCAAGAGGATTGGCTGGCGCATATAGATGTCGATGAATTTCTCTGGTCCGAAAGTTCGATCTCCAGCCTACTCAGCGCGGTCCCGGACCAACTGCTTGGTGTCCGCGTCCGCCCGATCGAAGCGATGGCAGGGGGTGGAGACCAGTACAAAGCCCATATTCCCGCTGGGCCCGAGCGCGAGAACATCGTCCAAACGCTCTATCCCAATTACGGCGCATTCGTTCTGGGCGGATTCCTGAGCCACGTGCAGGGAAAGCTGTTCGTGCGAACCGGGCGGCCGAAAGTCAGCCTTCGTATTCACAACGTGTTTCAGCATGGGGAACTATCGCCCTGCAAAGTAGAGCTGCAGCAAGTTGATCTTTGCCACAGGCACGCCCCGGACTGGGACCACTTCCTTGCGTACTACCAATTCCGGTTTGAACGCGGCTCTTATCAACCGGGCATGTCCCCCAACGTTCCCCGCGAACTTGGAGGCATGAACAAGAATGAACTGCTGGCGTGGATAGAGGCCGAAGGCGGACAGGACGCGCTGCGCACATTCTTTGACGAACTCAGCGGCGCAGACCCCTTGGTACACGCAAGACTTGAGCAGCACGGCCTTATTCAGCACCGACCGCTGCACCTCGATGAAAAGCTTGCGAAACACTTCCCCGGAAGCGTCTGAATTGTTGCAGGAAATCTCCAGCAGTTCGGATCGCCGCTACGTTAATTCGTCTTCATTTGACCCCGATCAACGATTTTGTTATGTCCCCGCCAAGCCGAAATGCGCGCTGCTGCGTATGGTCATCCGGACCCGGCACTCCTTTGACGTGCGGGCCAGGTCTAGTGTCCGCAAAAACGGACATACATGACAAAGTTTAACGAACTGAACCTGAACCCGAAGGTCCTCAAAGCCATTGAGGAAGCCGGATACGAAACCCCCACCCCGATCCAGGAGGGTGCGATTCCCCCTGCGCTTGAGGGTAAGGACGTTCTGGGCATCGCCCAGACGGGCACCGGCAAGACCGCAAGCTTTACCTTGCCGATGATCACCCTGTTGGCCCGTGGCCGTGCGCGTGCGCGGATGCCGCGATCGCTGGTACTGTGCCCGACGCGGGAACTGGCAGCGCAGGTGGCGGAAAACTTCGACACCTACACCAAACACCTGAAGCTGACCAAAGCGCTGTTGATCGGCGGCGTCAGCTTTAAAGAACAAGAGGCGCTGATCGACCGCGGGGTGGACGTTCTGATCGCCACACCGGGCCGTCTGCTGGATCATTTTGAGCGCGGCAAGCTGCTGCTGACCGGCGTTCAGATCATGGTGGTGGATGAGGCCGACCGGATGCTGGACATGGGGTTCATCCCCGATATCGAGCGCATCTTCTCGCTGACGCCGTTCACCCGCCAGACTCTGTTCTTCTCAGCTACTATGGCGTCCGAGATTGAACGCATTACAGACACGTTCCTGTCGGCCCCGGCCCGGATCGAGGTTGCCCGCCAAGCAACAGCGTCTGAGACCATCGAACAGGGCGTTGTCATGTTCAAAGGCGGTCGCCGCGACCGTGAGGCCAGCAATAAGCGCAAAGTCCTGCGCGCGCTGATCGACGCCGAGGGTGATAAATGCACCAACGCGATCATCTTCTGCAACCGCAAGACGGATGTGGATATCTGCGCGAAATCGCTGAAGAAATACGGCTATAACGCCGCCGCCATCCATGGCGATCTGGACCAGTCACAGCGCATGAAAACGCTGGACGGATTCCGTGACGGGTCACTGCGCCTGTTGGTGGCCTCGGACGTGGCCGCGCGCGGGCTGGATATCCCGTCGGTCAGCCACGTGTTCAATTTCGACGTGCCCGGCCATGCCGAGGACTACGTGCACCGGATCGGCCGGACAGGTCGCGCCGGTCGCGAGGGCAAGGCGATCACCATCTGCTCGGGTCGCGATGAAAAGGCGTTGGATGCGATCGAAAAGCTGATCCAGAAGGAAATCCCCCGGATCGACAACCCGGTCAAGGACGAGCCGAAACCCGACGCGCCCAAGCGCGAAAAGAAGGCCAAGCCTTCGGATGAGAGCAAGAGCGACAGCAAAAAGAGCGACCGCAAAAGGGACAAAGAGCCCAAGGGCCGCAATCGTCGCGACGGCGGTGGCGCGGCTGTTGTAGGTATGGGCGATCATCTGCCCAGCTTTATCGCGCTCAGCTTTGATGAGCGTCGCGCCGGTTAAATCGACAGCACCAGCACCAGTATCGACGCGCCCAGCAATGTCATCCCGGCGATCTCGCGCCGGGTGATGGTCTCGCGGAAGAACAGCAGCGAAGCGAAAAGGCTCAGGATCAGCTCGACCTGCCCCAGCGCTTTGACATATGCCGCATTCTGCAATGTGAAGGCCAGAAACCAGCAGAAAGACCCGCTCAGGCTGGTGAGACCGACAAATACTCCGGTCTGACGCGTGTCCCAGACGGCCCGTAACTCGGCCCGGTCCCGCCACAGCAACCAAAGACCCATGCTGAGAAACTGGAACGACACCACAACGGCCAGTGTCACCAGCGCCCGGAACCACGCGTCGATATCGCCCAACTCTAATGAAGCCCCGCGGTAACTGACCGAGGAAAACGCGAACAGAACACCCGATCCCAACCCCAGCCGCGAGGCGCGATTGGTCAGGTGTTTCCACCACGCCCCGTCCCCGCCGGGGTTTTTCGACAGCAACAGAACCGCTGTCAGTCCCAGAATGATCGCCGCAAACGCCCCCGCCGACACCTGATCGCCAAGGACCAGAAACCCTACGATGGCGGTCTGGATAACTTCGGTTTTCTTGAAGGTGATCCCAACAGCAAAATTGCGCTGCTTGAACAAAGCGACCACACAGATCGTTGCCAAAATCTGACTTGTTCCACCAATCACGGCAAACAGCCAGAACTTGGCGGTCAGCTGCGGCAGGCCGTGTCCGGTCAGCATCACGGCCACGACCAACCCAAGAACCGCCAATGGCATCGAATACGCAAACCGCGCAAATGTCGCGCCAGCCGCAGTCAGCTTCACGCTGCTCAGCGATTTTTGCAGCATAAAGCGAACGGTTTGAAAAGACGCCGCCGCAAGAGTGACAGGAATCCAAAGGCTCATGCCGACCCTTGTGGCCCTAAATCAATCCCGTGGCCAGAGAGGATGCGCAACCGGGTCCTTCGCACGAACTAGGAACGCACGGAAAATATCGGCATACGAGCGATACACGTAGGATTCGTTCCTATCCAGATAGCGGTCCTTTCCCTTGCGGTACAACGACGGCAGTTTATACCACGGCGCGCTGGGGTTCATGTGGTGAACCACGTGCAAGTTATTGTTCAGAAATAGAAACGCCAACGGCCCACGATCTTCGACGATGACGGTTCTGGCACCTGCATCTTCGTGCGCCCTGTGTTCCAGAAAGGTTCGGATCTTCACCAGCCCCAGCCCGATATAGGCAGACAGGATATAGGCCCATATCGGCATGCCGGATTGCGCAACGACCCAGAGAACCACAGCGACTCCGACCAGATGCAGCCCCCACGCCCTCAGGACATTCCGGTCGCCCTGAAAGGCCGCGCGCATTTCCTGCCGCGTAAAGACATATTGCCCAATCGCCGGGCCCAGAACGATACGCCCCAAAAGAGTGTTGTTCGCGGACAGCAGCAACCGTTGCCAACCGTACAAACGGCCCCAGACCTTCGGGTCGAGATAATTCGATTCCGGGTCATCATACGGATCGGTTAAGGTCGCGTCCCGGTGGTGGGCAAGGTGCAAGTCCCGGAAACGCTGATACGGAATGAACAGCGTCAACGGCAGAGCCATCAACGCCTCATTCAACCAGTTTTGCCGGAATGGATGCCCGTGTAACGCTTCATGCGTTAGTGAGGAGTGCATGGCCGCGACAAGCCCCATCGCCGGGATTGCCACCCACACGGGCGTGTAGAAAATCACCCCCAGCCAAGCTGCGTAACATGCCAGAATCAACGCGAAGGTGATCCATTCAGGTCCCTTGCGCTCAGACATTGCGGCCCCATGCGATGCCCGCCCAGACACGTTCGTAAATCACATAAAGCGTCAAACCGATCGCCGTGTTCACAATCGCCAATGTCCCACCGATCGCAGCGGACCCTGTTGCCACCAGCCCAACAAGGGTCATCACGATCAAACCCATTGCATTCCACAGCACCGCCTTCACGACCGATCTTTGTCGTGTTTCCATTCCGTCACCCATATTCTTGTTATGTCTCAAGAATTACGGACAACGTGTCAGGTTGAAAATTCTGAATATGATTAACAAAATTCATCAAATGTGATATTTTTAAACACATGCAGGATAAAGTCGACAAACGAGACCGAGCGGCGCAGTTCCGACAACGTCTAGCCCGCGCGATGGAAGAAAGGCACATCAGTCAGAGCGCATTGGCGCGCGACATTGGTGTGGACCGCTCGACCGTATCGCAGCTTTTGACCGACGATGGCGCGCGGCTACCTAACGCGCATGTGGTCGGCAGTTGCGCTTCGGCCTTGGGCGTGTCCGCAGATTGGCTGCTGAGCCTGTCTGACCGCCCTGAAAGCGCGGCAGAGTTGCTGGCAAGCTCGCTCACCATGACAGAAGCGCCGCGCGCCCTCGTGGATGAGCGGATATTTGAATGGCACAAAGAGGCTGCAGGCTACAAAATCCGTTATGTTCCAGCGACTTTGCCTGACATGTTGAAGACCCGCGCGGTGCTTGAATGGGAATATGCTCCGCATCTGGGCAGAACGGCGGATCAGGCAATCGGAGCGTCAAATGATCGCCTGACGTGGATGAGAAGTGCGCAGTCCGACTATGAAATCGCGATGCCGCTGTATGAGATCGACAGCTTTGCGAACGCGACCGGCTATTACGAAGGTCTCAACCTGCAAACCCGGCTAGAGCAAATCGACCACTTGCTTGCCCTGTGCGAGCAGTTCTACCCGCGTATGCGGATTTACCTGTTTGACGCGAAACGATTGTATTCTGCGCCAGTGACGATCTTTGGGCCACTGATGTGTGTCTTTTACGCAGGCAGCCACTACATGGCCTTTCGGGATCGCGACCGGATCGAAACCTTTACCCGCCACTTCGATACTCTGGTCCGCGAGGCAGATGTGACTGCCAGGCAGTTTCCTACACATCTTAAACGGTTACGCGAAAAGATGCGCTAGGGTCTTTCCTGTGCTATCGTCGGCTGGCGCGAACTTACGGGCATTCCGAACAATGACGGAGGACCACTGGAATGGACGCACTACAAACCGCACAATACGCACGTGCCCTTTACTCGGCACATGGTGACCGCGCCGAGGCGGAAGCCGCGCTGAAAATGCGCGAATGCGAGGCCGCCGGAAACATGCAACAAGCGCAGGACTGGCAGGCGGTTCGTCAGACCATCCGCCAAATACGCGGGCCAAATCAGGGATAGTCAGAGTTTTGGATCGGGGTTGACGGTATGGCCGTCCACGGCGATCACCTGCCCCGACACCAGCCGTGCCGCATCCGACGCGAGGAACACGGCCATATTCGCTATGTCCTGTCCTTCCACAAATCGTCCCATCGACGTGCCGGACGCGTAGCCGTCATACACCTGGTCACGGGTCATGCCCTTGGCCGCCGCCTCGCGCTCTAGCACGCCCTCCATGCGCGGTCCTTCCACAGCGCCGGGGCAAATGGTGTTACAACGCACGCCAAACGGCCCAAGCTCCATCGCCAGCGTCTTGGCCAGGCCGATCACTCCCCATTTCGCTGCCGCATAGGGCGCGCGATTGGGGTATCCGTATTGTCCGGCAGTTGACGATGTGATCACCACCGCCCCGCTGTTCTGACGCTTCATGATCGGCGCAGCGTATTTCGCACACAAAAACGCACCTTCCAGATTTACCGACAGGCACGCCCGCCAATCCTCAACCGCCACATCTTCGATCGACGCCGTCGGCCCCGCGACACCTGCATTGGCGCAGAGTGTATCCAACCCGCCCCATTCGGCTTCGATCCGCGCGAATATGTCTGCAACAGCCGTTTCATCTGCAACGTTGATTTCAGACTTTCTCCAGTGTGAGGGGCAATTCGACAATGCCTCGGGGTCCAGATCGGCTACCCAGACCTGCGCGGCCGCCGCGTCAAACGCCTCGGCCATGGCTCGACCAACGCCCGAAGCGCCGGCCGTGATCAGGACACGCCCGCTCATGACGGTTTGCGGATCGCGGCGCCCGCGCCTTCGGGATATGGCAAGCCCGCCTGAGCTTCGGCAATCCGCGCCATCGCAGCCTCAATCTCAGCCGACGGAGCGCTGGGGCGGCGGGTCTCAAGGCTGACATGCAGCAGGAAGCTCTCGCCCGTGGCCAGCAGCTTGTCACCTTCATACATGCTGTGAAAAACATGCAGTTTCTTGCCCTGCCCCAGCAGCAACTGCGTGCGCACCTCGATCTTCGCACCCGCATGCACCTCGTCGATATAGCGGATGTGGTTCTCGGCGGTGAAATAGCTGCCACCCGAGGCGATATAGTCCGCGTCACAACCCATGATCTCCATGAGCCGATCCGTGGCGGCGGCGAACGCCTCAAGATACCGCGCTTCGTTCATGTGGCCGTTATAATCCGTCCAATCCAGTGGAACCGCACGCGCGACGGTCAGGATCGGTTGGCTCAGATCGGCTTGGTCGATCGTCGGCAAGGCACCGGGCTTCAACGCGGAATCATGCTGGTTCAGGATCGCCCCCGCGCCCCAATCCTGCGCCTTGAGCGCCCGCATCATCCCCACAAGATTGTTGTCTCGGATACGCTCCAACTCGCGGATCGAGTGCATCCCCGACTGCGCATCCGACTGGCCAGCGATCATGTCCACCAGCTCATCCGTAAACTCGGGCACGTCCATCAGCTTGGTCCAAGGCCATTTCAGCGCCGGCCCAAACTGAGCCATAAAGTGCCGCATCCCGGCCTCGCCACCGGCCACGCGGTAGGTCTCGAACAGGCCCATCTGCGCCCAACGGATGCCAAAGCCCATGCGGATGGCCTCGTCGATTTCTTCTGTGGTGGCGATGCCGTCCTTGACCAGCCATAGCGCTTCGCGCCAGACGGCCTCAAGAAAACGGTCCGCGATATGGGCGTCGATCTCTTTCCTGACATGCAGAGGGAAAAATCCAACGGATTTCAACAGGTCTTGCGCACGCGTCACCATTTCGGCTGGATTCCTGTCGGTCGGAACCAATTCGATCAAAGGCAGCAGGTAAACCGGGTTGAACGGATGCGTCACCACGATCTGCTCCGGACGCAAAGCCCCTTCCTGCAACTCCGACGGCTTGAACCCGCTAGTCGACGATCCGATGATCGCATCTGGATCACATGCCTCTTGCAAGCCCCTGTAAACCTTCACTTTCAGGTCCAACCGCTCTGGCACACTCTCCTGAATCCACTGCGCCCCGCGAACGGCCTCAGACATATCCGCATGGAACGTCAGCGCGCCCTCGGGCGGCAGTGGCACATCACTTAGCCCAGGCAAAGACCGCCGCGCATTGTCCAGAACTTCCCCAATCTTGCGCTGGGCCTCCGGGTCCGGATCAAAGACCCGCACATCCCAACCGTTCAGCAGAAACCGTGCAGCCCACCCGCCGCCGATCACGCCACCACCAATGATTGCCGCTGTATTCACTTCGATCCGCCTCTTCATCTGGCCGAAAATATCCCGGGGGTCGCCATCTGTGGCGCCACTGGTACAAGCCCAGATGGCGACGGGGCTGCCCCCCAAATCCGCGCTTACTTCGCCACCGGTGCGCGCTTGACCAAGCCAAGCTTCTCACGCACCTCTGCAGGCCCAATCACCCGTGCGCCCATATTCTCGATGATGGTCCCGGCACGTTCCACCAGCTGCCAGTTCTCGGCCAGCACGCCCTTGTCCAGCCACAGGTTGTCTTCCAGACCGACGCGCACGTTACCACCCGCCAAAACAGTGGCCGCGACATAGGCCATCTGGTTCCGACCCAAAGAGAACGCACTAAACGTCCAGTCATCCGGCACGTTATTCACCATCGCCATAAAGGTGTTCAGATCATCCGGCGCACCCCACGGCACACCCATACATAGTTGAACCAGAGCGTTGGGTTCCAAAACTCCCTCTTTCACCAATTGCTTGGCGAACCAAAGATGACCGGTATCAAAGGCTTCGATCTCGGGCTTGACGCCCATGTCCGTCATCATCTGACCCATCGCCCGCAGCGCGCCAGGGGTGTTGGTCATGACATAGTCGGCCTCGGCAAAGTTCATGGTGCCGCAATCCAAGGTGCAGATCTCCGGCAGACACTCCGCGATATGCGCCACGCGCTCGGACGCGCCAACCATATCGGTACCCTCGGCCACCGGAAACGGGCTTTCCACCCCGCCGAATACGATGTCCCCGCCCATCCCGGCCGTGAGGTTCAACACAACGTCCACATCAGCGTCGCGAATGCGGTCTGTCACCTCGCGATACAGGTCCAGACGACGGCTGGGCACTCCGGTCTCCGGATCGCGCACATGGCAATGGACTACGGCGGCCCCAGCCTTGGCCGCTGCGATCGCACTGTCTGCAATCTGCTGCGGTGAGCGCGGCACATGCGGGCTGCGATCCTGCGTTCCGCCCGATCCGGTTATGGCACAGGTGATGAAGACTTCGCGGTTCATTTCCAGAGGCATGACGTTTTCCCCAAGTTATACCCGGTTTTGCCCTAGGTTTTCCCCAGACTTCTCCCCGGATTCCGATTTGCTTTCGGGCCCGAGTCTGACGCAGCCTTGCGGAAACACTTGCCAGAATGCGAATCAGACTTGATGAAATCCGCAAAAAACATACTGCAGCCCGAACATCGCGCGCTCAAAACAGCGGTTTTGGTGCTGGATGAATGCAACACGCTCAGCTTCGCTTCGGCCGTTGACCCGATGCGCGCAGCCAATCGACTTGCAGATCGCCCCGCATTTGACTGGGACTATGTGACCGCTACGGCAGAACCAGCCCTGCTGACCAGTGCCCTGACCGTTCCCGGAATTCCTTTGGCCCGTCTGCAAGGCTGCGATTTGATGATCGTGGTAGCTGGGTTCCAACTGGCGCGCCACGCGACACCCAGCCTGCTGGCCGGTCTACGCCGCATTGCCAGCGGCGGCGCAACCATGGCCGGTATCGACGGTGGCCCCTGGCTACTCGCCGAAGCGGGACTTCTGGACGGACATGCCGCCACCACACACTGGGAAGACCTGGACAACTTCGCCAACCGGTTCCCCGAGGTTGACGTGCGCCCTGACCGTTTCACGGTCTCGGGCAATCGCCTGACATCCGGCGGGGCTATTCCAGCCGTTGAGATGATGCTGCACATAATCGCCGCCCGGCACGGGGCAGGCTTTGCCGCGCGGGTGTCCGGCCTGTTCCTGTATGACGGCGCCCCTGCCCCAACAAAACCGCAAAGTCGCATCGGCGCCCCGCACCGCCACACGGCGCTGACGGCCAAGGCCAACAGTCTGATGGAATCGTCACTGGACGAACCCTTGCCGCTTTCCGACATCGCCGAGACCCTGGGCACCAGCCCGCGCACCTTGCAGCAGCAGTTCCGCCTGCGCCTGAACACCACGCCACAAGACCACTATCTGCAACTGCGCCTGGCCGAGGCGCGCCGTCTCGTCACCGACACCGACATGCCTCTGATGGATGTGGCGCTGGCCACCGGCTTCGGCTCACAATCCAGCTTCGCCCGCGCTTTCCGCACCGCCCACGGCCTCTCGGCCCGCGATCTGCGACAAGAGCGGACACAGCCCACTCATCACTGACCGGATCCCCTTCATCTGGCTAAAAATATCCCGGGGGAGTCGCGCGGCACGCGCGGCGGGGGCAGCGCCCCCTAGAACGGCATCGGATGTGCGCGGTGCGCCTCGGTAATGTCCGCCAACACCTCATCGGATAGCTGTAGGTCCTTGCCGTTCAGGATGTGGGCAAGCTGCTCAATCGTTGTTGCGCCAAAGATCGCCGACAACATGAACGGCCGAGTCTGACACCAGGCTAAGGCCATGTGCACCGGGTCCAGTCCATGACGCGCAGCGACCTCAAGGTAGGCGTCAACCGCATCAAACGCGCGGGATCGATGTCGTCCACCCATTTCAGGAACCAGCGACATGCGCGACCCTTCGGGCACCGCGCCCCCTTGATACTTGCCGGTCAGGAACCCAGCAGCCAGAGGCGAAAAGGCCATTAACCCCACATCTTCATGCACGCTCAACTCGGCCATGTCCGTATCGAAATGTCGGCACATCAAAGAGTACTCGTTCTGCACCGAAGCGACACGTGGCCCCACCCCGGCTTCGGCCAGTCGCAGCCACTGCGCGGTGCCCCATGCGCTTTCGTTCGACAGACCAAAAGCGCGGATGTTGCCCTTCTCGACTTGTGCCTGCAGCGCCTCAAGGCAGTCCCGCATATTGTCCAGCACCTCGTCGGTGTTGTGACCCGACGGCGCGTAGGTCCAGTTCTGACGGAACATATAGCTGCCCCGGTTGGGCCAGTGGAACTGATAGAGGTCGATACAGTCCGTTTTCAGGCGACGCAGCGAACCTTCGATCGCCTCAGGGATTGTCTGGCCCGAAATAGGCGCGCCATCACGCGCATGCGCGAAACCCGCCCCGGAATGCTTGGTTGCCAGAACATAGTCAGCACGCCGCGCAGGGTTTGCGGCGTTCCAGTTACCCAGTATCTCTTCGGTGCGCCCTACCGTCTCTTTTGAAATTGGGTTGACCGGATACATCTCGGCCGCATCGACAAAGTTGATACCGGCCTCCAGCGCCATGTCGATCTGTTTATGCGCATCGGATTCGGTGGTCTGCGTCCCGAAGGTCATCGTGCCCAGACACAGGTCCGAAACCATGATACCCGTGCGGCCCAAGGGCTTCATTTCCATCTTTCAATCTCCTGAAAATATCATTGAAGTAAGGCGTTATGCCTCGGCCTTCATCTCCCACCGGCCCGATTCCTCGGACCAGTACTTGGCCGCGCATCCGGCACCCGTCAACGCCTTCCATTGCCCCCGGGCATGCTGAACCGCCTGCGGGTCATTGCCGTCAAACAAGATGCACACTCGGTCCAGAGCGTTCACCTCATCGGGTTCGACAGGCGCGCCATCGACGGCCATCACACAGGACGGCCCGTTGGCTGCCTGCATCTCAGTCGTCAACAAAATGGGTTGCTTCGCGTCATGAGGGCCACCCGCCCGGCCATGAGGCAAAAACCCATCTTCCGGCCCCAGCCACAGCCTTTCGTCCAGCCAGTCCATCCGCGCGGGATCAGTACCCCGCACGGCGATCTTCCACCCGGCCTGCCGCGCCCGGTCCAGAAGAACCGGCAAGGTGTATTCCAGCGGCTGGCGGGTCAGGTGGTAGAAATAGACAGCGCCCACGGAGTTACTCGAAATTGTCCTGAACAAAGCGGCTCAGTGCGCGCACGCCCCACCCGGTTGCACCTTTCGGCGCATAGGATGTTTCAGCCGCGACCGAGGCGACCCCGGCAATATCAAGGTGAATCCACGGGGTTTCCTCTTTCACAAAGCGCTGTAGGAATTGCGCCGCCGTGATCGACCCCGCAGGCCGTCCGCCCACGTTCTTCATATCCGCGACACGTGACTTTAGTTGGTCGTCATAGGGTTTCCCCAATGGCATCCGCCAGGCACCCTCGTCCTCGGCCCCTGCCGCCTTGAGGAACGCATTGCAGAACGTGTCGTTGTTCGAGAACACGCCCGCATTTTCGTGGCCCAACCCGATAATGATCGCACCCGTCAGCGTGGCCAGATCGACCATACCTACAGGGCTGAACCGTTCTTGCGCGTACCACATGACGTCGCACAGGACCAAACGGCCTTCGGCGTCTGTGTTGATGATCTCGACCGTATCGCCCTTCATCGACTTGACCACATCGCCCGGGCGCGTGGCATTGCCCGAAGGCATGTTCTCAACCAGCCCTACAAGCCCGACCACATTGGCCTTGGCCTTGCGCTTGGCCAGCGCACGCATGGTGCCCGCGACAACGCCCGCGCCGCCCATGTCCATGGTCATGTCTTCCATGCCACCCGCAGGCTTCAGCGAAATGCCGCCCGTGTCGAACACAACGCCCTTACCGACCAGAGCCAACGGAGCATCGCCTTTGTCACCGCCATTCCACTGCATCACCACAACCTTGGACGGGCTGACCGAGCCTTGCCCCACGCTCAGCAGCGTGCGCATACCCAGTTCGGCCAGCTTGTTTTCTTCCAGAACCTCGACCTCGAGACCAAGGTCTTTCATCTCGGCCAGACGGTCGGCAAATTCGGTCGTGGTCAGGACATTGGCTGGTTCATTGGTCAGATCACGCGTCATCCGGACACCGTCCGCCACGGCGTAAAGAGGGGCAAACGCAGCCTCAACCTCATCCGGCTTTTGGTGACTGATCGTGACAGTGGCGGTGCGCTCAGACTCTTTCGACTTGTGCGCGTCAAAATCATAGCTGCGCAGTGCGATCCCAAGGGCCAGTTCTTCGGACCGGACCTGATTGCCCGCCATCACAAGGATATCGCGATTGTCTGACAGCTTCGCCAGTTTTGCACCGGCCTTACGCGCCTCAGCCGCGTCGGGACGGCGTGGCAGAACCAGAATGTCCAGTGCCTCGGCCGCCATACCGGTTGGCCACGCAAGCGACACCACATCGCCTGACTTTACCTTTTCAAACCGATCACTTTCGACCAGACGCGCCACGGCACCACGCGTCAGACGGTTCGCACGCCGAACGGCGGGGCTCATCTTGCCGTCCGGTGAAAGGATGATGACCACGCGGCCTTGTGCCTGCGCCATTGCGTCAACGTCAAAAGCCTGAAACTGGATCGGGATAAGACTGCTCATTGCGAACTCCTGAAAATCTGTTCCCCAAGACCTAGCCCGCACTGACCGTATTGACCAGATAGCAGTTTTCCCCGGCTGGCAATTGCAGTACAGTCTCGAAAAAATTCCGACAGGATCGGGGGAGAATACAGTGGCAAGACAGGGCAGGCATAAGCCATCGCTTCGTGGCGAATGTCGTTGTGATTCCGCTCTGACTTTCTTTGGCCGCCACGCCGATGAAGATGTGGCGAGGTCGAAGCCGTGATACTCGATCGTTACTTCGCCCGCCGTTTCATCCAGAGCTTTCTGGTGATAGGTGGAATATTCCTTACGCTGTTGATTCTGATCGACCTGATTGAACAGGTCCGCAGGTTTGACGAGGTTGACCTGTCTTTCGGCAAGCTGTTGCATCTAACACTGCTCAACACACCATCAGCCATCAGTGAAATGCTGCCGCTGCTGGTAATACTTTCGACGATTGCACTTTTTGTCGGGCTTGCCCGCAGTTCCGAACTGGTCGTGACCCGCGCGATTGGCCGGTCTGGGATCAGGGCGCTATTGGCTCCGGCGACGCTGGCCCTGATCATCGGCGCGGTTGCCGTGGCTTTGCTGAACCCCATCGCGGCGGCCACGTCCGAAGAATTCAAAAGGCTGTCGGACACATACAGAAACAACGGTGGATCGGCCTTTTCGATCAGCAGCGAAGGCTTGTGGCTACGGCAGGGGTCACAGGACGGCCAGTCAGTCATTCAGGCTCGTGGGACGTCAAACGGTGATACGCTGAAGCTGAAGCAGGTTACGATCATTACCTTCTCTCAGGATGGCACTCCGACTCAGCAGATCGTTGCAGACAGCGCGGAATTGCAGGACGGAATCTGGACCTTGCTGAATGCCAAAGTCTGGTCCTTGGAAGAAGACATCAATCCAGAAGCAAACGCTGTGGAACACGCGCGCCTCGAGATACCCACATCACTTACTCGCCAACGTATTCTGGACACGCTGGGGCGACAGGGATCAGTCTCGGTCTACGACCTGCCTCAGCTCATCCGTGACCTCAGCGAGGCCGGGTTTTCGACCAAACAGTACGAAGTCTGGCTACAAGTTCAATTGGCCCGCCCGATCTTTTTGGTCTCGATGGTGCTGATCGGAGCGGCCTTCACCATGAGGCATGTCCGATTTGGCGGTACGGGGATCGCGGTCCTGTCAGCCGTACTGTTGGGTTTCGGCATCTACTTCGTGCGCAACTTTGCCCAAATTCTAGGGGAAAACGGACAATTACCTATCTTTGTAGCGGCCTGGGCGCCGCCCTTCGCAGCCATTCTTCTGTCGCTCGGCCTGTTGCTGCACGCGGAGGACGGCTGATGCGGCTAGTTTCTTGCCTGCTTTTGTCCGGTGCGCTAGCGCTGGTCCTGCCTTTGGCCGCAGGTGCCCAGAATCAACCAAACGAAACAGCGCCCCAAAACGCTGCGCAGGAAGACGAACCGGCCCTGCTGGTTGCCGATCGCGTGTTTATCACACCGCAACGGGTGCTGGTCGCCGAAGGCAATGTCGAAGCGTTTCAGGGCGATATCAAGGTTACCGCTGAACGGATAACCTATGACCGCGACACAGGGCAGTTGACGCTGGACGGGCCAGTCCGAATTGATCAGGGGGGCGCAACGACCCTTCTGGCTGACTCGGCCGAGTTGGACAGCGGCATTCAGAACGGCCTGTTGATCGGTGCTCGGATGGTGTTTGAGCAGCAAGTCCAGATTGCATCCGTTCAGGCCAAACGCGCGGCGGGGCGCTATACTCAGTTCAGCAAGGTTTCGGCAACATCGTGTCACGTGTGCGCGAATGGGAAGCCTCCGATTTGGCAGATACGCGCGCGCAAAGTCACCCATGACCAACTGGAACGTCAGCTATATTTTGAGGGCGCACAGTTCCGAATTCGGGACATTCCAGTTTTCTATTTTCCCTACCTGCGTCTTCCGGATCCAACATTGGACAGGGCGACCGGTTTTCTGGTGCCGTCGGTCCGCACCACATCGCAGTTGGGAACCGGTATTCAAGTGCCGTATTTCTTCAAGTTGGGTGATCATAAAGACCTAACACTGACCCCCTACGTGTCCTCCAAGACCAAGACGCTGGGTTTCAGATATCGCCAGGCTTTCAAACGCGGCGGCATTCGGGTTTTGGGGGCGTATACCAAAGATGACCTACAGCCCGGTGAGGAGCGCGGTTACCTGTTTGCCGATGGCTGGTTCAACCTTCAGGACGGTTATCGTTTTACATTCGACCTTAAAACCACGTCCGACGACTCTTATCTGGCTGACTACGGTCTGCCGGATTTTGACCGGCTACGCAGTGAGGTCGCGCTAGAGCGGATAAAAAGGGATACCGCTTTCCGCACCAGCTTTATCCACTACAAGACTTTGCGCGACAGCGAAGATCAGGACGAAATCCCATCTCGAATCTTCGATCTCTACTACGAGAAACGCCACTTCCCGAACGCTCTGGGCGGTGAGGTGCGGTTGGGGTTCAACGCGCACGCTCATGAACGCACCAGCGACGAAGATATCGTTGGCCGGGACGTGGCACGGGCGACGTTTGATGCTGAATGGATGCGCAGTTGGGTATTTACCACCGGCCTGCGGGCAGACGCCCGGATCGGCGCATCAATCGACACATTCAATATCCGCCATGACAGCGATTTTCCCAGACAGGTCAACCGCACGACTCCGCGGGCCGCGCTCACTCTGCGCTATCCGATGTCCCGGAGGGAAAAGTCGGGCGCGACTCAGGTTCTCGAACCTATCGCTCAGGTCGGCTGGACACACGTTTCGACCAACGATGTTCCTATTGACGAAAGCACCTTTCAGGAATTCGACCAGGGCAACCTGCTGTCCCTTTCTCGTTTCCCGGCACCGGACCGGCGCGAAGACGGGCCGACCGGTGTAGTTGGCGTCAACTGGGCCCGCTATGGCGCCCAAGGCTGGCGCGCGCTGGCGACGGTTGGGCAAGTGTTCCGCGCCGACGCTGACCCCGAATTCAACCTGACGTCCGGCCTACAGGGTACGTCTTCGGACCTGTTGATTGCGGGGCAGTTGCAAACAGCGAACGGGTGGTCACTGGCGGGGCGCGGCCTGTTGAACGGGGATTTCAGTTTTGCCAAGGCCGAGATGCGCGCAGCGTGGAGCAAGCAGTCGACGAGTGTGTCGGGCAGCTATGTCTGGCAAGAAGCCGATCCGGATGAAAACGCGGACGACAAAATTTCCGAAATACGCGTGAATGGCCGCTACCGCGTTGACCAGAACTGGCTCACCCGCGCGTTTGCGCGTTATGACCTAAGCGAATCCGAACCAATCCGTTATGGGTTGGGCGTGACCTACCAAAACGAATGTGTACAGGCCAATATGGTCGTGAGTAGACGATTTACCGCGTCATCGAGTATTGAGCCTTCGACAGAATTCGGCTTTACCGTAGCCCTGACAGGTTACTCTGTCGAAGGTGGCGGCCAACAGTTCAAGAGAAGATGCAGTTGATATCACGTTTCTCCAATTTCATTCGCTCAGGGTGGCTTAAATCAGCCGCCCCGGTTCTGGCCGCCGCTGTGCTGGTTTTCGCCCCCGTAGCGGGTCAGGCGCAAAGCCCGTTTTCGCCTGCGATCAAGGTCAATCAGGACATCGTCACATGGTACGAGCTGGACCAGCGCCAGCAATTCCTGGCGGCTCTTGGCGCTCCGGGCGCGTCCGCAGATGAGGTCCGGCAGGCGTTGATCGACGACCGGCTTCGCAAACAGGCCATGAATGAGGCGGGAATCGAAATCAGCCCCGAAGACGTGCAAGTCGGCATTGACGAGTTCGCCGCACGGGGGCGCTTGTCGACGGATCAGTTCCTGCAACTTTTGGCCGATGCAGGCGTTTCTCGGGAAACAGTCAGGGATTTTGTCGCAGACCAGCTATCGTGGCGCGATTATATCAGCGCTCGTTTTCTGTCACAGGCTCGCCCCTCGGAAGATGAGATCAATAGGGCGCTGGGTCAGGCTGGTGGCGGTGGACTACAAGTGCTGATGTCCGAGATCATCATCCCGGTAAATCAGCAAACGGTAGCCCAGGCCGAACTTCTGGCGGATGAGATTTCCCAATTGGAAGGCTATGACGCTTTCTCGGCTGCTGCCACTCAATATTCTGCCGCCGGCACGCGAAATAACGGCGGGCGGCTGGACTGGCTTAACCTAACGAACCTGCCTCCTGCTTTGCAGCCGGTCATCCTGGGCCTCAAGAACGGCGATATCACACAGCCGATCACCCTTCCCAACGCAATCGCCCTGTTCCAGATGCGTGGCTTGCGCGAAGTTTCCACGGGCGCTCCGCGTTACTCCAAGATTGACTACGCAATCTATAACCTGCCGGGTGGTCGCAGCCAAGAAACACTGGCACGCGCCGCAAAGCTACGCGAAGAGATCGATACATGCGACGATCTCTACGGCATCGCAAAAGACCAACCAGCACAGGTTCTACAGCGAATCGAAGCCAGCCCTTCGGAAATCCCGCGTGATGTTGCATTGGAATTGGCCAAGCTGGATCTAAACGAAATCTCCACGGCTCTGACCGGAAATAACGGCCAGACCCTCAAGTTCCTGATGTTGTGCACGCGTACCCTTGACCGAGGTGAAGAAACCTCGCGCGTTGATGTCGCGAACGCGCTGACCCAACAACGTCTGGAAGCCTTTTCCGAAAGCCTACTTGAGCAGCTGCGCGCAGACGCAACGATCATCGAACAATGATCGCTCCAATCGCGCTCAGTTGCGGCGACCCCGCCGGAATTGGCCCGGAAATTGCAGCAAAAGCGTGGTCTGAGTTGCGCGAAACCTGCCCGTTTTTTTACATCGGGGATGCCGCGCACCTGCCTGAAGGAACCCCTACGCAAGTCATTGGCAGCCCGCAGGAAACGCTCGATGTTTGCTCTAGGGGTTTGCCTGTTTTTCAGCTCGACTTTCCCGAACCCAACCACCTCGGACGACCCGCTGCCGCCAACGCGCCCAGCGTCATCGATGCAATAGAGCTGGGCGTCTCAATGGTTCAATCCGGCGCGGCCTCGGCCCTGTGCACGGCCCCGATCCACAAGAAGGCACTGATTGACGGGGCCGGGTTCGCCTACCCCGGCCATACCGAATTTCTTGCAGCCTTGGCCGGGCGCAAACGCGTTGTAATGATGCTGGCCAGCGACAAATTGCGCGTGGTACCTGCTACGATCCATATTCCTCTGTCTCGCGTCCCGTCCGAGTTAACGCCAAACCTGCTACGCGACACGATCGAAATCACGGCCGAAGGGCTGCGTACCCAATTCGGCATCGCTTGTCCCCGCATTGCCATCGCCGGGCTCAACCCTCATGCAGGCGAAGGCGGCAAGATGGGGCATGAGGAGTTGGATTGGATCGGCCCGTTGATCTCTGACCTACCCTCAGAAAGCTACACAGTCAGCGGCCCGCACCCCGCAGACACAATGTTTCACGCCGCTGCGCGTGCACGCTATGACGCAGCCATCGCAATGTATCATGATCAGGCGTTGATCCCGATCAAGACGCTGGACTTTGACCAGGGCGTAAACGTGACGCTCGGCCTGCCTTTCATACGGACATCACCTGACCACGGCACCGCGCTCGATATCGCGGGCCAAGGTATCGCCAACCCGTCCAGCCTGATCGAGGCTTTGAAACTCGCCCACCGCATGGCAAAAAGCTCTTGATCCTTCACCTGGCTGAAAATATCCCCGCCGGAGGCAAAAAATCTATGGTGCACGCCATCCCTCTTGCGCCACGGTAATCTGAGAATGAGCGCTATCGACAATCTTCCGCCCCTGCGCGAGGTCATCGCAACCCACCAGCTTTCGGCTCGAAAGTCGCTGGGCCAGAACTTCTTACTGGACCTGAACCTGACCGCCAAGATTGCGCGTCAGGCCGGGGACTTGTCAGAGTGTGATGTTCTGGAAATCGGTCCCGGCCCTGGCGGCCTGACGCGGGGATTGCTGTCCGAGGGCGCACGAAAAGTGGTCGCGGTCGAGAAAGACACTCGCTGCATTGCAGCCTTGAACGACATCGCCGCCGCATATCCCGGCCGTTTGGAGGTCATCAACGGTGACGCGCTCGAGATTGACCCGCTGGCCTATCTCACACCGCCAATCCGCGTTGCGGCCAACCTGCCCTACAACGTCGGAACTGAGCTTCTTGTGCGGTGGCTGACACCCCCTGAGTGGCCCCCGTTCTGGCAAAGCCTGACCCTGATGTTTCAACGCGAGGTCGCCGAACGGATCGTCGCCCAACCCGGCAGCAAAGCCTATGGCCGTCTTGCCATCCTTGCGCAGTGGCGTGCCGAGGCCCGTATAGCCATGTCGCTGCCGCCCGGAGCGTTCACACCTCCGCCCAAGGTTTCAAGCGCCGTCGTACATCTGACCGCCCTGCCCGAGCCGCGCTATCCCGCCAACCCCGCCACGCTATCTCGTGTCGTGGCGGCAGCGTTCAACCAACGTCGCAAAATGCTGCGCGCTTCGCTGAAAGGCGTTGCACCAAATATCGAGGATAGGCTTGTGGCGGCCGGCATCCAACCCACCGAACGGGCTGAACAGGTACCACTGGAAGCCTTCTGCGCGTTGGCGCGCGAGGTCGACAAAGGCTGAAACAAAAAAGCCCCGAGTTGAAACCTCGGGGCTTTGTTTTTGAACTTGATGCCAGAGCTTACTCGGCCGCTTCGGGCGCATCGCCCTTGTCGGACGGCGTTTCTTCCTTCGCAGCGGCCTTGGGCTTGCGCGAGCGCGGCCTCCGGGCTGGCTTTTCCTTTTTCTCGGTGGCTTCGCCTTCGGTGCCCTTGCTTTCCGGGGTTTCCACCAAACCGGATTCCGGCGACGCGGCCTCGGGCGCAAAGTCCATCACATCGGGCTGCGGAGCCTCTGCCGGATCCGCCTGACGTGCTGCTTCGCGCTCCTGACGCTCGGCGCGTTCACGATCACGCTCGGCCTGGCGCTCGCGGTTCTGCCGCTCCTGCTCTTCCCGGCGCGCTTCCATTTCGCGTTGCGCTTCACTCAGCAAGCGCAGGTAATGCTCGGCGTGTTGCTGGAAGTTTTCGGCGGCCACGCGGTCATTGGACAGCTGCGCGTCACGGGCAAGCTGGTTGTACTTGTCAATGATCTGCTGGGGCGTGCCACGCACTTTACCCTCTGGGCCCGAGCTGTCGAAAACCCGGTTTACTACGTTGCCGCCAGAAGGACGATTGCGGTTATTCTTGGCCCGCGAGCGGGATTTGGAAGATCTCATCTACTTTAGTCAGCCTTGTCATTCGATGTCGATCATCTCGCGACTTGCACTGCTCGAAGGCTATTGCTGTGACGCGATGTCGACTTTTTGGGCTTGGCGTCAGGGGCGCGCTGTAACGGCGTCAACCTCGCTGACTAAACCTGAGTAAACATGTCCAGCGCGCACAGACAAGGGGGTTGTCAAAAATTTCGCAGCTTTTTTACATCAATCGGCGTATTTCAGCCTCAGTACGCTCCGTCACTGCGGCATTCTGGCAAAAACGACGCGGTCGCGACCGTCCAAATCGGGAATTATCCGTGTCTCGGCCAAGCCCGCGGCATCAAACAAAGCCGACACGTTTTTACCCTGCGAAGGCCCAATTTCGACCAGCAACCGTCCGCCGGGCATCAGAAAATCGGGAACTTCTGCGGCAATGCGGCGATATGCGCCAAGGCCATCGCCTTCGTCCGTCAGAGCCATGCGCGGTTCATGCTCACCCACTTCGGGTGAAAGGTCTTGCATTTCATCCAGCGCAATATACGGCGGATTGGAAACAATAAGGTCAAACTTGCCCTCAATGTTCGCGCACCAATCAGATTGAAGAATCTCCACCCGGCTTTGAACTTGATGCTGAACCGCATTCGCGCTGGCCTGGAGGCACGCAGCCTCGCTCAGATCCACGCCTACCCCGAAAGCAGTGTCCCTTTCCGCTAGCAGCGTAATCAGGATACACCCTGACCCGGTGCCGAGATCCAGAACATGGTCAAACGGTTCACTCAGCGCGGCCTCAACCAACACTTCGGTTTCGGGACGTGGGTCCAGAACGTCGCGGCTGACACGAAAACGACGGCCATAAAATTCTCGCTCACCCAGCAAATGGGAAACAGGCACTCTGATCGCCCGCAGCGAAATCAGTTGGTCGTACCGCTCGGCTATCTCTGGCGAAAGCTCCTCGGGCGCGATCAACGTGACGCGGCTCGCTTCGATGCGGGCAGCATGGGCCAGCAAGACACGCGCGTCTCTTGCCGGGTCAGCAACCCCGGCGGCCCTCAGACGGGCCGTTGCAGCGACCATCGCCTGTGCCGCTGTCAGCGCCCCGATCATTGCGACATCTCTGCCAGCAGGCGCGCCTGATCATCTGCGGTAAGCGCGTCGATCACATCATCAAGGTCCCCCTGCATAACCTGATCCAGCTTATAAAGCGTCAGGTTGATACGGTGGTCCGTCATGCGGCCTTGCGGAAAGTTATACGTTCTGATCCGTTCGGACCGGTCACCCGAACCTACCTGACTAGCCCGGTCAGCGGATCTTTCGCTGTCTATCCGTTGGCGCTCGAGATCATAGAGGCGCGTCTTGAGCACCTGCATCGCGATTTCCCGGTTTCGGTGCTGTGACTTTTCCGAACTTGTCACGACCAAGCCGGTTGGAAGGTGCGTAATCCGCACTGCTGAATCCGTCGTGTTCACATGCTGACCACCCGCGCCAGAGCTGCGCATCGTATCAATACGGATATCATTCGCTTCAATCTGAATATCCACATCTTCAGCTTCGGGCAGGACAGCGACAGTTGCAGTCGATGTATGGATACGGCCACCGCTTTCGGTTTCTGGAACGCGCTGAACACGGTGCACACCGGATTCATATTTCAACCGGGCAAAGACGTTGTCGCCCTTGATATGCGCCACGACCTCTTTGATGCCGCCAAGGTCCGATCCTTGTTCCTCGACGATCTCAAATCGCCAGCCATGCGCTTCGGCATAGCGTTGATACATGCGCAACAGGTCTCCGGCGAACAGCGCGGCCTCATCCCCTCCGGTTCCGGGGCGGATTTCCAACATTGCAGGGCGCGCGTCCGCAGCATCACGCGGCAGCAAGGCCAACTGGAGCGCATGTTCCGCGTCAGGGATGCGGGCTTGCAGGTCGGGGATTTCTTCTTGGGCCAGTTCCTTCATGTCCGGATCGGCCAGCATCGCCTCGGCCTCGGCCAAATCCGTCACAAGTTGCCGCCACGCCATGATCTGATCGACCACCGGCTTGAGGTCAGAGTATTCCTTGGCCAAAGCCGCGATGTCCCCGCCCGCGGCACCGTCTGACATGGCCGCCTCGAGGTATTGGAATCGCTGAGTTATCTGTTCTAGTCGTTCTTCGGGGATCATCCCCGGGGGTGTCTAGCAATCCGGGGCTTTGGTCAAGGGCCGACCGTGTGCTAAGCTGCGGCGCATGAGATGGTTTACGCTTGCTCTGACGCTGTTTTCCACCCCTGTCATGGCCGATTATGTCGGTCCGGACGGTAAGGTTCGTGACTGCTATTGCACCGACACATCCGGCACACGCATCGAGCTGGGCGAGATGATCTGCCTGCAGGTTGATGGCCGCATGTTCATGGCTCAGTGCCAGATGTCTTTGAACGTCCCGATGTGGCGCGAAGTGCAGGAAGGTTGCCTGTCCTCAGGACTTGAGAGCGGCCAACCACCCATCAACACGGTTACGGTTTACCCCGAAATCTGAACGCCCGAACCTTAGACGTCCATATATGCGCAGCGTATCCCCATCCTGCTGCACAGTGGTGTAGTCGGGAAAACCGACGACCTTGGTACGGGTGACGTATGTGATCATCCCTTCATCCACCGATCCGGCGAGGACAGAGGTCCGCGAGGAACTGAGCACGACCTGATTCAAATGAGCCAATCCATCGGGGCCGGTTTCGACGATACGGAAAACGCCGCCCTTCATATCTTGGTTTACGTCACCGACCGGCGGAACGTGCCATCGCGTAGGATCAGACGGCGCCAATCGTATGTAGGCACCAAGCAGAACAACCAGCGCAACCAATAGCCATATAAACATAATTTTCATCCCGATCCTGTCCTCAGGGAAACCATATTCTGTTTGCAGGACCGGACAAGGCGCAGCACCGCATCTTACCGTGACGTAACACCGGGCAGGATACACAGCAGCTCGAACAACAGGTTGGCCGCTGTAAGCGCCGTGTTGCCCGAAGGATCATATGGAGGGGAAACCTCAACCAGATCGCAGCCCACCACGTTCAGCCCCCTCAACGCCTGAATCAATTGCAGCGCCTGCGGAGTGGTCAGCCCGGCAATTTCCGGCGTGCCCGTTCCAGGGGCGAAAGATGGATCGAGGCTGTCGATGTCGTAAGTGATGTAAACCGGATGCTCACCTATGTCCTTGCGAATTTGCGATCCGATAACTGTCAGGTTCTGCTGCCACAGCTCCCAGGCCGGGAACTGGCGAAAGCCCCAGCCCTTAGCCTCGGTGAAGTCCGACGCCGCATAGCCAGAGCCCCGGATACCGATCTGGAAGGTCTTGTCAGGAACGATCAAGCCTTCCTCAAAGGCGCGCCGGAAGACCGTTCCGTGGGTCTCTTTCTCGCCAAACATCTCATCATTCACATCCGCATGCGCATCCACATGGACTAAGGCCACGGGCCCATGCCTGTTCGCCACTGCCCGCAGGATCGGCAAAGTGATCGAGTGATCGCCCCCCATCGCAACGGGAATCACCTGCTGGGCGAGGATGGCGTCATAGCTTTCCTTGATGATTTTCAGGCTTTCTGACAGCGAAAAGGTATTGATTGCCAGATCGCCTATATCCGCGATCTGCAGACTGTCGAAAGGCGCCGCATAGGTGGCCATGTTGTAGGGGCGGATCATCGCGCTTTCGGACCGGATTTGTTTGGGTCCGAACCGCGTGCCAGACCGCCATGAGGTTCCGATATCCATCGGAATTCCCAAAACAGCCACGTCCAGCGCAGCCAAAGATTCAGCCTGCGGCAATCGCATGAAAGTATTCGGCCCCGAAAATCGCGCCAGATCATTGCCGCTGATCGGTTGATTGAAATCTGTCATCCGTTTGTATCTCCCGTCGGACCGGTTTGCTTTTTGATACCGGCGGTATGGCTAACCAATGGTTAAGCCGTCAGCTTGTTCCAACCCAACAGGCAAATAATCTGCGTCGCCACATGCGCGCCAGCGATCGCCGTTGCACCGGACGTGTCAAACGGCGGAGATACCTCGACCACGTCGCCGCCCTTGATGTTGATCCCGGCGATGTCGCGCAGGATGATCTGCGCTTGAATAGAAGTCAGCCCACCCCAGACAGGTGTACCGGTGCCCGGCGCAAAGGCAGGATCCAGACCGTCGATATCAAAGCTCAGGTAGACGGGGCTGTCGCCCAGTATACCCTTGATCTTCTGCGCGACGGCAGCGGGGCCGGATTCATAAACCTCACGCGCGTCGATGATGTTGACGCCCAGCGTGTCCTCGTTGGTGGTGCGGATGCCAACCTGCACCGATCGCTTTGGATCGACGATGCCCGACTTCACCGCCTTGTAGAACATCGTGCCGTGATCCACGCGGGACATGTCATCATCGGCCCACGTGTCCGTATGCGCATCAAACTGTAACAGAGAAATAGGCCCGTATTTCTCGGCATAGGCCTTGAGAATCGGAAAGCTGATATAGTGATCCCCGCCCAATGTCACCGAGGCAACATCCGCCGCCAGAATCGTCCTGATATGGTCGGTCAGAGTGTCTGGAAACGCCGGGATATTGGCGTAATCGTAGGCCATGTCGCCATAATCCACGATCGCCAGCTCACTCAGCGCGTCAAAAGGCCAGCCATAGGGCGCATCCGGCGACTGCAGAGCACTCGCCTCGCGGATTGCACGCGGGCCCAGCCGTGTTCCGGGACGGTTGGTCACCGCCTGATCAAAGGGCACGCCTGTGACGGCAATATCAACGCCTTTCAGGTCTTTGGTATAAAGCCTCCGCAGGAAGGACGTCGCCCCGCCGAACGTATTTTCATATGACAACCCCTTGAGATCAGGGTTGGTGAACGCTTCGTCTACCTGGTTCTTTGAATCTTCCAGTGCCATCTATTCCCCCCATCAGCCCAGCGGCTGCGCCTTTTCGACGATCCGCGCGAAAAAGGATGCCCCAATCGGCGCGATCTCGTCGTTGAAGTTGTATTTCGGGTGATGCAGCCCGGCGCTGTCGCCCTGCCCCAGAAACAGATATGCCCCCGGACGCGCATTCAGCATATACGAAAAATCCTCGGCCCCCATTTCGCGCCCGGAGTTGGAGGTCACGCGGTCAGCGCCTGAGATTTCGCGAGCCACGCCAGCAGCGAAACCTGCCTTTTCAGCGTCGTTGATCGTGGCTGGGTAATTCACTTCGTAGTCTAGACGGGCCTGGACCCCGTAAGAGGCTGCCTGCCCTTGTACGATCTGCTCCATCCGTTCCATCACCATTTTCTGAACCAATGGATCAAACGTCCGAACTGTGCCGTTGATATAGGCCGTATCCGGGATCACATTATTGACCGTGCCGGTGTGGATCTGCGTGACCGAAACCACCAGGTCGTCCAGCGCATAGTGGTTGCGACTGACAATGGTTTGGATCGCCTGCGCAATACCGCACGCGGCCATCACCGGATCGCGGGTCTCGTGCGGCATAGCCCCGTGGCCGCCAACACCCTGAACATAAACGTGGAATGTGTCCACCGCTGCCATGATTGGACCCGGAGTTGTATGAAAATCTCCCACAGGAATCCCGGGCGCGTTGTGCAGCGCATAGACCTCGGAGATATCGAACCGATCCATAAGCCCTTCTTCGACCATGACGCCAGCGCCGCCGCCCTCTTCCTCGGCTGGTTGAAAGATCAACGCCACGCGGCCACGGAAATTCCGCGTCTCAGCCAGATACCGCGCGGCCCCCAACAGCATCGTCGTATGCCCGTCATGGCCACAGGCATGCATATTGCCCGGCTTGGTCGAGGCATACTCGACCCCAGTCTCCTCGGGGATCGGCAAGGCATCCATGTCGGCACGCAGGCCGATTGTCGGCCCCTCGCCCTGCCCGTTGATGATCGCGACAATCCCGGTTTTGGCAATTCCTTCATGCAGCTCGTCCACACCAAACTCGCGCAGTCTGTCAGCGACAAAAGCTGCGGTTTCATGACATTCAAACTCCAACTCGGGGATAGAATGCAGGTGCTGCCGCCACGCGGTCATGTCGGCGGTGTAATCGGCAATTCGGTTGACGACGGGCATCTGGGGTGGACTCCTGATCCTGACTGCGGAATGGATGCATCTGACACCGGAACGAAAGGGTTCGCAATGGCCGAAAATCCTCTGATCCACGATACCGACGCAGGGATCGAACGCCTGCTGGAGATCATGCGCCGTCTGCGTGACCCACAAACCGGCTGCCCGTGGGATATCGAACAGGATTTCGCCACCATCGCCCCCTATACCATCGAAGAAGCCTATGAGGTCGCCGACGCCATCGAGCGTGAGGCTTTTGACGAGCTAAAAGGCGAGCTGGGCGACCTGCTGTTCCAATCCGTCTTTCACGCGCAAATGGCCGAGGAAGCCGGGCACTTCACCTTTCAGGACGTGGTCCGCACCATGTCGGACAAGATGGTTGCACGTCATCCCCACGTATTCGGCGAGGAATCCCGAGACAAATCGGCCGAGCAGCAGACGCTGGATTGGGAAACCATCAAGGCGGCGGAGCGCGCTGGCAAGGAACAGAAGGGCGCTCTGGACGGTGTAGCCGCAAACCTGCCTGCCCTGTTGCGCGCGCATAAACTGCAAAAACGCGCGGCACGTGTGGGGTTTGACTGGCCCGATGCCAGCCACGTGCTGGCCAAGATCACCGAAGAAGCTGCCGAGTTGGAGGAAGCGCGCGACAGCATGGACGCCGACGCGCTAGAGGATGAGTTCGGCGATTTGCTGTTCGTGATCGTCAATCTGGGCCGCCATCTTGGGATCGAACCCGAGGCCGCCCTGCGCCGCACCAATGCCAAGTTCACCCGCCGGTTCGAGCAGGTCGAGGCCCGCCTTGCGGCGCGTGGCAAAACGCCGTCCCAAAGCGATCTGGCCGAAATGGACGCCCTGTGGGACGAAGTGAAAACCGAGGAACATCGCGCCAATGGCAAACTCCCGCCGGTGGATGCGGTGGCGGATACCTAAAACGGCTGGACAAGCCCCGGGACACTTGCGAGTGTCCGACCTTCACGACCCCCCGGAGACACCCATGCCCCCTCGTAAAATCATCATCGATACTGACCCCGGTCAGGACGACGCCGTCGCCATCCTGCTGGCACTTGCCAGCCCCGATGAGATCGAGGTTCTGGGCATCACAGCCGTCGCCGGGAACGTGCCGCTGGACCTGACATCCAAGAACGCCCGCATCGTCTGCGAACTTGCCGGACATACCGAGGTGCCGGTTTACGCCGGGTGTGACCGCCCACTGAAGAGAGCGTTGGTCACGGCAGAACACGTGCACGGAAAAACCGGTCTGGACGGCCCGGACCTGCCTGACCCTCAGATGCAACTGACCGAAGGCCACGCGGTCGATTTCATTATAGACACCCTGCGCGCGCATGAACCCGGCACGGTCACGCTGTGCCCACTAGGGCCACTGACAAACATCGCGACCGCCTTTACCAAAGCGCCTGATATCGTGGATCGGGTGCAGGAAATCGTGTTGATGGGCGGCGCGTATTTCGAGGTTGGCAACATCACACCGACAGCAGAATTCAACATTCACGTCGACCCAGAAGCCGCTGATATCGTGTTTAAATCAGGCCGCCAGATTGTGGTTATGCCGCTGGATGTCACGCACAAGGCGCTGGTTACGAAACCTCGCAACGACGCCTTCCGCGCTCTGGGAACCAAGGTCGGCATCGCCGTCGCCGAGATGACGGATTTCTTCGAGCGTTTCGACAAGAACAAGTACGGCTCGGAAGGTGCCCCGCTGCACGATCCGTGTGTCACCGCCTACCTGATCAAACCCGAGTTGTTTTCGGGCCGGTTCGTGAATGTCGAGATTGAGACCCAATCAGAACTCACAATGGGTATGACGGTCGCCGACTGGTGGCACGTCACCGATCGAAAGCCCAACGCGACATTCATAGGCGATCTGGACGCCGACGGGTTCTTTGCTCTGCTGACTGAACGGCTGGCCCGACTATGAGCGCGGCACTACGGCTTGCCCGCCCCGAAGATATGGACCGCTTGATGGGCCTGGTCACTGCTTTCCACACAGAGGAAGGTATCGCTCAGGATGCGGATCAGACCCGCAACGCCCTCGCCCCGCTGTTAGAGGGCATCCCCCACGGATGTGTCTACCTGATCGGACCCGGACGGGCACCGCTGGGATACATCATCCTGACATTCGGCTGGTCCGTCGAATTTGGCGGCATGGACGGCTTTGTGGACGAGATTTACATTCGCCCCGCCGTTCGCGGCCGTGGAATTGCATCCGAAGTCCTGCTGGACTTGCCAAAAGCTCTGGCCGGAGCCGGTCTTACCGCCCTGCATCTTGAGGTCGACCGCACAAACGAGTCAGCTCAGAAACTGTATCTGCGCACCGGGTTCAAACCGCGCGATCGATATATGCTGATGAGCAAAAAGCTCTGACTTGAAGGCGATCACGGGCACCCCGCCCGTGACCCGACAGGTTTTCCTTAACGCGCTTCACCACGGTAAATGTAAGTGGGCGACTGCATCTCCTGAACGGGATCACCCGGGCTGACGGCGTCGCCGCTGATCGGGTACGTGCCGGGCCCTGCACAGGCCGCAAGGAAAACAGTGCTGATCACTGATGCTACGAGAAGGAACTTAGAACCAGTCATGGTATTCTCCTTTTCTGTAATATCATGATGATACGAAACTAAACCCTGCCCCAAATAGGGAAAAGTTCACACATAAGAAGATTTATGTTTGCTTTTGCCCCGGTTTTGTAAATTTATCATTCAATAACAACAAGAAAGAACTCTAAAAAACTTCGCAGTTTTTAACTTGCGCGGGGCTATTCTCGCAGGTCCATCTCAAAAAACAGCAGATGGCCGTCTGTGATCTCGGGCATTTCCGAATAGGCGTCGCGCAATTGAAACCCCATCGACAGGTAAAGGCGTGTTGCGGCCTCCAGCGGTTTTCCCGTGTCCATCCGAATGAAATGGAACCCTTGCTGACGACAGGTTTCGATCAGATCGTTCATGATCGCATACCCTGCGCCGGTGCCCCGCGCATTCTCATTCACGAAGACACGCTTGATTTCAGCCACACCGGGTTCAATCGTATGATACATTCCACACCCGACCGCGCCGCCGTCCTTCAACGCCAACCGAACGCCCCCTGTTGGCGATGCGTGCTCGACCTCGATGGCGTCCATCAAACGGGCGTATTTCTCACGCGGATAGAACGTTCGCACAATGCGCTGAGATTTTTCGTCCAGCGTCAGCAGGAATTCGCGGTATTCCCAACACAAACGCCGGACCGCATCAAAGTGGTCCGGCGTCTTGGGTTCTATGATCGAAAGCAAAACCTGATCCTCGGCAAATGATACGAGGATCAGCCTAGCATTCAGCGCTTCAGGATCGAAGCCCCGGCGTATTCTGCGACTTCGCCCAGCGACTCTTCGATGCGGATCAGTTGGTTATACTTGGCCAACCGGTCGGACCGCGCCAGCGACCCGGTTTTGATCTGACCGCAGTTGGTCGCCACGGCCAGATCCGCGATGGTCGAGTCCTCGGTCTCGCCCGAGCGGTGGGACATGACGTTGGTATAGCGCGCGCGGTGCGCCATATCGACGGCGCGCAGGGTCTCGGTCAGCGAGCCGATCTGGTTCACCTTGACCAGCATAGAGTTCGCGCAGCCACGCTCGATCCCTTCGGCCAGACGCGCGGGGTTGGTCACGAACAGGTCGTCGCCCACCAGCTGCACCTTGTCGCCGATGGCATCGGTCAGGGCTTTCCAGCCGTCCCAGTCATCCTCGGACATGCCGTCTTCGATTGAAATAATCGGGTAGTCTTTAACCAGCGCCGCCAGATACTCGGCGTTTTCTTCAGAAGTCAGCGAGATCTTCTCGCCCGACAGAACGTATTTGCCGTCCTTGTAGTACTCGGTAGCGGCGCAATCCAAGGCAAGGTGGATTTCCTCACCCGGTTTATATCCTGCCTTTTCAATGGACTGCAGGATGAAATCCAGCGCTTCGCGGGTGGAGGCGATGTTGGGAGCGAAACCGCCCTCATCGCCGACGCCGGTGGCCAGACCCGCTGCGGACAGTTCGCGTTTCAGCGTGTGGAACACCTCGGACCCCATGCGCACCGCCTCGCGGATATTCGCGGCCGAAGTCGGCATGATCATGAATTCCTGGATGTCGATCGGGTTGTCGGCATGTTCGCCGCCATTGATGATGTTCATCATCGGCACCGGCAGAACGCGGGCCGAGGTACCGCCAACATAGCGATACAGCGGCTGGGTCGTGAAATCAGCGGCGGCCTTTGCGGTGGCCAGCGAAACGCCCAGAATAGCATTTGCCCCCAGACGGCCCTTGTTCTCGGTCCCGTCCAGTTCGATCATCGCCTGGTCGATGGCGACTTGTTCGGTCGCGTCATAGCCAACCAGTTCTTCGGCGATCTCACCATTCACTGCGGCGACGGCTTCGAGCACGCCTTTCCCCATATAACGCGCCTTGTCACCATCCCGCTTTTCGACGGCTTCGTAGGCTCCGGTCGAGGCACCCGACGGCACCGCCGCGCGGCCCATCGTGCCGTCTTCCAAAATCACGTCCACCTCAACCGTCGGGTTGCCCCGGCTGTCCAGAATTTCGCGTGCGTGGATGTCGATGATTGTGCTCATGAGGCCGATCCCTGTGGCTGCATTAGGTTGCATGCCTCATAGCATCACAGGGTCAAAAGTAAACCGGTCATGTTATCGCTAACACACATCAACACGGGTGTTTGCGCCAACGTGCGACGATCCGTCAGGTCGCCGCCACCAATTCTTGCGCCAACTTCCTCTCACGCAGGAACGTATAAAGCCCCGAGCCGATGATGAGCGTGGCCCCCGCCATGGTCATCATGTCTGGCCGCTCTCCGAACATGAACATGCCGGCGGCGATCGAAAAGATCAGGCGTGTATAGCGAAACGGGGTCAACGCCGAGGCATCACCGATCCGCATTGCCGTGACAATACCGTAGTAGCCCAGAACACCAAACCCCACCGCGCCTATGAACGGGCCTATCTCTGCCCTTTCAAGGGGCACAAGCGGTTGTGCATTAAGGACAATCAGAGCCAGCCCCGCCAGAGTTACCGCCACGTATGCCTGCAGCGCCACCACCGCCGACGCGATGCGTGCGTCCAGCTTGCGGGTGATCAGATCGCGCGCTGCAATCGCCACGACGCTGGCCACAACAAACAGGGTTTCTGGCTGGAACCCGGCAAAACCAGGCCGAATGATCATCATCACCCCGACAAACCCAACACCGATCGCGCTCCAGCGTCGCCAACCGACATGTTCGCGCAAAAACAGCGCTGCCCCCATGGTGACGACCAACGGCATGGCCTGAAAGACGGCGGCGACGGTGGACAAATCGACCAATGATAGCGCAGTTACGAAAGCCACGGCCCCAAAGCCCTCGCTGGCGGCGCGGATCAGGGGCAACGGCCCCCAAGCCGTCGCGTCTAGAATCCGTTTGCGGGTAACCACAGCCATCGCCGCAAAAGCCAATCCGCAGCATACCCCCAGAAAAACCATGATCTGGCCCGTCGGCACTGTGACCGAGAGATGCTTGATGAACATGTCCTCAAGCGCAAACGCTGCCATCGCGCCGATGATCAGCAAAATGCCGTTCACGTTGTTCATTGCTTTTTCCGTAGGAAGCCGCGGCGCAAATAGCCGCCTTTGACTTCACCAAAAGCCGAAGCTGCATCATCAGGCAAGCAATATCCGCACGGGACTCATGAAATCCCGTGCGCCCATCGTTCGCAATTCGTGATGAGTCAGTCCTGCTCCAGCGGAACTCCGTACAATTCCAGCCGGTGCCCTTTCAGCTTATACCCAAGCTTTGCCGCGATTTTTTCCTGCAGCGCCTCGATCTCGGGGTCTACGAATTCGATGACTTTGCCCGATTGCATGTCGATGAGGTGGTCATGGTGATCCCGCTCGGCGTCCTCGTAACGCGCGCGACCGTCGCCGAATTCCAGACGTTCAAGGATTCCCGCTTCCTCAAACAGCTTTACGGTACGATAGACGGTTGCAATCGAGATACCCGAGTCGACTTGGGACGCGCGTGCGTACAGTTCTTCGACATCCGGGTGATCTTCGCTCTGCTGCAACACATGCGCAATGGTGCGGCGCTGACCCGTCATGCGCAGACCTTTGGCTTCGCAGCGGGCGATGATCGTATCGGACATGATGACCCTCGGGACTTATTCGGTTCTCTGTCTTAATACGTCTGCGCGGCTGGCGCCACAGGGGAATTTCTTTCTAAGCCACACGCCGCAGATCGGCCCAGATCGGCAAGTGATCCGAAGCGATGTGAGCGGGCCGCGCATCGTGTACGCCATGAAGTGTCGCCTCCAACCCGTTGCCCAGCGCGATCCTGTCCAACGCACCCAAAGGCTGCGCGGCGGGAAAACTGGGAACTGGCGGCAGGAACCGCATGTCGGGGGCCAGATGATCCAACACCGGCTGGCGCGACCATTCGTTAAAATCGCCCGCCCAGACAGTCGGCATCTGGTCAAGATCGTCGTCGAACCGCCGTAGATGCGTGATCTGTTGACGTCTGGACGCAGGCAGCAGGCCAAGATGCATCCCCATCACCCGCAATGGCCCGATGTGGGTGTCAAACTCAACCCTCACGGCACCCCGCGGCTCTAGCCCCGGCAGATCATGATGACCTTTTTCACGCTCTTGAATCGCGTCACCGCGCCAGATGACAGCATTGCCGTGCCAACCCAGACTGCCGGCACCGCCCAGATCGACGATCTTCCAGCCAGCTTCATCCAGCATGAAATGCGGCAGAGCGGCCGGTCGCGGAGGAAGGCGTTTGTCGGCCTCCTGCAACACCACGATGTCGGCTTCCATGCTTTCGATAACCTGCAGGATGCGCTGCGGCTGCCGGCGAAAATCAAGCCCCACGCATTTCTGGATATTGTAGCTCGCAATGCGCAGGGTTGAATGAGTTTGCATTTGGACCTGATCAAACATTTCGACCAAGAGTGCCACGATGGTTGTCAGGTGCAACCCCTCGGCGCACGAAAGCCCAAGGTTTCCGCGACCAAGGGCCAGCTACGGCACGCCTCGCATGTTCCACTTGATCCGCAACCAATGTTCATTCTATCCCGGCGGCAGGCAGGTTCCGATTGCCGGTTTCCGAGGAATTTCATGGTTTCCAACCCAGTTCAAACGGACAATACCACCCGCGCCAGCCTTATCCTTGTCATCGGCGGAATGATGTGGGGTCTGTATTGGATTCCGGTCCGGTTCTTCTATGACCTTGGCTTGACGGGCCCGTGGCCGGGTATCGCAATGTACAGCGCCGCCCTGATTGTTCTGATCCCGCTGGTTTGGCGAGAGCGTTTGGCGCTGGCCTCGCAATGGCGCGATCTGGCCCTCAGCGGGATGTTCACCGGGGCAGCGTTCAGCCTGTATTCCCTCAGCCTTGTCTATACGGACGTCGTCCGCTCGATCCTGCTGTTCTATCTCACGCCGATCTGGGGCACGATGCTCGGTCTGTTTTTCCTGGGCGAGCGGCTGAGCTGGGGCCGTTTTGCCGGGCTGGTCTGCGGGATCGGAGGGCTGTTCGTCGTGTTGGGCGGCGACGGCTTCGTGCCGTGGCCCCAAAACGCAGGAGACTGGCTGGCGCTGGCGTCGGGCATCTGCTGGGCGCTGGGGACCCTTGGGCTGTATCGGGCCAGCAGTATTTCCGTTTCCGGGCAGGTGTTTGCTTTTGTGTTGGGTGCGCTGATCCTGTCATTCTTCAGCCTCGCCCTCATCCGCGGCCCGGTTCTGCCCGCCCTCGCCCAAGGCGACCACCTTTGGATCCTTCAGCTTGTCCTTCTGTCCGCCCTATACACGCTGCCCATGGTCTATATGACGATCTGGCCCGCGACCAAGCTGTCCCCCGCGCGGGTCGGCATCCTGTTGATGAGCGAGGTCGTCGTCGGAATCGCCTCGGCCGCTGCATTTTCTGGCGAACCCTTTGGCTTACGAGAACTGTTGGGTGCTGTCCTGATCGTCAGCGCAGCAGTCTTGGAAATCGTGCGAAAATAACCGCGAACGCTTACGTCCCGCAGAACGTTGCGTGCACCACTTCGCCCTGCGTTGGCGGGCGTTTGAGGTCGGCCTCATCGGGTTGATCCTTAAATGGCTGCGCCAGAACCCGGTTCAGGCGGTGGAACGGGCCATAATCACCCTGCACAGCCGCCTGGATCATTTGTTCGACCCGATGATTGCGCGGAATGAAGGCGGGGTTGGCCGCGGCCATGACCGGGAATGGGTCTTCTTCCCTCTGCAACCGTGCCTTCCAGCCCTCGGCCCAAGTGTCAAAAGCGTCCGGGTCCGTAAATTGATCGCGGGCTGTATCGCTGCCCAGCGCGCGGAACGTGTTGGTGAAGTCGGCCTGACCTTGCGCCATACGCACCAATAGATCGGTTATCAGTTCCGCATCGCCGTCTTCCGATGTCGACAATCCCAGCTTGGACCGAAAGCGCGCCTGCCAATTCTCTTGCAGCAGATCAGGCATGGCGTGAACAATCTCGGTCGCTTCTTCCACTGCGGCCTGCTTGTCCTCGATCTGCTGGATCAGGGCGGTTGCAAGCTGCGCGGCATTCCAAACGGCAATCTCGGGCTGATTGGAATAGGCATAGCGCCCCATGCGGTCGATCGAGCTGTAGACCGTGTTCGGGTGGTAGGTGTCCATAAAGGCGCAGGGTCCGTAATCTATGGTCTCCCCGGCGATCGAGCTGTTGTCGGTGTTCATGACGCCATGAATGAAGCCCACGCTCATCCATACGGCGATCAGCTCGGATTGTTTCTGGACCACGGCGCGCAACAGACCCATTGGCCCCTTGGCCTGAGGGTAGTGACGCTGAATGGCGTAGTCCGTCAGTTGGCGCAGGCTGTCGAACTGGCCGCGCGACGCAAAGACCTGAAACGTCCCCACGCGCAGATGGCTTTGTGCAACCCTTGTAAGCACAGCGCCGGGCATCGGCCCTTCGCGCAGAACGACCTCTCCGGTTTCAACCGCAGCCAGCGCCCGTGTCGTTGGAATGCCCAGCGCGTGCATCGCCTCGGATACAACGTATTCCCGCAAAACCGGACCCAACCAAGCCCGCCCGTCGCCCTGACGGGAAAACGGTGTTGGCCCCGACCCTTTGAGCTGTATGTCCCGGCGTACCCCGTCGATCCCGACGGTCTCACCCAACAGCACGGCGCGACCGTCACCAAGTTGCGGGTTGTAGTTCCCGAACTGGTGCCCGGAATAAAGCTGCGCGATCGGCTCGGATCCTTCGGGCAGTGTGTTTCCGGCAAACGCCTCGGCCATTTCATGCACATCGCCCGGAGTGACGCGCAAAACTCGCGCGAGGTCTTCGTTGAACGCGATCAGTTGCGGTGCGCGCACGGGGATCGGAGCCTGCCGCGCGTAAAAGCTGTTCGGAAGCTGGGCATAGGTGTTGTCGAAGGGGATCATCAGGGTCATGCGGCAAACATATTCCTGATCCGGCCGAATACCATAGCGGATCACGCAAACCCGTGCATAATCCTCCCCAACCACGAGGCACCAATGACCGCACAAGACATCATCGACCACCTGAAACTACAACAACACCCCGAAGGCGGCTGGTTTCGCGAAACCTGGCGCGCGGATAACAAAGGCCGCGCGACGGGCACCTGCATCTATTTCCTGTTGGCAGAGGGTGAGCGCAGCCACTGGCACCGCGTCGACGCGACCGAGATCTGGCTGTTCCACTCCGGTGCGCCGCTTATCCTATCCATCAGCGACACAGACACCGGACCAGCGGTGGATCATACGCTGACCCCGGGCCTTGCCCAAGGCGCGCCCCAACTGATTGTGCCTAAAGGCCATTGGCAAGCCGCCCGTACCACCGGGGATTACACCCTGGTCAGTTGCACCGTGTCTCCGGGGTTTGAGTTTGACGGTTTTGAACTGGCCGACCCCGGCTTTGACATCCCCCGCGGTTAAAGAATGGACCACCGCGCGCTCATAGCCTCGATTCCGCCGGAGGAGAAAGACCGCCTGCAAGAACGTTCCGACATCTCAGGCTTGCAGCACCTTTCCCTCTATGTGCTGATGCTTCTGGCTACCAGTTCAGGCATTGCCTTTCAGGTTCCGCTCTGGCCGCTTCTGCTGCTGCCTCAAGGTCTGCTGCTGGTGTTCCTGTTCACGCTCAGCCACGAATGCACCCATAAGACGCCCTTTCGCACCGGCTGGCTGAATGACGCGGTTGGTCATCTTGTTTCAGTGCCTATTGCCCTGCCCTTTACGTGGTTTCGGTATTTTCATCTGGCCCACCACAAATGGACCAATGACCCGGACAAAGACCCGGAGCTGGACGGCAAACCCAGACCGGAACGCTGGCGCGATCTGGCAATCTACCTCAGCGGCTGGCCGTATTGGAAAGGCATGGCGCTGGTTCTCTTTCACAATGCGATCGGAAAGATCGATGCGCCCTACCTGCCCCGGCGACAGCACCGCGCCATGCGGATAGAGGCGCGCGTTTTGCTTGGCCTCTATACGCTTGCTGGCATCAGCTTGGTTTTCACACCGGTTCTGTTCTGGCTCTGGCTGTTTCCGGTCCTAATGGGTCAGCCGTTCCTGCGCCTTTACCTGTTGGCAGAACACGGCCTCTGCCCGCCGGTCGCCAATATGCTTGAGAATTCGCGCACCACCTTCACCAACCGCGTGATCCGGTTTCTAGCGTGGAACATGCCCTTTCACGCGGAACATCATGCGTTTCCAAACGTGCCTTTCCACCAATTGCCATCCCTGCACGTCTGGACGAAATCCCATCTTCAAACCACATCGGATGGGTATGCTGAGTTTACGGCAGACTACGTGCACGCGCTGGAGCGCTGATCACCCCACCACCTACCAAAGCCTTGACCCCGGTTGTTCCCGGGCAAGAGGTCGGCAACCCCTTGGCCACACGCACGGCAAGATAGGCAAATGCCTGCGCTTCCAGCATGTCTCCGTCTAGACCCACGGCCTCGACCGGCTCTACCGGGCAGTCCAGCGAGACGCGCAGCATCTCCATCAGTACAGGATTGTGGCGGCCACCCCCGGTGACAAGCACGCGCGTGGGCCGTTTGGGGCAATGCTCCATCCCTTGCACGACGCCCGTTGCGCACATCGCTGTCAGAGTCGCTACGGCGTCAGCGTCCGAAAGCTCTTTCACCAGCCCGATCATTTCAGAGAAATCGTTTCGATCCAAGGATTTGGGCGGCATCTTGTTAAAAAACGGCTCGGCCAGAAACAGTTCCAGCGCGCCCGTCTCGACCGTCCCGCCGCGTGCAACAGCACCGTCGCGATCCATCGGCAGACCAAGCCGCGCCTGCATCAGATCATCCACGGGCGCATTGGCCGGGCCGGTATCAAAGGCCAGCAGCGCGCCGGGTGCCTCGGGGCCGTCAAAACCGGGGTCTACGTAAGTCAGGTTCCCCACCCCGCCGAGGTTCAGAAAACACACCGGCTCCGTGGCCCCGATCCACTTGGCACAGGCGAAGTGAAAGAACGGCGCCAACGGTGCGCCCTCACCTCCCATTGCCACATCGTCACTGCGGAAATCCCACACGACGGGAACACCCAGCGCCTGAGTCAAACCGTCGCCGTCGCCCACCTGCAACGTGCCCCGCCCACTTGGTTCATGGGCAAGCGTCTGGCCGTGAAAGCCGATCAGGTCGATCTCGTCGAACTCAGACAGCGCTTCGGCATGAGCAATTGTGACCAGCTCAGCGGCAGTATCGACTTCTGGACCGTGCCAATGGCCCAGCGCGGCCCTGAGGGTGGCGCGTTCTTCCTCGCAATAGGCGCGATAGCCGCTGGGACCGAACCCCAGAATGCGCACTCCGTCCGTTTCGACCACGGCGGCATCCACGCCATCCAGAGACGTGCCCGACATCGCGCCCAGTGCTGTGACCGTGTCCGATTTGCCAATTACCCGGCTCATGCCTTACCTCTTGCGTCCTTCGCGCCCGTTACATCGGCACGTTGGCCACAACCTGCACGGTAACGCGAACACAACGCAAGCCACATCAGACGCACCGCGCGCTTTTCCTGCAAAAGGTGCCTTTTCCTTACCACCCCCACCGCCTATACACTGCCCCGCAACACAAACCCAAAGGGCACGGATATGACCTACCACCCCAAATCGGATTTCATCGCCACGATGATCGAGCGCGGCTTTCTCGCCGACTGCACCGATTATCAGGGCCTTGACGACGCGCTGATCCGTGGGGTGCAAACAGCCTATATCGGGTATGACGCCACGGCGCAGTCGCTGCATGTCGGTCACCTGATGAACATCATGGTCCTGCGTTGGCTGCAAAAGACCGGGCACAAGCCGATTACCCTAATGGGCGGCGGTACCACCAAGGTGGGCGACCCCTCGTTCCGGTCCGATGAGCGCCCCTTGCTTGGCCCGGAACAGATCGACGCCAATATCGCCGGGATGCAGAAGGTCTTTGCCAAGTACCTGTCTTATGACGACAGCGACACCGGCGCGATGATGCTGAACAACGCCGAATGGCTGGACAGCCTGAACTATCTCGATTTTCTGCGCGATATCGGCCGGCATTTCTCGGTCAACCGGATGCTGAGCTTTGAATCGGTGAAATCGCGTTTGGACCGCGAACAATCGCTGTCGTTCCTCGAATTCAACTACATGATCCTGCAAGCCTATGACTTCCTTGAGCTGAACCGTCGCTATAACTGCGTTCTACAGATGGGCGGCAGTGACCAGTGGGGCAATATCGTCAACGGAATCGACCTGACGCGCCGCGTGCTGGATCAGGAAATCTACGGCCTGACGACGCCGCTTCTGACCACCAGCGATGGCCGCAAGATGGGCAAATCTCAGGGCGGGGCCGTATGGCTGAACGGAGATATGCTGAGCGCCTATGAGTTCTGGCAGTTCTGGCGCAACACCACCGACGCCGACGTAGGCCGCTTTCTGAAGATCTTCACGGAGCTGCCCGTGGACGAATGCGACCGTCTGGCCGCGCTGCAAGGGTCCGAGATCAACGAGGCCAAAATCCGTCTCGCCAACGAGGTGACCACTCTGCTGCATGGGGCTGAGGCCGCAGCCACAGCGGAAGCCACAGCGCGCGAAGTGTTCGAGAAAGGTGGCGTGGGCGACGACCTTCCGACCCTGACCGTCGGTGCGGATGAATTGCCAGCCTCGATCGTTCAGTTGATCGTGAAGTCCGGTCTGGCCAAATCCGGCAAAGAGGCCAAGCGCCTGATCGCTGAGAATGGTGCCAAGCTCGACGATGCTCCGCTAACCGACGCGGGGTTGATGATCGACGCGGGCGCGCTGTCCTCACCGATCAAGCTGAGCGCAGGGAAAAAGCGGCACGCACTGGTTCAACTGGGCTGAGCTGATAGACTAACAAAAAACGGCCACCCCTTTGGGTGGCCGTAGTTTTTTGAGATGATGCGCTTTGTGGCGTCAGCGTTTTCCGCCGTTGCCACCGCCATTGCCGTTTCCACCGCCTTGGCCGTTGTTGCTGCCGCCATTGCCAGTTCCGGGACCAGAGCCACCGGTATTGCCGCCGCCGTTACCGGAGTTCCCGCTGTTCCCGTTGCCGTTACCGGGGCCGCCGTTACTGCCACCGTTGCCGTTTCCACCACCTTTGCCGCCGCCATTGCTGCCGCCGTTGCCGTTTCCACCGCCTTGGCCGTTGTTGCCGCCGCCATTACCGGTTCCGGGACCCGAGCCACCGGTGTTGCCACCGCCGTTACCCGGATTGCCGCCATTGCCGTTCCCGTTGCCGGGGCCGCCGTTGTTTCCACCGTTGCCGCCGCCGTTGTTTCCACCGTTGCCGCCGCCGTTGTTTCCACCGTCGCCGCCGCCGTTGTTCCCGCCGTCGCCGCCACCGTTGTTTCCGCCGTCACCGCCGCCGTTGTTTCCGCCGTCACCGCCGCCGTTGTTTCCGCCGTCACCGCCGCCGTTGTTTCCGCCGTCACCGCCGCCGTTGTTTCCGCCGTCGCCGCCGCCGTTGTTTCCGCCGTCACCGCCGCCGTTGTTTCCGCCGTCACCGCCGCCGTTGTTTCCGCTCGGACCGGATCCCGCTCGGCTCACTTGATCGTCGTTCGGGTTTTCCCCCGTATCGGATGTTGCCCCAATCGACGCCGTAGCGAAATCTGTCAACAATGCGGCCAAAGCGGGGCACTGCTCACCAGTAACTGCCAAAGTGGCTTCAAAATCGGACCGCCGCTGCAGGCGTTCAATAAAGCTAGGCGTCACTTGCGTGCAATCACACAAGGCTTGATAATCGCCCGCATTGGCCGCAATCCGCGCCGTTCTCGCATTGCAAACTTCTGGCGCAGCCTGCGCAGTTGTCGCCATCAACGCCCCGACGAACGGGGATACCACCAAGGCTGAAACGCTTGATTTCAGTCTTATCCGCATCATTAATCTCCTTGCGCCCTCAAAACCCAAGTACCTCAGGATCTTCGATTTCAATGTGGAAGCCTCAGATGAAGCGCGGTTAAGCACATGCTGAAATTGCGTTAACTAAAGGGCTCGCCACTACTCATCACAACCGATCAGAACACCAGTTGTGACAGTCTTGGCGCGCCGATATACAATATCTACCCGCGCCACCAATCAAATGTGGTCACAATGTGTCAAAATTAAGGAGAGGTTACCGAAATGCAACTACCCTCAACCGCTGCCATAGTCACTGGTGGCGCATCCGGGCTTGGCGAGGCGACCGCTCGGTACTTTGCCGAAAACGGAGCGCAGGTCACTATTCTGGATCGTGACGCCGAGCGCGGAAAAGAGGTCGCGGCCGAGATCGGTGGGCACTTTGTCGAGACGGATGTGACAGATGAGGCTTCGGTCGCCGCTGCGATTGCCTATGCGACGGACAAGATGGGTCGGATCACTGCTGCGGTGAACTGTGCCGGTATTGCCGTGGGTATCAAGACGGTTGGGAAAGACGGTCCTCACCCGTTAAGCCCGTTCCAGCGCACAATCGACATCAACCTGGTGGGAACTTTCAATGTTTCGCGCCTGGCCGCCGAACAGATGGCCAAGAACGCGCCCGAGTCAGACGGCGCGCGGGGTGTGATTATCAACACGGCGTCGATTGCAGCGTTTGATGGTCAGAAAGGCCAAACCGCCTATGCCGCATCCAAGGGTGGCATTGTGGGCATGACGCTGCCGATGGCCCGAGATTTGGCCTCATCCGGTATCCGCGTGATGGCCATTGCACCGGGCATTTTCATGACGCCCATGCTTGCTGGCCTGCCGGAAGAAGTGCAACAGCAACTGGCGGCGGATGTCCCGAACCCTGCCCGCCTTGGCGACCCACGCGAATTCGGGCGGTTGGCCGGGTTCATCATCGAGATGGGCTATCTGAACGGAGAAGTTATCCGCATCGACGGCGCCCTTCGGATGAGGTGACGTTCAAGCGCCCTCGGCCTTTTCTTCTAGCATCAGCCATTCTTCCTCGGCTGCCGCTAGTTTCTCTTGCCGCTCAACCAGTGCCTCGGTCGCTTTTTGGAACTTGACCGGTTCACGGGTGAACAAGTCGGGATCGGACATGAGCTCTTCGAGCTTGCCGATCTCGGCCTCAAGCCGTTCCATTTCGGCTGGCAACTTCTCCAGACGGTGCTTTTCGGAAAAAGACAGGCCGGATTTGGGTTGAGCTTCCTGCTTCACCTTCGGCTTTGAAGGCTTTGCTTTCTCAGTCTTCTTCTCAAAAACGTCACCGCGCTGCGCAATATAGTCGGACCACCCGCCCGCATAAACGGTGGCGCGGCCATTGCCCTCCATCGCGATGGTAGTCGTGGCGACGCGGTCGAGAAAATCGCGATCGTGGCTGACCAGCAGCACGGTTCCATCATAGTCGTCCAGCAGTTCTTGCAGCAGGTCCAGCGTTTCCACGTCCAGATCGTTGGTCGGTTCGTCCAGCACCAGCAGGTTGGACGACTTGGCCATCAGTTTGGCCAGCAGCAACCGTGCTTTTTCTCCGCCTGACAAAGACTTAACGGCGGCCCGCGCCTGCCGCTCATCGAACAGAAACTCTTTGAGGTAGCCGACAACGTGCTTGGGCTGACCGCCGACCATCACCTGATCGGCCTTGCCGGAAACGCGCATCTCGGGGTCACCTGTCAGGCTGTCCCAGAGGGTCATTTCAGGGTCCAACTGAGCGCGGGTCTGATCGAAAACGGCAATCTCAAGGTTGGCTCCAAGCGACACAGAGCCTTCGTCCGGTTGCTCCTGCCCCAGCAGCATTTTCAGCAGGGTCGTCTTTCCCACACCGTTGGGGCCGACAAAGGCCACCCTGTCCCCGCGTTGGGCCAAAAGATCAAAGTTCCGAACGATCTGTTGCGTCCCGAAAGACTTGGCCAGCCCCTTAGCCTCGATAACCTTTCTGCCAGATTTAGGTCCTGCTTCCAGCGTCATCGCAGCCGAGCCCTGACGCTTGATCTGCGCTGCTTTCTCGGCCCTTAACGCCTGCAACGCACGCACCCGGCCCTGATTGCGCTTGCGCCGCGCACTGATGCCTTCGACGGCCCATTTCGCTTCGGATTTGATCAGACGGTTCAACTTGTGGCGCTGCTGGTCTTCTTCTTCCCAGATTTTGTCGCGCCACGCCTCGAATGCTTCAAAGCCCTGTTCTTGCCGCCGGACAACCCCACGGTCGATCCACAGGGTCGCGCGGGTAAGTGCGCGCAGAAACGCGCGGTCGTGCGAGATCAGGACATAAGCCGCGCGGGTCGCGCCCAACTCGCGTTCCAGCCAAGCAATCGCTTCGATATCCAGATGGTTGGTCGGCTCATCCAGCAGCATCAGGTCGGGCGCTTCGGCCATCAGTTTGGCCAGCGCCGCACGACGGCGTTCACCGCCCGAGGCGGTCTCAACAGCGCGCGAAGGGTCAAATTTCAAACCCTCACCCGCGCGTTCGACCTTGTAAAGCTCTCCGGGTTCCAACCCGCTGGAGGCATAGTCGCCCAGCGTGGCAAACCCCTCCATCCCCGGATCCTGCTCCATATAACCCACAGATTTTCCCGGAGGAATCACGATGTCGCCGTGGTCGGCCTCGACCAGCCCCGCCATGACTTTCATAAGCGTCGACTTGCCGGATCCGTTCCGCCCGACCAGAGCGACGCGGTCGCCCGGCTGAACCACCAGATCCAGCCCCGAAAACACCGGATCGCCCCCAAAGGTCAGGGAAATGCCGGCCATCTGCAACAAAGGAATTCTCGCCATATCCGCCAGCTAAACCGGCAGGGCCAAGGCGTCAACGACGATTACCCGACAACCGCGCGCAACAGCCGCTTTCGCGCCGGGGGAATCGCCCCGATCTCAAGCCCGGTAAAGACGTGGAGTGTATTCATGTGGCGATCGACAACCGCGTGATCGCTGACCCAGCCGCCCATCATCAGATATGTGCGCAGCAACGGCGGCATCCGCAGCATTGCCTTCTTCGCATCAGGTCGACGTCGCAGCCGTGCGGCAAAGCGGAACACATCGGGCGCTTTCACGCGCGGCAACCAGCGCTTTGGGGCCAGATGGCGATGTTTCAGCATGGCAAAGGCGTCCAGATACTCGGATGTTTCCGTCCCGGCGAAGGATGAGCAGCCAAACAACATTTCCACATTGTTTTCGTCCACATAGGCGGTCATTGCCCCCCAGGCGACGCGCAGGATGTCAGGGTCAGTCCAGTCGGGATGTACGCAGAATCGCCCCATCTCGACCATGCGCCCGGTGAACCCTTCAAGCGCCGAGAGGTCATAGAACTGGGCGGAATAGCTGCGCCCAACTTCGGACCCCTGATCCATCGTCAGCATCCGAAAGCAACAGACCAAGTGCCCGCCAGCGCGCGTATCCTCGATCAGAATATGTGCGCACAGCGGATCGAAACCGTCCTGATCCACCTGTTCCGTTCCAAAGGCCAGTGTCCGCAGCGCCTGGGCCGCCGCAATATCTTGCGGTGTTTGCGCCAGTCGCGCGCGGTACCGGCCTTTGCCGAGCAATAGTGCCATGGTCGCACCTCCGCGGTTGCAGACCCGTTTCATCTTGCCGCGTGACTATCACACTATGTGTGACCATCGTGTGACTGCGACAAGAACTGGCTACAAATTAATTGGTCGCGCCGGGAATGTTCGCTGGGTTGAAGTTGCCAATGTTACCAAGCAGCTGACGCAGGAAGCCCCGGCCCTCGATACTGGAATCCGTCACGCGGCGATCCAACTGAACGACCACTCCGTCCTCAAGCCCAAAGCGCTCGATGTTGCGAACGACCCCGCGCTGATCAAAGCTGATCGCGACCAGTTGGCGCTCAACGACTTCGGGGCGCTTGGGCCCGTAATGGCGCACTTTGGAGCGCACGTAATAGTAACCGGAATCACGAACCACACCTGATGAGCTAGGCGCACCGACGGCCTCGACCACACTTTCGCGGGTATCCACGCCAACTTTGATCTCGGCAAGCTCCTCGGTGGTGGGAACATAGCCGTGATTCTCGAAAACAGGTGTACACGCACCGGCAACGGCCAGACAGACCCCAAAGGCAAGCGCTTTGGACGCTGGTTTCAACCTGTTCACAACCTTCAACATTCACACCCTCTTGCCTTGGCCCCTTGCGGACCCTATCCGATTACATCAAACCGCAGCCCCGGTTCAACACAGGAAAGGGTCACGAATGAACAACCAGACATCTCTGCGGGTCGCCGACCTGCCGCAGAACGCCCCAACCATGTTCGATTTGCGTCCGGACTCCAAGATTCTGGACTCGATCAAGGACGATCTTAACCTGCTTGGACTGCGCAAGTTGACCTTTGTGGGCGAGGTTCGCGCCCAAGGCAAGCGCGACTGGGGTTTGAAAGGCAAACTGGGCGCGACGGTCATTCAGCCATGTGTTGTGACGCTGGAACCCGTAACGACCAGAATCGACGTGCCGGTAACTCGTGTATTCCTAGCGGATTGGTCAGACCCGGACGAAGAAGAGTTCGAGATTCCCGAAGGTGACGAATCCGAACCTCTGGGGCCAGAGATTGACCCCGCTCAGGTTATGATCGAGGCGCTGTCGCTCGCTCTGCCACAATATCCGCGCAAGGAAGGTGCCGAACTGGCACAGGCCGACTATACAGAACCGGGCAAACAGGCGATGACCGACGAAGACGTCAAACCCTTTGCCGGGCTAGCCGGTTTGCGCGATGCGATGAAAAAAGACGAGTGACACGGGTCTGATTTCCTGTCATAGCACGCCCTCAGAAAAATCGCTTGAACATGTCGAGAATCGCAGTATCTTCGCGCGCTCATCGGAATTTGGGTTGGACATTGCGGGGCTGGTCCCCTAAACGCGCGTCAAACCACGAGAAAAACGAAGAATGAAACCCGGCCCACAGCGAATCTGTTGGCCCTTAGTAGACAAAGGTTGAGACCATGGCTGTCCAACAGAACAAAGTTTCCAAGTCGCGCCGCAACAACCGCCGCGCACATGACGCTCTGGTTGCTGCAAACCCGAACGAATGCCCGAACTGTGGCGAGCTGAAGCGCCCGCACCACGTCTGTGCGTCCTGCGGCCACTATGATGACCGTGAAGTCGTCGCTCAGACCGACGAAATCGACCTGGACGAAGACGCGGCCTAAGCCTTTCAACGTACAGGCCAAGGCATGACAGAACAGCCCAAGCACGCCGGACGGATTACCATTTCGGTTGACGCAATGGGCGGAGATTCGGGGCCTGCCACAGTAGTGGCAGGCATTGCTCAGTCAGCAAACAAAAACCCCGATATCGCGTTTGTCCTGCATGGGCCCGAAGCCACGTTGCGCAAACTTGTCGCAAAACGGCGTGTCCTGAACGGACGCGTCGTTTTTCGTGATTGCCCCGACGTGGTCACGATGGAGGACAAGCCCAGCCAGGTTGTCCGCAACGGCAAGCAGACCTCGATGTGGTCTGCCCTGGAATCGGTACGGCAAGGCGAAGCGCACGGAGCGGTCTCTTGCGGCAACACCGGGGCGCTTATGGCGCTGTCGATGATGCGGCTGCGCAAACTGCCGGGTGTCAACCGCCCGGCAATCGCGATTCTGTGGCCTTCTCGCAACCCGCAGGGCTTTAACGTAATGCTGGATGTCGGCGCTGATGTGCGCGCGGACGCCAAGGATTTGCTGCAATACGCATTGATGGGTGCTTCATACGCGCGCAACGGCATGGCGCTGGAACGGCCACGGATCGGTCTGCTGAATGTGGGCACCGAAGAACACAAGGGCCGGGCCGAGCTGAAAGAGGCCCATGCAATGATCGCGGATTTCGCGGATCAGGCCAGTTTTGATTTTGTGGGCTTTGTCGAAGGCAGCGACATTCCCGGCGACAAAGCAGATGTCATTGTAACCGATGGGTTTACCGGAAACGTCGCGATCAAGACTGGCGAAGGCACTGCAAGCCTGATCGGTGATCTACTACGTGAAGCGTTCAAGTATTCCCCTCTGTCCCGCTTGGCTTCGGTCCTTGCGATCACGTCGCTGAACCGCCTCAAGAAACGCATCGACCCGCGCCGTGTAAATGGTGGGGTTTTCCTTGGCCTCAACGGAACCGTCGTCAAATCTCACGGCGGCGCGGACGCGACCGGAGTTTCAGCAGCGGTAAAGCTAGCCTTCACATTGGCTCAGTCGGGCTTTGCCGAAAAATTGGCGGCACGGGTTGCATCCACAGCCGAGCTTGCACAAGATGCCGCGCACGCACCGTCGAAGGCGGGCGAATAACAAAAAAGGCAGTACCTCAGAATGGCAGGCCGTTCAGTTGTTGTAGGTGTCGGACACTATTTGCCAGAGCGCATTGTTCCGAACTCCGAATTTGAAAAGACGCTCGATACGTCGGACGAGTGGATCAAGACTCGCTCGGGTATCGAACGACGCCATTTTGCCGCCGACGATGAAACGACGTCTGATTTGGCCACCAACGCCGCCGAAGCCGCGCTGAAGGATGCGGGGCTGACGGCGGATGACATTGACGCCATTGTCGTTGCAACGTCCACAGCCGACCTGACCTTTCCTTCGGCTGCGACGATGGTGCAGGCAAGGTTGAACATGACCAAGGGGTTTGCCTTCGACGTTCAAGCGGTTTGCGCGGGATTCGTTTTTGCACTGAGCAACGCAAATGCCTTGATTCTGTCCGGGCAAGCCAAGCGCGTTCTGGTGATCGGCGCCGAGACCTTTTCGCGAATCATGGATTGGTCGGACCGATCGACCTGCGTTCTGTTCGGTGACGGAGCAGGCGCGCTGATCCTCGAAGGGCAAGAGGGTGAAGGCACATCGCAGGATCGTGGCATCCTGGCGACTGACCTGAATTCGGACGGTCGCTATAAGGACCTGCTGTACGTAGACGGAGGCGTTTCGACGCAAACGACGGGCCATCTTCGGATGCAAGGCAATCAAGTCTTCCGACATGCCGTTGAAAAACTTACAAAAACTGCTGAAACTTCATTGGAAAAAGCAGGGTTGGAAAACTCGGATGTGGATTGGATTGTTCCCCATCAGGCCAATATCCGCATCATTCAGGGCACAGCCAAGAAAATGGGGCTGCCAATGGAACGCGTCGTCGTGACTGTCCAGGATCACGGAAATACGTCGGCCGCGTCGATCCCACTTGCCCTATCGGTCGCCAAGCAACGGGGCCAAATCAAGCAGGGCGATCTGATCGTGACCGAGGCAATCGGAGGTGGATTGGCCTGGGGCTCGGTCGTGCTGCGGTGGTGACAAGCGCAAAACGGCTTACACACCCTCTCGCAATTCATTGATATTGACAGTGAATTTCCCCCCGCCATATTCTATGGCATCAACAGGGGAATAGGCATGGGCGACAAAACACTGACCCGAATGGATCTGAGCGAGGCCGTCTTTCGTGAGGTTGGCCTTTCACGCAACGAAAGCGCGCAACTGGTTGAGAGCGTTTTGAACCACATGTCCGACGCACTTGTGCGCGGCGAACAGGTCAAGATCTCGTCTTTCGGCACATTCAGCGTTCGGGACAAGACTGCTCGTATAGGCCGCAACCCCAAAACCGGCGAAGAGGTTCCGATACAGCCGCGCCGCGTGCTGACTTTCCGCCCGTCGCACCTGATGAAGGATCGCGTCGCCGCCGGGAACCGCAAGTAAGATCAGGGCGGCAGTGTCATGAGCAAGTCCCCCGACGCATTTCGCACGATCAGTGAGGTTGCGGATTGGCTGGGCGTTCAAGCTCATGTTCTGCGATTCTGGGAAAGCCGTTTCAGTCAGGTCAAACCGGTAAAGCGCGCGGGTGGCCGCCGTTATTACCGCCCCAATGACATGCGGCTTTTGGGCGGCATCAAAAAACTGCTGCACGAGGACGGAATTACCATAAAGGGCGTACAACGCATCCTGCGTGAACAAGGCGTGTCGCATGTCTCGTCACTGTCTCAGAGTCTGGACGAGCCAGCTCAACCAGACCCGACCCCGCGTGACAGTGTCGTTGTTCCCTTCTCGACGAAATCCACCCCCGCTCAGGAACAGATCGCGTTGGACTTGGGGGGAACCAAGCCGACCGACATTCCACAGGTTGAACCAGCCGCCGCTGCACCTGCGGCCGAGGCAACTGCGACCACGACACAGGTTGCCGCAGCCGCCCAAAGCTCTGAGCCGGACCCGTTAACTGGGGCAGCCTTGGTTCGCGGAATCGCGTCTCAGGCTTGGAGCAAAACAGATTTTGACGAAGAACTTCTGCGTCAGATCGCGCCGGTCGCGAAAGAGCTGCGCGCCGTACTTGATCGAATTGAGAGTCGATCGGCGGGATAAGAAAAAAGGCGATGATTTCCTCTTGCCCCTGCCGGGAAAGTCTTTATGAACACCCCAACGTCGGGCTATGGCGCAGCCTGGTAGCGCGTCCGTCTGGGGGACGGAAGGTCGCAGGTTCGAGTCCTGCTAGCCCGACCAAATTACACCGACGTTTATGGCAAACAGGCCAGATCCCGCTCTGGCATCAGGGGGGATCGGAATGACAGGCGTATGTCCAAACCAACAGATCGAGGGCATGATAGCGCGCGGTGAGATTACCGCAGAACCAGCGATCATCGACCCGCAAGTGCAGCCAGCCAGTCTGGACCTGCGCTTGGGAACAGTAGCTTACCGCGTGCGCGCATCTTTCCTTGCTGGCGAAGGGCGCTCGGTCGCTGACCGACTGGCCGAGTTCGAGATGCACCGGATAGATATCAGCGATGGGGCGGTTCTGGAAAAGGGCTGCGTTTATCTGGTTCCGCTGATGGAATCGCTTGCCCTGCCCGACAGCATCACCGCAGTCGCCAACGCCAAAAGCTCGACCGGGCGACTGGACCTGCTGACCCGCACCATCACCGATGGCGGGACTGAATTTGACCGGGTGCCCGCCGGGTACAATGGCCCCTTGTATGCCGAAATCTGCCCCCGCTCCTTCTCGGTCCTTGTGCGGCCCGGAATGCGGTTGAACCAGATTCGGTTCCGCGAAGGGCAAGCTGTCCTGAGCGACGCGGAACTGACTGCGCTGCACAACGACTCGCCACTTGTCGATGGCCCTGCTGTCATTCAGGACGGCTTGGGTTTTTCGGTCGATCTGCAACTGCCAGACACCGATCTGGTCGGTTATCGCGCCAAACCGCATACTGGCGTGATCGACCTCGACCGGATTGGCGAATACGACCCTCAGGAATACTGGGAGGAAGTGCGCACCACCGATGGCCGCATCATCCTTGATCCCGGCGCATTCTATATTCTGGTCAGCCGCGAGGCGGTCCATATTCCGCCCATGTATGCGGCAGAAATGGCGCCCTATCTGGCTATGGTTGGCGAATTCCGCGTGCACTACGCGGGTTTCTTCGACCCCGGTTTCGGTCATGCCGCTGCTGGCGGCGCAGGATCGCGCGGTGTTCTGGAAGTGCGCTGCCACGAAGCCCCCTTCGTGCTGGAACACGGACAGGTCGTCGGGCGGCTGGTCTATGAGAAAATGGCCGAAATGCCCACGCAGCTTTATGGCGCGGGTATCGCCTCAAACTATCAAGGGCAAGGCCTGAAACTATCTAAGCATTTCAAAGCAGTAAGCTAGAACTTCATGAACCGGCGCATCTGACGGGTCATGCGCTGCGCCTGTTTCATGTTCTGCTTTTGCCGCTGGGCGTTCTGCTGCATGTGGCGTTCTGCACCGGAGTCGTCTTTGGCACCGGGCGCGTCGGCAGAGTTTCGACCAATCCGGCTTGCCATATCAAAGCCCTTGTCCACGCCCTTGTTCACCAGACGGCGCATGACTTGACGTACGATCATATCGATCATTCGATTGGCATTCATTGCTCAACTCCGTTTTCTTAGCCCCAACATAGACGATCGGCACCGTGGTAAAAGAGGCGAACGATCACTCTTCCTCGAACAGCTCTGTCTGGTCTTCATCTTCTTCGTCGCCCTGCCCCTCGCCCAGCGGCATGGCACCCGGCGGTGGGCGGTTTTCCAGCAAACCAGCAGCGCGCAATTCCTTGAGACCCGGCAGATCACGCGCGTTTTCCAGACCGAAGTGGTCCAGAAACTGCGGCGTCACCACGAAAGTCACCGGTCGCCCGGGTGTCATGCGGCGACGGCCAAGCCTGATCCACTCCATCTCAAGCAGTTGATCAATGGTGCCGCGCGAAACCGAAACACCGCGAATTTCCTCGATCTCGGCCCTCGTGCAAGGTTGGTGATACGCGACAATCGCCAATGTCTCGATCGCTGCACGGCTGAGCTTTCGCGTCTCAACCGTCTCTTTCTGCATTAGAAAGCCCAGATCGGCGGCGGTGCGGATCGCCCAGGCATCCCCTACACGCACAACGCGGACGCCGCGCCCCTCATAGCGTTTCTGAAGCAATTCAACCGCTTGCGCCGCGTCGCTGCCATGGGGCATCCGGGCCTCAAGATCGGCAATCGTCACGGGTTCGGCGCTGGCGAACAGCACGGCCTCGACCATCCGCTCTTGTTCGGCCAGCGGAGGAGCCTCGAACAGGGTGCCGGTGCCTTCGTCTTCGGGGGCGTCAGTCACGTGTTTCCGTCCTCTTACGCAGGTGGATCGGAGCAAAAGTCTCGCTTTGCTTGATCTCCATATGTCCTTCTTTCACCAACTCAAGCGAGGCCGCAAAGGTCGCGGCCGTGGCCGAGCGTCGGCGCACCGGGTCCGCGTCCCATCCGTCAGGCAGGTAGGTCTCCATATCCGTCCATGTTCCGGCAAAGCCGATCAGGGGGCGCATCCGTTCCAGCGCCTGTTCCATCGTAAAGACGGCGTCGCGATCCATGACAAAGGGGCGGAACTCATCCCGGGTGCGGATACGGGCATAGCCCTGCATCAGATCCAACAGCGTGGCAGAGTAAGTCACGGTGCGGATGCGCGTGATATCCTCGCCCTGCCCGCGTTTGAAAAAATCGCGTCCCAGTTGGTCGCGCGCCATCAGACGAGCGGCGGCGTCGCGCATCGCTTGCAGCCGCTCCAGTTGGAAAGCCAGGTGCGCGGCAAGCTCCTCGCCCGACGGTCCTTCGTCATCAGGGTCAGGTGGCAGCAACAGACGGGATTTCAGAAAGGCCAGCCACGCAGCCATAACCAGATAGTCAGCCGCCAACTCGATCCGCAGCGCACGCGCCTTTTCGACAAAAGCCAAATATTGCTGCGCCAGGGCCAGTACCGAGATTTTCCGAAGATCAACCTTTTGCGTCCGCGACAGAGTCAGCAAGACATCCAACGGGCCTTCAAACCCGTCGACATCAACGATCAGGGCTTCGGCCGCGAGGCGATCCGCGACCGACGCCGGGTCTTCGCTGAAAAGGTTATCGTTCATACACCTGCCCGCCCATTAGGGCAGATAGTTCAGCCTCAGCCGCAGGGATGTCAAGTTCCGCTGGCTTCTGCCGCATCGACAGCGCCTTTTCCGCGCGGGATTGTGCCCGGTCGGTCATTTCTCCGGCGGCCTCTAGCACGCGCGCTCGGGCATCGAACGATCCGTTGCAATGCAAGACGACGTCACATCCAGCCTTCAGCGCCTGACGCGCGATGTCTTCTGGCGCGCCGCTCAGAGCCTTCATCGAGATGTCGTCAGTCATGATCAGCCCGTCAAAACCAATTCTGTCGCGGATCAATTGGATCATCACGGAGGAAATCGTCGCAGGCTGGGGATCAATCTGATCATAGACCAAATGAGCGGTCATACCCATCGGCAGGTCATTCAAGGCCCGAAACGGGGCAAAGTCGTCACGATCCAGCGCATCCAGAGGCAAATTCACATGGGGCAGATCATGATGGCTGTCCATGGTTGAAAGACCATGGCCGGGCATATGCTTGATCACGGGAAGCACACCGCCATCAAGATGCCCCTTGGCAACCGCTCGCCCAATTCTGGAAACCTGATCCGGATCAGAGCCATAGCAGCGGTTTTGCAGGAAAGGATGAGTATCCTCGCGCGCCAGATCGACCATAGGGGCACAGTTGCTGTCGATCCCCAGCTCAAACAGTTCCTGCGCGATCAGCCGATACCGCAGATACATCGCACGCTCGGCCTGTTCGCCTGAACGTGTGGTGTGATCCAGTGGTGGCATCCATTCACGCGCGATCGGGGTCCGCAGACGCTGCACGCGGCCACCTTCCTGATCAATGGTAATGGGGCAATTGCGGCCAACCGCCTCGCGAAAGTCATCGCAAAGGGCACGCACCTGGTCTGCCGTGTCGATATTGCGGCCAAACAAAATGAACCCAAACGGGTTCATTTTGCGGAACAGGCTCTTTTCTTCATCCGACAGGCGCAAGCCCTCGGCGTCAGAGATCGCAGCGCCAAACGTCAACGGGCAGCAACCGGGATGCAGTCCGCGCCTTGCGCCTGCAATGCCGCGCAGAATTGGCGCGAGTCACTCAGATCATCAAAGCCCAGCACGCGCAGCCGGTAAAAGGTACGCCCACCGCTTGAGGTTTTCTGGATAACACGCTGTTTTCCATCCATATACTCGCCAAATCGACCATTCAGGCGATCCCATTCGGCCCGAGCCACATCCGAACTTTCATACGCACCAAGCTGGGCAAGGCGTGTGCCCTTTGACAATGCGTCAGGGTCCACATCCAGACCAACGGCCGCTTTGACAGCTGCGTTAATTGCGTTCTCGGTCGAACTGTTCGGCGTAATCCCTGCCGGAGTCGTCCGCGCCGGGCGCGTAATCGGACGGAGGGAACGCCGGACGCCGGGCAAAGCCGCCAGTTCCGGGTCAGGTAGCTGAGCCGCCAGATCCGCTGGATCAATCGCAGGTTCTTCTTCCGGCGCGACAAGTGAGGCCAACTGCACGCCATGCTCTGCCGGTTCAGCGGCGGCGGTATTTCCATCCGCCAGTTCTGCAACCAGCGCATCCACCGCGCTTTGGCGCATTTGGGCGGCTTCCTGGTCGGAAATCTCTTCCTCGACCAGGTGCACAGCCTTTGTGGGCGTCAGCGACACGACCGGCGTATCTTCGTCCGTCAGCGATACCGGGCGAGGCGCAAGGATCAGGCGATCAGCAGGTGGCGCAGCAGAACCAACGGCTGCAACCGCATTGACAGCCAACCCCTGATGATCAGCAGGTGTTCCGCCGGGGTTTTCGGGCTGAATCCGCATCGGACCTTCCAGCGCCCTCACAACGGGCACGCCACTTACGTCCCGCATAATTAACTTGTAGCCCCAAACGCCGATACCAGCGACCAAAGCTAGGGACGCTACCGCCCCAAGCGTGTTGACGATACGCCCTAGACCCAAAGCGCGTGGCGCCGCATCATATCCGTGCATTTCGTCTGAGTACTCAGGCCCATCCTGAGTATGAGGTTGATTCGTATAATGCATCTGCTCGGGGCGCATGTGCCCCGAGTAATCGTAATTCGCCATGTCCGCCTCACTGCCCGTTTCGCGCCAGAAAATAAGGCGCGCGGGTCATTTCTTGCCTACCTCGTACCGGCGGTTCGGGCGATATTTGTTACCGCATCTCCTGCGCCGGAGTGACGCCAAGAATACCCAAGCCCGCTGAAATCACAACAGAAACGGACCGGGCCAGTGCGATTTTTGACTGACTTGTGTCAACATCGCCATCCTGAATGAACCGAAGCTGGGTTTCATCGTTGCCCTTGTTCCACAAAGCGTGAAAATCCCCTGCCAATTCATACAGATAGAAGGCAACGCGGTGCGGTTCATTGGTCCGCGCGGCAATTTCGACCAGACGTGGCCATTCGGCCAGCTTCTTGGCAACAGTCAGTTCCGATGCATGATCAATCTTGCTCAGGTCCGCCCCAACGAGGGTGGCATCGTCGGTTGCAATCCCCGCCTCAGCCGCGCGGCGCAGCACGCTCATGACGCGGGCATGGGCGTATTGCACGTAGAACACGGGGTTCTCGCGGCTCTGCTCTAGCACTTTGTCGAAGTCGAAATCCAAAGGCGCGTCGTTCTTGCGGGTCAGCATCACGAAACGGGTCACATCGGGTCCAACCTGATCGACCACATCACGCAGGGTGACAAAATTCCCCGCCCGTTTCGACATCTTGAAAGGCTCGCCATTCTTCCACAGTTTCACAAGCTGGGTCAGCTTGATATCCAGCGGCACCTTGCCATCGGACAGCGCCGACACCGCCGCCTTCATCCGTTTGACATAACCGCCGTGATCCGCGCCAAACACGTCGATCAGTGCGTCAAAGCCGCGGGTCACCTTGTCATAGTGATAGGCGATATCGGGCGCGAAATAGGTCCACGAGCCATCCGATTTCTTGACCGGGCGGTCGACGTCATCGCCGTGTTCGGTCGATTTGAACAAGGTCTGCTCGCGCGGCTCCCAATCCTCGGGCTTCTTGCCTTTCGGCGGCTCCAGCACGCCTTCATAGATCAAACCCTTGTCAGTCAGCGATTGCAGCGCAGATTCAATCCGGCCCGTGCCATAGAGCGATTTTTCCGAGAAGAACACGTCCATCTCAACGCCCAGCGCCTTAAGGTCGGCACGGATCAGGTCCATCATCGCTTCGGTGGCAAAGTTGCGCAGGTCCTCAAGCCACTCGCTTTCGGGCTTGTCGATCAGGCTATCGCCGTATTTCTCTTTCAGCGCCTCACCGATCGGGATCAGATAATCGCCCGGATACAACCCTTCGGCAATCTCAGGGCTGAGGCCATTGGCTTCGCGATACCGCTCATAAGCGGACCGCGCCAGCACATCCACCTGCGCGCCGCCATCATTGATGTAATACTCGCGCGTCACATCGTGGCCGGAATAGGCCAGCAGGCTAGCCAATGCATCGCCGAACACGGCCCCCCGCGTATGACCCACATGCAACGGACCGGTCGGGTTGGCCGAGACATATTCGACATTCACCTTCTGCCCGTGGCCCATGGTCGAGCGCCCATAGTCCGTACCATTTTCCAGCACAGCCGCCAGAACACCTTGCCACACGGTCGGAGCCAACCGCAGGTTCAGGAACCCCGGCCCGGCAACCTCGGCGCTAGTGATCCGCGTGTCCTCAGCCAGCTTTCCGGCCAACACGTCCGCAATGTCGCGCGGTTTCATCTTGGCAGGCTTTGCCAGCACCATCGCCGCATTCGTCGCCATATCGCCATGCGCCGCATCGCGCGGCGGCTCAACGGCCACGTTGTCAAAGCTCAACCCCTCGGGCAGAGCACCTTCGGACTGCATCTGCGCCAGCGCGTCCAACACAAGGCCGCGGATCTCGGAAAACAGGTTCATTTCGGATGTCCTTTTGCTTGCTCGGCGGTTTAACACGCAAAGCGGCAAGGTCAATGGAGGCAATCGGTTTGCCCTTGGTTTAGCATCAAACCCCGCTAAGGTCTGTCGGAATATTCAACTTGGAGTCCCCGCATGCGCCTTGCCCTTCCAGTTATCCTGCTCTTGACGAGCGCCCTGCCCGCGATTTCCGATCTGCCCGCACCACAAGGCCATGTCCTGATCACGCTTGGCGGCAATGTCAGCGAAACGAACCTACCTGCCCGCGCAGAAGATGACGGCGGGTTGCTGGGGTTTCTTGGGGTTAGCCACGACGGGGCTGTTGGATATGACGCCGCGATGCTGGACAGCCTGCCGCAAATCGAGATTACAATACCCTATGGCACCGAGGACAACCTACGCGACATCACGTTCAGTGGCCCATTGTTGTCTGACATTATGATCATGGTCGGGGCCGAGGGCAAAACTGCCATACCAATGGCGATGGACGGATACCGGGCGGAAATCTCGTGGCAAAACATCTCGGCCTATAGGCCGATCCTTGCCACCCACGCCGATGGTGCCCCTATGGGGATAGGTGGCTACGGTCCCACCATGATCGTATTCCCCCCAACAGAGAACGAAGACATTGCCGACGAACAAGCCGGCCAACAGGTCTGGGCCTTGGCCTACATCAGTGTCGAGTGAACACCGGGCAGCGGCTTGCCCGTCAACCTTGCGTGATCCTGAATCGCGAACCGGTCTGTCATTCCGGCAATATAGTCTGAAACGATCCGGGCCAGAGCGGTCTCGTCAGCCGCAGCCTCGATGTCCGCGTGCCAGCGTGCGGGCATCTGCCGGGGATCGTTGAGGTAGATCGGGAACAACTCCTCGACCACCCTGCTGACCTCTGCCCGAACCTTCATCACCGACGGTGCGCGATACATCCGGGTGAACAGAAACGCTCGGATTTCCTTCAACTGAGCCCAAAGCCCATCCGAGAACTGGACAACCGGGCGGCCCAGATCGCGGATTTCTTCCACCGACTGCGCCCCGGACTCGGCAATCAGCCTTGCAGACGTGTCGATGACATCCGAGACCATGACACCGAAAACACGCCGCAATGCCTCGTGTCTACGGCGATAGTGATCGAGGGCGGGATACTTGATGTCCACGTCTGCGTAGCAATCTCCCAAGATCGGCAGTTGCAGGATTTCTTCATCGGTGAAAAGCCCGGCCCTCAATCCATCGAGCAAGTCGTGGTTATTGTAGGCAATATCATCGGACAGAGCCGCTACTTGAGCCTCAGCGCTGGCATGGGTGCTCAACTCAAGGTCAAACGCGGCGTCACACTCGGCCAGCGCCCACGGCAATGGGCCCACAACAGGGCCATTGTGCTTGGCAATCCCTTCGAGGGCTTCCCAAGTGAGGTTGCAGCCGTCGAACTCCGCGTAGTGACGCTCCAACCTCGTCACAATGCGAATGGCTTGGGCGTTGTGGTCGAACCCCCCATAAGGGCCCATGATCGCGTGCAGAGCATCCTCGCCCGTGTGACCAAACGGCGTGTGCCCCAGGTCATGGGCCAGCGCCACCGCCTCGGTCAGTTCGGGATTTAGCCCCAGAGCGCCCGAAATAGTCCGCGCCACCTGAGCCACCTCGATCGAATGAGTCAAACGGGTACGATAGCTATCCCCTTCATGCTCAACAAAAACCTGCGTCTTGTGCTTTAGCCGCCGAAACGCGCTGGCATGAATGATCCTGTCTCGATCACGCTGAAAGCATGACCGGAAACTGCTCTCGTCCTCTGGCACCAGACGCCCTCTGGTGCGGCCTGGGTCAGATGCAAAACCTGCTCTTTCCAAAGGTCTTGTCCTTGTCGCCTGCCATTGCGTTTTCTATATGGTAGAGTGAGACAGAAATAAACCTTTGGAGTGCGGCATGAATCTGCCCCCAACAGTAACAGAGCGCGCCTTTGAGCGCCTGGCCGAAATCGGCGCCGCCGATCAGGGCCAAGCCCTGCGCGTCGCTGTAGAAGGCGGAGGTTGCTCCGGGTTCCAATACGAAATCGCGCTAGATGAACCGAGGGATGACGACCTGATCCTTGAAGGTAAAGGCCAAAAGGTTATCGTGGATTCTGTGTCACTGCCGTTTCTGGAAAACGCCGTGATCGACTTTACTCAGGAACTGATCGGCGCGCGTTTCGTGATCGAAAACCCCAACGCCACATCTTCGTGCGGATGTGGCACGTCGTTTTCCATGTGAAAACAGGTGGGGGCTTTGCCCCCACACCCCCAGGATATTTTTAGCCAGATGAAGCAGGGATCCGCTCTCCGACCGTTTCGCCGGAGAGCTTCACCTGGCGCGGTCATCGGCGTCCCCGCCTGTACCGCTCTATCCTTGTCACTCGATATGGTTAAGAATCCGTTTCTTCATCTGGCCAAAAATATCCCGGAGCGCGAGGCAGAGCCTCGCAACCCTGCTCACCTCCTTGCCGCTGGGTCTATTCTGCGCGATAGGTTGCCTGAGACTTCGGAGGATCGCGTATGAAAATCGCCACGTTCAACATCAATGGAATAAAAGCTCGCGCCGAAGCTCTTCCATGTTGGCTCGACACTGCACAGCCGGACATTGTGCTGTTGCAGGAGATCAAATCCATCGACGAAAACTTTCCACGCGAACTGTTTGAGGATCGTGGCTACAATGTTGAAACGCACGGACAAAAGAGCTTCAATGGTGTCGCCATTCTATCCAAATATCCACTTGAGGATATTTCTCGCGGATTGCCGGGCGACGACTCGGACGAACAGGCGCGCTGGATAGAAGCCACAGTCGTTGGAAAGAAGGCGTTGCGGATCTGCGGGCTTTACCTGCCGAACGGAAACCCGGCGCCCGGGCCAAAGTACGACTACAAACTGGCTTGGATGGAACGCCTGTACAACCGCGCCCGCGATCTGATGAACAGCGAGGAACCCGCACTGATGGCGGGCGACTACAACATTATTCCTCAGGCAGAGGATGCGGCGAGACCCGATGCATGGCGTGAAGACGCTCTGTTTCGCCCTGAGAGCCGAGAAGCCTTTCGGAAAATCCTGAACCTCGGGTTTACCGAAGCATTCCGGTCAAAAACCCAAGGTCCGGGACATTATTCATTTTGGGACTATCAAGCCGGTGCGTGGAACCGAAACGACGGGATTCGCATTGACCATTTCCTGTTGACGCCGCAAGCCGCTGATCTGATGAGCGACTGCCAGATCGACTCTGACGTTCGCGGCCAAGAGAAGCCTTCGGATCACGTTCCGGTCTGGATCGAGCTTGACCTATGACCGGTTACGCCGTCGCGTCGTAGCTGTATATCCATTCATATTTACGCGCCAACTTCGGGCCGATTATCCGCAGTGCCATTTGCGCTCCGATCCGCATTGGACCCCGCAAATGAAAATTTCGCGCATTGGCCCCCGCTGCTGCTACGACCTGGCGGGTGCGGGGTCGGCGGTTTGTTTCATAGCTAAGCAATGCTTGCGATACACCCGATTGTTCACTGAAGGACCGCGCCAATATCCAAGCATCCTCAAGTGCCAGGCATGCGCCCTGCGCCATGAAAGGTAAGGTTGGGTGGGCCGCATCGCCCAGCAGCGCAAACCGACCATTCTGCCAGTTTTTTGCCACGGGTCGAAGAAACAAGGCCCAAAGGTGAGTCTCGGTCACCTTCGCCAGCGCCTCTTGCACAGCCCCTCCAAAGTCGGAAAAGCGGGCGCGCAGCTCGTCAGGATCCCCCTGCAATCGCCAACCTTCCTGCTGCCAGTCCGACCGTTCTTCGATTGCGACCAAATTCAACAGGGATTGGCCCCGCAACGGGTAGGTCACCACGTGACGCCCCGGCCCCATCGTTAGGGACGCGCGTGGATTTTCCTCGCTGCCAGACCAAGGGATCGTCGCACGCCATGCGATCTGGTGGGTGAACTTTGGCGCTTCGTCCCCGTTAAGAACCTGACGCAGAACGCTTCGCCCGCCGTCCGCAGCAATCGCGCATTCAGAGCGCAGACGTTCACCACTATCCAGAACGACTTCAGCTTCGCCCGGTCGCTTCGTGACCGTTGAAACACGAGCACCCAGCCGGACTTGAACACCGGCTTGAACGGCGGCTTTAAGCAAAAGGTCCAGCAGATCAGCCCGATGATAATAATAGGTCGGGCCAGACGTCGGTCCGGGAAGTTTGCTGATTACGCGCCCCTTACGGTAGTCCCGAAGGGTTGTGCCGTACGAAACCTGTCCAGCTTCGGGGGACTCTCGCACTACATCAAGGGCGCGCAAAACGGCCATTCCGTTGGCACTGATCTGAAGCCCAGCACCAACCTCAATCAAAGCGGGTGCCTGTTCCAGAACAGTGACATGAGCGCCGCGTTGCCGCAGAGCTAAGGCGCTCGCTAACCCGCCGATACCTCCGCCGATTACAACAAAATTCAGGCCATCAATTTTCATGCTTTACGCATAACGTAAAAACGCCGGAGCGACAGGCCCCGGCGTCAGAGATTTCCGCAATCCCAAGCGATCAATCGTCGCGGTGGACTTTCTCGCGGCGCTCATGACGCTCCTGCGCCTCCAGCGTCATTGTTGCGATCGGACGTGCATCCAGACGCTTCAGCGAGATTGGATCGCCGGTCATCTCGCAATAGCCATACTCACCCTCGTCAATCCGGCGCAGGGCCGAGTCGATCTTGGCGACCAGCTTGCGCTGGCGGTCGCGGGTGCGCAGTTCCAGCGCGCGGTCGGTTTCCTCGCTCGCGCGGTCAGCTACGTCCGGGATGTTACGGGTATTGTCTTGCAGCCCTTCGATCGTGTCGCGGCTGCCTGCCAAAAGTTCGTTCTTCCAGTCCAGCAGTTTACGGCGAAAATACTCCAACTGCTTGTCGTTCATAAATGGTTCGTCTTCGGCTGGACGATAATCTTCGGGCAGAAATACTTCCTGCTTCATTTTTGCTCCCTCGGTGTGGCCTTCAACGCCGAGTGCTCTCTCTTCACCAGACATGAGGCATTCCCTTCTGCGGAGCGTTTATCTGACAGCGCGGGGATTGTCACTATGCAAACGTCGCGCCTGTGTCGTGTTATCGCGTGTCGTCTAAATATGAGACATAAAACAACAAAACCTTGTTTTTCTGTGGAATTTGGCAGGCGTTTTCGTGGCATGCCTAAAATAAGCGCAGTATCCAATGCTCTGCGAATCGACACCAAGCATCTAAGTTTCCTGAGAATTTAACGCAAGGCGACGCAGCGGCCTGCCTTGTCAAAATTCTTGTGCCGCGATAACCCCATGTTGCAAATACCGCGCGACACTTGATGAGGGGCCGATGACCGCACGATTCCAAGGAACAGCAGAATATGTTGCCACTGACGACCTGACCATCGCGGTGAACGCCGCCGTGACGTTGGAACGCCCTCTGCTGGTCAAAGGCGAGCCGGGAACTGGCAAGACGGAATTGGCCAAGCAGGTCGCCGGTGCCTTGGGCCTGAAGATGATCGAGTGGAACGTGAAATCCACCACCCGCGCGCAGCAGGGTCTGTACGAATACGATGCGGTAAGCCGTCTGCGCGACAGCCAGTTGGGTGACGAGCGGGTTCACGACGTGTCGAACTATATCCGCAAGGGTAAGCTGTGGCAGGCGTTTGAAGCAGACGAAAAGGTCGTTCTGTTGATTGATGAAATCGACAAGGCCGATATCGAGTTTCCCAACGACCTGCTGCAGGAACTCGATAAGATGGAGTTCCACGTCTACGAGACCGGCGAGACGATCAAGGCCAAGAACCGCCCCATCGTGATCATCACCTCGAACAACGAAAAGGAACTGCCCGATGCGTTCCTGCGCCGCTGTTTCTTCCACTACATCCGGTTCCCCGATGAAACCACGATGCGCCGTATCGTCGAAGTGCACCATCCCGGCATCAAAGACGGTCTGCTGACCACGGCTCTGACCCAGTTCTACGAAATCCGGGATACGCAGGGGCTGAAGAAAAAGCCCTCGACCTCCGAGGTGCTGGACTGGCTCAAGCTGCTGCTGGCCGAGGATCTGACCGCCGAGGACCTTAAACGTGACGGTGCCAACGCTCTGCCCAAGCTGCACGGCGCGCTGCTGAAAAATGAGCAGGACGTGCATTTGTTCGAGCGGCTGGCGTTCATGGCCCGCAGCAAGCGCTAAGAGTTTTGAACTTCGGGTGATCGAAGCTTGCCTTACTCGGAGTCGAATGCAAGCATTGGCTGATAACTGCCCGGTCCTATACGGGCACCCCTCCACCTGATGAATGGGACGCGTTATTTGCCTGAAACTCTTACGATCCGCGCTTTGCGGCCCGAAGATCGCGCCGAATGGGGCGATATGTGGCACGACTATCTGGCGTTTTACGAAACCACTGTCCCTGACGAGACATATGACAGCACCTTTGCGCGTTTGCTGGCAGACGACCCGCATGACTTTTCCTGTTTTGTCGCGGAAAAAGACGGGCATCTGGTCGGCCTGACCCACTACTTGTTTCACCGGCATGCGTGGAAGGTTGAAAGCGTCTGCTACCTGCAAGACCTCTTTGCACGCCCCGCGGCGCGGGGAACCGGTGTCGGGCGGGCGCTGATACAGGCCGTCTATGACGAGGCAGATCGAAAGGGTGCGCCATCGGTCTATTGGTTGACGCAGGAATTCAACCATACGGCGCGAAAACTGTATGACCGCATCGGAAAGCAGACCCCATTTATCCGGTATCAGCGTTCATGAGGCGATGGGCGGTGATCCTTTTGGGACTGGTTTTAACCGGTTGCACGGCGGTCACCGCACCGGAACCACCAACGCGCGTGAAGGCAGTCGAAGACATATTGCCGCCAGCCAAGGCGTTTTCAGCCTCGTTCCCGGCACCGCCGGCCCGGTCGAATTGGAATATCGCGTCCGACTTTGTCTCGCTGCACTTTTCACTTGAAAGCGGGACACCTTTACCGGTGTTCACACGGTTTGAAGAACCTGTGACAGTGCGCCTGACAGGAACACCGACCCCTTCAATGCAGCGCGATTTGTCCCGCCTGCTGGCGCGTCTGCGGCGCGAGGCCCGTATTGATATCCGAGAGATACCAAGCGGACAGGCCAACATCATGATCGAAGCCATCAGTCAGGAGCAAATCCAGAAAATCCTGCCAAATGCGGCCTGCTTCGTGGTTCCCAACTCGTCAAGTTTTGAGGAATACAGCCGAGACCGCCGCAAGAAGAAAAGCAGCTGGACCGCGCTGCGCAGTCGCCAACGGTTGGGTATTTTCATACCCTACGATGTCAGCCCGCAAGAAAAACGCGATTGCCTGCATGAAGAAATTGCGCAGGCGCTTGGGCCGCTGAATGACCTCTACCACCTGCCGGACTCGGTCTTCAACGACGACAATATCCACACTGTTCTGACCGGTTTCGACATGCTGATCCTGCGTGCAACCTACGCACCCGAGATGCGCAGCGGCATGACGCGCGAACAGGTCGAGGCTGTCATTCCGGGCGTTCTGTCCAGACTGAACCCGGGTGGAGCATCGCTTGCCAAGGTGCCCGTCTCAGACACCCCCCGTGAGTGGATTAACGCCATTCAGAAGTCCGTGGGACCGGGGCCAGGAACACGCAAAAGGCTCCGCTCTACGCAAAAGGCGGCCCTGATCGGTCAGGAACTGGGGTGGACGGACCATCGCCGCGCCTTTCCCTATTACCTGATGGGGCGCATGGTGCAGTTCGACAACCCACAAGAAGCGCTGAGATACTACAACACAGCGATGCAATATCTGCGTACAAGCCCCGGCACAGAGGTCCATCGCGCCTATGTGACAACTCAGACCGCATCCTACGCGCTTGCTCAGGGTAAAGGCCCCGAAACGTTGCCCGAACTGGAGAAGGCCATAAACGTGATGACGCGGGCCGAGAATGCATCGCAACTTGCAACATTGCTGTTGCTGAAGTCCGAAGCGCTCAGTCAGGCGGGGCGATCAGATCAGGCACGTTCCGTCAGGCTGGACAGTTTGGGGTGGGCGCGATACGGCTTTGGCTCGGAAACCGTGGTCCGGGCGCTGGCGCAAGACGTTGCCGAAGCGCCCGCAAGTAACAACAAGGGCGGGTAACGCATGGTAGTGGTTCTGGGAATGGCAATACTAGGAGCTATCCTTGGGGCGCTGACAGCGCGCAAACGCAACGGCACCGGCGCGGATATCGCGCAGTATGCGGCCGGTTACGGTATTGCCTTTGCTCTGGTCGGCCTTGTGCTTTCCCTCATTCTTGTGCGTCTGGTGGTCTGAATCATGTTCCTGCCCTTTTTTGAGAACCTCCGCAAAGCCGGCATTCCCGTATCGCTGCGTGAGTATCTGACCTTTCTGGAAGGCATGAAAAAGGGTCTGGCCACCTATGACGTCGAAGCGTTCTACTATCTCGCCCGCGTGTCGATGGTGAAGGACGAGCGCAACATCGACAAATTCGACCAAGCCTTTGCCGCCAGCTTCAAAGGGCTTGAGGAAATCAGCTTCGAGCAGGTATTGGACGCAGTAGACATCCCTGCGGAATGGTTGGCCAAAATGGCCGAAAAGCACCTGTCGGATGAAGAAAAAGCCGAGATTGAAGCCCTTGGTGGTTTCGACAAGCTGATGGAGACCCTGCGCGAGCGTCTCAAGGATCAGGAAGGCCGCCACCAAGGTGGGAACAAGTGGATTGGAACCGCCGGGACATCGCCTTTCGGGGCGTATGGGTACAACCCAGAAGGGGTGCGTATCGGCCAGAAGGAAAGCCGTCACCAGCGCGCGGTCAAGGTCTGGGACAAGCGTGAATTCAAGAACTTGGACGACACAGTTGAACTGGGTACGCGCAACATCAAAGTTGCCTTAAAGCGCCTGCGTCGCTGGGCGCGCGAAGGCGCAGCGGATGAATTGGATCTGGACGGCACCATCCGCGCCACGGCCGAGCATGGCTATCTGGACGTCAAAACCCGGCCCGAGCGTCACAACGCTGTAAAGGTACTGCTGTTTCTGGACGTGGGTGGATCAATGGACCCGCATATCAAGGTGGTCGAAGAACTGTTCTCGGCCGCGCGGACCGAGTTCAAGCATCTGGAATATTACTACTTTCACAATTGCCTGTACGAAGGCGTCTGGCGCGACAACCACCGCCGCTGGGATCAGCAGACCCCTACCCATGAGGTTCTGCGAACCTACGGACCAGACTACAAATGTATTTTCGTTGGGGACGCCTCGATGAACCCCTATGAAATCGCCTATCCCGGTGGGGCCAACGAGCACTGGAACCAGGAGGCCGGTCAGGTTTGGCTTCAACGCGCAAGGGATCAATGGGCCTCGAACCTGTGGATCAATCCGGTTCCTGAAAAATACTGGGAGTACACCCACTCGATCAGCATGATCCGTGAGATATTCGAGGATCGAATGGTGCCAATGACATTGGCTGGGCTGGAACAAGGAATGCGCGAATTGACGCGATAGGTCCAACATGGACAGTCGCCAAAGCTATTTGTTGCCAATTTAGAAACAAAAACAGCCCCGACGACTCATTGCGCACGCACATTAGCGCCGCCCGAAACACCCCCCTTAAAATCCGCCGGGATTCTTGAATCCGTGGTATATTGAGAGGTGGTTTAAGCTGGGGGGCTATAATGACCAAGTTTCGTTTCCGTTCATTTCTTACGACCATTGTCGCTTCTGCTTCGCTCATCCTGACGTCAGGGGCGGCTGCCACATTTGTACTTGCCCCAGACGCAGCATTTGCCAAAGGCGACAAAGGAAAAGGCGAAGGCAGAGGGCGCGGGAAAGGCGGCGGGAACGGGAAGGCCGGAAAAGGCAATAAAAACAGTAAGGCAGGCGAATACGGCAAGGGCGGAAAAAAGGGCAAAAAGAACAACTCAAAGCAGGTTTTGTTCGTAAAGCACGACGGCCCTAGCAAAATCAAAGGTAAAAGTGGCAAGGCCCGCAAGGCTTCTCTCTCCGACTTTGGGCGTGAGTTCAAACGGGACGTTGAGGAGCTGTTCGGAAAGCGTTCGAGTTCAAGATCGAATCGCGGTTCGCCGTCGGTCAAAAAAGCCTATCGGCAAGCCTCGATAGACCCGATTGAACAGTCTCCGCGTCCTGTGGCACGGTCAAACGGCACCTATACCTGGCATCAAGATGATGATGACTGGAAATCTAAGCGTCGGCACAAGCGTGATCCACTTGTCGCGGCAATCACGAACCCTGATGGCTCGGACAAGCTGAGAAACCTCAACGCCTCGAACGCTGCCGCGCCCGCCTTCCAAAACGCTTCGCCAAACAGCAATGTCGGAAAGATCGCGACCTATCAGGCCGAAGCAGCCGAATATTACGATCTGCGCGCCGACCTATACGAAGCGCGACGCGACCTGCGTGACCACAATCAAGGATATGACGGACGTTCAAGCAGCGAGATTGCCGATGACATAGCCGCGCTTGATCCAAATGACTCGGACTATGACAAGAAGCTGGATGAGCTGGAAACCGAACTGCGCGAAGCCGAATTGCACGAGGAGACTCGCGAGGATCTGCAGCAGGATGTCAAAGACCTGTCTTACGAAACCAAGGATGCCTTGGCCGAAGCAGAATCCGCCTTCTTCGAGGCATCAAAAGGGCGCACATTGACCCGCAGCGCGTTGGGCGAGTTTCACGACAATCTTGATCTGCCGCAACCAAAGGATCGCCATCAGGACGACGTGACGATTCAGCCCGTGCCCTATGACCCTGATTATCATCGCTATTCCGACGACCACGAATATTTCGTAAAAGATGCCGCCTACACTTTGCGCTACGACGACATCGAATACCCGAATGGCAAGGGCTGGAACCGTTACAAGCGTGATCCGCTTGTCGCGGCAATCACGGACCCTTACGGCTCGGACAAGTTGCGTAATCTGAACGCCTCGAACGCGGCGGCTCCTGCGTTGCAGAACGCAGCGCCGAACAGCAACGTCGGCAAGATAGCGTCCTACCAGCTTGAGGCGTCCGAGTATTACGAGCTGCGTGCCGAGTTGTACGAGACCCGGCGCAACTTGCGGACTTTGAACGAAAATTACGACGGTCGCACCAGCGACGAGATAGCGGATGACATTGCCGATCTGGACCTCGACGATCCGGAGTATGACGACAAGCTGGACACCCTGGAGCGAGAGTTGCTTGAAGCGGAGGCATATGAGGAAATTCGCGACAATCTGCGTGCAGATGTCAAAGACCTGCGGGTGGATACATTGGTCGCCCAGAAAGAGGCCGAGTACGCGTTTTTCCAAGCGTCCAAAGGCGAGGTACTAACCAAGGACACGCTTTCCGATCTGCATGACAATCTAGAGCTGCCCTCGCCCGTCGAGTGACCGACACACGGCTTTGGTTCCAGACTGGTAAAGCGGAAAGTTATGACTTGTCTAGTCCGCGCGCGCGGCCCATATCTTTGGCATGCTTCGCCTGACTCCAATATTGCTGGCAATCGCCTATGCCGTTGTCATGTATCGAATTTCCGTCTGGCGCACCCATCGGGAACTGGACGCCAAGTCAACCGAACTGGCCGACCCCGCGCTAAAACGCATGACGGATCGGCTTGCGGCTGCGCTCGGGATCGCCCGCGTGCCGGTCTATATCTACGAGATCGACCCGGTGAACGGGCTTGCCGCCCCGGACGGACGGATTTTCATAACGCGCGGGTTCTACCGTAAATTCAGCAATGGTGAGGTTTCGGCCGAAGAAATGGCCAGCGTGATTGCGCATGAACTTGGCCATGTTGCGCTAGGCCATGCCCGGCGGCGCATGATAGATTTCTCGGGGCAGAACGCGCTTCGGGCGGCGCTGATGATGTTGCTGAACCGTTTCATCCCATTCATTGGTGCCTGGATCGCAAACATACTCACCCATCTTCTGGCCTCGCGCTTGTCGCGAGGGGATGAGTATGAAGCCGATGAATATGCCGCTGCACTGTTGACTAAGGCCGGGATCGGGATCGGGCCGCAAAAGTCCCTGTTTCACAAGCTTGAAGACCTGACGCAACAACGCGCAGGTGTGACCCCGGCCTGGCTGATGAGCCATCCCAAGACCGATGAGCGTATTGCGGCGCTGGAGGTGCTTGAACAGCGTTGGGGCGCAGGCGGATAGGCTGAATCCTGACCTAGCTTGCGAGCGCTTTGCCCAGACGCGGTAGCCGGGCTTTTTTCATCAGCGCGCGAAGGTTCCATTGGTCACCCGACAGACGGTCGGCTTCGGCCAACACTCTGTCAGCGAGCTCGGCCATATCGACCGGGTTTTCCAACCAGAACCCGTGAAGTAGCGCGTCGGGATCGCGGCGCTCAAGCCCTTCTTCGAAAAGGATATTCTTTGGGAAGTCCTTGGCGTTCACGGTAACAATGACTTCCGCGGACGAGGAAACAGCCGTTGCCAGAACGTGAATATCTGCCGGGTCGGGCAGCCATAGCCGCTGCGCCAACCCCGGGTTCGCTAAGTGTTCGGCTTTTGGCCAGTTTGCCTGTGTCAAAGCGATTTCAGCGCGGGCTTGCGCCTCACCTTCCGGGCCGAGTTTACGGGCTGCACGCGCCCATTCTTCGAGGATGCGTGCAGACCAAACCGGCGTGAAATAACCAAGTTTGGCCGCACCCAGCAGCATCTCTCGCATCACCGTCGGGTAGATGACGCAGGTATCAAGAACGGCCTTCACAGACGATAGAACACGGCTTTGAGGTATCCGCTTTCGGCCAGTTGCGGCAGTTGCGGGTGATCGGGTCCGGCAAACCCGGTATGGATAAGCTGCGCCTGTCGTCCAGCCCGACCAATCCCGCGAGAGGACGCATCGCGGAACCGGCCAAGATCAGCCGCGTGCGAGCAGGAACAGAGGCCAAGATAGCCGCCCGCCTTCACCAGCGGTGCAGCCAGACGCGCCACACGCTCATACGCGCGCAATCCCGCATCCAGCGCCTGTTTTGACGGGGCAAAGGCCGGTGGATCACAGATGACGACGTCGAATTGGGCACCCTCCTGCCCCAGTTGTGTCAGCACATCAAAGGCGTCGCCTTGCCGGGTCTCGAACTTGTTTTCAAATCCCGACGCCTGAGCACCCTTGGCGGCCAGCTCCAGCGCGGCGGCAGAGCCATCGACGGACAGCGCTCGACCTGCACCCCCGGCCAGCATCGCAAGGCCAAACCCACCAACGTGGCTGAAGACGTCCAATACCTGCGCATCTGGTTGCACCAAACGCGCGGCAAACGCGTGGTTGGGGCGCTGGTCGTAGAAAAGACCGGTCTTCTGCCCGCCGGTCAGGTCGGCCATGTAGGTCGCGCCGTTCATTGGAACCGGCAGCGGAGCATCCGGGGCCACACCGCGCAAGGTGAGGTTGGCGTCATCCAGCCCCTCCAGACCGCGCGTCCGGCCCGAAGCATTTTTCAGAACGACCGAAACCCCCGTCACAGAGACCAGAGCATCGGTCAGAATCTTAAGGTGTTTTTCAGCCCATGCCGCATTTGGCTGAACAACGCAGGCATCGCCGAAACGGTCGATGATCACGCCGGGGAAACCGTCAGCTTCGGCATGGATCAGGCGGTAATACGGCGCGTCGAACAGCCTTTCGCGCATATCAAGCGCGCGGCGCAGACGGGTCTCGAACCAATCAGAGTCCAGCGTGGCCTCCAGATCGCGATCCAGGACGCGGCACATGATCTTGGAGTTCGGGTTCACCGCGACCAGCGCAATGGGCGAACGCTTGTCGTCTTCGAGAACCGCAAGGGCACCGGCCTCGATCTTGCGCGTCCGGCGGTCGGTCACGATGTCATTTGCATAGACCCAAGGAAAACCATGGCGCAGCCCGCGCGCGTTGGCTTTGGGTTTGAGGCGAATTCGGGGACGATCGGCGGATTGGGTCATGGCGCCCTCTTAGTGCCGATTGTTCTCAGGGAAAAGCCCTAGCGCGAGCGCGAGCGCCATCCGCCGCGTCTTTTGGGGGTTTGGGCGGCCTGCAAGCCTTCGGCCAGAACCTGCGTCATCGGATGATCCGCCGCCTGTGCGGAATAGGTGGCATGCAAGTCGGTCAGCGCCTGTGCCTGGTCCCGGTCCGCAGGCAGGCTAAGCGCCCAGTCCAGAAATATGGTGCGGCATTCCTGCAAGGTGATGCCCTCGATGCGATAGGCTTCGCGGATAAGGCCTTTGTGGTCGTTCGGGTCGTCACTGCGCGCCATTGCCATCCTCCTTGACCACGCTGCCGATGATTTCGGCCGCGCTTGAATACCTCTGCTGCAACGCGGCCTGTAGCTGTTCGACCCGATCAAACCCGGTGGCCCGGCACAGGAAATCAGATCCGCCCTGCCCGATTTTGTCCGCGTCGATCACTTTACCAGACAGCAGCCGCGCCGCACATTGTACCGACCAGCATAGATCGTAGCACTCTTTGAGCGTTTGCGCCTGCGCGACGTCCAAGAGCCCAGCAGCGACCGCGCCGTCCAGCCCCGCGTGAACATCGTGTTTGATCTCGCCGGACAACAACGCGCCAGTTTCGGCCATCAGTTCAATGTCCATCATGCGCCCCGCCCCGTTCTTGGCGTCCCAAATACCCACCGGGGATTTCGCAGCGGCCAAGCGGGTGCGCATTTCAGCCACCTCGTTCAAAACCTGCGCATGATCTCGGGGGCGAGACAGGAATTCTGCGCGAAACGCCTCAATATCCTCGGTCAGGCCCGGATCACCGGCCACGACCCCGGCACGGGTCAAGGCAAGATGCTCCCAAACCCAGGCTTCGTTTTGCTGATAATTGGTGAAACTGGCCCAACTTGTCGCCACGGGACCCTGATTACCAGAGGGACGCAGACGCATGTCCACTTCATACAACCTGCCCTGAGACATGGGCGCAGACAGCGCTGTGATCAGGGCCTGCGTGAACCGGGCGTAATATGTCCGGGTCGCCAGAGGTCGCGGGCCGTCAGACATGTCCTGATCCAGCGGGTCGTAGATCAGAATGATATCCAGATCGGATTGCGAGTTGATCCTGCCAGCGCCAAGCGACCCCATGCCCAGCACGGCAGCCCCGCGTCCGGGTGCAGGTCCGTGTTTCCGGGCGAACTGGTCTTCCACGCACGGCAGGATCGCGGCGATCACAGCCCCGGCCAGCTCTGCATATTGGCGTCCGGCCTGTGCCCCGTCGATCAATCCACGCAGGTGATGCACACCAATCCGAAAGTGCCACTCTTTGCACCAGCGCCGCGCAAGGTCCAACTGGCTTTCATAGTCGCTTTCCTGCGCCAGCGCTTGCTCGAGATCGGCCTGCAGAGCGGATCGCCCCGGCCACTCATCAAAGAAGCTGCCCCCAATCACCGCATCAAACACCGAGGAATTGCGCGACAGGTGCGCCGCCAGCGCATGTGAGGTTCCGACAATGTCGATCAGCAGGTCAATCAGGTGAGGATTGGCTTCAAACAAAGAAAAAAGCTGCACACCCGCAGGCAAGCCCGACAGGAACCCATCCAGCGCCAACAGCGCCTCATCCGGTTTCGCGGTTTTCGACAGGCGCGAAAGAAGCTCGGGCTTGAGCCGTTCAAAAATGCGCGCGCCCCGCTGCGATCGCAACGCCGGATAGGTGGGCCAACGGGCCAGAACGCTTTGGTCAAACCCGACCTCTCCGGCAGGTTTCGGCGTTGACGAGCCGGGCGCAAAGAACCCTTCGGTCAGCTCGTGCACTTCGGTCAGACGGCGGGTCAGGTCCGATGTCAGTTCGGCGCTGTCGATCCCCATGAGGCAGGCCACACGTTCGATCCCGTCGGGCGACTGAGGCACCTTGTGGGTCTGGGCGTCGTGGATCATCTGAATCCGGTGCTCGACCTCACGATGCGCGCGATAATGGTCGGTCAGCTTTTCCGCTACATCCTGCGGAACCCAGCCCTTATCGGCCAAAGCTGCCAGCCCGGGCACCGTGCCACGAACCCGCAGGTCGGGGTCGCGCCCTCCGGCGATCAACTGGCGGGTCTGTGTAAAGAACTCGATCTCACGAATCCCACCCTGCCCCAGCTTCATGTCATGGCCGGGTATGGTCAGGGCGCCACCTGTGCCTTTGTTCTCGCGGATACGCAGGCGCATGTCATGGGCGTCCTGAATGGCGGCAAAATCCAGATGCCGCCGCCAGACAAACGGGCGCAGCGTGTCCAGAAAACGCTGCCCAGCCTCAATGTCCCCGGCGCAGGGCCGCGCCTTGATATAGGCTGCGCGTTCCCATGTGCGGCCAAGGCTTTCATAGTACCGTTCAGCCGCCTCAGCCGCCATGCACACTGGGGTCACCCCCGGATCGGGGCGCAGGCGCAGATCGGTGCGAAAGACATAGCCATCAGCCGTCTTATCGCTGAGCGTCGCGCAGAAATTCCGCGTGGCCCGGACCATTCCGTGACGCGCGTCATAGAAATCATCCGGATCGAACCGGGTTTCATCGAACAGCACGATCAGGTCGATATCCGAGCTATAGTTCAGCTCGTGCGCGCCCATCTTCCCCATGGCTAGAATGATCATCCCGGCAGCGGTTTCGACATCATCCTCGGTCATACCCGGTAGCTTGCCTCGCCGGATCAGCGCGGCAATTTCCGCCTTGGCCGCAATATCTGCCGCCAGCGCACCAAAATCCGTCAGGGCCGCCGTAACTTTCTCCAGCGGCCACGCACCGGCCAGATCAGCCAGCGCGGTCAGAAGCGCCATTCGCCGCTTGGCCTGACGCAGCCCGGGCTTCAACTGGTCGGCAGGCAACCCGCGTGCGTCCTGCATCACATCCGCCAAAGCCTGATCGGGCTGGGTCAGAGCCTGCGCAAGCCAAACCTTTTCTTGCTCGATCAGACCTTTCAAATAGGGGCTCGACCCGGCGGCCCCGGCGATGAGTTCACCAGCCTCAGGCGCAACATCGGTAACAAGCGCGCGCGCTTCCGCCCCTAGCGACGGATCGAAAGGCCGCGGCATTCGTTGGATGGCGAGTGGTCCTGACATTACCCCTCCGGCGGAACGACAACACTGGGGGTTCAAGCCCCAATTAAGAGATGGCGTGATTTCAATGTCTTGCGCAAGTGGAAACTGTTCACCGCCTGAACCTTGGTCACGCGGCGACCACTCTAAATGTAAATCTTTTTCACATTCACCCCTTGCAACCCGCTACATCCCCCCCATCTAGATGATGTGAACGCAATTTACATTAACCCGGAGATCCCAAATGACCGCACTGTCCGACCACGCCGTCCCTGAAAATCCGGGATGGCTCTACCGCGCCGAAGCCTGGCTTGATGACAAGGGAAAAGGGGCTTGGATCGCTGCAATTGTCCTTGGATTCATCTTCTTCTGGCCCGTGGGCCTGGCACTTCTGGCCTATATGATCTGGAGCAAACGCATGTTCAGCAAATCCTGCAGCCGCCGCAAAACCTGGCACAGCCACATGAGCGCCATGAAACCCTCGGGCAACAGCGCCTTTGACGCGTACAAGGCCGACACCCTGGCCCGTCTGGAACGCGAACAACAGGATTTTGAAGCGTTCCTGCGCCGCCTGCGCGAAGCCAAGGACAAGGCCGAATTCGATCAGTTCATGGACGAACGCGCCCGCGAAAACAGCGATCAGACCGAAAACGGCGAAAACGCCTGAACCGGACTTGCCCTGCCCCGCCTGATCGGGACAGGGTAAACCCACGCAACAACTTGGAATTCCCTACATGACCCACCTGCCTGACCCTGACCGCCAACCGGAGTTTTATCAGTCCGTGGCGATCAAACGCTTTGTCGCGTGGCTGTTTGACATCGCCTTTGTCTCGCTGCTCTGCACGGTTGCGATCTTTCTGACCCTGGGCATGGGCCTGTTTATTCTTGCCCTGATCTACGCGGTCGTCAGCTTTGTCTATCGCGTAGTGACCATCGCAAATGGCTCGGCCACATTGGGCATGCGTTTCATGGGCATAGAACTGCGCGATTCCTTCGGTGCCCGCATGGACACCGGCAAAGCCGTGGCCCACACTGCGGGCTATTTCGTCAGCATGGCCTTTCCCGTCCTACAGATCATCTCGGTCATCATGATGCTGACCAGCGCACGATGCCAGGGACTGACGGACGCGTTCCTTGGAACGGTCATGATCAACCAGCGCGCGTAATAATTATCCAACCGCTTGAATCACTTGGCGGTACCGGGATCGGTTGTTATCATCCGTTTCAGGAAACCTGGAACATTCATGCGACACACGCTGCCGATAGCGCCACAATTCTATGTGACGGCCCCACAACCCTGCCCTTATCTTGAGGGCAGGATGGAGCGTAAGTTGTTCACCGCCCTGCAAGGCGAAGGCGCAGATCAGCTCAACAATTCGTTGTCGCTGCAAGGGTTCCGTCGATCCCAGAACGTACTCTACCGCCCATCCTGTGCCGATTGCGCGGCCTGCCTGTCCGCCCGGATAAACGTGTCCGAGTTTCGCATCAGCAAAAGCCAGAAACGCGCCATCAAGCGTAACGCCTACCTGCAGCGCAAGGCGAACTCGCCTTGGGCAACAGATGAACAATACGAGCTGTTCCGCCGGTATCTCGACACACGCCACGCGGATGGCGGCATGGCCGATATGGACGTTTTTGAATTTGCCGCGATGATCGAGGAAACTCCGATCCGCAGCCGGGTCGTGGAATACGCAGACCCGGCCACCGGTGACCTGATCGCTGTAAGCTTGACGGACGTCTTGGATGACGGGCTCAGTATGGTCTATTCCTTTTATGACCCGTACCAGCCGCAAAGCTCGTTGGGGACCTACATGATCCTCGATCACATCGACATCGCACGCGAAGCTGGCCTGCCTTATGTCTACCTTGGGTACTGGGTGCCAGGCAGCCCCAAAATGGGATACAAGGCCCGCTTCTCAGGGCTCGAAGCCTACGTTCAAGGCGAATGGGTCGGTGTGAGCAATCCGTCCGAATTGACGGACTCCAGTCATCACCCCCTATCCACTGCCCCCATTGCCGAGCAAGTGGCCAATATCCAACTGCCAGACCGCCACCCGACCAAGGGCTGAGGCAACATGCGCCAAAGCCTTCACGCGGTGACACTGGTGGTCCCGGACTATGACACAGCCATCGCATTCTACTCGGAAACACTGAAGTTCGCTGTATTACAGGACGTTGATCTGGGCGCTGGAAAACGGTGGGTGCTCATCGCGCCGCCAGGGTCAAAACAAGGATCACTTCTACTTGCTCGCGCAGACGGCCCTGACCAGTCCGCAGCGATCGGCAACCAGACCGGCGGGCGCGTAGGCTTCTTCCTGGAAACCGATGACTTTCATCGCGACCACGCCGAAATGACGGCCGCAGGTATTCACTTCGAGGAAGCCCCCCGACACGAGCCCTACGGAACAGTCGCAGTCTGGCGCGACCCGTTCGGAAACCGCTGGGACCTGATCCAGTTCGCCTGATCTGTCCCTTCATCTGGCTAAAAATATCCCGGGGATGAATTGGCCGCAGGCCAAGAAGGGGCTGGCCCCTTCCCACAACACCAAAGCAAAGGGGGCCAACAAGCCCCCTTTTCAGTTTCACTGCATCACACCAAAAGATCAGTTCGGGATCAGGTCCGGAACGATTGTCACAATCGACGGGAAGAACCACAAGATCGCGATTCCGACCACCTGGATCAGCACGAAAGGAATGATCCCGCGATAGATATGACCCGTCGTGACCTCCTTCGGCGCAACCCCCCTCAGATAGAACAAGGCAAACCCGAAAGGTGGCGTCAGGAACGAGGTCTGCAGGTTCACTGCAACCATGATCGTGACCCATTTCGGATCAAACGACCCACCATAGATCACCGGCCCAACGATTGGGATCACGATGTAGATGATCTCGAGGAAATCCAGCACGAACCCAAGGATGAACAAGACCAGCATCACGATCAGGAAGACCGTAAACTCGTTGTCAAAACTCTTGAGGAACTGCTGGATGTAATGCTCCCCGCCAAACGAGATCACCACAAGGTTCAACAGTTGCGAGCCGATCAGGATGGTAAACACCATCGAGGTCACCTTGGCGGTTTCCCGGACCACCGGCGTCAGAACGCCACTGGTGAACAGGACCCAGCACCCATAGATCAGGCCGAACAGGGCGAACAGGTAAGCGCCATAGGCGATGATGAAGGCAATCCAGGTTTCCACCGTCACGCCGCCCTGATTGATGCGCAGGTCAAAGTTGACCCCCATCAGCAGGGCGATCATCACGGCAAATGTCGACCAGATGATCACCTTACCGGACCGTCCCTGATCCTGCAGTTTGCGGTAGGCCGCCAGCATGATCGCACCACCGGCCCCCAGCGCAGCCGCCGGAGTCGGGTTCGTCACGCCACCCAGGATCGAGCCGAGAACCGCGATGATCAGAACCAGCGGTGGGAACACCACGCGGATCAGATCATTGGTCGCACACCGTGCCGCAGCTTCCTTACAGCCATACATGGCCAGCGCAAACGGCGCTGCCAACAGCAGGAAGGTTGCCCCGGACGAAGTCGTCGGCGCGATCAGAAGCACATCCACCAGCAGCATCAGCAACAGGCCGATGGCCCCCACGATCAGGGGTTGCGTGGACTGAGACGGCGCAATGCCGCGCCCCATGACCAGCGTCAGCCCCAGCAGAACAACCATCACGGCGACACCGGTTCCAATCGGAGCAGCCGCTGCGATCTTGGCTTCCTGAGCGGCGGCCAGTTCCTCTTCGGTCAACCGCGTGGCTTCGCTGGTTCCACCTGCGGCGTCGATGGCCTCCTGCTCGGCCACGGCCTGATCCCAGGCGGACTGACCATGCAGGTCGATCATCGAGGCTTTACATTCCTCAGACACGTTGGTGCGCAACGAGGCACCTTCGCCAATGTCCGAGAACGCCGAAACGCTAACATTCTGGCTGCCGATGACACCGGCACTGCTCAGCATTATCGCACCCACGATCAGGCCGACCGGAGCAGCCAGCAACCAGGTCAGACCTTCCGCGCGGGTAATCACCTCGCCACTGCCGCCCGACAGTTCAACGGCCGGAGCTTTCTCGGGGTTCAGCAACGCATATCCGAACGCATAGAGCGCATATAGCAAGGCCAGCATGATCCCCGGCAGCAGCGCGGCCTGGAACAATGTGCCAACCGAAACCACCGCAGGCTCACCCAGATAGGTCAGCGCATCGGTACAGCCCGCTTCAACCGCGCGGGTTTCCTGAGCGGTTGAATACAGATCCCCAGCCAGCGTCCCCAACAGGACGATCACGATTGAGGGCGGGATGATCTGCCCCAACGTACCCGAGGCCGCGATCACACCTGTCGCCAGTTCGGGCGAATAGTTGTTCCGCAACATCGTCGGCAGCGCCAGCAGGCCCATGGTCACCACGGTGGCCCCCACGATCCCGGTCGAGGCCGCAAGGAACGCGCCAACCACAACAATCGACACGGCCAGACCACCCGGCAGCGGTCCGAACACGCGCGCCATCGTCGTCAGCAGGTCGTTTGCAATCTTTGAACGTTCCAGCGTGATACCCATCAGAACGAACATCAGAACGGCCAGCAGAGTCTCAATCGACTGACCTGCCAGAACACGTTCATTCATGCGGTTCACGATGAATGAGACGTTGCGGTCAAGGGCCGTTTCCCAGCCCGATACAAAGACCGGCTCGGCTATGCGCGGTAAATCCGGGTATCGGAAGACCGATATCACATCTGGCTTGATCCCAGAATTCACCACGTCCCTATAGGCTTGTGAGCTGGTATCAATCGCCTGATGTATCAGCAGCCCGGCACTGTCCAGCGCCGCGATGATCCCGAATGAGATGATCCCCGCCCCACCGATGGCAAAGGCCACCGGAAAGCCGGACAGAATGCCTCCGAAAAGGCAGAAGAACACGATAATGAGGCCTATCTCGACGCCATCAAGTCCGAATAACATAGTCTGGGTCCCCGTCCCTAATGTGCGCCTTCGTAGGCTTCTTCACCCTCTCCAAGGCTGTCCTTGTCGAGGTATTTTCCAACGCTGTCCGGTCCTTCCACGTACTCCAGATACGACCGGTACAGGAACGCGATGGCGTGCAGGAACACCATGCCCGCAAAGGCCACCAGAAGGATCTTGAACAGGAAGTAGGCGTTGAACCCATTTGGGCTGAAGCCGATGGTTTCCACGTTCCAACGCAGCGCGCGGGACTTCAGAACCAACTTGTCCAGCGTGTCACTGGCCGAAGGCTTCGGCACGATCAGGTGCCGCCACATGAAATACCAGCCGTACATCCATGTCAGCACCGCCATCGGCATCATGAACAACAACGCACCCAGCATGTCGACGACTCGCTTAGCCCGGTGGCTGATGCCTGCATAGATCAGGTCAACCCGAACATGACCGCCCTGCACGAAGGTGTAGGTACAGCACAGGCACACGACCATCGCGTTATACAGCTTCAGTTCTTCGGCATACCAACTGATATCCATCTGGATCGGGATGCCGAAACCAAAGGCCATATCGGGCCGTGCAAACACCCGCTGCATGAAGACGATGACGATCTGCTGGATGACCATCAGCAGGCCCGCCCAAGCAAAGAAGCGCCCGGTGGTGTTGGCGAACCCCTCAAGGCCGCGCACCATGCCCCACATGAAGTTCCGGTAGTACAGGCCGATGGCCGTCAGAACCAGAAAGATGGTGAAGATCACAAAGAAGAACTCGACTGATCCGCCATAGTAGACAAAGCGCATGATGGCTTCTTTGTCCGACCAGTTCAGCCAGAGTTGCGGATGCGTGATGGCGTATCCGAAATTATAGAAGGCTTCGGCAATGTTCTGAATGAACCAAACCAGTCCATTCCACAGGGCGCCGAAGAACGAGATACCGTTTTCGTCCTGCATGTTGTCCCCAGGTCGCGTCAGTTGCACTGCAGCTTATTGTTGGCTTGTCCGAGCCCTGCATGTGCAACGGGAAAGGCTTCCCCGCGCTAAGCGGGGAAACCAATTGAGTTCAGGTCCGGCGATTAGCCGCGAACGCGGTCGCGCTGTGCGGTGTAAGCACCCGACGACAGGTTCAGCCAAGCCGAAGACGCAGCCATCGAGCTCATCGCGCTGTCGTGGATCTTCTTGAACAGCTCGTCGCCCATGTTTTCGTCCAGAACTTCCTGGCTGGCGGTGCCGAAGGCATCCCAAACGCTGTCCGGGAATTCCATGACCTTCACGCCGCCCGACTGCAGACGCTGCAGGGCTGCACCGTTGTTTGCCAGGAATTGTGCCAGGTTCCACTGGTGCGCTTCGGCGGCGGCGACCTCGATGATCTTCTGCTGTGCCGGCGTCAGTTCCTCGAACACGTCACGGTTGGTCGCCAGAGACAGACCTGCGCCCGGCTCGTGGAAGCCCGCGGTGTAGTAGGTCTTGGTGATTTCCTGGAAACCGGCCTTTTCGTCGGCCCACGGTCCGATCCACTCGGTCCCGTCGATCGCGCCAGAGGACAGTGCCTGATACACTTCCGAACCCGGAATGTTCTGTACGGACGCGCCCAGTTTACCCAGAGCTTTACCGCCCAGACCGGGCATGCGGAACTTCAAGCCGTTGAAGTCTTCGGGGCTGTTGATCTCTTTCGAGAACCAGCCGCCCGCCTGCGCACCGGTGTTACCGGCCAGGAACGACTTCAGGCCAAAGATTTGGCCCAGCTCGTCATGCAGCTCCATGCCGCCATCATGGTAATACCAGTTCACCAGTTCCTGCGCGGTCATGCCGAACGGAACAGCGGTGAAGAAGGCATAGCCCGGGTGCTGACCCACAAAGTAGTAGTCCGCCGCGTGGTACATGTCGGCCTGACCCGACGAAACCGCGTCGAAAACCTCGAACGCGCCAACCAGTTCACCGGCAGCCTTGATCTCAACGTTCAGGCTGCCGTCAGACATTGCGGTGATGCTGTCTGCGCAACGCTGCGCGCTGTCAAAAACACCAGCCAGACCACGACCCCACGAGGTCACCATGGTCAGGGTACGCTGACCCTGCGCGTAAGCTGGAGCTGCCAGCGTGGTGGCCGCAGCCGCCGAGCCGCCCAGAGCAGATGTTTTCAGAAATGAACGACGATCCATATGAGTATTCCTCCCCTACATATCCAATACCCCAGCCGATGCCGGGGGCAGTCGTTATCAGTGCGCGTCAGCCTAAAGACCCCGAATTGAATGTGAATACCTACTACTACGTAGGCGGATCGGTTTTTGCCGGGTTCGCGGACGAAAATGCCGAAAAACTCCACAATTTTTGTCGGCGATCTCTGCGATTTGCGACCGGCAGCCCAAAAATTTTGCATTTTCCCGCAGGCTTGCGTATCGATTCGACCATGAGGGGATTACGGAACCTGATTTCGCTGACCTATGGCCAGAAGTTGTCGCTTGTCGCGGCGATTCCCTTGGTGGTGGCTGTGGCCGCGATCGCTCTGCTCGTGGCCTACGAGTCCCGCGCAACGGCCGAGCGCGAGATTCAGGCATTGGAACGCAGCCTGGTCGAGGCCAAGAAAGAAGAACTGCGAAACTACGTGACCCAAGCCCGCAACGGGTTCGCATATATCTACGGCCGCGCATCGACTGACGACAAGATCGCGCAGAACCTAGTAACGCAAATCCTATCGGCGATGATTTACGGCAAGGACGGTTTCTTTTTCGTCTACGACTATGACGGCAACAATCTTGTCAGCCCACGCCAGACCGAGTTCATCAACCGCAACTGGGAAGGTCTGACCGACAGCGACGGCACACCCATCGTGGACGAATTCATCAGTCTCGCCCGTCAGGGGGCTGGCTGGCACAGTTTCATGTGGCAAAAGCCCTCTACCGGAGAAGAAGCCCAAATGATCGCCTATGTCGTCGGCCTGCAGGACTGGCGCTGGGCCGTAGGGACCGGGGTTTTCATCGACGACATCGTTGCCACCGTCGCCAACGCCCGCGCCGAGGTCGAGGCACGTGTTCAGCGCACCTTTATGTATATCGGCGGCATCGTGCTGGCCGCGGTGCTAATCGTCTTTGCCTCGGGCATGTTGCTGAACTTCCGCGAACGCAGACTGGCGGATGCCAAACTGAAAGAACTGACCCAACGCGTGTTTGACGCGCAAGAGGAAGAACGCGGTCGCGTGGCCCGTGAACTGCATGACGGGATCAGCCAGATACTGGTCGGGGTGCGCTATGCCTTGGACAATGCCCGTCGTCGCCTGTCGCGGGGTGATGACGCAGGCGCGCGTGATCCGTTGGAGAAAGGGATCGACCATCTTGGTACGGCCATCACCGAGGTCCGCCGCATCAGCCGCGATCTGCGCCCGGGCGTTTTGGACGATCTGGGGCTTGGCCCGGCACTCAAGGCGTTAACCGACGACTTCCGCGAACGCACCGGGATCGAGACCGAGTTTTCGACCGTCGTCTTCCGCAACCGTCTGGATCAGGACAGCAAGATCGCGCTGTATCGCATTGCCCAAGAAGCCCTCACCAATATCGAGCGTCACTCAGGGGCAACGCGCGTCACAATTGATTTGCGCGGCCATAAGAAAGGCGCGACAATGCGCATTACCGACAACGGGCGCGGCCTGCGCAGCGACCCCGGACAGGCAAGCGCCGGGATCGGATTGCGGAACATGCAAGAACGTATTGAACAGCTTGACGGCTCCTTGCGTATTCTGTCATCACGCGGCCCACGCAGCGGTACGGTGATCGAGGTCAGTCTGCCCCTGAGCCACCTGTTGCCACCGCAAGAAGACGCAACCCCGAACCGAAAGGCCGGTACATGAGCGACCAAACCATCCGGGTCCTTATTGTAGACGATCACCCGATGGTCGCCGAAGGGATTCAGTCGATCCTCGAAAGCTATGACGAAATTCAGGTCGTCGGTACGCTCGGCAGTGGGCAGGAGGCGGTCGAAAAGGCGACGGACCTGGCCCCCGACGTCATCCTGATGGACCTGAACATGCCGGGGCTAGGCGGGTTAAGCGCAACCGAGATCATTCTCGAACGTCTGCCCCAAACTCGTATCCTGATCCTGTCGATGCATGACAGCCCGGAATATATCTCGACCGCGCTGAGCCACGGGGCCAAGGGCTATGTCCTCAAGGATGTCCAGACCGAAGAGATCAAGCAGGCCATCGACGCCGTGATGCGGGGCGAGCAATACCTGTGTACAGGTGCCAGCGGTTCCTTGCAGCCCAAGGGCGAAAGCACCCGTGAGGCGTTGACAGGGCGCGAACAGACAATCCTGCTGGAGCTCGCGCAAGGTAAGTCGAACAAAGAGGTCGCCCAGACGCTGGATATCTCTGTTCGCACTGTCGAGACGCACCGAAAGAACATCAAACGCAAACTGGGCATTTCATCAACGGCCGGCCTGACACGCTATGCGCTGGAACACGGCGTCCTGCAAGGCACCAGCCCCGGCTTTTGATCCCGCAGCGCGCAGCGCTGCCACGCCCAACCAGCGAAGGCGCGCCAAAGGCGCGTCGACAATGGGCGGGAGGATTTTGCTCGGACAAGGACATCAATCCAGCAAAGTGTCCTTTCTCACCCCTTCCCGCGCCAGGTGATGGGGCAGAACACGACCATATAACTGACGTGTCCGCTCTACCCCACCGCACATGCCCTCGGCCTCGACAAATGAAAATATGCCCACATAGCGGCTGCGCGCACCCTGCACGGGTGCAACCCTATGCAGCGCATAACGCCCTTTGAAAATCTGAAGATCGCCGGGCTGCAACTCAAGCTGGCGCACCCGCGCTCTGTTTCCGTCCAGAACGGACGCCACAGTCTCAAAATTCTCGTCGTTTGAACTGCGCAGGTTTGGCACGTATTCAAAAGCGCCACCTGCTTCACCGTTTTGGATGGCCAGTGTCACGGTGTAGTTGTTGGTGTCAAAATGCCAGGGAAAACCCTGCCCCTCCTCGACCACGTTGATAATGACATCGGCAAGAGGGTCATCATAGCGAAAGAACCGGTCCGGTGGCTCATCCAACGCTGCGCGGATGAAGGGCAGGAAACCTTCATATTCGTACAGCCGACGCAGCGGACCAGACTTTTCAAAATTATCGGCCGGTACAAAGGCGTTGGACCGGTCATAAAACCGCCGGACAGGATGTTCCGCCGCCAACTGCGGATTGTCCTGCGTAAAGTAGGCATTGGTGCGATTGAAAGAACGATGCGCCTTGGAGGCCGTGGCCTCGGCCTCGCGTACCAAAAGCTGCACCCCTTCGGCATGAACAAAGCCCGGCAGAACGGCGCACCCATCCTGATCCAGCTCACGCCTCAGGTCGCTGATCAATTGATCATACGCCCGTGAGCCCGGACAATCGATCGGATACCGTCCCAGATCCACAAGATCCTGCAGCATGTCCCGTCTCCTCTGCCTGCTAAGACAAGCTCAGCGTGACTCAGCCTAACTGCCTGATCATGCTTGTTTGGGACATTGCCATGACGCTTTCCGACACTCTTGATTTCGAGATCAACACGCCGACAACAGTGAATTTTCCCGAATCTTCCGATCATGCGTCAATCTGCGCAATAAAATGTCGCAAAATTCACCACTCAAGATACAAAATTGGTACGATTGCCTGTTGACGCCCCCTTTCACCGCCCATAATGTCCCTGCACGCAAAAAAGGAGCCTCTGGCGATGAAAGCGCTAGTCGTAATCGTAGGAAACACGCGCATGGGCCGGTAACGGTAAACCATAATTGAACCCATGCGCCTCCGAAAATCTCGGGGGCTTTTTTTTGGCAAAACGCAAGACACATGTCGCGAACGGAGCAAAGCAGATGACACGTGAGATGACCGGCGCAAAGATGGTGGTTCAGGCCCTCAAGGATCAGGGCGTGGACACGGTATTCGGATACCCCGGCGGCGCCGTGCTACCGATCTATGATGAGATTTTTCTGCAAAACGACATTCGCCACATTCTGGTGCGTCACGAACAGGGGGCCGTGCACGCCGCCGAAGGTTATGCGCGTTCGACCGGCAAGCCCGGCGTTGCGCTGGTGACATCCGGCCCCGGCGCCACCAACGCGGTGACCGGCCTGACCGACGCATTACTGGATTCGATCCCGATCGTGGTTCTGACCGGTCAGGTTCCAACCTTCATGATCGGCTCGGACGCCTTTCAGGAGGCTGATACTGTTGGTATCACCCGCCCCTGCACCAAACATAACTGGCTGGTGAAAGACACGGATTCGCTGGCTGAGACCATGCATGAGGCGTTCCACGTTGCCACCTCGGGCCGTCCCGGTCCGGTGCTGATCGACATCCCGAAGGACGTGCAGTTTGCATCGGGTGAATATACCAGCCCCAAACCGTCCACCTCGCACTATCAGCCTACGCTGAAAGGCGATCTGGAAGAAATCACAGAACTGGTCGCCGCGATAGAGACGGCCAAAAAGCCCGTATTCTATACTGGAGGCGGCGTGATCAACTCTGGCACAGCGGCCAGCCAGTTGCTGCGTGAACTGGTGGATTCGACCGGATTTCCGATCACTTCGACCCTGATGGGGCTGGGCGCTTATCCCGCCTCGGGTGAGAACTGGTTGGGTATGCTGGGGATGCATGGTCTTTATGAGGCCAACCTTGCGATGCATGATTGCGACCTGATGATCAATATCGGCGCGCGGTTCGATGACCGGATCACGGGGCGGATTGATGCGTTCTCACCGAACTCGAAAAAGGCGCATATCGACATTGATCCTTCGTCGATCAACAAGGTGATCCGCGTGGATATCCCGATTGTGGGCGACGTGGCCCATGTGCTTGAGGATATCCTCAAGGTCTGGAAAGCGCGCGGTCGCAAGACCGATGCTGCGGCCGTGTCGCAATGGCAGGCGCAGATCAGTGACTGGCGCAAGGTCAACTGTCTGGCCTACACCAACAGTGAAAAGACAATCAAACCGCAATACGCGCTGCAACGCCTTGAAGAACTGACCAAAAACCACGACCGCTATATCACGACCGAGGTTGGCCAGCATCAGATGTGGGCCGCGCAATACCTTGGTTTTGAGGACCCGAACCGCTGGATGACTTCGGGCGGGTTGGGCACGATGGGCTACGGCACCCCGGCCTCGATCGGTGTGCAGATGGCCCACCCCGACGCGCTGGTAATCAACGTCGCGGGTGAGGCTTCGTGGCTGATGAACATGCAGGAAATGGGCACCGCCGTTCAGTATCGCCTGCCCGTCAAACAGTTCATCCTGAACAACGAACGTCTGGGCATGGTGCGTCAGTGGCAAGAGCTGCTGCATGGCGAGCGGTACTCGCATTCGTGGTCCGAGGCGCTGCCCGATTTCGTCAAACTCGCCGAGGCGTTTGGCGCCAAGGGCATCCTGTGTTCCGACCCTGCCGATCTGGACGATGCGATCATGGAGATGATCAACTACGACGGCCCGGTGATCTTTGACTGTCTGGTTGAAAAACACGAGAACTGCTTCCCCATGATCCCGTCGGGCAAGGCCCATAACGAGATGCTGCTGGGCGAGGCCGAGACGCAGGGCGTGATCGACTCCAAAGGTTCGGTTCTGGTTTAACAAAATTCGACGAATATTGTTGGGCGACCCGTCGCCCGACCTTCGCAGGATGATGAAAGGGACGTAAATGTCTGCCCTACATATCAAAAAAGGCTCTACCCGCCATTCGGCCTATAACCTACGGCCCACCTTCTCGGACGTGCAAGAGCGTCACACGATTGCCGTTCTGGTCGAGAACGAGCCCGGAGTTCTGGCGCGTGTGATCGGGCTGTTCTCGGGTCGCGGCTACAACATCGAAAGCCTGACCGTGGCCGAGGTGGATCACACCGGCCATCTCAGCCGCATTACCATCGTCACAACCGGCACCCCGCAGGTGATCGAACAGATCAAGGCCCAGTTGGGTCGGATCGTGACTGTGCACGACGTTCATGACCTTACGGTCGAGGGGCCGTCGGTCGAACGGGAATTGGCCATCATCAAGGTCGTCGGCGAAGGCGACAAGCGGGTCGAAGCGCTGCGGTTGGCTGATATTTTCCGTGCAAATGTGGTCGATAGCACGCTGAATTCCTTCATTTTTGAGATCACCGGCGCGCCGGATAAGATTGATGCCTTCGCGGACTTGATGCGTCCGCTGGGCCTGGTCGAAATTGCCAGAACTGGCGTCGCTGCCCTGCTGCGCGGCGACTGACTTTCCAAGCCTCGCCCGCAGTCTGGATCTGTGGGCGAGGCTCTGAGGGCATTGACCCTCAATCCAAGTGCTACAATGGATTTCAGATTTCTGCCTCACATCGGAAACCAACAAAACACCATACAAAATGGCATAAAACCTATTGCGTTTGCGCTAGGCCACGCTAGCCTTGAAGGGCTCTGAGACGCATTCTTCGGAGGCGTCGGTACAGCTTGGCGCGTGCTTTCGACCGTTGGTCATATGCTACGCGCTTCAAAAACACTTGGGGAACATGGGACAGCAATGACCAATGAAACCCGCAGCCCGGCGGAACTGCGCAAGATGTTCGGCGCAAACCTGCGACGGTTGGCGCAGCAGTACCCTTCTGTTTCGGAACTCTGCCGTCAACTCGACATAAACCGCACGCAATTCAACAGGTATCTCGGCGGTGAGAGCTTTCCCCGGCCAGACATTCTTGATCGCATCTGCAATTTTTTCGATGTCGATGCCCGCATATTATTGCGCCCTATCGACAAGATTGACTTGCCGCCGCCCCACCCGGCGGCAACTGCGCTGGTGGATTTTCTGGGATCCGGCCCAAACACACTGACCGAAAGCCTGTTTCCTGCGGGGTTCTACTATGTCTCGGAAACCGGGCTTGAGGACCCGCACCCATCCAGACACAGATTGCTACACGCGCGCCGGTTACCTCAATGCACCTTGGTTCGCAGCTATGAACCGCCCGTTGGAACAGAGCCCCTTTCCCCCGCCCAGCGTGAAGTCCAGGGAATTGCAGCCTGTGCCGGCCACCAGATTTACATCCTGATGTCTGGCCGAGCAGCCCAGAACAGCCGGATTTACCTTATGACCCGCGGCAGCGAAGACAACGCAGACCGGTGGCGTGGTGTAGCAATTTGCCTTTCCAAAACCACGGCGAGCGCGACAACAATGCGCCGGCTTTCCCTTCGGCATTTGGGAACAAACCCCGTATCGGCATTTGCCGCGGCCCGGGCCGCCCGTCGCGCGGAACAAATCACGGCCAGAGCGACAGCATGAACGTATGAGCTATGCTTCAGCCGTTGCTTCTGACTGTGTGATCAACCGATACAGATGCCAGCTTGCGTGACCAAGCAAAGGCAGAACGACAAGAAGCCCAAGAAACCAGGGGATCATCGCGACAAAGGTCAGAACCGCAACAAAAACGCCCCAGCCCAGCATGACCGGCATGTTCGCACTGACATAGCTGTAGCTGGCGATCATTGCGGTCACGAAGTCCAGCTCTCGATCAAGGAGCATTGGGATCGAAAGCACTGTAATCATGTAAAGAACTGTCGCGAAAACTGCGCCGACGGCTGTCCCCACGGCCAACATGGTCAGACCGTTCGGCGTCAAGTACACTTCGAGAGAAGTGGACACGTTGGTCATGGTCGAAAGCCCCATGAATAACGCAAAAATCATGTGGCCCAAAAAGAACCAAAACAAAAACATCACCACGATGATCGCGCAAATGGACGGCAACTGCCGCCGACCCTGTTGAGCGACCACGCCGAATATGGCTTTGACGTCCAATGGCTCGCCCTGCTCAATCCGGTGCGAAACCTCATAAAGACCCACAGCCGCGAAAGGACCAAGCAACGGAAATCCAATAGCGGCAAGCACAAGCCAGAAGGATGTCTGCGTCTGGATTGTCACCCAAGCCATGGCCCACCCAGCCACGACGTAGAAACCGGCAAACAGCAAGCCGAACATTGGGGCGCGACGATAGTCCGCCCAAGCAAGACGCATCGCCTCGCGCAGCATTTGCGGGTTCACTGGCCCCATCTTTGGAACGCCAAAAGGCTTCTCCATCGTTTCTCTCTCCTCCCCCTGCACCTTCACAACTTAGGCGGCTTGTTTTGCGGCCACTGTGTCGCGTCGTGATACGCAGCCCCGATCGACAAGATGCGCTCATCTGCCCCCCGAGGCCCAAAGACCTGCAACCCCAACGGCAACCCCTCGGGTCCGAAACCGGCAGGAACCGACAGACATGGCAACCCGATCAAACTCACAGGCACGACAACCTGCATCCAACGATGATACGTATCCATCTTTTTGCCAGCTATTTCCGTCGGATACGGCACATCAACGTCAAAGGGCCAAACCTGTGCGGCTGGCAACACAAGAGCGTCAAAACGCTCGAACACCTCTGCGGCGCGACGATACCAGTCTGAACGCGCAACACTGGCCCGATGCACCTGCATCGCAGTCAACCCGAGCCCGCGGTCCAGCTCCCACAAAGCCGTATCCTTTAACTTCGCGCGATGCTCGGTCAAAGGCGCGAGGCTTGCAGCCACACTCCACGACCGCAATGTTGCCCAGCTCTCCCACATCTTCTCAGCCTCAAATGGGGCAGGCACATGTTCGACACTCGCACCAAGCTGCGTGAAAATCTCCAAAGCCGACTGGCAGAGGTCAACGATACCTTCCTCGTACGGAAATGCGCCACCCCAATCACCCAGCCAACCGATACGCATCCCTGTCATGTCCATTGCGCGTACAGGAGAAACCGCCCGGCTCGGCCCGCTCAAAGGCTGTCGCGCGTCTGGTCCGGAAATGACATCCAACAAAAGCCCAATATCTTCGGGAGTTCGCGCCATTGGGCCTAACGTGGACAGCTGATGCAGAAAACCATCTCCGGCTGGCTCGGCCGGCACGCGCCCCCAGGTCGGACGAAACCCGTACACATTGTTCCACGCGGCCGGATTGCGCAAACTGCCCATCATGTCCGTCCCATCCGCCAGCGTGACCATACCAGTGGCCAACGCAACAGCGGCCCCACCAGACGAACCACCGCAGGATCGCTCTGTGTCATATGGATTCCGCGTGGCCCCGTAGACCGGGTTAAACGTATGCGACCCCAATCCAAATTCCGGCGTGTTGGTCTTGCCTATCAGGATCGCCCCCGCAGCGCGCATCCTCGCTGCAATCAGATCGTCATTTGCCGGTACATGGTCTTTAAACAACGGCGAGCCCTGCGACGACGGTATTCCGGCGACGTTCACAAGATCCTTTACCGCTATTGGCAATCCATGCAGTGCGCCCTTGACCGGCCCCTCGTCCAGTGCGCGCGCCTCGGCCAACAGCTCACCTTCGTCGCGCATGGCAACAATGGCGTTCACAGACCCATTGACCGCCGCTATACGGTCCAATGTCGCGCGCATCACATCAACAGCAGAAAGACGCCCCGCAGACATCTCAGCTACCAAAGCTGTCGCGGTTCCCTTTCTCAAGTCCATCCGGGTCTCTTCGGCTTTGCATTACTCTTATGCAATCAGCCTAACGGGGGCGACTTCTCATTTAAACCCATTGTTTAAATGTATCTTTTCTCCGCCACACAGCCGTGCCCGGATCCACTTCATCTGGCCCAAAATATCCCGGGGGAGACGCGCAACGCGCGGCGGGGGCAGAGCCCCCTTCCCAGCTTAGTCGCCTTGCGCCTCGGACCGACTTTTGCCCGCTACATTCAACGCCAGCGTCGCTGCCATAAACTCATCCAGATCACCATCCAACACACCCTTGGTGTCCGAGGTTTCGTGGTTTGTCCGCAGGTCCTTGACCATCTGATAGGGTTGCAACACGTAGGACCGGATCTGGTTGCCCCAGCCCGCGTCGCCCTTGGCCTCATGCGCTGCGTTTATGTCGGCGTTCCGGCGATCCAGCTCTTGCTGGTACAACCGCGACTTCAACGCCTTCATCGCAATATCGCGGTTCTGATGCTGCGATTTCTCGGAGCTGGTCACAACGATGCCAGTCGGAATGTGCGTGATCCGCACAGCCGAATCCGTCGTGTTCACGTGCTGACCGCCAGCGCCAGAGGACCGATAGGTATCAATACGAATATCTGCGGGGTTTACTTCGATTTCAATATTGTCATCGACCACCGGGTAAACCCAAACCGAGCTGAACGAGGTATGACGCTTGGCCGCCGAGTCATAAGGCGAAATCCGCACCAACCGATGCACGCCGCTTTCCGACTTTAGCCAGCCATAAGCGTTGTGACCGGAAATCTTGTAAGCGGCGGATTTGATCCCCGCTTCTTCTCCGGCCGTCTCGGACTGCAACTCGACCGTGTAACCCTTTTTCTCGGCCCAACGCACATACATCCGCGCCAGCATCGACGCCCAGTCGCAGCTTTCCGTACCACCCGCACCCGAGTTGATCTCGAGGAAGGTATCGTTGCTGTCCGCCTCACCATCCAACAAGGCTTCCAGCTCTTTCTTGGCGGCCTTGGCCTGCAGCGCCTTGATCGCGGACTCGGCGTCCTGGACAACCTCGTTATCCTCTTCCATCTCGCCCAGTTCGATCAGCTCGATATTGTCGCTCAAATCCGTTTTGATCGACTCATATGTCTCGATTGCATCGACCAGCATCTGACGCTCGCGCATCAGTTTCTGCGCGTTTTCCGGGCTGTCCCACAGGTTGGGGTCCTCAACCCGCGCGTTGAATTCCTCTAACCGGTGCGGCGCAGTTTCATAGTCCATGCGCTGCGCCAGCAGCTCCAGAGACTTTTCGATTTCCGCCACGATATTCTGGGTTTCGGCGCGCATGATTACGTCCCAACTTGCTCAATCAGGTTTGGGTGATATCAACAGGTCCGCGCCACCACAAGACGGCGCGGACCCGAATACTGCGCGTCGTCAATAAAGCCCGCCGCCCTGCAACTCGCCCTGGCTGGCATTTGGGCCAACTGTGACCGTGTTGCCCGTCGAAGTGGTCACCTGACGGCCCGAGCTATGAACCTCTTCAAACAGAGGCAGATCAGAGCCCATTGCAAAGCCGCCATCATAAACGCGGTCGATAAAGCCATCTACGCCATCGCGGAAATACTCGGCCACAACGTATTCGCCGGTTGCGTCCGCAGGCAGGCGCGCGCCGCTGAAGCGGTCGATCTTGATGAAATGCCCACCCGGAGGCACTTCAAACGGGCCGCCACCATATTTTGCAACGGCTTTTTCCATAAAGCTCTGGAAGACAGGACCGCACATCGTGCCGCCATAAGCCCCCCGCCCCATTGGGCGCGGACGGTCATATCCAATGTAGCAACCAGCGACGATGTTTGATGTGAAACCGATGAACCATGCGTCCTTGGATTCATTTGTCGTACCGGTCTTACCGGCCGTCGGCACCGGAAGGTTGACATGGCGCGACGCGGTTCCGCGATCGACAACGCCCTTCATCATCGAGGTCAACTGATACGCTGTAATCGCGTCCATGACCTGACTACGGTTGGTTTCGATGGTGGGGGACTCGTCCGGTTCCAGCCAGCTTGAGTTACAATCCAGACACTGCCGGTCGTCGTGACGGTAGATCGTCTTGCCGAACCGATCCTGAATCCGGTCAACCAGCGTCGGCTCAACCCGCTCACCGCCATTGGCAAACATCGCATAGGCCGCGACCATTTTGTAGAGCGTGGTTTCCTCGGACCCTAACGAGTTGGCAAGGAACGCACCCATCCGGTCATAGACGCCAAAGCGCTCGGCGTAGCCTGCGACGACGGGCATCGTGACCTCTTGCGCCAGACGAATGGTCATCAGGTTCCGCGATTGTTCAATACCGGTGCGCAGCGGCGTCGGGCCGTAGAACTTGTTTGACGAGTTCTTGGGCCGCCACAAACCTTGCGGCGTGTTCACCTCAATCGGGGCGTCCACAACGATCGTTGCCGGGCTGTATCCGCTGTCGAGCGCAGCCGCATAGACGAACGGTTTGAAACTCGACCCCGGCTGGCGTTGCGCTTGCGTCGCGCGGTTGAAGACCGAGTCCTGATACGAGAAGCCGCCCTGCATCGCCAGAACACGGCCCGAGTTTACGTCCATCGCGACGAAACCGCCCTGCACTTCGGGCACCTGACGGGCGGACCATTGCCCCTCATCTCCGGCCATGACCAAAATGACGTCTCCGCGCTTGAAATTGTCCTGAAAATTACCCTGCATCCACTGAATGTCCGAGCGAGGGACGGTGCCATCCGCTGGGCCATTTTCAACGCCGACAGTCAGCGACTGGTCTGAGACGTTCAGCACGACGGCAGGATACCATTGCGTTGGCAGAACCACGTCGCGCGGGATTTCCATGATGGCCAGCGCTTCGCGCCACTGCACCTCATCCGTCAGGTTTTCTTCGGGGATCACCTCACCCGTTCCGCGCCATTTGCCGCGTGAACGGTCGTATTTCTGCAACGCTTCGCGCAGCGCACGCGCCGCTTCAACCTGCATTTCCTCATCGACCGAGGCACGGACGGTAAAGCCACCGGTAAAGAATTCCCCCTCGCCGAAGTCTTCGCTCAACTGTCGGCGGATTTCGTCGGTGAAATAGTCACGCGGCGGCAAAGCGGTGCGGAAACTCTCAAAGTCGCCATTCTGGACCGAGCGCAAGGGCATGTTGACCTCTGCGTCATAGGTTGCCTGATCGATATACCCGTTCTGGTTCATCTCGCGCAGCACATAGTTGCGACGCGCCATCAGACGGTCCTTTTCGCGCACCGGATGATAGTCAGACGGAGCCTTTGGCATGGCAGCGAGTGTGGCGGCCTCATGCGGGGCAAGTTCCTGCAGTGTCTTGTTGAAATAAGTCTGGGCCGCAGCAGTCACACCGTAAGAGTTCTGCCCCAGAAAAATCTCGTTCATATACAGCTCAAGGATCTGTTCTTTGTCCAGCGTATCCTCAAGCCGTGTGGCGAGGATAATCTCCTTGATCTTTCTCTCGGCCCGGCGGTCGCCGGACAGCAAAAAGTTCTTCATTACCTGCTGGGTAATGGTGGACGCGCCGCGGACGTTCTCGCCCTTGGACTTAACCGCCTCGACACCCGCCGCAATGATACCGCGCGGGTCATAGCCCTGATGGGTGTAAAAGTTCTTGTCTTCTGCCGAGATAAACGCCTGTTTGACCAGATCAGGGATTTCCTCGGACGGGGTAAACAGGCGACGCTCCTGCGCGAATTCGTCGATCAACTGACCCTCACCGGAATAAATCCGGCTGATCGTTGGTGGCTTGTATTGTGCCAGCGATTCATGGCTGGGCAGATCGCGCCCATACATCCAGAAGATCGCGCCAATGACTAGCGCGGTCATGAAAATGCCCAAGGTCACGAGGCTGAAGATCGCCCCGAAAATTGATAGAATGAAACGGATCACGTTACTGCCTTTTGCTCGCGGTGCAGCCTATATAGTGATGCCCCTGCCCGGGGTCAAAACACGATGGCTAATATTAGCCGTTTTGCGCCGCAGGGTCACTGCCCAATAAGCGATCGCCTGACCAGATCGTCCTGATGCCAACGCCCCAATCCATCCCGAATACCGCGCGCCATATCCAAGCGCCATTCGGGGTTTCGTATGTTTTCCAAATCTCTGGGGCTGGACAGAAAACCCAATTCGATCAGAACTGACGGAATATCAGCCGCCTTTAGAACGGAAAACGAGGCCGTTCGGATCGGGCGGTTGTTCATCGGCCCGCCCTGCTGCGTCAGCCCTTCGGCAAGAGCACGCGCAAGCGCGTCGGTCCGCGGCCTGGTTTCCCTGCGCGCCATGTCCAGCAACACATCCGCCACCTGATCGTCAGAACCGCTCAGATCAATTCCCGATATCAGATCGCCGCGATCATGACGTTCCGCCAGTTTGAGGCTGGCTACATCCGAGGCGTCCTCGGACAGTGTATAGACGGCGGCCCCATGCGCCCGCCCCTCGGACAGAATATCGGCATGCAACGAGATAAACACGTCGGCACCCGCACGATGAGCCAGCGCTATGCGGCGTTCCAGCGATACGAACTGATCGTCCGAGCGGGTCATGACCACATCATATCCGCCTGCACGCAGAAGCAATTCACGCAACTCGCGGGCAAAGGTCAGCATAAGGGTCTTTTCGTCCAGGCCATCAACTTCGGCTCCGGGGTCGATCCCTCCATGCCCCGGATCCAGCATCACGCGCAGCAGGCGGTTTCCGTCCGGGTCGCGCGCTGGTGGAGTGACTGATGGCTCAGGCAGATCCCAACCCGGTTGCCGAGGCGCACCTGCACTGACTGAAAACGATTCAATATCAGTATCTTGCAGACTTAACGACAATTGCGCGCTGCCCGTTACCGGATCGACGCGCAAATCCACCGTCTCGATAGCCAAGGGCGCGCCAAGTTCCAACACCATCCGGGACCATCCCGGCACATAGGCACCGTACAGGACACCACTGACGCGATCAGTCTGCAAAAAGCTGTCGCGATCCAAGCCGGTCCAGTCCACCTCTTGAAAGTCCAGAACCATGCGGTAGGGATCGCTCAGCGTGAAAACCCGGTATGGCACGCCCTGACTGAGACCAAGCTGCACCCGAACTCCGGCGTGGCCGTCATCTGTGACACTGCTGTCATCGGGCAGCACACGCGCAAGCGCACTGAACTCATGCGCGACGGCAGCACCGTTCAGCGCCCAGATCAGCCCAATGGCGAATAGAATCCTGCTCATGGCCTCAAGTTTTCCCGAGATCGTTTGACGCCCAGCATAGCCGAACTGCGCCCGCTTGTGAACGCCCTGCGCTTACTCCGCCGACCCAAAGCGTTCAGACATAAAGCGTGTCAGGCGCAGCAGTCCTTCTTCTATGTCCGGCGTCGATCTGGCGTAGGAAAACCGTAGCGTTGTATGGCCCCGCACGGGATCAAAATCGAGACCCGGAGTGACCGCGACGCCTGCTTTTTCAAGGACTTCTGCCGCAAAGCTGCGACTGTCATCCGTCAGGTCAGACACGTCTGCATAGACGTAAAAGGCGCCGTCCGGCGGCGCGATGTTGGTGAACCCTGCCTTGGGCAAACCCTCTAGCATCAGCGCACGGTTGGCCCGGTAGACATCTAGGTTTGCCTGCAATTCATCCTCGCACTCCATCGCGGCCAAAGCCGCAACCTGACTGGCGTGCGGCGCGCAGATGAACATGTTCTGGGCAATCCTCTCGACAACGCGCACCTGATCTTCGGGCACAACCATCCAGCCCACGCGCCAGCCCGTCATCGAAAAATATTTCGAGAACGAATTGATCACATAACACTCATCCGTCAGCTCAAGCGCGGTGACGGCTTTGGCCTCATATTCCAGCCCGTGATAAATTTCGTCACTGATGAACGAAGCGCCTTGCTCGTGCGCGGCCCCGATCAACGCCTGCATCGCCGCGTGATCCAGCATTGTCCCCGTTGGATTGGCCGGAGACGCGACCATAAGCCCCTGCAGATCAAGCCCCGAAAAATCAGACGGCACAGGTTGAAGCCGGTTTTCCGGCGCGGTCGGCAGATCGACCGGCACCAACCCAAGCGCCTTTAGTATTTGCCGATACGATGGATAACCGGGCGCGCCGATGCCGACGCGGTCCCCGCTGTCGAAAAGCGCTGTGAACGCCAGCAAGAAACCGCCAGACGACCCCGGAGTAACCACCACACGCTCGGGGTTCAGGTCGACATCGTACCACTCACCATACATCCGTGCGATCCGCTGCCGCAAAGCCGGAAGGCCCAGTGCAACCGTATACCCCAATGGCCCTTCTTTCATGGCTTGCGCCAAGGCATCGGTCGCCCCTTGAGGCGCACCGGTTCCCGGCTGACCAACCTCCATATGAATGATGGTGCGCCCGGCCTCTTCAGCGCGGCGCGCGGCCTCCATAACGTCCATCACGATAAAGGGATCGACCCCGGACCGGGTTGAGTTTCTCATGCCCATCTCCCATGTTGCAGCCATGGCTTTTGAACGCGTATCCAGGCTGGCGTCAATCCCGGCCCTGTTGCTGATTGCAGTAACATGGTTCGCAAGCGCCATTCAGTCCGCAGCGCAAAGCCTGATCCGTGACCCGGATATCGAATACGGGCTGCGTGAACTGGCATTCCCGGTCCTGCGCGCTGCGGGATTGAACACCAATCGCGTGCAGATTCTGGTGGTGAATGACAGTACTTTCAACGCCTTCGTCATCGACTATAACGCGATTTATCTGAACTACGGGCTGATCCTGACGGTCGAAAGCCCGGAAATGTTGCAGGCGGTGATCGCGCACGAAGCTGCGCATATCGCCAATGGTCATCTGGCGCGGCGGGTAGAGAACCTGAAAGCTGCGCAAAGGAACGCTCAGTTGGGGACCGCTCTTGCATTGGTCGTGGCCGCTGCTGGCGGTGGCGAGGCTGCAGCAGGCATCGCGGCGGGCACATCCAGTTCAGCGCTACGCAGCTTTCTTGCCCACACCCGCGCCGAAGAATCCTCGGCTGATCGCAGTGCGGCCAGCTATCTCAGATGGGCGGGCATCTCGCCCAGCGGCATGGTTGCGCTGCACCAGAAGTTTGCGGGACAGGAACTGCTGAGCGTCGTGAATCAAGACCCCTACATGCGCTCACACCCCACCAGCCGGGAACGTCTGCGCGCGGCTGAGGCGTTTCTGGACGAATTTGGGGACAAGGCATCGCCCAACCAGAGCGCGGACTACTGGTTCGCACGAGCAAAAGGCAAGCTATCAGCCTTTCTGCGATCCCCGACCTGGACCATGCGACGATCAAAGGAGGAAAGCGCGCAGGACATCCGCCTGATGCGCGAGGCCGCCGCATACCACCAAAACCGCGACCTGCCCAACGCCCGCCGCGCCATAGATCAGGCTTTGAGTATTCGCCCCGACGACCCTTTTTACTATGAGCTTAAAGGGCAGATATTGCTGGAAAACCGTCGTGTGCAAGAAGCAGTTGCAGCATATGGCAAGGCCGTGGAACTGGCCCCGAACAACCCGCTAATCCTTGCCGGGTACGGCCGTGCGCTATTGGCACAAGGACAGACTAAGAACGCCCTGCAAGTCCTTGAAAAAGCACGCGCAAGGGACTATCGCAATGCACGATTGATGCAAGATTTAGGGGTCGCATACGCTAAGGTTGGCAATAACGGGATGGCCTCGGCCGTGACCGCCGAAAGATTTGCCTTGCAAGGCCGGCTGGCTGATGCAGGTATTCACGCAAGACGGGCTGTCGGGCAGTTGCCCGAGGGCTCTCCGGGTTGGCAACGTGCACAGGATGTGTTGATTGCCTCTGAACAAGCTAAGAAAAAGAAAAGGAAACGGAAATGATCCTCAGACACGCTGCGCCGGCCCTGCTGGGGCTTTCCTTGATCACCGGCCCTGCTCAGGCATTGGACCTGAACGCAATGAGCGACGCGGAAAAGGAACAGTTCGGCCAACAGGTACGGGAATATCTTCTGGAAAACCCCGAAGTGATTATCGAGGCCATCAACATTCTTGAACAACGCAACGCCCTGGCCGAAGCGCAGGCCGATCAGGAATTGGTCGCAGCCAATGCTGACGAGCTGTTCAACGATGGATATAGCTGGGTCGGAGGCAACCCCGACGGAGACTTAACTCTGGTCGAGTTCATGGATTATCGCTGTGGATATTGCCGCCGGGCCGTCCCCCAGGTGGCAGAGCTGCTGTCAGAAGACGGAAATATCCGCTTGATAATTAAAGAGTTTCCCATTCTCGGCGACGCCTCGGTCATGTCGTCGCGCTTTGCTATCGCGACCAAGCACGTAGCTGGTGACGACGCGTACAAACAAGTTCACGACGCCCTTATGGAATTCGGAGGTGAACCAACCGAAGTGACCCTGCGCCGTATCTCGGACGGTCTGGGTCTGGACAGTGACGCAATCATTGAAGCGATGAACAGCGATCAGGTCACTGATGAGATCAACCAGACGCGCGAGTTGGCACGCCGTATGAATATTTCCGGCACGCCCTCATTCGTTCTGGGAACAGAAATGCTGCGCGGGTTCCTGACGGCTGACCAGATGATCGAGATTGCCAACGTCGTGCGCGCCGAACAGGGCTAATCTGACAGGAGGCGGACAAACCGCCTCCGACCCTTCTCAATACGTCACGCGCTAAGTACGGAAAGGGCGCGTCGCATTTGAGCCAAACAATCCATCTTTTTGTGCCATCCGACCGAAACTGAGCGGCAGGCACAGACGTGCCTTTGATACCTGCGGGAATGACATCACGCCCCTGCTTTTGGCTTTCTTCGAGGACGGCGCTGATATCCTGCGGGTTCGAGATACGGCGAACTCCGTTGTCGGGTGTAATGGGACCAGAACGGCAATACGTCGACCGCGCGACCTGCTGCGCGAGGCTCATCGCGGCCCGCGAGTCACTTCCGTCCCACAGGGACGCCGCAACCCTTGAGGCCAGCGCCGGGTCCGCCAACACCTGCGGCGTGTCCTTGGGCGGCATTGACTGCCCTCCGGGTCCAAGAGTCACGATGATGCTCGTGACTGTACCACGTTAATTGTACGGCGCGAGATCAGCCGAAAGATAGCGCAGCTTGGTATTTGCGGCGTTTTCCGGAACCGGAACATTCACGTCCCGGGGGTATTTGTCATATTCGCCTGATCCACTGCTGCATGCTGCCAGAATAGCGCAGGAAACTGCGGCTACACTTGAGAGAAACCTCATTTGAAAATGCCTTGAACTGCTCAACCTGAACGATGTTTTTCAGGGTAAGTTTGGCAAAAGAATGACGTTTCCTGCTGGCGGACAGGCTTTTCCAGAGAAAGACAAGAGCGCCCGTTCCATCCAAAAAACCGAGGAGGCGCTATTCCGCCGCCTCTGCCGCTGCATCCAACTCGGCGGCCTTCTTCTCTACCTCTTCCACGATGTGGTCGATCATCTGATCGTTGGACATCTTGTGACTGGCCTTACCCGCAAGATAGACCATGCCGGACCCGGCCCCGCCGCCGGTAAAGCCGACATCAGTCATCAACGCCTCGCCCGGCCCGTTCACGACGCAGCCGATAATGGACAGGCTCATGGGCGTCTTGATGTGTTCCAGTCGCTGCTCCAGCGCTTCAACCGTCTTGATCACGTCGAACCCCTGCCGGGCGCAGGACGGGCATGAGATGATGTTCACCCCGCGATGCCGCAGGCCCAGAGATTTCAGGATCTCATAGCCCACCTTCACCTCTTCGACCGGATCGGCGGACAGGCTGACACGGATTGTATCGCCAATCCCCATCCACAGCAGGTTCCCCAAGCCGATAGCAGACTTGATGGTGCCGCTGACCAGCCCTCCGGCCTCGGTGATGCCCAGATGGATCGGCGCGTCGGTGGCCTCGGCTATGCCCTGATAAGCGGCGGCGGACAGGAACACGTCACTGGCCTTCACGCTGATCTTGAAGTTATGGAAATCGTTGTCTTCCAGAATGCGGATATGTTCGAGCCCGCTTTCGACCATCGCCTCGGGGCACGGCTCACCATATTTCTCAAGCAGGTGCTTTTCCAGAGACCCGGCGTTGACCCCGATGCGGATCGAGCAGTCGTGATCGCGGGCGGCCTTGATGACCTCCTGCACGCGTTTTTCATCACCGATATTGCCCGGATTGATCCGCAGGCAGGCGGCACCCGCTTCGGCGGCCTCAATCCCGCGGCGATAGTGGAAATGGATATCGGCAACGATCGGAACCGGGCTTTCGCGCACAATCTCTTTCAGCGCCAGCGACGATGCCTCGTCGGGAACAGAGACACGCACGATATCCGCCCCTGCCTCGGCCGCCGCCTGAACTTGCGCCACGGTCGCCGCAACATCAGTCGTCAGGGTGTTCGTCATCGTCTGCACGGCGATGGGCGCGTCGCCCCCGACCGGAACATTGCCAACCATGATCTGGCGTGACTTGCGGCGATAGATGTTTCGCCACGGGCGAACGTGATTGAGGGACATGTGATCGGGTCCAAGGCAGCCTGAGTTGCGTCTTTAAATAGTCCGCCTTTCAGGGCACCGCAATGGCAAGATCACTCAGTCGGTTCTTGCGACTCTTGCGCCTGTAATTCAGCAACGAGCTGTTTGAGCGCGCTGTTCTGTTCGGCCTCAAGATCAGCAACATCGTAACGATCGGCCACGGCATCCTTGGACAGAACTACGCCCTTTGCGACCGTTCCGGGATTACCAACCGGGCCGAAATGTTCACCATTCATCGAAAAATAGACCGACCCGGATGCCCCGGCCCGTAGCAGCGGTGGCTCCTCGGTCAGCGGCACCTCGAATGTACTGCCCTGCTCGACCGTACCTAGCGTGCCTTCAAAAATGATGCTGCCATCCGCAGCCGTGACGCGCATCCATGCCGGGTCGACGGCTACGATCTTGAGCGTTGTGTCCAATTCCTCGACCACTTGCGGCAAAGTAGGACGTTCGACAGTGTGCACCTCGGCGACTTCAAACTGAGGCGGCTCTGGTGGCAGGAAAGTCCCGACGGAACGCGGGTCCAGTGTAGAGATCGGTGCATCCCGTGCGACAAGGACCGGTACATCCAGCGCCTGAGGCCGGTACAAACGATCCAGAGCCTCGGCGCTGGGTGTCTGAACAGCAGCAACTTCATCGGACGATCCGTCAGAGCGGGCAACATCCAGCGGATCTAGATCGGACAACACGACCGGGGCTTGCTCGACGGGACTGACCTGTACTTGCTGAATCTTGTTCAGAACGGCCCATCCACCGTAACCGATACCGCAAATCAGTGACAACAAAACCAAGGAAGATCCGATCGCCCGAGGCTCGATCTGACTGACTAGAGATTCCCGACCGGGGATATAAGGCGTGTTGGGCGACATGAACGGATCACGGCCCATTGGACCGCGCGCCGGCAAGCCACCTGCAGGTTTACGCACAACCGAAGCTTCAGCGGACATGCCGTGCGCGACCTCGAACCCGCTTTCCTTGCAGAACGCCGCGAATGTCTCATCAGGGTTCATGCCAAGGTAGCGAGCGTAAGAACGCACATACCCGGCGATAAAGCCGGGTGTGTCGAATGCCTCTGGGTCTGAGTCTTCTATGGCGGCGATATAGTTGGCCTTGATCCGCAACTCGCGCTGAACATCCAGAAGCGACTTGCCCATAGTCGCACGCTCGCCGCGCATCATGTCGCCAAGCCTGACCTCGTAGTCGTCATACCCTTTCGGTCGGACTTCGATGTCATCTTTGGATTCGCGCTGAGATCTGCGCCCAATCATCCCTGCTGCCCCATTCTGCCTACGCGTGTTTTACGCTTGCGACGAATCATGGCCTAAATGATTCGCCTGCCCGTTTTGTTAGAATAATCTTAACACGCGATAATCACGTTGCACACTTCGGCGTGAGGTTAACCTGCGAGTTCGGCGCGATTTAGCGCACAATGTGACCAAAGTTCGTCCATCGCATGCACCAAACGGTTCATTTCGTCGGGTCCGTGGACCGGAGACGGCGTAAACCGCAAACGCTCGGTCCCGCGCGGAACCGTCGGGAAATTGATCGGCTGTACATAGATTCCGTGGTCATCCAGCAACCGATCGCTCAATATTTTGGTGTGAACCGGATTGCCGACGATCACGGGCACGATGTGGCTGCCGTGGTCAATCAAAGGCAGCCCCATTCCCTTGAGCCGCAGCTTCAGGATCTTTGCCTGCGTCTGATGCTGTTCGCGCAGTTCTGGCGTGCGCTTCAGATACGAGACCGACGCCGCAGCGCCCGCTGCGATGGCGGGCGGCAGAGAAGTCGTGAAGATGAAGCCCGGCGCATAAGAGCGCACGGCGTCGCACATCTTTTCGCTCGCAGCAATATAGCCGCCCATGACGCCATAGGCTTTGGCCAATGTTCCGTTGATGATGTCGATACGATGCGCCAAACGATCACGTTCGGTCACTCCACCCCCGCGCGGGCCATACATACCGACAGCGTGAACCTCATCAATGTAGGTCAGCGCCCCGAATTCATCGGCCAAGTCGCAGATTTCTTCGATCGGACCAAAATCACCGTCCATCGAGTACACGGATTCAAATGCGATCAGCTTGGGGGCCTTGGGGTCGTCCGCCTCAAGCAACTCACGCAGATGGGCGACGTCATTGTGGCGGAAGATGCGCTTGGCACCTCCATTGCGACGCACCCCCTCGATCATTGAGGCGTGGTTCAATGCGTCAGAATAAATGATCAGCCCCGGAAACAGTTTCGGCAGCGTGCTCAGCGTTGCGTCATTGGCGATGTAAGCACTGGTGAACAACAGCGCCGCCTCTTTACCGTGCAGATCGGCAAGCTCGGCCTCTAGTTGCTTGTGGTAAACAGTTGTCCCCGAGATATTGCGCGTACCACCCGAACCTGCTCCGGCGGCATCAACAGCCTCATGCATCGCGTTCAGAACAACCGGATTCTGACCCATGCCCAAATAGTCGTTGCCACACCATACGGTGATATTCTGCTGCGACCCGTCAGGGCGCGTCCGAACAGCATGAGGGAAGTGCCCGTTTCGCCGCTCAATATCAATAAAAGTCCGGTAGCGTCCTTCGTCGTGTAGCCGAGCGATCGCTGAATCGAGCTGAGCAGTATAGTCCACCGGTTTCTCCTTACTTGCCCGGCCTCTTTCACACTGGCCGAACGTCTTTATTGGCACCGCTTTCGGACGAATCCGAAATTGCACCGATGCACTCATTTTAGCCCAAAACATATATCGAACTAAGAGAATGCTTATTTGATTTGCATCAAATATCTTTTTGGACCCTTCTCGACAAGTAAAGTTACGGCAAACAGACGCGAGGAAACGACGCAGGCTGCGCAGAAAAAGCACTCCTATTCCTTTGGCATTTATCAAGTGATCCTGGAAAAGCGTACTGGACGGCGCCGATGGCGCTGATAGGGTTCCGCCAAATTCATCATGGCAGGAGACCCCCATGTCGCTGGACGCTGTTCTGACCCGTATCGACGCCGATCTTCAAACCTCGATCGACCGCCTGATGGAACTGCTTCGCATTCCTTCGATTTCAACGGACCCAGCCTATGACGCCCAAGTCGGCCAGGCCGCCGACTGGCTGGTCTCGGACCTTCAGTCCATCGGGATTTCAGCGGAAAAGCGGGAAACCACCGGGCACCCCATGGTCGTTGGTCATATCGGTAAGGACAACGACGCACCGCATGTCCTGTTCTACGGTCACTATGACGTGCAGCCCGTCGACCCGCTGAACCTTTGGAATCGCGACCCGTTCGATCCAGCGATTGAAGACACGGAGAATGGCCCCGTCATCCGGGGGCGTGGCTCATCGGATGACAAAGGCCAGTTGATGACCTTTGTCGAAGCCTGTCGCGCCTGGAAAGCCGTTCACGGCACCCTGCCCTGTCGCATCACATTCTTCTTTGAAGGCGAAGAAGAATCCGGCTCGCCCTCGTTGGTCCCGTTCCTGCGCGAAAACGCGGCCGAGCTAAAAGCGGATCTGGCCCTGGTCTGCGACACGTCTATGGTGTCGCGCGGCGTCCCCTCAATCGCATCTCAACTGCGCGGGATGCTCAAGGACGAATTCACAATCACCGGACCCCGGATCGACCTGCATTCGGGTCACTATGGCGGTCCCGGCCTGAACCCCCTTCGCGAGCTGTCAAAAATTGTCGCGTCCTTTTACGATGACGAAACCGGTCGCGTGGCCGTTGACGGGTTTTACGAAGGCGTCCACGACGTTCCAGCAGAGCAGCTTCGCCAATGGGAAGGCTGCGGGTTTGATGAGGCGGAATACCTCAACTCGGTGGGATATACGCAGCCGCATGGCGAAAAAGGGTATTCTGCGCTGGAACAGCAATGGGCCCGCCCAACACTCGAGGTGAACGGGCTTTGGGGTGGCTACAACGGGGCCGGGTCAAAAACGGTTATCCCGTCGCAGGCGCACTGCAAGATCACCTGCCGTCTGGTCGGTGACATGGATCCGGATGACCTAAGGGAGAAAATCCGAAAACATGTTGAGCAACGCCTGTCGACAGATGCAAAGATCGAATGGGATAACGACCTGGAAGGCTCGCCCGCTTCTGTCATGAACCTCGACCGCCCCGATTTCGAAGCCGCCCGGGGCGCCCTGTCCGATGAATGGGGCCGCGAGGCCGTCTTCACAGGGATGGGAGGCTCTATCCCGGTCGTCGGCTATTTCAACACCGAACTCGGGCTGGACTCTATGCTGGTTGGCTTCGCCAACGACGACGACGCAATCCATTCCCCCAATGAGAAATACGACGTCAAAAGTTTCCACAAGGGCATCCGCTCGTGGGCGCGCATTCTGGACGCTCTGACCAAATAAACATTTTTGCGAGGCTCTGCCTCGCGCTCCGGGATACTTGGGGCCAGATGAAGCACGGATCCCCCGCTTCATCTGGCTAAAAATATCCCGGGGGAGTCGCCCGGCACGGGCGGCGGGGGCAGAGCCCCCATACGCCGCACGTCACATGTGGATAACCCTGCCATAAGCGTCCAGTACGCTTTCATGCATCATTTCCGACAGTGTCGGATGCGGGAAGACCGTGTTCATCAGGTCTTCTTCGGTTGTCTCCAACTGGCGCCCGACAACGTAGCCCTGAATCAGTTCCGTCACTTCGGCACCGATCATATGCGCGCCCAAGAGTTCCCCGGTCTTGGCATCAAAAACAGTCTTGATCAGCCCTTCGGGTTCGCCCAGCGCGATCGCCTTGCCGTTGCCGATGAATGGGAAGCGGCCAACTTTTATTTCATAGCCAAGCTCTTTTGCTTTCGCCTCGGAATACCCCACTGATGCAACCTGTGGCTGGCAATACGTACAGCCTGCGATGCTTTCCGGTTTGACAGGGTGCGCGTGCTTGCCCGCGATCAGGTCGGCGACCATGACCCCTTCGTGGCTGGCTTTGTGCGCCAGCCAAGGTGCACCAGCGATATCCCCAATGGCGTAGAGACCCTCGACCCCGGTCCGGCAATATTCATCCGTCACCACGTGCGTCCGGTCGATCTTTACACCCAAGGCTTCGAGGCCCAGCCCCTCGACATTGCCAACGATCCCGACCGCAGAGATCACGGTGTCGAAGTCATGCTTTTCCACCTTGCCCTTGACTTCGATATGCGCGGTCACCTTGCCCTTGGCACGGTCCAGTTGCTTGACCATCGCCTTTTCCATGATGGTCATGCCCTGCTTGGTAAATGCTTTCTTGGCAAAGGCGCTGATTTCCGCATCTTCAACGGGCAACACGCGGTCCATCACCTCGACCACTGTCGTATCGGCCCCCAGCGTATTGTAGAAGCTGGCGAATTCGATACCGATTGCACCCGACCCGATGACGAGCAGCTTCTTGGGCATGCGTGGCGGCTGCAATGCGTGCTTGTAGGTCCAGACCAGATCGCCATCCGCCTCAAGCCCCGGCAATTCACGGGCACGCGCGCCAGTGGCCAGAACGATATTCTTGGCTGTCAACTCCTCGGTTCCTTTGTCTGTTTTGACCGAGACCTTGCCCTTGGTGGGGATTGTCGCCTCGCCCATCACCACGGTTACCTTGTTTTTCTTCAGCAGATGGCCAATGCCGCCAGACAACTGCGCAGCTACCCCGCGAGAGCGTTTGACAACGGCGTCTAGGTCATACCCAATCTTGTCCGCCTTCAGGCCGAAATCCTTGGCCCGTTCCATCAGGTGGAAAACCTCGGACGACCGCAGCAGCGCCTTGGTGGGGATGCACCCCCAGTTCAGGCAGATGCCCCCAAGATGTTCACGCTCGACCACAGCGGTCTTCAAACCCAACTGGGCCGCGCGAATTGCGGCCACATACCCGCCGGGACCGGCGCCGATTACGATCAGATCAAAAGATTGTGCAGCCATGGTTTCCTCTCGGCGCAGGATGGTTCAGAAATTAGTTTACCATTAAACTAAATTTCCACACGCATCAATATAGGCCACCCGCGACAAAAGCGACGCAGGGTCAATTTGCGCTTAGTGCGCAGTTTTCAGCCTATACCGCGTCTGGTTCAATGGCTAGAACATAGAGGCCGGGCTGGACCGGCAACCGTTAAACCCAAGTTATTCAAGAGGCTTACAATGGCCAGAACGCTCAAAGACCTACTGCTAGCACTGCTGAACGCCACTCTTATTCTGGTGGCACTGTGCCTGTTTCTTGGATGGAAGCTGGCCTCGACGGTCGACGGGATCGCGTCGTCATTCGCCCAGAACATACAAATCGTAGCCCCGTTGAAAGACGAAATTCAGGGCGTCCGGGGCGAGTTGGCCGCCCTGCGCAGCGATTTGTCCTCGATCCAGCTGGGCGATGTCGTCACCAACCGAGTGGAGGTGCAGAAACTTTCGTCGGCACTGGACAAATTGGACGGGCTTGAAGCAAAGCTGCAATCAGCGCAGACCCGTATTTCTGAGATCACCGATGCACCGGACGAGTTGATCAATACGGCAATTCAGACCTCGGCCGACGCGATCGCCGACCGGATCATTGCGATACGTGGGTGTGAGCCTGCGACTTAACTGGCCGCCTGAAGCTCTCTGACCGTAGTTCCGTAACCACCCATATCCACATATGCGGCTTCGGGTTCGGTCATTGGGCGCGAAAGCGCTTCGTTGCGGTACGGGAACCGGCCAAATTGCCGAATAACCTCACGATGCGCACGCGCATGCAAAAGGTTGCTCGAATCCTCGCTGATATTCTGACACATCAGCCGCACGCAGCGTTCCTGATCGCACAGGTTTTCCGAGTGCATCAGGGGAAGGTAGAAGAACTGCCTTGCGGGTTCATCAATTTTCAGATCCCACCCCTTGTCCACAGCACATTTGGCCGCTGACAATGCCGCACGGTCAGACGCAAACGCCTTGGCGCTGTCTCGGAACATGTTGCGTGGGAATTGATCCATCAGAATGATGTACGCCAATGCGCCGCTTGGGTAGGTCAGCCAAAGGGAAAACTTGCCCTCGTTTGCTGCCTCCCAAATGGGAAGGAACTTTTTGCGGATTTCAGCGTCAAGCGCCTCGTCCTGCAAATACCAACCCTTGGGACCGACTTCATCCAACCAAAAACTCAGTACGTCTTCAGGCCCTGCCATTGCCCTAAACTCCGTCTGTTCGCCTCCCCCAGGGACGTAACGTCATTAAAGGCTGTTTTACAGGTCTGTTACAGTAACATATTGCAACACTTGCGACATAAATTCGTGTCCTAGGCAACATCTTGCGTGTCTTGCTCGGCTTCGGCCGCTTCGATGGCCACTTCCTGTGCGACTTCAAACGCAACGGGTGAGGCCGTGGGGTACAGCGGAGACATCGTTCCGGTTTCATCGACCGGAATCGCCGCGCGTTGCGTCATACGGTACAATGCGTACCCTGCGGTCACGACCAACAGCATGGCAATAAACAGGAAAAACCCCTGAGGGCCAAACACGCCGTCGCCCATCAACCAACCGGTGATCAGCGGCCCGGCAATCGCCCCCAACCCGTTGATAAAGACAAGCCCGCCAGAGGCCGCCGCCATGTCCTCATGCTCAAGAAAGTCATTGGCATGTGCAATCAGCAGGGAATAGAGCGGGTTTGACATCCCGCCGATCACGAAAGCTGAAACCAGCAGGATCGGGAACGTCGTACCGAACAACATGCCGGAAATCGACCCTCCGGCCCCGGCGATGGCCACAAGCATGATCAGAAACCGGCGATCCATGCGGTCGGAAAACCAGCCGAGCGGGTACTGCAAGACCACGGCCCCAACGTAGAACGCGGCAATGAAGGTCGAGATTTCGACCAGAGTCAGCCCGGCCCGCGCACCATACACCGACGCCATGCCGAACTGAGCCGAGAACACGCCGCCCAACAGGAACATGCCGACGCAGCCTAGCGGTGATTTGCCCATCAATTCGCGCAGGGTCATCGGCTTGGTTGTGTCAAACGCAGGTGTAGGTGAAATCGACAACAGGATCGGCCCGAAGGAAACCGAAACCAGAATCGACGCGATCACGAAGGTCTCATACCCTGCGGGGTCTCCGACCAGCATCAAGCCCTGCGCTGTAATGATCCCGGTCATCTGAACAATCATATACAGGGACAGCGCCTGCCCCCTATTTTCGTTGCTGGCGGCGTTGTTCAGCCAGCTTTCGGCCGTGACGTAAACGCCGGAAAAGCAGAACCCGATCACAACACGGCCCAGAATCCACGCCACAGGTTCGGTCAGCATCGGGTACATGATCATCACGGCCGAAATGAAAGAGGCCAGCGCCGCAAACACGCGTACATGTCCCACGCGTCGGATCATCTCGGGCGCCAGACGCGATCCACCGAGAAATCCCACGAAATAGGCCGACATCACAAATGACATCTCAAGGGTCGAGAACCCCTCGATCTCGCCGCGAACGCCGAGGATCGTACCTTGCAAGCCGTTGCCGACCATAAGCAGGCCCACGCCAAGAAGAAGCGCCCATGCGCTGGACAGGACCTGAATCATTGGAACCTCCGAGCAATGTCGACCTGAACTACGGATTCGTTTTGTTATGAAAAACGACTCCGGTCATGCTTGTCTACGACATTACCAAGATACGATCCCGACAAGGCGGCATTCACGGGATCAAAAGCGACGCGTCACCGTAAGAAAAGAAGCGGTATTTCTGTTTAATTGCATGGGCGTAGACATCGCTCATTCGATCCTTCCCCATCAATGCCGAAACCAGCATAAGCAAGGTGGATTTCGGCAGGTGAAAGTTGGTCATCAGCGCGTCAGTGACGTGAAACTGGAAACCGGGATAGATGAATATGTCTGTCTCGCCCTCCCACGGCTCGATCCCGCCCGAACGCGCAGCACTTTCGATCAGGCGCAGTGCAGTGGTTCCAACTGGTATGACCCGCCCGCCGGCGGCCTTGGTCTTTTGGATTTCGCTGGCGGCCTGCGCGCTGACCCTTCCCCATTCCGCGTGCATTTTATGCGTGGTCACGTCTTCGACTTTCACCGGCAGAAAAGTCCCTGCGCCAACATGCAGCGTGACATGCGTAATCTGCACCCCGCGTTCTTCCAGCGCCCGCATCAGCGCCTCGTCGAAATGCAGCGACGCGGTCGGAGCGGCCACAGCGCCCGAATTGCGGGCCCAGATCGTCTGGTAATCCGTCTTATCCTGTTCGTCCGCCGGACGCTTGGCCGCAATATAGGGCGGCAAGGGCATCGCACCGGCGCCTTCCAGCGCGGCGTCAAAGTCCTCTCCGGTCAGGTTGAACCGCAGGAATGCTTGCCCGTCTTCCACCCGCTCCAGAGTGGCGCTGAGCTGGTCTGAGAACTTGATCTCTTCGTGCAGCTTGACCTTCTTCAGCGGCTTTATCAGCGCGGCCCAAGTTCCGTCGGCTTGCGGGTCCAGCAGAGTTGCCTCGATCGCTGCGGAAACGGGTCCCTGAGCGCTGTCGCGGTGCCGCCGTCCATTCAGGCGTGCCGGTATTACTCGCGTATCGTTGAGAACAAGGCGATCTCCGGGCTGCAACCAATCGGGTAGATCAAACACATGCGCGTCCGAGATCGCGTCGCCATCGGCCACAAGCAATCGCGCCGACGAACGCGGCGTTGCCGGGCGCGTGGCAATCAGGTCTTCGGGCAGGTGGAAATCAAAGTCGCTGAGTTTCATGCGCGCGCCATACAAGGCCCGACCAGATTCAGCAACAGCCCGGTTCAATTATCTTTCGGAGGCGACCCGAAGGTCTGTTTAGGTTCGTCGGGCTTCACCGGCAGGGAATTTGGACCATCCGTCACCGTCGGCGGTGGAGTACGCATCAGATTGCGCAAAAACAGAGGCGCAAGACCCGACAAAGGGTTTACCGCCACTTTGGGCGCTGTCAGAGGACCAGTCAGGTTATAGTTGAAGCCGATCACGCCTTCGCCCTTCTTGGTAAAAACGCTTCCGATCGCGTTGACCAGGTAGATCGGCGATATCGCGCCCCGCAAATTCAGCATCCCAGCTACGGTATCTATCGTTCCATCGAAAGACAGGCCCATGGACGGGCCAACCGCACTACCGCTCAGAACCTTGATCTCGGTCGGAGTGATGCGCATCCGGCTTTCGATGGACGAGAAAAAGATACCCTGCCCCGCCATTTCATCCAGCAAACCAACAAGGCTGATCGCGTTCAGCAGGGCAGCCATTGCCGGTGCATCCGTGATCCGCGTGTTCACGATCTTGAGGTTAACGTCATAGTTCCCGGGCGCGCCGACGGGTTCGAGGCTCATATCGAGCGAGCCGCCGCGAGCCTGAGTGATGACCCCTGCCGATCGTAGCACCTCACCGGCATCCGACGATTTCAGCTCAACCGCGCTGCGTCCGCCGCGCGGGGTGACCTGTCCGCGAACAGACGCACCTCCGTTCACGCCGGCTGTGAACGCCCCGGTAATGCCGCCCGTAGTCTGGAATGATCCACTGAATCCCGTCAGCGCCACCGATTCCGTGACCTGTAGGCGATCCAACACAACGTCCAGCGCTGGCCCGCGCCCGCCGCCTCCGCCTCCGCTGCTGCCTTCGCCGAACGTAGCGCCGCCCAAATTCATGACCCCGCCCAACACCCTGATATCTGGAACGGATGACCCGCGATTCACCAGCTCGGCTGGGACGGCCAACCAGTTGCCCAGATCGAATGAGCTGAACTGAACCTTGTCAAAGTCACCGCCTTCGCGAAACGAGATCGACGCCTTGGTGCGCAGTCCCGCGGCATCCAGTGTCAGTGCATCCACACTTAGTTGGTCGCCCAACGTTGCATCGACGTTTAGTTTCCCGGCAGCCCGAGAACCCTTGCGCCAGCCAAGCTCGGGTATGGCAAGGCCAACGCCGACCAAGTCCGACGTTGCCGTCAGCTTTATGGGATCGCCTGCTCCGATGCCCACGGAAATGTCCGCTGTGCCTTTCCCGGTCAGCATACCCTGCGGCAACCCGGCTTTCAGTTCGGTCATCAGACGGGGTGACAGTTCGATTTCCCCCGTTAGTTCACTGCGCTGCGGCTGGGAACTTCCGATTGGCTGCCGCCATGTCGCTTCGATCGGAACGTCACCGAACAAACCGTATCCGCCGATCTCGACCAACGCTTGATCTCCGGTCAGCTTCAGGCGGTCAGACCGAACAGAGAAGCCGGGCACCAGACGTTCACTTTCCACATCATCTATCGTGCCGGAAAAGTGAAATTCTGTGTCTTTGAACTTCAACCCCTTTTTCAAGGGCAGCGCCAGCGTGCCGGCAAGACTGACCTCTCCTTGAGACAGATCAACCGGCAGCCCGGCTTTCGTGAGCAATTCAAGCGGCTTACGGTCAAGCAGCGAAAGGGCCGCGGTTGTCGATCCATTGGCCACGATGCGCGCGATGGCCGGGGATGGCCCCTTGATCGTTGTGTCCGGAATGATGAATGACGTTCCCGAGGCATCTACGGCTCCGCCGGCGTCGGCGATAACCACGCCACTTTCGGCCGAAGCTGTGAACCGGTCGTCAAGCAAACTGACCCGCCCCTGGGCATCCTGGATCGGCGGCAATGTCTTTGCGAACCTGATCTTTGCCTCATTGAACCCAAAACCCAGATATATGTCCGGCTCGTTCCGAGGCAGCAGACGTAAAGCGAACTCAACATCCGAAAACTGCCCTTCAAAAAGGTTCTCAGACACCCATTTCCTTGGCTTTGGCGCCAATATCTCTGGCCAGTAGTTCAACAAACGGTCGGCCGTCATCGTGTCCAGATGCGCGTCCAGAGAGGCCACCCACCCGTCCGGGCGACCAATCAAATTGCCTGAGGCGCGTAAAGTATGGTCCGCATCCACAAGGGTCAGTTGCCCCAATTGCAACTCAAACGGAGCCAGTTTCATCTGGAAGTCCAGATTTGCACGGGCGGATTCAAGGGATTCAGGGAACAATCCGCCGGGGTAGATATCAATATTGTTCAGGTCCAATTGCGCCGTCAGGCTTTCAAGAACCCCGTTTTCAATACCGTGCAGAAAGGCTTTGCCATTGGCCTGCACCGCGCCAAGGTCCGAAACAATCGACGCCTCGTTAAAGTCTAGGACCTGCTGGCTGGGATCGTAGGTGAAATACGTCCGGGCCGAGTCAAAACGAATGGGCCGCGTTTCAGGTGTGGGCTGGATGACGCCAGCGCCAAGGTTGAGTGTCGCAAACAAAGGGCCGAGCGCTGCCATTTCGTCCACGCTGCCCCGAAGCGCCCCCGAGATCGGAGCCTTGAGAACCTGAAGCCAAGACAGCGCAAGGCTTTGCCCGGCTATGTCTTCAGCCGGCAAATCGGTGATCGAAACGCCGAAACTCGCCTCGGGCGTGCCTAAAACGCTGTTGTAATTTGCCTCGATCGAACTGGCGTAGTCCCGGCCGGTCAAAACCGAAAACCCGGTGGCAAGGCGCATTTCGTCCCCGCTGCGCGTGATCGAAATATGCCCGCCGTCAAAAACCCACGCGCGGCCCAAGCGCAAATCCTGATAGTCCAGCGTCAGGGATTGCAGCTCGACCGATCTGAGCCCCGACAAGATCGGAGAAAGAAACACATCGTCGGATTCTTCGATCAATTCAGTCAGCGTAGGCGCCTGTTGCACGGGCGAGCTGCCCGAACCAACCGTCAGCGACAGCGCCCCATCTTTGCCGCGCGTAAGGGCAATCTGCGCATCTTGCAGGATTATGCGCCTTGGCCGGATCTGCCCCCGCAGAAGCCCTCGCATCGACAGGCGTGTGCGCAGATCGGACACCTGGGCAATCTGCTGTCCGGCTGCATCACTAATGGTCACATCCGTCAAGCGAAGCCGGGGCCGCCACTGCTCATTCACGAAAAAGGTAGCATCGCCAAAGCGGACTTTCAGCCCGCCAAGCGTTTGATCAAGCCGCTTTTCAGCCTGAACCCGCATCCAGTTCGGGGCGTGCAATTGCTGACCGATCAGAAAGAACCACCCAGCAAAAGCCATCGCAGCAAGGGAAAACGCGAACCACAACGTCCAGCGAGCGGCAGTACGACGACGCGACCGACCGCGCCGGGGCTTGCCCGGCGTGTCTGCACTTTTGTCTTCGTGCTGCACCAATTTTCTATCCACGCCTTTCAACCCGCTCGCGCCGCCCTATGATGTCTGACAGCACTTAAAAACCTTTAACGGAGTTTCCAATGCCCGACGTTACAGACATCGCCCCTGATTTCACGTTGCCCCGCGACGGCGGTGGCGAGGTCACGTTGTCAGACCTGCGCGGCGGTGCCGTCGTTCTTTTCTTCTATCCCCGCGATGATACGCCGGGCTGCACCAAGGAATCCATCGGTTTCTCGGAACAACTTCAAGCCTTTGCCGAGGCGGGCGCTCAGGTTTTCGGCATTTCGCGGGACACCATTGCCAAGCACGACAAGTTTGTGGCCAAGCACAACCTGACCACCCCCCTGCTGTCCGACGAGGGATCAACCGTGTGCGAAGACTACGGCGTCTGGGTTGAGAAAAACATGTATGGGCGCAAGTCGATGGGGATCGAACGCTCGACCTTTCTGATCGACGCCGACGGCAAGATCGCTCGCGTCTGGCGCAAGGTCAAAGTCCCCGGCCACGTGGATGAGGTGCTTGAGGCAGCTCGCGCGCTCTGACCCTCTTTCCCACGACCGCCATCCGGTCTAAGACCCGCGCAAACGCAAAAGCGGAGAAACCCGGTGTCGAAAACGCTGACCCAGATGGCGACCGAAGTCCTGACCACTGCGGAAGGGCGCGCAAAAACCGCCCTTTCCAAACGTTACGCTGCCGAGTGGTTTGCGTCGCGCTCGGGTGATGCGCCTGAGATTGAGATCGGGACAGCGACCCCTCCGCTTTATCCATCGCGGCCAGATAAGCCCGAGTTGCTTTCGCCCCGCGATGTTCCCAAACGCCGACCGGGGACCGAGGCCGGGCGGATTGCCCTGCTGCACGCCGTTGCGCATATCGAACTGAACGCCGTCGACCTGCACTGGGACATCATCGCCCGGTTCGGCCACGTGCCTATGCCAATCGGTTTCTACGACGACTGGGTGAAATGCGCGGAAGAAGAATCGCGCCATTTCGAGATGGTTTGCGACTGCCTTGAGCAGTTGGGCAGCCATTACGGTGCCCTGCCCGCCCATGCGGGAATGTGGCGCGCCGCCGAAGACACTGCCGAGGATCTGATGGGGCGGCTGGCTGTGGTTCCGATGGTGCTGGAGGCCCGCGGGCTGGATGTAACCCCCGGAATGATTGACATCTTTCGCAAGGCCAAGGCTGAGCAGGCCATAGCCGCACTCGAGGTGATCTACGCCGAGGAGGTCGGGCACGTGGCCTATGGATCAAAGTGGTTCCATTTCCTGTGCGGGCGCGAGAATGCCGACCCAAAGGATGTGTTCCACGACTTGGTCCGGCGGTATTTCCACGGTGTCCTGAAACCGCCATTCAACGAAGAAAAACGTGCCGAAGCGGGGCTGCCGCCCGACTTTTACTGGCCTTTGACCGAAGACCTGCCTCAGCCCGGACACGACCAATAAACGTGCTTAAGTTGACGTTATCGGCAATTTCTCGCCGAGAATTGGCGGGAATAACCTGCTTTGCAGAGTAAACTGGTTAACAAACTTGCCCAAATCAAGCGCGCCATCTATGCACTTCGGCCAAGGGACGGCTATCACTCACGACCGCTCCCGATCATGGGGATAAAGAGGTGAAGACGCGTGCGAACACGTCTGGCAATAAAACTACACTCACTACTCGAGCGGCACTTTCCAGAACGCAGGGTTTTTCTGAAATCTGACAACGACACCCGGTTCATCCGGCTGAGTTCCGAGACGCAGGTCGCTGCTGTCGCCGGTGTCGCAGTGATCGTGGGCTGGACCGCTGTTGCCACCGCGATCCTGCTGATGGACAGCATTGGGTCCGGGAATTTCCGCGAGCAGGCGAAACGCGATCAGGCTACGTATCAGGAACGCCTGAATGTTCTGTCGGCCGAGCGCGATGTTCGCGCTCAGGAGGCGCTGATGGCGCAGGACCGGTTCAACGCCGCCCTGGAACAGATTTCCGCCATGCAGTCCGAGCTGCTGGCGTCGGAAAACCGCCGCCGCGAGCTTGAGACCGGGATCGAAGTCATCCAAACGACCCTGCGCGCCACGATGAAACAGCGCGAAGACGCCCGCACCGAACTGGCCAAGCTGAACCTCGATGCGGGTTCGGACGAGGTGCAAATGGCAAGCGCCACCAGCCCGGCGCAAATGAATTTTATGACCGAAGCGTTGGTCAGAACCGCAATGGAACGTGATCAAATCGCAGCCGACGCCAAGGACGCGCTGGATCAACGCGACGATCTTGAGCTGGAAATCCAGCTTATGCAGGAACGAAGCGACGAAATATTCCGTCAACTGGAAGAAGCAATGGTCATCTCTGTCGAACCGCTCGACAAGATGTTCCGCAATGCAGGTATGCCTACTGACCGTATCATTGAAGAAGTACGGCGTGGGTACAGCGGCATGGGTGGCCCCCTAACCCCCATATCCTTCAGCACGCGCGGTGAGGAACTGACCCCCGACGAAATCCGCGCGAACACACTGCTGCAGCAGATGGATCAGCTGAACCTCTATCGCATCGCCGCCGAGAAAGCTCCGTTTGCAAGCCCGGTAAACTCAGTTGTGCGTTTTACCAGCGGCTTTGGAACGCGCCGTGACCCCAAGACCGGCGGTCGCCGCATGCATAACGGTGCCGATTTTGCGGGTGCGCATGGTACGGATATTCTATCGACCGCCGACGGAGTGGTCACCCATGCTGGCTGGCAGTCCGGGTTCGGGCGGCTGGTAAAAATCAAGCACGCCTTCGGAATCGAGACACTTTACGCCCATAATACCAAGATCAGGGTAAAGGTTGGTCAAAGGGTCTCGCGCGGGGATCATATTGCTGATATGGGTAGCACCGGACGGTCGACCGGCACGCACCTGCACTATGAGGTGCGTGTGAACGGAAAACCTGTTAACCCAATGACTTATATCAAGGCTGCGAGAAATGTTTTCTAAGAGCAAAATCAACGAGCCCGGTTCCAGTGCACCTGAAGCGGCAAAACCCGCCGCACCAGCAACACCGGCTGCCCCTGCACCGTCGGAAAACAAGGCGAGCACCGCGCCCAAGCCCAAGCCTCCGGCGTCGGTTCTGTCTTCGGACCTGCACATCACCGGCAACCTGAAAACCTCTGGCGATATTCAGGTTGAAGGAACTGTCGAAGGCGACATCCGTGCGCATCTGCTGACGATCGGTGAAACAGCGACCATCAAGGGCGAAGTCACCGCAGATGACGTGGTAATCAACGGCCGCATTGTGGGCCGTGTGCGTGGTCTGAAAGTACGCCTGACTTCGACCGCACGTGTCGAAGGCGACATCATCCACAAGACCATCGCGATCGAAAGCGGCGCGCATTTTGAAGGTTCGGTACAGCGTCAGGACGACCCGCTGAACCCGGGTCGCAGCGCAAAGTCGGGTTCCAACCCGGCTGCCGAGGTCAAGCAGTAAGCACGCCTCGAACGTTATGAACAAGAAAACGCCGCGGTAAAACCTGCGGCGTTTTTTTGTACGATCACGGATAACAGTTTCCGGTTCCAAGCCAAGTTTGTCGCGTATAGGCTTGTCGGATGTGGGTTTTCTTCTCTATTCTGCTTTTGGCCGCCGGGTACTTGGCCTATCGCCATTGGTCCAAAGCAAAAACACGCAGCACGCTGTTGTCCACCCCCCTCACCCCCCGTCAATGCGCCATAGTAGAGGAACAGGTTCCTATAGTACGCCGCCTACCGCCAGAGCTTCGCGGTGCGCTGGATGGCAAAGTAAACCTGTTTCTGGATCAGGTGAGGTTCTACGGGTGCGATGGCTTGGACGTCACCGACGAAATGCGTTTGGCAATCGCGGCGCAGGCGTGTCTCCTGATCGTCAACAGCCCGCTTTGGTACGATCATCTGACGACAATCCTGATTTATCCGAACGCCTTCAAATCCCGTCAGCGCAGGCAGGACGGGTACGTTGTCAGCGAAAAGGAAATCGTCCGCACCGGCGAAAGCTGGGACCGGGGGCCGGTCATCCTGTCATGGTCCCACAGCAGGCAAGGCGCGCTGGATGACCATGATGGACACAACGTGGTCCTGCACGAGTTCGCGCATCAGATCGACGACCTGTCGGGCGGAACAAACGGCGTTCCGATCCTAAGCCACGGTCAGACCTTTACCGAATGGGAACGCGCCTTTCTGGCCGCCTACGACGCCCATGTTCGGTCTGTGGAAAAGGGGCGGCACACAGTCATTGACCCATATGGCGCAGTCGGTCACGAAGAGTTCTTTGCTGTATCGGTCGAGGTCTTTTTCGAGAGACCCCACGCCCTGAAATCCGAAGCGCCCGGTATTTACGAGCAACTGGTAAAACTGTTCCGTCTGGACCCCGCCACCTGGGGAAAAACTTCAACCAGCGGGACGTGATCCCACAAGAGTTTCACAAAATTGATTTTTTGAATTACACTGAACCCATTGTTTTTGGGAGGGCTTTTCATGTCATCGAAACTCATCGCCGAATTCTTCGGCACGTTCTGGCTGGTCTTGGGCGGCTGCGGCAGCGCTGTCTTGGCCGCAGGCGTGGCGGATGTAGGCATTGGCTGGCTGGGTGTATCCTTCGCCTTTGGCCTCACCGTACTGACGATGGCTTACGCGGTGGGCCACATATCGGGCGGCCATTTCAACCCGGCTGTCAGCCTTGGCCTGATGATTGGCGGACGGTTTCCGGCCAAAGACCTCATACCCTATTGGATCGCGCAAGTAATCGGTGCAATCGCGGCGGCCGCTGTCCTGTACGTGATTGTCAGTGGCGCGCCCGAATTTACGGGGGTCGGCAGCTTTGCCACCAATGGTTACGGCGAAGCATCGCCCGAAGGGTATTCGATGCTGTCTGCGCTTGTCATCGAGATCGTGCTGACGGCCTTCTTTATCGTTATCATTCTGGGAGCCACGTCTGAAGGTGCTCCGGCCGGGTTTGGCCCGATCGCTATCGGTTTGGGGCTGACGCTGATCCACCTAATCTCGATCCCGGTAACGAACACTTCGGTGAATCCCGCACGCTCGACCGGCGTTGCGCTGTTTGCGGACGGACCCGCCCTTGCGCAGCTTTGGCTGTTCTGGGTGGCACCTTTGATCGGTGGTGCAGTTGGCGCAATAATCTGGAAAACAATGGGCGACGACTAAGCCCTGTTCTTGAAAGACCCCGGAGCAAAGGGCACCGGGGTCTCACCTGTTACTCAGTTACAGTAACCTTTTTCATCACGTCTGGCTGACCGATGACCGCTCCGTTGGGGCCGTCACCGCGCTTGATCGCGTCAACAACGTCCATCCCGCCTGTCACTTGACCAACAACGGTGTACTGACCGTTCAGGTGCGAGCTGGGCGCGAACATGATGAAGAACTGCGAATTGGCGCTGTTGGGATTCTGCGCGCGCGCCATGCCCACGACACCCCGGTCAAAATTGTAGTCCGAGAATTCCGCAGGCAGGTCAGGTCTGTCCGAACCGCCCGTCCCGGCACGGCGCATGTCGCTGCCTAACCGACCGTGTTCGACATCACCAGTCTGAGCCATAAAGTCTTCTATCACACGGTGAAACACCACGCCATCATACTGACCGGCGGCGGCAATCGCAGTGATCTGCTCGACATGCTTGGGCGCAAGATCTTCAAAAAGGTCAACGGTGACGATGCCGTTCGCACCCTCGCCTTCGATCTCGATCTCAAGGCCCGTGGCCAACGCAGGGCTGGCCAGCAAGGTAAATGCAGCGGCCAGCTTATGCATCGGCAGCCACCTTGACGCTGATCATGCGGTCCGGGCTCGCAGGCGGCTCGCCGCGCACGATCGCGTCCACATGCTCCATCCCGTCGATCACACGACCGTAGACGGTGTACTGGCCGTTCAGGAAATGGTTGTCCTTGAAGTTGATGAAGAACTGCGAGTTGGCCGAGTTCGGGTTTTGCGACCGCGCCGCGCCCAAAGTTCCACGGTCATGAGGCAGCTTGGAGAACTCTGCCGGAACGTCAGGCAGCGACGACCCACCGGTGCCCGCCATACGCAGGTTGAACCCGTCCTCCATGTCGCCGTGCTGCACGTCGCCAGTCTGCGCCATGAAGCCGTCGATCACACGGTGGAAGGCCACGTTGTCATACTCGCCACCACGGGCCAGCTCTTTCATGCGCGCACTGTGCAAGGGCGCCACGTCGTGCAGTAGCTCGATGACGACATTACCGCCCTTCAGCTCGATGATGATGGTGTTTTCGGGATCCTTGATCTCGGCCATGTGGCCCTCCTGTCGTTTGTCTTGCGCAAATACCTATGCGCCGGACGCGTGAAAGCCAAGTGACGCATTGACCTGAGGGCAAAATGCAGGAAAAGAACCGCCTAAATCGGTTTTTAAGGCAAGGATAGGACGATGGGCTGGAAAACGCTGGACGATATGGATCTGAACGGCAAGCGCGTGCTGGTGCGCGTGGATATCAACGTGCCGGTCGTTGACGGTGTTGTGACCGACGCCACCCGTATTCAGCGCATTGTGCCCACCGTTCGCGACATCCTTGCGGCAGGCGGCAAGCCGATCCTGCTGGCGCATTTCGGAAGGCCGGGTGGTGAGCGGCGCGAGAACCTGTCGCTGAAACAACTGGTCCCGACGCTAGAAGCTGCTTTCGGCGCAACCGTCCTGTTCGCCGCCGATTGTGTAGGCACCGAGGCTGAACTTGCCGCCGAGCAGTTGCAGCCCGGTCAGGTGCTGCTGCTTGAAAACACCCGTTTCCACGCTGCCGAGACCAAGAATGACACCGACCTGGCCGCTGGCATGGCCAAGCTGGGAGACGTCTATTGCAACGACGCATTCTCGGCCGCTCACCGCGCCCACAGCTCGACCGAGGCCATCGCCCGCCTGTTGCCTGCCTGTGCGGGCCGTCTGATGCAGGCCGAACTGGAGGCGTTGGAGGGCGCTCTGGGCGCGCCCAAACGCCCAGTGACGGCGGTTGTGGGTGGGGCCAAGGTGTCGACCAAGCTGGAGCTGTTGGGCAATCTGATCGACAAGGTGGACTATCTGGTGATCGGTGGCGGCATGGCGAATACATTTCTGGTCGCCCAAGGTCTCAACGTTGGAAAATCGCTGGCTGAAACCGCGATGAAGGACACTGCGGCCGAGATCATGGCCAAGGCGGAAACCTCGGGCTGCACCATCGTCCTGCCCACCGACATCGTCGTGGCCGAAAAGTTCGAAGCAGGCGCCCCCCATCAGGTCCTGCCCGCTGATCAATGCACCAACGACGGCATGATCCTTGACGCAGGCCCAGACAGTGTCGCTGCAATCTCCGACATCTTCAGCCAAAGCCAGACCCTTATTTGGAACGGACCTCTGGGCGCGTTCGAGATCGAGCCGTTTGACACCGCGACCAACGCGGCTGCGCTGAAAGCAGCGGCCCTGACACGGTCCGGGCAATTGGTTTCTGTCGCGGGCGGGGGTGACACGGTCGCCGCGCTGAACGCGTCAGGTGCGGCAAGGGATTTCTCGTATATCTCGACCGCAGGCGGCGCGTTCCTCGAGTGGATGGAAGGCAAGACCCTGCCCGGCGTTGCCGCGCTGGAGCAATAAAACCGCCAGCCAGCGCGTTTTTATCGAATCAGGGGATTCACAACCCGAATCACCTGTGACATAGTGCGATCAGAGGCCCAAAAGGGTCCGTTATTGAGGCAGACTTCATACGGCGGTAAACAGAGTGTCCCGTTCCAATCGGCCCGGTTTGGGCTCAGTCGCATTCTTTATGGTGGCTTTTGTGCTGGGTGTTTATTTCACCTTCGCCGCCGTGCAGGGCGACTATGGCCTGTTCCGACGGGTCGAGATTGCTGCGGAACGGGACGCTCTGTCGCGCGACCTCGCCAAGCTAGAAGGCGAGATCACGGAAATGGAAAACCTGACCCGCAGGCTCTCGGATACCTATCTGGATCTGGATTTGCTGGATCAACAGGCGCGCTCGGTGCTTGGCATGATCCGGTCGGATGAAATCGTCATTCGCTAATTGCTGTCAAAACGTGCTGGCTTCACGGCGCTAACACGCCGAAATTCGCAGAAGTCGACGCTGCGTCACATTTACCCTCGCCAGATCGCAGCAAATGCTCTATGAAATAGTTTAACGCTAAACTATCTTGCCGAGAGGGGGAGATCGCCGCCATGGCTGCGCGAAAAACCACAAAGAAACCAAATGTTTCTGCGGAAGAGCTTATCACTTACTACCGAGAGATGCTGTTGATCCGCCGATTCGAGGAAAAGGCTGGTCAACTTTATGGCATGGGTCTAATTGGCGGGTTCTGCCACCTCTATATCGGTCAGGAAGCGGTTGTTGTTGGTCTTGAGGCAGCCGCCGAAGACGGCGACAAGCGGATCACCTCTTATCGGGATCACGGTCATATGCTGGCTTGCGGCATGGATCCTGGCGGCGTGATGGCCGAACTGACCGGACGTATCGGCGGCCTGTCCAAGGGCAAGGGCGGCTCGATGCACATGTTCTCGAAAGAGAAGAACTTTTACGGTGGTCACGGCATTGTTGGAGCGCAGGTGCCTTTGGGTGCCGGTTTGGCGTTTGCTGACAAATACAAGGACAATGGCCGCGTGACCTTCACCTATTTCGGTGACGGCGCAGCCAACCAGGGTCAGGTCTATGAGACGTTCAACATGGCGGCCCTTTGGGATCTACCTGTCGTGTTCGTGATCGAAAACAATCAATACGCGATGGGGACTGCTCAGGCGCGCTCGACCTCGACCAAGGACATCTTCCACCGCGGTGAAGCCTTCGGCATCCCCGGTGAAATCGTGAATGGCATGGACGTTCTGGCCGTCAAGGAAGCTGGTGAAAAAGCCGTCGCGCATTGCCGCGCCGGTAAAGGTCCGTACATCCTTGAGATCAAGACATACCGGTACCGCGGCCACTCGATGTCCGACCCTGCCAAGTACCGCACCCGCGAAGAGGTTCAGAAGGTCCGCGAGCAAAGCGACCCGATCGAACATGTGCGTGAACTGCTGCTGACCGGCAAATACGCGGCCGAGGACGACCTGAAGGCGATCGACAAGGAAATCAAAGAGATCGTCAACCAGGCGGCTGAATTCTCGAAAGAAAGCCCCGAGCCCTCGGTTGAAGAGCTCTGGACCGATATCTACGCCGAGGCCTGACAGATGCCGCATTTCGAGATTCACGCCAGCAACGTCGAGCAGGCCAAAGCGTTCTATGCCGGCCTATTCGACTGGGCGTTCACACCGATGCCCGGCGGTGAAGACGTCGGCTATCATCTGATCAATGGCGACCAGATCGGCGACAGCCTAGGGCTGACCGGCGGCCTGATGCTACGCCATGGCGAAGCGCCCGCTGCCGGTAGCCCGGTGCGCGGTGGCACCATGACCTTTGAGGTCAGTGATTGCGACGAACGCTACGCGTGGGCATTGGCAAATGGCGGCGCCGAAGCGCTGCCGCCCGCCGATTATCCCGGCATAGGCCGCTGCGCCTATGTGGAAGATGGACAAGGAAACATCGTCGGGATGATCACCCCGGCCCCGGAAGGAAACTGAGACATGGCAACCGAAATTCTCATGCCCGCCCTTTCGCCCACGATGGAAGAGGGCACACTGGCCAAATGGCTGGTCAAGGAAGGCGACACCGTATCCTCGGGCGATATCATGGCCGAGATCGAAACCGACAAAGCGACGATGGAGTTCGAGGCCGTCGATGAAGGCATTGTCGGCAAGATCCTGATCGCGGAAGGAACCGAAGGGGTCAAGGTGAATACGCCTATTGCGATCCTAGTTGAAGAAGGCGAAGACGCCTCGGCCCTGCCCGCGGCGGCGCCAGCAGCCGCAGCGGTAGCCGAAGCCGCACCTGCGGCGGTTGAGGCTGCCGCTTCTGCCGCAGCACCCGCAGCGCCTGTGGTTGATCTGTCACCGGACTGGCCCGCAGACGCTGAGATGGCCCAGCAGACGGTCCGTGAGGCCCTGCGCGATGCAATGGCCGAGGAAATGCGCGGTGATGAAGATGTGTATCTGATGGGCGAGGAAGTCGCCGAATACCAAGGGGCCTACAAGGTCTCTCAGGGACTTTTGGACGAATTCGGCGGCAAGCGCGTGATCGACACCCCGATCACCGAGCACGGTTTTGCCGGTATCGCGGTCGGTTCTGCCTTTGGTGGTTTGAAACCGATTGTCGAGTTCATGACCTTCAATTTCGCGATGCAGGCGATTGACCAGATCATCAACTCCGCCGCCAAGACGCTCTATATGTCCGGTGGTCAGATGGGTTGTCCGATCGTGTTCCGGGGGCCGAATGGTGCCGCCGCTCGCGTGGCTGCGCAGCACTCACAGGACTACGCTGCATGGTATATGCAGATCCCCGGCCTGAAAGTTGTGATGCCTTACTCGGCCGCTGACGCTAAAGGTCTGCTGAAATCAGCGATCCGCGACCCCAACCCAGTGGTATTTCTGGAAAACGAAATCCTCTACGGTCGCTCCTCCGACGTGCCTCAGGTGGATGATCTGACCATACCGTTGGGCAAGGCACGCATCTGGCGCGAAGGCACAGACGTGACCATCGTCAGCTTTGGCATCGGGATGCAATACGCGCTGGAAGCCGCTGACAAGCTGGCCGAAGACGGCATCAGCGCCGAGGTCATCGACCTGCGCACCATCCGCCCGATGGACACGGGTGCGATCATCAATTCGGTGATGAAAACCAACCGTCTGGTGACCGTCGAGGAAGGCTGGCCGCAAGGCTCGGTCGGCAGCTATATCAGCTCGGTCGTGATGCAGGAGGCGTTCGACTATCTCGACGCGCCAGTCATCAACTGCACCGGCAAGGATGTTCCGATGCCTTACGCCGCCAACCTCGAAAAGCTGGCCTTGATCACCACCGATGAGGTGATCGCAGCCGTCAAACAAGTGACCTACCGGTAAGGAGCGACACAGATGCCCACAGAAATTCTGATGCCCGCCCTGTCCCCGACCATGGAGGAAGGCACTCTTGCCAAATGGCTGGTCAAAGAGGGTGACACCGTATCGTCCGGCGACCTGCTGGCCGAGATCGAAACCGACAAGGCCACGATGGAGTTCGAGGCCGTTGACGAAGGCACTATCGGCAAAATCCTGATCCCCGAAGGCACCGAAGGGGTCAAAGTCAACACCGCCATTGCGGTTCTGCTGGAAGATGGCGAAAGCGCGGATGATATCGCGGCCACGCCTGCCAAAGCGCCCGAAGCGGCCCCGGCCACCGCAGGTAACGAGGCTGCCGCGCCAGCGGTATCCGAGGCACCTGCCCCTGCTCCGGCTGCTCCGGTCAAATCCGATGGTGGTCGCATCTTCGCCTCACCACTCGCCCGGCGCATCGCAGCGCAGAAAGGTCTCGATCTAGCGCAGATCACCGGCTCTGGCCCGCATGGGCGCATCGTCAAGGCGGATGTCGAGGGTGCTACCGCCACTGCGCCCGCTCCGGCACCTGCAGCAGCTGCTCCCGTTGCGGCGGCGGCTGCACCGGCTGGACCTTCAGCAGACGCCGTGGCCAAAATGTACGAAGGCCGCGCGTATGAGGAAATCAAGCTCGACGGGATGCGCAAGACCATTGCCGCGCGCCTGTCCGAGGCCAAACAGACGATCCCGCATTTCTACCTGCGCCGCGATATCAAGCTGGACGCGCTGCTCAAATTCCGCAGCCAGTTGAACAAGCAGTTGGAAGGCCGGGGCGTAAAGCTCAGCGTCAACGACTTCATCATCAAGGCCGTTGCCAACGCGCTGCAACAGGTTCCGGCCTGTAACGCGGTCTGGGCCGGTGACCGGGTGCTGCAACTGAAACCCTCGGACGTGGCCGTGGCCGTCGCCATCGAGGGCGGTCTGTTCACCCCGGTTCTACAGGATGCCGACACCAAGTCGCTATCCGCGCTGTCGACAGAGATGAAAGACCTCGCCGGTCGCGCCCGCGAACGCAAACTAGCCCCGCATGAATATCAGGGCGGCACTTTTGCGATCTCGAATCTGGGCATGTTTGGCATCGACAATTTCGACGCCATCGTGAACCCGCCGCACGCCGGTATTCTGGCTGTAGGCACAGGGGTCAAAAAACCAGTTGTCGGCGATGACGGAGAACTGACAGTTGCGACTGTGATGTCGGTAACAATGTCCGTGGATCACCGTGTGATTGACGGCGCACTGGGCGCGGAACTGCTGCAAGCCATTGTCGAGAACCTCGAGAATCCAATGGTCATGCTGGCCTGACAAACAATGAGACGCCCGGTTTTCTAACCGGGCGTCCGCAACCTGACGCGATGATCGCGCGTGGCGCAGGCAGGTATAGTTTCCTCAAATCGGGAAATGCCTGCGTCCATAGTAATCTAAAGTCTTCCGCAGGCTCGCTGCGCAAAGCAATGACTACTGATCCTTACCCAACATATGATCCATCGAGATCGCAGGTTGATCGCAACCCGCCTCTCCAACGATCTTAGCAGGAATACCCGCAACCGTTTTACATGAGGGAACGGCCTGCAACACAACCGATCCGGCTGCAATGCGGCTGCAATGGCCGACCTCGATGTTGCCCAGAACCTTGGCCCCTGCGCCGATCAGCACACCGTCACCAATCTTGGGGTGCCGTTGTTCTTCTTCTTTACCGGTCCCACCAAGTGTCACGGAATGAAGCATCGAGACATTGTCCCCGACGACAGCAGTTTCACCGATGACGATCGAGTGCGCGTGGTCGATCATGATACCTTTGCCAATCTTTGCGGCCGGATGGATGTCGATCCCGAATATCTCGGACGAGCGCATCTGAAAGAAATAAGCCAGATCGTGACGACCCTTTTGCCAAAGCCAATGGGCAACACGATAGGCTTGCATCGCCTGGTAGCCCTTAAAGTAAAGGATCGGCTGTAGCAGGCGATGACAGGCAGGGTCGCGTTCGTAAACGGCCATCAAGTCGGCGCGCGCCGCCTCAATCAGAGAAGGATCGTCGGCATAGGCTTCGTCTACGATCTCGCGCAGAACCATCATGGACATTTCATTCGAGCACAGCTTGGCCGAAACTCTGTATGACAAAGCTTTTTCAAGGCTGCGGTGGTGCAGGATACATGCGTGCACCAGCCCACCCATCAGCGGTTCGTCTTCGACGGCCGACTGCGCTTCGGTCGTGATGCGATCCCAAACGGGATCGACAGGTGTTACATAACTGCGCGTTTCCAACATGGCATTTGATCCTTTGCTGCGCCTAGAATGCCATTTAGTCGTAAAAACGCAAAGCGCAAACCCGTGATCAACAGGATAACGAAAATGAATAGATCCATGTTGGCCGATTTCGACACTCGGATTCGCAGCCGGTTGGCGGAGCTAGAGCAAAGCTCGGAGGCAGGAAAAAAGGCGCAAGAAGTCGTCCATCTGGATCAGCAAGCAGTTGGTCGCCTCAGCAGAATGGACGCGCTGCAAAACCAAGCAATGGCCAAGGCGCAACAAGCCAACAGAAACCGCGAAATGAGCAGGCTCAAGGCCGCGTTAGTCAGAATAGAGGATGGCGAATTCGGTTTCTGCGAAGATTGTGGCGACGAAATTCCGATTGGACGGCTGAACCTGGACTATGCTGCCAGCAAATGCGTTAGCTGTGCTTCTGGCTAAGGTGAAACTTAACAAGGCAACGGATAACCACCTCGAAACACAGAAAATATTGCAAGTCGTCAAAGCTTGGCTCGTCCGCCAAAGGCCGTGTGCGAGCCGCGTTCATCAATGATCCGTTGCCGTATAATGGGTGTGTTCGCCCCGTCTGTATGACGTATCTATCGGCTATTTCTGCCTCCTCCATCATTCTGGTACATAGCTGATTTCGATCAGCCAACAGCGCACGCAACAAGGCGCGCGCCGCGGCACTTACATCTCCGTGGAGAACTGGCCGCATCCCTGCGCCTAGCCTGCGGCAAGCTCGGCGTACAAGCCGGGGCCATACGCAGCCGATAGCTGAGCAACGCGGAAATCGTAGGGGCCGTCGACGCCGTCCTCCAACTTCATGGCATCCGTGTATGTCCAGCTAGGTTGGTTGACGATTTGTTCGCGGACCAAAGACCCGTCAACCCGAATCTGGATCAGATAGGATTCGGTTTCCTCGCCCAGCGGCACTTCCATTCCGCCCCAGTCATCGCCGTCAATCCGTGTGCGGCGTGTCCATGAAAGTACGTCATCCAGACCGTCAGGGCGAAAGCGCAGATGCACAGGTGCATAGGGACGCAATCCATTCCCATTGAACGCCTCAACCTGATGAACAAAGGATGGGTCGTCATAGCCGCGGGTCGCCGGACCGATTCTGTAGTGCTTTGCAACTCGACGCTCTGAACGCGAGAGAGCGGTCTGGGCAACCCTCTGGTCAAGCAATACAAAAACGGACCCCTCAGGCCAAACATCGGGAATTGCCGCATCAGTCCCAAACTGTCCCCGGAGCCGTTTCGACAAAGCGTAGACACCTTCGGATTGCAGGTCTGCATGCGCGAACTGGAAAACCTCCCAATTGTCCGGCGTCCCATCCCCGATGGCGGCAAAATTGGCTCCGCTCAGCAGCGCTTCGCGTGGACGTGATTCCAGCAGCCCTCCTATGAGGTTAACAAGTAACGGCGCGCCTTCATCCCACAGACCAGCGCTGGCGCGTCGCAGCGGGGCTTGTGTAAACCCGATAACCGCCTGGCCTGAAACGACCTGCTGCAACACGTAGTCTTCATCGGTTGCGGCAGCGTAAACCGCAGCACCTCCCGGCCAAGGATCGGCCGAGATCGCAAGGTGCGGAGCATGGGGGACCTCTGACCCCGTCATGAGGGGTAAATCCAGGAACACTGGATATACTGGAACCGGAGCGACAAATGGGCTCTCTGCCACGATATCATCCGGTAGGTCCGAAGGGGTGTAGACGCCCGGTTCGATCCGAACGGCGTCCGCAATTTGCATCTCAGCCTGCTCAAGGCGGTCGATGCGATAGCGCGCACGCTGTTCATCACCTTTCAGGCTAACGACGTCGCCAACGCCAACATGCGACATCGAAGGCGGCAAGGCAAAACGAGTAGTTTCGCGCGAAACCCTTGCCTCACTAAGCCACCGTTCAACCGTTTGACGCCCTTCAGCTCGTGTCATTGACAGCGGCATCTCGTTCACCGAAACCGCATGCGTACGCGCATCCGGAGGCACCGCTTCTTCGGACACGATTTCATGATCTGCGTCAGACTGAACAAAGCGCAATCGAACTCGACCAGTCATCTCAGCCTCAGCTTCCCGGCGATGTTCGATGATGCCTTCAATTTCGCTACTGGTCGCAAGCTCCTCTGGGTCAAGTGCGACCGGCTTTCGACCGTCGCGCATTTGAAATAGAAGAACGCCGTCACGCTCAATTGCATCAAACCCGTATCTCAACATCAAGGGTTGCAACGCCGACCGCGCATCAGAGACCTGGTCAACCACATATCCGCGCACAATCCCATACAGTCCTGACGTATCGATGTCAGTCACCCCGGCCGCATGACAAATCTCGGCCACGACCGACGCCAATGTTCGTGCGCCGGACCGTCCATTCAGCCAATGACCACGCGCATAGTTCTCGCCATCATCCCACTGGCTGCGCAAGTTCGGAAATGCCGGAAACGGGCGGGCATCCCAGGCCCAGACGTAGGCGTTGGACATGTCCACCATTGGTGCGCCATAGACTTCCGAAACCGGGTTGATGTTTGAGTCGGACCAATAACCAAGTATCGCCTTCAGATACTGATATTGCATGAAGTCGTCGCGCAACCCGTTGGAATATTGCGGCAAATCGGACTCAGACGATTTGGGGTCCAAAAACTTATTAGGCTGATTGGTGCCCTTGTCTATCGCTGCGCACCCCAACTCTGTGAACCAGATGGGCTTTGAACCCGGCACCCAAGCCGTGCGGTCAGCTTGTCGAACGCCAGCAATGCGTTCGTGGTGGGGTTTCGCCCACCAATTGCGCAAGTCCTTGTATCGCCAAATCCAAGGTTCGTCGTGCTCGGTATCCTCGATCGGAGAGCGTATTTGAGCCTCGGCTTCTTCCGGGGATGCATAGTACCAGTCATGCCCTTCACCGCCCTCAATATTGGCGCGCAAGTAATCAATGCGACCCGCCAGCCAGCCTTCAACGTCAAAGGCGCTGTCATCCAGCAGACGCTGCGAGGCTTTGGGCAGCGCGCTCAGTTCGTGCAACGGGATCGAGATACGGTCGATCGACGGGGTTGCCGTCTCAGAGGCGGCGGCGTTCTCATCAGCCCAGCCCGCGCCCACATCGGTGTGGTCGATAAGTACGTCGAACGAGTTCGCCTCGACATTCACCACCGACGCGATCGAACGGATCGAAGCGGTGGATTTCAACACCGACTGGATGATCTCGGCGGTCTGCGGGTCGACCAGATAACTGACCCAGTTGCTTGCCTGCTCCGGCAAGGTTTGCATCCTCCCCGGCACCAATCTGCCTGCGCAGTTCTTCCGCTGCTTGGCGCAGATCGCGAATGGATCGCTCAAGCGACTGCAACAAGTCAGCCGTCTGGGAAATCCGCTCTTCCGGGGTAATCAAAGTCATGTGTGCCTGTGACCTCATGCGTGAGTTTACTCCGCACGAGAGAAGCAAAAGACGGCCACCGGGTTTCCCCGAGGCCGTTACCCACTTCTTCTAGCATGACACAGACTGTACGGAAATAAGTTTGCAAAGTCAATTTGTTACGCAACGCCCACGCAACAAGATCCGTCCTGTCGTTCAACAGTTTGTTAAGACCTGCCACTTCTGGATAGCAGCTTTCTATACCCTCCTCATCAGGCACACCGATTGGGAAACTAGCCAATTACTCAGCGGCAAACTTGACATTCCGTCCCCAAACACGCATGTGCCCCAAAACACAGCGCTGCCGCGTGAGCATAAATGGTCGTATTCGACCTCACAGCGCCCAACTCTCTCCAGTTCCCCTTCACGCAGGGTTCTTGTTGCGATGGCCGGACGGCACAGGACTCGCCCGTGCGTTCCGAGGCTTTGCGAAACCCTGTAGGCTCGTGCGTTATGCACGTGTCGATTTACTTGTTCGTGACTGGTACACGGTCGCGGATTGAAAAGGATGATTACTTGTTCGACTTTGACATGCTGGGCCTCGCCCCGGCTCTGAATGACGCGCTGAAACGCGCAAACTTTACGCAACCCACTCCGATCCAGAACCAGGCCATTCCGATGGCGCTTCAGGGTCACGATATTATGGGGCTGGCGCAAACCGGTACCGGCAAAACTCTGGCCTTTGGGCTGCCGCTGATTGACCACCTGTTGGCGCAACCCGGTAAACCCGCCCCCAAAACCGCCAAGGCGCTGATCCTTGCGCCGACGCGCGAGCTGGTCAATCAGATCGCCGAAAGCCTGCGGAACCTGACGAAGAAAACAAAAATCCGCGTCGCGACCGTTGTGGGCGGTCAGTCCATCGGCAAGCAGATTTCCTTCCTTGCACGTGGAACCGATATCCTCGTCGCGACACCCGGTCGCCTGATCGACCTCATGGAGCGCGGCGCTGTTGATCTCAGCTCGGTCCGTCATCTGGTGCTGGACGAAGCTGATCAGATGCTGGACATGGGGTTCATTCACGCTCTGCGCCGCATTGCGCCCGAACTTGGCACACCGCGTCAAACCATGCTGTTTTCCGCCACTATGCCCAAGCAGATGGAAGAAATCAGCCAGACCTACCTGACGAACCCGCAGCGCATTCAGGTCTCCCCTCCGGGGAAGGCGGCTGACAAAATCACGCAGTCAGTCCATTTCCTGAGCCGGGCAGAAAAGCCCGCCAAGTTGCGCGAGATCCTGTCCAAAGACGTTGACGCTCTGACGTTGGTGTTTGCGCGCACGAAACATGGTGCAGAGAGGTTGATGAAGGACCTCGTCGCCGATGGCTTTAACGCGGCCTCCATTCACGGCAACAAAACCCAAGGGCAACGCGACCGAGCGATCAAGGCGTTTCGCGCAGGTGAGGTCAACGTTCTTGTCGCAACCGATGTAGCCGCGCGCGGCATCGACATTCCCGGCGTGGCATATGTGATCAACTACGACCTACCCGAGGTGCCCGACAACTATGTGCACCGGATCGGCCGCACCGCCCGTGCAGGTCGCGAGGGTGAAGCTATCGCATTCTGCGCGCCGGATGAGTTGGATCAGCTAAAGCAGATTCAAAAGCTGATGAAGATCGAAATCCCTGTCGCCAGCGGTACAATGCCGGAATTTGCAGAGCCTAAAAAGCCGCGCAACCGAGGCGGATTCCGCCGTCGTGGACCAAAACCACAGGCGGCCAATGCTTCGGCTAAGCCCGGATCGAACAAGCGCCGGCGGCAACGCAGAAAACCCGCCGCCTAAATCAAAAAAGGTGCCGCAACACGCGGCACCTTTTTTAGTTTCCTGAACTTTGCCGTTCGGCTTCTATCTCGCGCCATTTGGCAACATTCCGGTTATGTTCGTCCAGCGTCTCGGCAAACGCATGTCCGCCTGTACCGTCCGCAACAAAGAACACATAGTTCGTTTCTTCCGGGGCTACAGCGGCCTCCAGACTTGCAAGACCCGGATTAGCGATCGGAGTCGGCGGCAAACCGTCAATAACATATGTGTTCCAAGGCGTTGCGCGACGAAGCTCACTCCGACGCAGACCACGCCCCAAGGTCCCTTGACCTTTTGTCACACCATAAATGACGGTCGGGTCTGTCTGCAGTTTCATACCACGCTCAAGTCGGTTCACGAAAACACTGGCCACCTGTCCGCGCTCATGCGGAACGCCTGTTTCCTTTTCGATGATCGAGGCAAGGATGAGCATTTCTTCCGGGCTGCTGATCGGCAGATCATCCTGCCGCTTTTCCCAGACCGCATTAACCCGCAACTGCTGCCTGTCTTGCATCCCCTGCAGAATGGCGTTCCTGTCAGCGCCTCGTACCACGTCGTAACTGTCGGGTGCCAACATCCCCTCGGCAGGAATTTCGGTAACATCGCCAGTCAGCGCATCAATCTGTTTCAGCCCTTCGACCACCTGCCACGCGGTAACACCTTCGGCCACCGAAACCCGATAGCGCGTATCAGCGTCGTTGCGTTTCTCGGTATAGGCCGCAGGAGCTTCTTCTTCGGCGACATCGAATGACGCAATCTCATCAAAGTCGAGCGTTGCGGGATTCAACTCGCGTACCCGCGTCTGTATGCGCGTCACACCAATGCGATATTCAATCTCTGACCCGCAGGTGCTTGCACCGCTGCGCGTGATTTCATCGATGATCTGCTCCATCGACGCGCCCTCGCGCACCAGAAAACTCCCCGCCTTCAACTGCGGGGCTTTGTCCGTGTAATCTGCCGCCATCCGGAAGATCATCGCGCTGCTGATCGCGCCCTGATCCTCCAGTTTTTGGCTGACTTCGGTCATGTTGGACCCGCGCTCAACCTGTAGGCAGATCGCGGTTTCCAATGGGCCTTCGTTTTTGTAACGCGATTGCCCCCAAAGAATAAGGCCGCCCGACAAGAACAGGCCGACCACCAGAATGGTCAGCATATTAGACGCCAGTGCGCGCCACATTTAGCTGACCTTTCCGAAGATCACGCTGGCATTCGTGCCACCAAACCCAAACGAGTTGGACAGCGCTACGTCGATCTTACGCTCGCGCTTGGCGTTCGGAGCCAAGTCGATAGACGTTTCAACAGCGGGATTATCCAAATTGATTGTCGGCGGTGCCACCTGATCCCGAATTGCCAGGATCGAAAAGATCGCCTCGATCGCTCCAGCGGCCCCGAGCAGGTGGCCAGTGGCGGATTTGGTAGAAGTCATAGTCGCATTTGCAGCGTGATCACCCAGCAACCGTTCAACCGCGCCCAATTCGATCGTGTCAGCCATGGTCGACGTGCCGTGCGCGTTGATATAGTCCAGATCCTTCGGCTCCAGCCCTGCACTACGCAGCGCGGCTTTCATCGAGCGTTCGGCCCCATCACCATCCTCGCTGGGTGCGGTGATATGGTAGGCGTCGCCGGACATGCCGTATCCCAGCACCTCGGCATAGATTTTGGCTCCACGCGCCTTGGCGTGTTCGTATTCTTCCAGAATGACAATACCGGACCCTTCACCCATGACGAAACCGTCACGGTCGACATCGTAGGGACGGCTCGCGGCTTTGGGGTTGTCTGCATATTTGGTGGACAGCGCTTTACAGGCGTTGAACCCCGCGATGCCGATCTCGCAAATGCAGCCTTCGCCGCCACCTGCGACCATGACATCGGCGTCTCCTGCACGGATAATCCGGCTAGCGTCACCGATGGCGTGGGCACCCGTCGAACATGCGGTTACAACCGAGTGGTTCGGCCCTTTAAAGCCGTGGCGGATTGAAACCTGCCCCGACGCCAGGTTAATCAGCGCACCGGGAATAAAGAAGGGGGACACCCTGCGCGGTCCCTTGTCGCGGATCAGGTTCGCCGTTTCCGCAATGGACCCCAGACCACCAATCCCCGAACCGATCAGAACACCGGTGCGCAGGCGCGCGTCTTCGTCCTCGGGAAGCCAATCGGCATCCTTACAGGCCATTTCCGCAGCCGCGATCGAGTACAGGATAAAATCCTCAACTTTGCGCTGCTCTTTCGGGGACATCCAATCATCGGGGTTGAACGTTCCGTTTGTTCCGTCCCCGCGAGGGACTTCGCAGGCATAGGTCGTGGTGACCCCGCTTGCCTCGGCGTCGAACAGCGTGATCGGTCCCGCGCCGGATTCCCCATCCAACAGCCGCGACCAGGTTTCCTCGACCCCGCTGGCCAACGGAGTGACCAATCCCAGACCGGTTACAACGACTCTGCGCATGAAGTGCCTCTTGCCTGCTTCGTGTTTAAGAAACGCTCATACCCCGGGGCGGGGTGCGGGGGCAAGAGCAACAGCAAAATCTGCGTCCAAGCCCCATAGTCGCAAAAGGCAAGGAAACGCCGAAAGAAAAACAAATCGGCCCAAAATAGAATCCGCCCCCTCAAAATAGATGAGGAGGCGAAAAAGCGTTCGGACTTGTCTTACTGAAACTCAGCCACAGGCTCGTGGGCCGCGCTTGCGACACTCAGGGCTTCTGACAAATCAATGGTCTTGCGGAACAACGCGCGACCGACCAGAGCACCCGAGATATTCGGAATGTAGGCCAAACGTGAAATGTCATCCGCTGTGCGCACGACGCCGCTTGCGATGATAGGCGTACGAGACTTTTCGGCCAGCCCCGAGATCAAACCCAGCTGCGCCTCGACATCCTCCATATCGCTGTCGATATCGGTCACTAGAATGGCGGCGAAAGGCGTATCCGCAAATGCCTCAATAAATGCCTCGGGGGTAAAGGCGCTCTGGCTGCGCCAGCCCTCTGTCATGACCTGACCCTGCCAGACATCCACGGCCAAAACGATCTGGTCCGGGTGCAGCTTGGCTAGTTCTTTAACCAGGTTGGGGTCCCACGCAGCCAAGGTACCGATCACGATCCGCCCGGCGCCTTTGTCGATCCAGTATTCAACCTGCTCGCGGGTGCGCATACCACCAGCCAACTGCACGGGAATCTCTGCCGAACGGATAATCTCTTCGACCAGTTCCGAGTTCGTGTCACGCCCTTCGATTGCATCAAAATCCGTCAGGTGCATCCACTCAGCCCCGGCGGAGGCCCAGCCATGCGCCGTTTCTGCGGGATTCACATGCCAAATCATGGCCTCATCCAAACGGCCCTTGTCCAGTGTGACACACCGGCCGTTCTGCAGTTCCATCGTGGGGTAAATCCTCATGAGCTTGCTCCTCCGCCCAATCATTCTGGAAATCGAGGATACCATACACAGAGAATCCAAACCGGTTTTTACCAGTTTCGGCAAACTACAGACATTTTGCGGCATTGCCCTATACGCTTTAGTGGCGCGTCGGCGGACCGTTTCGGCGCAAAAGATGAACGGGCGAACCCTGAAAACTACACTCTCGCATCAAGATGTAACCCAGCTTTTCTGCCAGGCTCTGAGACGACGAATTTGCGGAATTCACCAATGCAACCAATGGCCCCGGCATGATCCGGTCAAACCAATCATGCGCGGCCTGAGCTGCCTCCAGCCCCAATCCCTGCCCTTGCGCTTCGGGGGCCAGAACCCATCCGGCTTCGGGAAAACTGTCGAAATCTTCACCCAGTGAACGATTCCCGTAGAAGAACCCCGCCTGCCCAATCATCCGACGATTCGATTGCTGAATGATAGCCCACTGACCAAATCCGGCCATTTGCCAGTGACCCGCGTTTCTTAGAAACGAATCCCACGCTTCACCGCGTGATCGGGGTGTGCCGCCGATATGCCGCACAACACAAGGGTTCCGCCATATCTCGGCGAACCGGTTAAAATCTTCGGGCCGCATGCCGCAGAGCGTCAGGCGTGCCGTGTTGATCATCGGGGTGGATCGTATCATGCCCTGCCCGCTCAGATAATTTTGCCTCACGTAAATGGTGACGGAGGAATATCACGACTGGCAAGCAAGAATTCCGTTCGGGCATAAAAAACGGCGCCTCCGTTGCCCGGAAGCGCCGCTTTTAATTGAAAACGAAGGTCTTAGGACGCTTCGGAGATGAATTTGACGGCGTCGCCAAAGGTCTGGATGGTCTCGGCTGCGTCATCGGGGATTTCGATGCCGAACTCTTCTTCAAAGGCCATAACCAGCTCAACAGTGTCCAGGCTGTCTGCGCCCAGATCGTCGATGAAGGAAGCGTTTTCCGCTACTTTGTCTTCTTCAACCCCCAGGTGCTCAACAACGATCTTTTTAACGCGATCTGCGACGTCGCTCATGTCTATTCCTCATTCCGTTTCAGGGCGTAGTGCCCGGTTCTGCCCTTGCCCGCTCAGGCTGGCTTTGATTTGCCCGGTCCGGGCGGTTAAGGTCCCCGATTACCGGGAAAGTAGAAGGCCGACCATTTGGCCGACCCCTGCATTCATGCGCCGCCTATAGCACAGACAACGCCCGAGGCAAACGCTTTCGCACCTGCCCCGATCCGCGTTCACAACATGGCCATACCGCCGTTAACATGCAAGGTGGTTCCGGTAACATATCCAGCTTCGGGGCTGGCAAGGTACAGAACAGCGGCTGCAATTTCCGAGGCATCCCCCATGCGACCCGCCGGAACCTGGTTCAGAATTCCCGATTTCTGATCGTCCGTCAGCTTGTCAGTCATTGCGGTTGTGATGAACCCCGGAGCAACAGCGTTGGCCGTGATCCCCCGGCTGGCCACCTCATAGGCCAGTGACTTGGTCATACCAACCATACCCGCCTTGGATGCGGCATAGTTCGCCTGACCGGGGTTGCCCGTGGCACCCACGACAGACGAGATGTTGATGATCCGGCCCCAACGCGCCTTCATCATGCCGCGCAACACGCCTTTGCACAGCTTCGCAGTCGAGGTCATGTTGACGTCGATCACGCTCTGCCATTCTTCGTCCGACATGCGCATGAACAGGTTGTCGCGGGTAATGCCGGCGTTGTTGACCAGAATATCGACCGACCCCATTGCGTCAGCCGCTTGCTTCGGCAGGGATGCCACAGCCTCGGGGTCGCTTAGATTGCAGGGCAACACATGGGCGCGTTCACCCAGTTCGCCAGCAAGGGCTTCCAGAGGCTCGACCCGAGTGCCCGACAACGCAACTGTCGCGCCCGCAGTATGCAAAACACGCGCGATCTCACCGCCGATCCCGCCCGAGGCACCGGTGATCAGTGCGTTCTTTCCTGTCAAATCAAACATTCGATTATCCTTTTCATACGCATCCCGCGATGCGCTGTGTCTTACGATTCGGCCTGCGTTACATTCTGCACGTCATCCGGCGTGCCAACAGCTTTACCCGCGATCGAGCGGTCGATTTTGCGGATCATCCCAGACAAGGCTTTGCCTGCCCCGATCTCCCACGTTTCGGTCACGCCCTGCGCGGCCATGTACTGAACGCTTTCGCGCCAGCGGACAGAGCCTGTGACCTGCTCAACCAGCAACTGACGGATCAGATCAGGGTCGCTAACGGCCTCGGCCCGCACATTCGCAATCAACGGAACGGCAGGAGCTTTGATTTCAACCCCGGCCAGAGCTTCAGCCATCACATCCGCCGCAGGCTGCATCAGCGCACAGTGGAAAGGCGCGCTCACCGGCAGCATAACGGCGCGCTTTGCGCCCTTTTCCTTGGCGATTTCGGCTGCACGCTCAACGGCTGCTTTCGCGCCCGAGACCACAACCTGAGTCGGATCGTTGTCGTTTGCAGCCTGGCAAACCTCACCCTGCGCGGCTTCTTCAGCTACGGCCCGCACTGCATCCAAATCCAACCCAAGGATCGCGGCCATAGCGCCCTCGCCCACTGGAACCGCGCTTTGCATCGCCTGCCCCCGGGTGCGCAGCAGGCGCGCCGTGTCCGAAACTGACAACGCACCAGACGCAGCCAGCGCAGAATACTCACCCAACGAATGCCCCGCCACAAACGCTGCATCCGTGACGGAAACGCCCTCGGCTTCCAAGGCGCGCATCGCTGCCATCGACGTCGCCATCAATGCAGGCTGCGCGTTCTGTGTCAGTGTCAATTCGGCAATATCGCCTTCCCAGATCAGGCCGCTCAGCTTTTCGCCCAATGCCTCATCGACTTCGTCGAATACCGCCTGCGCGGTAGGATACGCCTCGGCCAGAGCCTTGCCCATTCCGATGGTCTGGGCGCCCTGCCCGGGGAAAACAAATGCGCGTGTCATTGCAACCTCTTGGATGACGTTAGGTTGCGGCGGGGTGTAAACCGACTGCGGGCGCGGCACAAGCGTTGCATTGGGTCTGCACTAAGGCACTTTCGCTGTGCGCGACGCACTATTGTGTCCTGACGGCATGGCTATAGGTTGATTTCAACACCACATTCCCGGAGCGCCTCATGCCCTCGACGAACACATTCTCCAGCTACGGCAGCGTGACCAAGACCTTTCACTGGCTGACCGCCCTGTTGATTTTGACCGCTCTGCCGTTGGGCTGGTTGGCGAATGATCTGGCCCAAGCCATCTATGACCCCGCGATTCCAACGACCGAAGATGACATCGCCCGGGCGGCACGGCTGTTCTCACTCCACAAAACAATCGGTATATCAGTGTTCTTCGTGGCTCTGGCCCGGATTTTCTGGGCGCTCTCCCAAACCAAACCCGGCCTTTTGAACGCAGACAACAAGCCCGAAGCGTTCGCCGCCGAGACCGTTCATTGGCTGCTTTATGGGTCCCTCGCTCTTGTGCCTCTGACCGGCTGGCTTCATCACGCAGCGGCCGAGGGGTTTGCCCCGATCCTCTGGCCGTTCGGACAGAACCTGCCTTTCGTCCCGAAATCAGCGCATCTGGCAGAATTCACCGCGAGTCTGCATTGGCTGTTTGTCTGGACTTTGGCCGGATCACTGCTTCTGCACATCGCAGGCGCGCTCAAGCACCACATCATCGACAAAGACAGCACCTTGCGCCGGATGTTGCCCGGCAGATCGGTCGCGCCAGAGCCGCCAGCGCAGTCTCATTCCCTCATGCCAGCAGGTGCAGCCCTAATAGTCTGGTGCGCCGTTTTGGTCGGCGGGTGGTCGATCGGAGCATTCAGCCACCATTCGACGGCCAGTACCGACACGGCTGAATTGGCAGAGGTTCAATCGGACTGGCAGGTGCAAGAGGGTACGCTCTCTATCACGATCACCCAACTTGGCAGCCCCGTCACCGGCAGCTTTGCAGACTGGACCGCTGCGATCGTATTCGATGAACCTTCTGCGCCCGGCTTAGCGGGCTCTGTGGATGTGAACATTGCCATTTCATCACTCAGCCTCGGCACGGTGACAGATCAGGCGATGGGCGCAGACTTCTTCGACAGCGCACAATTTCCAACCGCCCGGTTCAAGGCTGATTTGTTCAAAACCGAAACCGGCTATGAGGCGCGCGGCTCCCTGACGATCCGAGACAGATCGGCTGACGTTGTCCTGCCCTTCACTCTCGACCTACAGGACGACACCGCTGTGGTTTCGGGCAAGCTAGAACTGAACCGGATGGATTTCGATGTAGGCTCCTCTCAGCCCACAGAAGACTCGCTGGGGTTTGCGGTCGTTGTTTCAGTCGATCTGACCGCCAAGCGCGGCGAATAAAAAACCGCCGGGGCAAGATGCTCCGGCGGTGTCAGAAAAACGTTCTTAACCCGTTTAGTCGGCTTTCTGTGCCTCAACCGAGATGTGGATTTCGACCTCATCGCTGACGAACGGTGCGAATTGGCCAAGGTCAAACTCGCTGCGCACAAGCGTCGTGGTCGCGTCAAATCCAGCCCAAGGCTTGTTCGCCATCGGATGCTCGCCAACCTGATTCAGTTTGGCGTCCAGAACAACGGACTTTGTCACGCCGTTCATAGTCAAGTCACCCGTGATATTCGCCGTGTTCTCACCGGTGACTTCGATACCGGTCGAGGTGAACGTCACCATGTCGCCCTCGGCTGCGCCAAAGAAATCCTCGGTCATAAAGTGGTCTTCACGTGGCTTCCAGCCGGTGATCATTTCAACGACAGGCATGGAAACCGTCACGCTGGAGGCGGCGGGATCTTCCTGATCAAACATGATCTCGCCTTCAAAGCCCGAGAACATGCCGGTCGTGGTCGAGTACCCGAGGTGGTTATAGCTGAAAACGACTTGGCTATGGCTGGGGTCCAGAACGTATTTCTCGGCGCTTGCAAACGCCGAGGTTGCCGAAACGGCCAGTGCAGCAGCAAGAAGGGTGGATTTCATGACAATCTCCGAAATGTTGTGGATGCAAACCTTTTGGATTGCTCAATACAAAAATGTGCCGCCCTGAGGCGGCACACAATCTGTATTCTTTCACAACTTCTGTTCCTATATGAACAGAGTAAATATCACGCGAAGATTGTTACACTTCCGCTCAGCTGACCCTTGAGCGCTCGGCTAACATCCGCCGATTGCAGGGGCAATTTCATAAGCAGGCTACCGTCCACATCAAAAAGCTCGACACGATCATCGGTAAAACGCGCACCGCCCAGGGTGTCATAGCTGCGGCGCAGAACCGTCTGAGGGCGGCCGTTTTCGTTCTTTTGCAGAACGCGGACTTCGCGGCGGATCGGATCGAAATACGCATCAGGCCGCGCATCCAGAACCTGAACGGTCAGAAAGCTGACGCCAACGATCAAAAAGCCCAGGGAAGCGGCCAGTTTGATGGGCCATACTTCGGCAGCCATCATTGATCCAGGTGCCAGCCACATCGAGAAGGACATCACAATAAGAAATGCACCGACAATGCGCGCAAGAACCATTCGGACTTTCCAGTTAGGAGCGAATGTGATCAGCACTGGAACTGATTTCTCAAAAGTCGCGTTGGTCGCGGTCTGTTCAAAAGTAGTCGTATTAATCGCGGTCATTTCTAACACCCTGTCTTCAGGTTCCCGTCTTGGGTCCGGTTTCTCCGGTTCAACCCCGGTATGAAAAACAACTTCGAGCCGAAAAGCGTCAGGAATTGGGCAACCCAGTGGAAATAGCACGACTTCACAAAGGCATCTGTGGCGGGTCTTGCCCCTCGGCCATAAACGTGTATACGGGGCCATCCTTCGCTAATCGTATGAATCGCGCAGCCTCTCGTGGCAGGGTCGCGGAGGGTTGAATGGCCTCGCCTATGAAATGCGCCTTGATAGAAACAGGAGTGCACATGCCACTGTATGAGCATGTAATGATCGCGCGTCAGGATCTGTCCAACGCGCAGGCAGAAAGCCTCGTCGAACATTTCGGCACCGTTCTGGCTGACAACGGCGGCAACGTCGTCGATAGCGAGTACTGGGGCGTCAAGACGATGGCCTACAAGATCAACAAGAACCGCAAAGGCCACTATTCCTTCCTGAAGACCGACGCCCCCGCTGGCGCCGTTCAGGAAATGGAGCGCCTGATGCGCCTGCATGAAGACGTCATGCGCGTTCTGACCATCAAGGTCAACGAGCATGCCGAGGGCCCCTCGGTCCAGATGCAGAAGCGCGACGAGCGCGAAGGCCGCCGCGAGCGCCGCTGATCTAACGCCTGACGAAAGGACATAAACCATGGCCGCAAAACCATTTTTCCGCCGCCGCAAGGTCTGCCCGTTCTCGGGTGAGAACGCGCCGAAGATCGACTATAAAGACACCCGTCTGCTGCAACGCTACATCTCTGAGCGCGGCAAGATCGTTCCTTCGCGCATTACTGCCGTTTCGGCAAAAAAGCAGCGTGAACTGGCTCGTGCTATCAAGCGCGCCCGCTTCCTCGCCCTGCTGCCCTACGCCGTGAAGTAAGGAGAGACTGACATGCAAGTTATCCTGCTGGAACGCGTTGCGAAACTGGGTCAGATGGGCGACGTCGTTGACGTCAAGCCCGGCTTTGCCCGCAACTTCCTGCTGCCCCAAGGCAAAGCACTGAGCGCATCGGACGCCAACATCGCGTCGTTTGAAGCTCAGAAAGCACAGCTTGAGGCACGCAACCTGGAAACCAAACAAGAAGCTGAATCGCTGGCTGAAAAGCTGGACGGTCAGCAGTTCATCGTGATTCGCTCGGCATCGGATGCTGGCGCTCTGTACGGTTCGGTCACTCCGCGTGACGCCGCAGAAGCCGCGACCGAAGCTGGCTTTACCGTTGACAAGAAACAGGTCGCCCTGATCGCTCCGATCAAGGAACTGGGACTTCATTCGGTTGCCGTCAAGCTGCACCCCGAGGTCGAAGTCGAGATCAAGATGAACGTTGCCCGTTCGGAAGAAGAAGCCGAACTGCAAGCATCTGGCAAATCGATCCAGGAACTGGCCGCTGAAGAAGAGGCCGCCGCAGAATTTGAGATCGCCGAACTGTTCGACGACATCGGTTCCGCCGCTTCCGAAGACGAAGATCTGGTGGCCGAAGACGCTCCGGCTGCTGAAGAAGGCGACGAAGCCAAAGCCTGATTTGGCAACTAGAATTGTGAAAAGGCCGCGCGATTTGTGCGGCCTTTTTTGTGCGCTCATCTGACGGGCAAATTTCAGCCAGATTTCTCAGCTACGCTTGCAGTTTGACGTTTGACTCATATCATCGCGCCCAGAAATACCGGAGACTTTTGATGACAAACCTCCTTCGTCGCAGCGTTCTGGCCTTGCTGATCGCCGCCCCCTTGTCCGCATGTGGTGGCCCAGAAACAATGACGCGCGTAGAATTCGATCCCCCGCTGTATCCCAACGAAACACCCGAATTGCGGGCTTCCATCAACAAGTGGGCTGATCATTACGAATTACCGCGCGAGCTGGTTCACAAGCTGGCGATCCGGGAAAGCACACACCGTCCGTGGGCAGTGAACCGGCCCTATTACGGATTGCTTCAGATCCTTCCGGCAACAGCCAGATCAATGGGATATACTGGCAACGCCAAAGGTCTTCTGGACGCCGACACCAACTTGGAGTTCGCCGGAAAGTACCTGCGTGGAGCGTGGCTTTTGTCCGACGGAGATCAACAACGCGCGATATTCCTGTATGCCAAAGGCTACTACCCCGAAGCGAAAGCGCGCGGTATGTTGGTTGAAACCGGCCTAAGACCTGAATAGTCACCTCAGAAAGGTACTCGGACCATCAAAAGGCAAAAAACCGCCTACAACTTGCGGTTTTTGGCTTATTTCTGTTGCCGTTCCCGCGCATTAACCCCGCATGACCCGAACAAATTGCTTGTCTCCCAAGGCTGCGGTAACACAACGTATGATTTAGTATGGACAGATATGGCAATTCTTTGGGGAAAAAATTGCCACCACGAAGGTTGGACAAGTGAAACTCATAGACTTGGCCGCGATCGACCACGAGGAAAAGTCGGCCGCTGACATTATTGACGCTGTCTGCAAGGAATTGGGCTTCGACTTTGCGTCGTATGCCACATTCAACCCTGTCAAAGGGGATGTGCAGGGGTATGCAAACTATCCTGACGAGTGGAAAATCCACTACGGAACACAAGGGTTTCACCATTTTGACCCTACCTTGTATCAATCTGTCCTCAGCATCGCGCCCGTGGATTGGGCACGCTTTAACCATGATGAAAAGTTTCACGCCGTTTTTCGCGACGCGCATGATTTCGGGATAACTTCTCGGGGGTTAACTATTCCGGTGCGCGGTCCTTACGGTGAATGTTGCCTGTTGAATGTCACCCGGGATTGCTCGGACGAAGAATGGGAAAAGCTGAAAAAGCACGTCATGGGCGATTTGCAACTGGCTGCGGTTCAGGCCCATGATACCGTTATGCAGTCTGGCCTTTTGGCCAAAGCTCTGTACCTTCCCGCGCTTTCTACCCGTGAAAAAGAGATCCTGCAGTGGGTGGCCGACGGCAAGTCCCAACAAGATATTGGCGACATTCTTTCGATTTCCCATCGCACGGTCGAAGTTCACATGCGATCAGGTCGGGAAAAGCTCGGTGCGTTAACCACACCGCAGGCCATTGGGCGCGCCATTGGCCTCGGTTTGATCGCACCTGGTTAGTCAAAATCTCACCTCTCTACGGGATACCCCCAATAGCCTAGATTGGGAACATGGTTAACGTGCCCCCTACGGTAATAAGACGTAGGGGGATGGATATGATCATAGTAATTGATGGTATCAACCAACATAAATTTGAAGATGTCCTTGATGAAATGCACCAACTGCGCGCACGCGTTTTTGGGGACCGCTTGGGCTGGGATGTAAATATCAAAGACGGGCGTGAGCGTGATCATTTCGACGATCTGCACCCCGCACATGTTGTCAGCCTCAACGACGATGGGGACGTTGTCGGCTGCATGCGGCTGTTGCAGACCACCGGGCCGCATATGCTGTCCGACGTTTTTCACTCGATTCTGGACGGCCAACCTCCGATCCGCAGCGCACAGGTATGGGAGGCAACCCGCTTTTGCGTCGACACCAATAAGTTGGGCAAGGGTCGCGGCGAGAACACAGTTTCCTACGTTACCAGCGAAGTCATGATTGGCTCGTTTGAATACGCGATGGCCGCCGGGGTTCAGGATTCAATTGCCGTCATTGATCCGGTAATGAACCGGGTTCTTCAACGCTCTGGAAACGCGCCTTACGACTATGTGGGCACGGCCAAGCCCATGGGCAAAGTAGTGGCGATGGCGGCAATGATGGATTGTTCCGAAGAACGAATTTCGGGAATTCGTGAGTACGCGGGCATCAAACACGATGTCTTTCTTAGCGACGACGCCGCTGTTGATCTGTTCGCAGGGACGAAAACCATCACCAGACGTGCGGCAAACTATGACCGCAAGCCGCTGAGCCGGCTGGAGAAGTACTTTGTAGAACAGATGAAATCGGCGACCACGAAAGCGGAAATCGAGGCGGTTCTAAACCTGATCGAAGCTCTTTCCGACCGCTTCACGCCAGAGCAGAAGATCGCTCTGCTGAATACCCCCTGTGCTTTAGCTAATGAGGCCTAACCCCCTTACCTCAATCCACTAAAGCCACACTGTCGGAGCCGTCTTATTGCAGACGGCTCCGATTTTATTTTTGCCCAATGCAATATCGGGCGGAAAAGGATTACTCCTCTTCCAGCGCCTCTACGGCTTTTTGCAGGTCGTCTTTGCTGACTTCTTTGTCTGCAACCTGGGCCAGCTCGACGATGTAGTCGATGACCTTGTCTTCAAAGATCGGCGCGCGCAGTTGCTGCTGCATCTGAGCGTTCTGCTGCACGAACTCAAAGAACTGACGTTCCTGACCCGGGTACTGACGCGCCTGGTTCATGATCGCCTGAGTCATCTCGGCATCGGTGACCTCAACTTCGGCCTTCTGACCCAGTTCTGCCAGCAGCAGACCCAGACGCACGCGGCGCTCGGCCAGCTTGTTGTGCTCGTCGGTGGGCTCGATCTCACCGTGATCGTGGCCTTCAACTTCGGGGTTTTCTTCGTGCCACAGCTGATGTGCGATCTGCTTGGCTTCGGCTTCCACCAGCGACGGCGGCAGGTCGAACGAGACCTTCTCGTCCAGCACGTCCAGCAGCGCACGCTTCATCACCGCGCGCGAGGCGCCAGCATACTCGGCTTCCAGACGCTCGGAGATCTGACCTTTCAGGGCTTCCAGATCTTCGGCACCGAACTTGGTGGCCAGCTCGTCGTTAACCTCGGCTGCGACGGGCTCTTTCACTTCTTTAACGGTGCAGGTAAAGACAGCCTCTTTGCCCGCCAGATGCTCGGCACCGTATTCTTCGGGGAAGGTGACGTTGACGTCTTTTTCTTCCTCGGCCTTCACACCAACCAGCTGCTCTTCAAAGCCAGGGATGAAGCTGTTGGAACCCAGAACCAGAGGATAGTCTTCGGCGGAGCCGCCTTCAAATTCTTCACCGTCCACTTTGCCGACGAAATCGATCACAACCTGATCGCCGTCCTTGGCTTTGGAACCCTTGCGACGCGCTTTGAAGTCCTGCGCGGTTTCGGCCAGATTGTTCAGCGCTTCTTCGATGGCCGCGTCGTCGGCCTTGACGACCAGCTTTTCCAGTTCAACCGATTTCAGGTCAACTTCGGGGATCGCAGGCAGCGCTTCATAAGACATCTCGACATGCACGTCGTCGCCTTCTTTCCAGTCCTCGTTGGTCATCTTGACCTCGGGCTGCAGGGCAGGACGCTCACCGCTGTCTTCAAAGTGCTTGTTCATCGCACCGTCGATGCTTTCCTGCATCGCTTCACCCAGCAAGCGTTGGCCAAACTGCTTTTTCAGCAGCGCCATCGGCACCTTGCCTTTGCGGAAGCCCTTCATTTCGACTTCCGGCTGCGCTTCGGTCAGCTTTTCGTTGACCTTTTCATCCAGCTCAGCTGCGGAAACGACGATGTTGTAGCCGCGTTTCAGACCTTCGTTCAGCGTCTCGGTAACCTGCATTATGGTAGTCCCCATAGGATTCGGGGCGCGCAAAACGGCGCGCCGGGCAAATTTGACGCCTTCTATTTGTCCTGCCGCCCACGTGCAAGAGGCAAAGCCCGGATCGGCCTTGTTTTGCCGCCAAATTGGACAAAAAAACGCCCCGAATTGCGTCGGAGCGTTCTTGAGCAATTTGCTCTTGGATCAGAACCGCCAGCGCGCGCCCAAGGCCCAGGCTTCGTTCTTGTCAAAGTCCACCGTGCCGTCGAAATCGTGGCTGCGGTATTTCAGATATGCATCCGTATTGATACTGTCGATCCGCTGTACAACCGCGATCCCCCATGACTTGGTGCTGGACCCCTCGGTGTCGAAGTCCGAGCCATCGAAATAGTCTACGCCGATCCCGGTTTTGCCCCACGATACCCAGTCATCCTCATAGGCAACCTTAGCATACCAGTAACCCGGATCGCTTGCTCCGGCAGCGGTATCATCGCGCGAACCGAGCGCGGCGGTAAAGCTGAACCCGCTGGGCAGCAGAACCGACGCGGACCCGATCGTATCTTTCCGATCGCCCGAACTGTCGTCGAAATCGCGAACTGCGTAGGCGATGCTTGCCGCGAATTCCACGCCGTTCGCAAAGGTGTTTCCATATGAAACCGCGATGTCATAGTAGTCATCGTCATCGCTATCGGAGAGAATGTTTTGCCCATAGGCAATTGCCGCCGAGAAGCCATTGAAATCAGGCGTATCATAGCGAATTCGCCCCCTGCGGCCCCCGTCGAAGTTGCTGGCCGAGTCTCCGACCGTGATGGCGCTTAGTAGACCATCGGGCTGCCGATAGAAAAATGCACCGTTTTCGTCGTTAGTGAACGAGTACAGGGCCGTTCCGACATAAGACAGATCAACCTCAGCCGCACCATCTGACGCCATACTGCCCTGACCGGCCGAAAACTTGCCGTATCCGCCCTTCAGCGCAAAATCGACGTGCCGTAGATCCTCGCGTGTCCATCCATCGTTATTGGTGCCATCCTGATTGGCAGAGCCGGTACTGGGAAGACCCAAGCCGGTTTCAAACCAGAACGTGAATTCATTGCTGCCGTAGGGCTGCATAAGGCGCAGTCCCACCCGACTGTTGGAGAGATCATTGTCAAGCAAACGGGTTTCCGTTTCCTCGCCATCATCCACGGACACAATCACAGGGTGAAACTGCCCATATAATTCCACGTATCCGCCGCTGTTGTTTTCATACTTCAGCTCTGCCGCAGCAGGAATTGCTGTCGTCGCGGCCAAAACTGCGGTTATCGAACTGAGTCTAAATTTCTGGGTCATTTCACTCACCATGAAAAATTCCGGTTTCCGGTACTGCTCAACTGCGCAACAACACCCTTTTTCCAAGCATGCGGTCATTCAGATTTGGCATCATCTTTCGCCCGTCAAAGAAAAGGCCAGATGCCCGTAATTTATATTTTTTTCAAAACCTTAAATGCCCTTACGCTTCCCTCTCAAAAGTCAGGCAACAAAAGTTTGCCGCTCCGTCATGCGCGTTGCAAACATTCGCTGTAAGGTCTTGATCCCCTCGTAAGCTATTTGCCGCCTAGATCGACCGCACTCGGCCAATTATCGCCGATATAATCACATATTCAATTGCTTTAGAACCACTGGTAATTGTTCCGGCAAATCCTCTGCGATCAGCCCGGGGCCAAATGTTCGCGCACATTCCACATGCAGCCATGCCGCAGCTTCCGCAGCTTGCATCGGAGTGCACCCCCGCGCGAGCAACCCCGTGACGAAACCCGCCAGAACATCCCCTGACCCCGCCGTTGCAAGCCAAGGGGCCGACCGATCATAAGCCGCCGAATTGATCGCACAACTGCCATCGGGTGCCGCTATGACGGTATCCGGCCCCTTGAACAACACAACGCACCCTGCCCGCTCAGCGGCCTCGCGGGTTGCGTCAACCTTTGAAAACGCCGGCCCAGCCGTGGCTTCGGCGTTCAACCTTTCCGAGATATCAGGAAAGAGGCGCGCGAACTCGCCGCCGTGCGGAGTCAGGACGCACTTCTCATGCAGCATGCCAAACAGGAAAGAAGGGTCGTCTGAAAAAGCCGTCAGCGCGTCCGCATCCAGCACTGTGGAACGCCCGGCCTGCAAAGCTGCCGGCACCAAATAGCGCGCACGGTCCACCCCCAAACCCGGACCAAGGCAGAATGCATTCAACCGCTCATCCTGCAGGACATGCGACAATGACTCGGCGCCCTCGACCCTGCGAAGCATGATAGCCGTCACCTGCGCGGAAACTTCCATCTGCGCTGCCGGAGGCACACCCAGCGTCACCAACCCCGCCCCGATCCGCAAAGCCCCCCGCGCCGCCAACCGCGCCGCGCCAGTTTTGCCGGAACCGCCCGACAGGATCAGCGCATGTCCGTGAGTGTATTTGTGTTCGCCGTCTCCCTTGCGAAGCTCTCCCGACTGAACAAGATCAACCAACCTCGCACAGCCACTTCCAGTGCCATGCAACCCGATGTCCACCACTCGCAGAGCCCCACAATAGTGGGGACCATCCGCAAGAAACTGCCCTGGGCGACGCCGGTGGAAAGTGACAGTCAAGTATCCGCAAACCGCACCATACTCCTCGCTCAACGCACGTCCACTGTCCATGCAAAGTCCGGTCGGAGCGTCAATGCAAACCATGCGGTCAAAGGTTTCGCCCGCGACATGTAACTGCACCAAAGGCTCAAGAATGGCAGCCGACGGCTCTCGCGTCAGCCCCGCCCCGAAAATTGCATCCAAGTAAAGGTCATAGCCGGATAATCCGGCAATAGCGGACACCGACCACTCCCGAACCCGCCCAACCGCACACCACCGCTCAAAATTCACTCGCGCATCCGGCGGCAGCTTATCGGCATCCCCATACAGGAACACCTCAACCTCCCAACCTAACCCGTGCAACAACCGCGCCACGACAAACCCGTCGCCGCCATTATTCCCCGGGCCACACAGCACCGCAGCGCGCAGCGGATCCTCTTCATCTGGCCCCAAATATCCCGGGGAGCTCGAGGGGCTGGCCCCTCGATCCTTCAACTCTGGCCATTTCTCGAATATCGCATCGACAACGCCCTGCCCGGCCCGCTCCATTAACTCCAAGCCGGTGACTTCCCCAGACTCAATCGCCGCCTGTTCAATGGCCCGCATCTGCGCAGCAGTCAGCAATTCGTTCATCTCAATACCCCCGGCGATTCATTTTTGATTATTTTTTGTGCAAGTCGATCAAAATTTGACCTGACGCTTATTTTCTCCGCACTCGAACACGGCCTTTTCCGCAATCAGATTGCCGACCGATCTTAGACGTGGTCACTGCCATCCTGACAAGAGTTAAAGGGAGCTCGGGATGAAGAAGATCGAAGCGATCATCAAACCGTTCAAACTCGATGAGGTGAAAGAGGCACTGCAGGACGTGGGTGTCCAGGGTCTCAGCGTGATCGAGGTAAAAGGGTTTGGTCGTCAGAAAGGCCACACCGAACTGTATCGCGGTGCGGAATATGTGGTCGACTTTCTACCCAAGGTGAAGGTCGAAGTCGTTTTGGACGACGATCAGGTCGATGCCGCCATCGATGCCATCGTCTCGGCTGCTAAAACGGACAAGATCGGCGACGGCAAGATTTTTGTTTCGCCCGTTGAACAAGCCATTCGCATTCGGACCGGTGAGGCCGGCTCGGAAGCGCTGTAATCGAACGCACTCAAATCAGAGGAATAGAGAGTATGAGCAAGGACGCAGTTCTTCAGCTGATCCGGGAAGAGGATGCTGAATACGTCGATATCCGCTTCACCGACCCGCGCGGCAAGCTTCAGCACGTGACCATCATGTCCGACCAGGTTGACGAAGACTTCCTGGAAGAAGGCTTCATGTTCGACGGTTCGTCGATCGCTGGCTGGAAGTCGATCGAAGCATCGGACATGAAACTGATGCCCGACACCGAAAGCGCCTATGTCGATCCGTTCTATGCGGAAAAGACCATCTGCCTGCACTGCTCGATCGTTGAGCCCGACACAGGCGAAGCCTATGAGCGTGACCCGCGTGGCACCGCCCAGAAAGCCGAGGCTTACCTGAAATCTTCGGGTATCGGTGATGTGGCTTACATGGGTCCCGAAGCCGAATTCTTCCTGTTTGACGATGTTCGTTTCTCGAACAGCATCAACAAGGTATCCTACGAAGTTGATGCAACCGACGCATCGTGGAACACCGACACCGAGTACGAGATGGGCAACATGGGCCACCGTCCGGGCGTCAAGGGTGGCTACTTCCCTGTGAACCCCGTTGACGAAGCGCAAGACCTGCGTTCGGAAATGCTGTCGACCATGAAGCGTCTGGGCATGAAAGTGGACAAGCACCACCACGAGGTTGCGTCTTGTCAGCACGAGCTGGGCCTGATCTTCGACAGCCTGACCAAGCAGGCCGACGAACTGCAAAAGTACAAGTACGTCATCCACAACGTTGCGCACGCCTACGGCAAATCGGCCACCTTCATGCCGAAGCCGATCGCAGGTGACAACGGCACCGGCATGCACGTCAACATGTCGATCTGGAAAGACGGCAAGCCTCTGTTCGCTGGCGACAAATATGCTGACCTGTCCGACGAAGCTCTGTACTTCATCGGCGGCATCCTGAAGCACGCCAAGACCCTGAACGCCTTCACCAACCCCTCGACCAACAGCTACAAGCGTCTGATCCCGGGTTTTGAAGCCCCCGTTCTGCGCGCTTATTCGGCTCGTAACCGTTCGGGCTGTGTCCGTATTCCGTGGACCGAAAGCCCGAAAGCCAAGCGCGTCGAGGCTCGCTTCCCCGATCCGGCCGCGAACCCCTACTTGGCGTTTGCCGCTCTGCTGATGGCTGGTCTGGACGGCATCAAGAACAAGATCGATCCGGGCGAAGCCATGGACAAGAACCTGTACGATCTGCCTGCCGAAGAACTGGCCGACATCCCGACCGTTTGCGGCTCGCTGCGTGAAGCTCTGGAAGCTCTGGCATCCGATCACGACTTCCTGCTGCAGGGCGACGTGTTCACCAAAGACCAGATCGACGGCTACATCGCACTGAAGATGGAAGAGGTCGAAACCTACGAGCACACCCCGCACCCGGTTGAATACGGCATGTACTATAGCTGCTAATCCGGTTCTGGGTTTACATCTGCAAGGGCGTCCATTCGGGCGCCCTTGTTTCATTTGGGTCGATCTTCCAGACTGACAAAACAGGAGGAGATCGCATGGATACTGAATTTTCGGACTTCGTGACCACCCCCGAAGCGCTGGAACGGATCACCGGCGCGCCCTTGCCTCAGGTTGTTGCCAAGGAGTTGCCCGCGTTGGATCAGATGTGTCGTGATTTTCTCGCCATGTCCTCCTTCTGCGTGATCGCCTCGGCCAACCCCGACGGATATCTGGATGTCTCGCCGCGCGGCGATCCGGCGGGCTTTGTTCACACCCTTTCAGACAGTTTGATCGCGATTCCCGACCGACCGGGCAATAAGCGCGTGGACACGTTTCACAACGTCCTGAAAGACCCCCGTATCAGCCTGATCTTCTTTGTTCCCGGCAAGATGGAAACCCTGCGTATTCGTGGAACCGCCCGCATTTGTGCTGACCCTGCGCTTCTTGAGACTATGGCGGTGCAGGACCATCCGCCCAAACTCGCTTTGCTGATTCAGGTTCAAACCGTTTTTGCCCACTGCCCCAAATGTGTCATCCGGTCAGGCCTCTGGCAGCCGGATTCATGGCCGGATTCGTCTGGCCTGCCAAACATGAACGCGATGATGGTCAAACATGCGAAAATCAACAAGACGCCCGAAGAGTGGTTTGAAAGCCTGAAAGGAACGGGTGAACTGGACCTGTATTAAACCTCTTTGCGCATCTGGGAATACCGCATAGGCTTGGACTCAGCATTTCAGCCGACCGGATTTTGACCGTGTTTCGATTAGCCCTCATCCTAGCCATGTCACTTCCAACCGTCGGCGCGGCCGCGCCCTGTGGCAACACCAGCGCGGGGTTTGAAGCCTGGAAATCCGACTTTGCAAGGCAAGCCAAGCGCGCCGGGGTGAAAAAGAGGGGTCTACAGGCGCTGTCCCAGACGACATACGCAACGCGCACCATCGCCGCCGACCGCAACCAAAAGAGCTTTAAATACTCTCTGGACAAGTTCATGCAGGTGCGCGGAGCGAACGCAATCGTCGCACAAGGGCGCAAACGCAAAGCCCGAAACCCGCAGTTCTATGCGGCCCTTGAACGCCAATACGGGGTACCTGCGGGGGTCTTGATTGCTATCCACGGAATGGAAACCGGCTTTGGAAACTTTATGGGCGACAGTCAGGTTGTGTCAGCAATAACCACGCTGGCTTATGATTGTCGCCGATCCGAGTTCTTTGTCCCTCACGCCATCGGTGCCCTTAAACTGATCGATAAAGGCAGCATTACGACAGCGACCAAGGGGGCGAAACATGGCGAATTGGGGCACACGCAGTTTCTGCCCGGGAACGCTCTGACCTACGGGGTCGACGCCACGGGCGATGGGAAGGTCGATTTTTACAATATGACTGATGCGTTGGCCTCAACGGCCAATTTTCTGCGCAAGAAGGGTTGGAAACCTGGCCGGGGCTATCAACCCGGACAGCCGAATTTCGCAGTGATTCAGCAGTGGAATGCAGCCACGGTCTACCAACAATCTATCGCGATTATGGCCGCCCGAATCGACAATTGACGCTTGCCTTGTTTCCGCACCGGTGTTCCTCAATTCAGCCACATTGTCGCCACAGACATTAAACGGCCCCTAAAATGCCTAGGTTTCCATAGCGTAATCAATCTTTGCATTTTCTCATTTTTTTCCATTTTCGCCCAAATCTGCCCAATTTCGCTTGGTAAATTTGTTTTCACGAGAGGATGCGACAAAGGAAAAGGCAGTGACTCCCAAGCACAGCTACCACGGCGGTCTGCAGTTCAACGGTGAGACCGAAGGCGCGATCGAACGTTTCGCAGCCATCGTTGCTGCCACTCTGGAAGACTACGGTCATCTGGTTGAACGCAAGACAGTACGGGATACAACCGAAGCCAGCATCGTATCCAGCCAATACCTCGTGCGTCTGACTTTGGACACGCAGGTTGTCCAGACCGAAGACCGTTTCGAGCGCATGGATCGCGCAGCGGGTTTGAAAACCATTCAAAAGCCAGCCGTAACCTTGCCTGAGAACCGGTTGACGGTCACGATCTGCCCGGTCTCAGCCCTATTGGACGACAGCGAAATTTCCGAGCTGATGTTGGTGGTCACCCTTTACCGGATGGTCGACATCTGCGCGACTCAGCGGGTTGAGTGGCTTTCACCCAACACCGTGCTAACAATCCAGCAATTCATGAGTGCCTTTGACACTCTACCGCCCGCGAAAAAGCGGAACAGAAAACAGATTTTCGAGGCAGTCTCAGGCCCGTTTGCGGGGCTGGACATTACCGAGGAAGAAGACCTGGATGAGCCAGAAAAAAAGGCGCTGAAACCAGCAGCCCGGCCGATCCAGCTGTCAGATGAGCAGTTGCTCAGCATCGCTTTTCGGACAGAAACCACCGAGCAGACTTCAGATCGGGACGACACGCCCCCCCTCGACCACGACCAACCCAATGACATGCTCCGGCTTACCAGTTGGGGACTCACGGGTGCCGTGGCCAGCGTGTCAGTCCCGATCGCGGCATCCATGGCCGCTGTGAACCTGATCCGGGGCGAAGACTTTCGTCTGAATACACAAGTACTTGCCTATACGGTTGCGATCTCCGCTCTCAGCACAAGCGGGGCGTTCGCAGGCGTCGCCAACGCCCTGGGCATGTAGTTCACGAACCAAAGACCCTCCTAGGAGGCCCCGCCATCAGGCGGGGTTTTCCATTTTTGGCAGGCTGCTTGCTTCCAAAACATAGGTATGGATCGAAAACACAACGGCTTGGGTTTTCGGTAGCCGCAACAAGGTCTGCCGTTCGCTACGCAGATACCGGGCGTTGCCGGGCTTTTTGACTTCGCGCCGCGCGCTCTCACTGCGGGGTTGGTGCAGTTCGGCATCCTCATACCACAACGCATTGAACCGCCAGAGCGGACGGTCCGGCTGAATCCCATCGAACAAACGCTGGACACGGCGCGCGATGTTCTCGTCGTAGCTTGCCACCGGCACGTGGATGCCGATCAGAGGGCGCATGAACTTCTCGGACAAGCTCCAACTGGCGGGAAAACACAAAATTGCACCGTTCAGGACATGCTCATCCCCACGCTTTTGCAGGATGCAGATGTCCTCTTGAACCAGTCGGCACAGAGTATCCATAGGGTTGTCACGGTCGACCGTCACCTCTTGCCCATCCGGGCGGATGACAAGATCGGAACACCCCGGATAGGCATGTTGCAGCACGAGGTCCAAAACCTCCTGCGCGGCGGGTATGGCGGATGCATCCAATGCCAGAACATCCCCGCGCTTTTCCTTCAACAGAGCATCCCGACGCTGCATCTGCGCGGCAAAGGCGTCGTCGCGGTGCAGCCATGTGTCCAGCGACGTCGGCTGAATGCCCGGCAGAGGGCGTGGGGTCAGCGGGTCATAGGGGATCGCGTTTTGCAGTATGATCGTCATGCGATTCACCTATCACCAGAAGTTTTCCTTGTCGGTCAAAAAGCGACGAACGGGTCGTCGCATTTTTTTCAGACGAAACGGGAATGATTCTCCACGGTCTACGAACAGGCAGGGAGGCCCACCATGAACCAGCACTACCGGGACAGCCGCAAGATAGACCCAACCAAAGGGGCCACCCTTGGGGACGGCACGCCAAACGAACTGGATCGGATCGAGATCGGACCCACTCAACTGGCATTCACCGAGTGGGAGGCAGCGGGCCTCAGCCTGCCCAACCTGAGCCGGATGCGAGAGTTTCGGTGGAAACGCCTGACCCAAGCAATCGTGGACCGGGGGTATGGCGGCTTGCTGATGTTTGACCCGCTCAACATCCGCTATGCGACCGACAGCACGAACATGCAGCTCTGGAACACCCACAACCCGTTCCGCGCGGTTCTGCTGTGCGCCAATGGCTACATGGTGATATGGGACTACAAGAACTCCCCATTCCTTTCGACGTTCAACCCGCTGGTGCGCGAACAACGATCCGGTGCCGATCTGTTCTACTTCGACCGGGGCGACAAGGTTGATATCGCGGCTGACGTATTTTCAAACGAAGTGCGGGTATTGATCGAGGAACATAGCGGAGGCAACAAGCGGCTGGCGGTCGACAAAATCATGCTGCATGGCCTGCGTGCGCTTGAAGCGCAAGGGTTCGAGATCATGGAAGGCGAAGAGGTCACCGAGAAAACCCGCGCGATCAAAGGCCCGGATGAAATACTGGCCATGCGCTGTGCCAGCCACGCCTGCGAAACCGCCGTGGCCGAGATGGAGAAGTTCGCCCGCGCCAATGTGGGCGACGGAAAGACGTCAGAGGATGATATTTGGGCTGTTCTGCACGCAGAAAACATCCGACGTGGCGGCGAATGGATCGAAACGCGTCTTTTGGCTTCGGGTCAGCGCACCAACCCGTGGTTTCAGGAATGCGGGCCTCGGATCACGCAAAAGAACGAGATCATCGCCTTTGATACCGATCTGATCGGATCTTACGGCATCTGCATCGATATCTCGCGGACTTGGTGGATTGGTGACGAGAAGCCCCGGGCCGATATGGTCTATGCCATGCAGCACGCGCATGAGCACATCATGACCAACATGGAGATGCTGAAACCCGGCGTGATGATCCCCGACCTGACCGCCAACTGCCACAGGCTGGACGACAAGTTTCAGGCGCAGAAATATGGCTGCCTGATGCACGGGGTTGGATTGTGTGATGAATGGCCGCTTGTCGCTTACCCGGATAAAGCGGTGGCAGGCGCTTATGATTACCCGCTGGAGCCCGGCATGGTGCTTTGCGTTGAAGCAGCGGTCGGAGAGGTTGGTGGCGACTTTTCAATCAAACTCGAAGATCAGGTTCTGATCACCGAGGATGGGTACGAAAACCTCACCACCTACCCGTTCGATCCGATGCTGATGGGTCAGAGCTGATCCCTTAGCCCGGCCAGTTTGAACGCCGCACATTGCCGTGCCAGTCTTCGATTTCGGCGCCAACCGACGGGGCCACCGAAGGGTGCGATGTATACTGTCCGGCGGCAAAGCTGATTATCCCGGTCAGGACAATCGCAATCAGTATGTCAGGACGCGGGGCAAATCCGCGGGGTGTTGTGATGATATGCGCCATGAGACTCTCCTTGGCTGCGAATTGGTGACAGCCCAAAGATGAGGGTGCGGCATAAATTTTAAAAACGAATATTTATTTGCCATAGCATCACAGTTATTGATGAAATGATTTCCCGCTTCGGGTTGGGCTTCACTGCCCCTACTCTCGGCTCACCTTCACGTGACGCTTGCTACATAAGGGTTGAGCGGCCCCCTTGATGACCACAGTATTAGCGACAGCAGCAAGTTTAAGGAGCCGCCATGCCCACGGAACGCATCTCATTCGCCGGTCACGACGGCAACCAACTGGCGGCCCGTCTTGATCTGCCGGACGGGCCAGTTTTGGCGACAGCGCTGTTCGCGCATTGCTTTACCTGCTCTAAGGATATTCCCGCTGCACGCCGTATTTCTGCGCGTTTGGCGGGTATGGGCATTGCCGTGCTGCGTTTTGACTTTACCGGCTTGGGCCATTCTGAGGGCGAGTTTGCAAACACCACCTTCACATCGAATGTCGAGGATCTGATCGCCGCGGCCCAGTATCTGGCCGGACGCGACATGGCCCCGTCTTTGCTGATTGGTCATTCGCTGGGGGGCGCAGCCGTGCTGCGCGCGCGTGCGGGTATTCCCACCGTCAAAGCTGTCGCAACGTTGGGTGCTCCGGCCGATCCGGGGCATGTAGCGCATCACTTTGAAAACGCCCTGCCCGAGATTCAGCAGCAAGGCTCTGCCGAGGTCACGCTGGGCGGGCGTCCTTTCCGTATCGGCAAAGCCTTCGTGGACGACATCTCGGAATCGGCTTTGACGCCCGCCATTGCCGATCTGAAGGCTGCGCTTTTGGTTTTGCACGCCCCGTTGGATGAAACGGTCAGCGTAGACAACGCCAGCACGATCTTTCTGGCGGCCAAACATCCCAAAAGCTTTGTAACGCTGGATGATGCGGATCACCTGATCACGCGCGCGTCGGATGCTGAGTACGCCGCCGATGTAATCGCAGCTTGGGTCACACGCTATGTTCCGCTGTGTCCCCCCGCCCCTCCGCCGGGTGCGCCCGAAGGCGTCGTGCGCGTGACCGAGGCTGATCCCGCAGGGTTTCTACAGGACATCCAGTCCGGCCCCCGGCATCACGCCGTCGCGGATGAGCCCGCCTCATACGGAGGCACCGATCAGGGCATGTCGCCCTATGGTTTTGTATCTTCGGGATTAGGTGCCTGCACCTCGATGACAATCCGCATGTATGCCCGGCGCAAGGGCTGGCCGTTGACGGGCATCACCGTCGATGTCTGCCACGACAAGGTTCATGCGCAGGACGCGGGGTTAGTCAGTGACGGCAAAGTCGACCTGTTCCGGCGGAAAATCCGTCTGGAAGGTCCGCTTGACCAAACCCAGCGCGCGCGTCTGTTAGAGATCGCCGACAAGTGCCCTGTACACAGGACGCTTGAGGGATCAGCTCAGATCACAACCGAACTCCTGACCTGAAAACCTCAGCGCCGTGGAGCTGGGCGGTGAATTGGCGGCCGTGCCGTAGGTGGTCGCGCAACCGGAGGGCGCGGGCGCGCCGGTGGTTTGGCAACAGGCGGTCTGGGGCGCGCGGGCGGTTTCCCGACTGGCGGCTGGGGTCGATTTGGCGGTTTCCCTTCAGGTGGACGTGGCCGGTTCGGGCGGTTCACGTCATGATAATAGTCATTCCACAGCATCGAGTCGTAGAACGGATCGTACCCGTAGCCGTATCCATACCCAACCCCGACCGTCACGCCATCGCAGGCAGAAAGGGTAAAGCTGGCGGCGCCAAGTCCCAGCGCCAGAATGGACCGCTTCAATAGTTTATAGGTCATCTGAGCCTCCCTACTGCGCGGATCGGAACGACGCGAAAACGGCGTTCAGATCGTCTACATAGGCTGGGTCGGCACCATCGCGCAGCACAGCAATGACCACCGCAACCCGGTCGCGCGGTAAATCAATGACGGTGGCGGTAAAGTTCACGCCGCGCCCTTCGCGCGTGCCTGTTCCCCGGATCACACGGGCAGGCAAACCACCGATCCGTGTGGAAACTGTCTCGGAAACATCAGGGTCGTTCACAAGAAACTTGTCGACGTCCTGCAGATAACGCAGCCCTCCATCGATCGAGGCAACACCGGCAGGCGAAACAAACCCCATCCATGCGCTGTCATCCGTCACGGGACGAACGCCGATCACGCGCGCAACGGCGCGCGGGTCGCCCAGCTCGGTGTCCTCAATCTCTCGTGGCCCACCGGTGCGGACAGCCCAGAAATCTGGGACTGCAAAGCTGAACAGAGCACGTCCCTGATCGGTGTAGGTGATCGGTGTATCGGCAACGGCCGGAACGACACTCAGCCACAACGCGGTGCAAAAGGGTAAAACGGAACCCAACGGAATATGCATGACTCAAAAACCTTTTGATCTAGTGGGTTCACACTGAACCGTGACCGCGCGCTTTGTCCAGTATCTGAATGGAACAAAAAAACCCGCGCCGGAAGCACTCCGGCGCGGGTTCATTCAATGTCAGTTTGCCGTAGATCAGGTGCGGGCGTCGCCCACCAGTTTCCACAGGCCGGGGATCAACAGAGCGGCCAGAGCCAGCTTGATCGCGTCACCCACCAGGAACGGTGTCAGACCCCATTCCAGGATCGGCTTGTCCCAGCCGTAAAGCTGACCCAGCCACAGCAGGCCGGGGACATAGATCAGGACGTTTGCCAGAACCAGCGCCAGCGCCAGCTTGCCCACCGAACGGTCCCAGCCGCGCGCAGCCAGAGCGCCCAGCAGGACGGTCGCCATCAGGTAACCCACCAGATAGCCACCGGTGCCACCCATCATGTAGGTCAGGCCGAATTTTTCAGCCGAAGACCCGGCAAAAACGTCAAAGCCCAGCGCTCCGACCAGCAGGTAACCCAGCATCGTCACAAGACCCAGACGGGCGCCATAAGCGGTGCCGATGGTCAGAACGGCAAAAGTGCCCATCGTGATCGGCACAGGCCACATCGGTACTTTGATTTTCGCGGCGACGGCCAGGGCAACGATGCCCAGCGCAACCAGAACAACCTGCTTGACGCGCAGCGCTGTTCCCTCGCGCGGACCAATCGCGTTGGCCAGAACATTTGAATTCATCTTCCTTCTCCCAATTCGGACCGAGATTCTGCGACAGCAATGCCCTGTCATAGCCTTTTCTGCAAGATGATTACGCTACCGCAGCATATATTCTGTGTCCATTTCATAGGATTTGCGAGGCCCGGACACGATCCAGCGCACGCACCAGCGTGGCCAAGTAGAAAAGTCATAGACGGCATCGTAGCTGTCCGGTGGACAGTCATGGTGATCTGACGCCTGCTTTATTCCCAGTTTCAGCGCGTGAAAATAGCGGCCGTCGTCGAAATGAATCGCAACTTTTTCCCCGTCGTCACGCCAAAGATAGCGGCGGGTTCCCTTCATCTCGGGTTGCCCCGGAAGACGCAAAATAACGTCTTCGTCGTAGATCAGCCCGTCTTCTGAACGGCTCAGGGTCACTGTTCCGTCGGCGTGCACGACCTGACCTGCCTTTGCGTCCCGAATGACGCGGGTCAGGCTCCAGCAGCCCTCAAACTCCGACAGGCTATGCGGCAGGGTCATAAAGCCTCCAGAATCTCTTTTTCGGTCAATACGCGGAGTTTTTTCACCGCCAAAATCAGGGCAAACCGTCTCATACCAGCACTCGTGCCTTGTTCCCTTGCGCGGGTGGGTTTAAACCGCGCCGCATCGCCCCTCTGCCAAATCACAAAAAGGTGCCGCTGCCAATGATTCCACGTTATTCCCGCCCCGAGATGGTCTCCATCTGGTCGCCCGAGACCAAGTTCCGCATCTGGTACGAGATCGAAGCCCATGCCTGCGAAGCTATGGCCAATCTGGGCGTAATCCCGCGCGAAAACGCCGATGCCGTGTGGAAGGCCAAAGACGTGGAATTCGACGTGGCCCGCATTGACGAGATCGAGGCCGTCACCAAACACGACGTCATCGCCTTTCTGACTCACCTGGCCGAGCATGTTGGCAGTGAAGAAGCCCGTTTTGTACATCAGGGCATGACGTCTTCGGATGTGCTGGATACCTGCTTTAACGTTCAGCTCACCCGCGCGGCGGATATCCTGATCGCTGACCTCGAAGGTCTGCTGGCCGCCCTCAAGCGCCGCGCCTACGAGCACAAGGAAACCGTTCGTATCGGCCGCAGCCACGGCATCCACGCCGAACCCACCACCATGGGCCTGACCTTTGCGCGTTTCTATGCAGAGATGGACCGCAACCTGTCGCGCATGCGCGACGCGCGCGCCGAGATCGCCACTGGCGCAATCAGCGGCGCGGTTGGCACATTCGCCAATATCGACCCCCGTGTCGAAGAACATGTCTGCGATCAACTGGGGCTGGTGCCCGAACCGATCAGCACACAAGTCATTCCGCGCGACCGCCACGCGGCTTTCTTTGCCACACTGGGCGTTATCGCCAGCAGCATCGAAAACATCGCCGTAGAAATCCGCCACATGCAGCGGACCGAGGTGCTGGAGGCCGAAGAGTTCTTCTCGAAAGGTCAAAAGGGCTCGTCCGCCATGCCGCACAAGCGCAACCCGGTCCTGACCGAAAACCTGACCGGTCTGGCCCGTCTGGTGCGTATGGCCGTGGTCCCCGCGATGGAAAACGTGGCCCTCTGGCACGAGCGCGATATCTCGCACAGCTCGGTCGAGCGCAACATTGGCCCTGACACCACCGTGACGCTGGACTTTGCCCTGTCGCGCTTGACCAGCGTGGTCGACAAACTGGTCGTCTACCCGGAAAACATGCTGGCCAACATGAACAAGTTCCGTGGTCTGGTCATGAGCCAGCGCGTGCTGCTTGCCCTGACCCAAGCCGGCGTCAGCCGCGAAGACGCCTATCGTCTGGTACAGCGCAACGCGATGAAGGTCTGGGAAGAAGGCAAGGACTTCAAAACCGAACTTCTTGGGGATGCCGACGTAACAGCCGCGCTGAGCACCGAGGAGATCGAGGAGAAATTCGACCTCGGCTATCACACCAAGCACGTCGATACGATCTTCGCCCGCGTATTCGGGGAATAAAACAACCCATTCAGAATTTCTTTCGGCCCGGACCACAAGACGTGATCCGGGCCGTTCTTTTGCCAGACCGGTCATTTTCGGATATGATGGCAGGGTATTTCCGAACAGGAGACCCAAAGATGATCCGCACCCTTCTTTGCGCACTGGCACTTTCTTGCACGGCTTCGCTTGCCTTGGCCTGCAACGGCCACTCAAAGCAAACTCAATCCTGCGCGCCCGGAACCTATTGGGACACCGAAAGCCAGAGCTGCGCAAAAATTGTGAACAGCTGACAAAATCTTTCCTACTTGTGAATAAAAGCGAGCGAATGGCTGTTAGCTTTTCGTGAGAACGCGCTAGCTTGATCAGAGCAGCTCAGACAACGGAGTAGGAAAATGCGCATCGTATTCGCTTCAGCTATTGTTCTTCAGGCATTTGCATTCGCACCGGCTTTGCATGCCGCAGGCGGGGATAGCGCCAGCCCGCCCAAGCCGACAAACACCACCAAGAAATGCCTGTTCGGACGCGTTTACGACAAAGACCGCGGTCGCTGCGTGAAGCCGAACAAGACAAACTTTACCCAAGACGAGCTTTACGAAGCCGTTCGTGAACTTGCCTACGATGGCCAGCTAGAGAATGCTCAAAACATTCTTCGGATCATGGATCAGGCCGACGATCGCGTCATGACATACTGGGGCTTCACCTACCGCAAAATGGGCGAGTTGGAGCTGGCATACAGTTTCTACAACACTGCAATCCAAACGAACCCCGACAACCTTCTGGCGCGTTCTTACATGGCGCAGGGCTTTGTCTTGGAAGGCAAAACCGACCTCGCGATCGCGCAATGGCGTGAGATCAAAGCGCGGGGCGGCGAAGGAACCTGGGCCGAGGCGTCACTGCGCGAAGCGATCCGCACGGGGCTGACATATAGCTACTAAGCTTCAGCCTTTCTTTACCCGACTCTCGCTAACCTGCCTGCGGAACAGAAGAATGGCACCGCAGGCAGATGCAGGACGCAAATACTTTGGTACAGGTGGCATCGGGCTCAAATACCCCGTTGCCCGAACAAAACAACGAAACGCCGCGCGTGGTTCCACGCAGGCTCAGCAACAGGCAAAAGGCTGCGGTGGTCGTGCGCCTGTTGTTGAACGAAGGCGCGGATATTCCGCTTGAAGAACTTCCAGACGAATTGCAGGAGAATCTGACCCACCAACTGGGCCAGATGGGATTGGTGGATCGCGTGACGCTTGATGCGGTCGCGCAGGAATTCGCAGAAGCGCTGGACAGCGTCGGCCTGTCCTTTCCACACGGTTTGGCTGGTGCCTTGGATGCCGTGAACGGGAAACTCGCCCCTGCGACCGCCGCGCGTCTGCGCAAGGTCGCGGGTGTCCGCCAAGTTGGTGATCCGTGGGAACGCCTGCGTCAGATCCCGACCGAGGAATTGGCCGAGATGGTTCAGGCGGAAAGCACAGAAATCGCAGCAGTCATGCTGTCAAAGCTAGAGACCGCCAAAGCCGCACGTCTACTGGGGCTTCTGCCCGGCCCTGTGGCCCGTCGCATTACCTACGCTGTTTCCAAAACCGCCAACGTTACCCCAGAAGCAGTCGAGCAGATCGGATGGTCGTTGGCCGCTCAAATTGATCAACGCCCAGCGGTCGCGTTTTCCGATGCTCCGGGGCCGCGAGTCGGGGCAATCCTGAACCAGTCTGCTGCATCAACACGCGATGGGTTGTTAACTGCGCTTGACGAAGAAGATTCAGACTTTGCCAGTGTCGTCCGGCAATCAATCTTTACCTTTGCCCACATTCCAAGCCGTGTCCTGCCTCGCGACGTCCCTGCCGTTTTGCGCGGCGTCGACGAGCCTGTCCTGATAGCCGCGCTCGCCGGGGCTGAAACGGAACAAGACCAATCCACCGTCGATTATTTGCTTTCCAACATGTCGTCTCGGATGGCCGACAGCCTGCGAGAGCAGATGAGCGAACGCGGCAACGTCAAACAATCAGAGGCCGAAGAAGCCATGACCCAGATCGTCAGTGCCATTCGCGCTTTGGCGGATGACGGCACCATTACACTTATGGCTGAGGAGATTGACGAATAGGTCAATGGGCCAGCAGAAGTTCCGAACTCTGCGCAGAATACTTGTGGTTACGAGTTCCGGCTTGTATGTCTGGCCCGGCAGATCGCAATTGTTGCCGAGAACCTCTTATGCCCGTTGAAAAGTCTGATCTAAGCCGCTTTGAGCTTGGCAAATACTACGTCACTGGTCTGTTTCTTAAAGGAGTTGTGGGCGCTATGCGCTTGCTGCCCTACGAAAAACGCATTGCCGCGATGGGAGGTATCGTGCGTGGCCTCGCCCCAATCGTGGGCTTCTCCAAACGGGTGCGCAGCAATCTCGAACTGACGTGTCCCGAACTGTCCGATGCCGAAGTAAAGCGCATTTGTCGCGCCGTTCCAGACAATGCGGGCCGGGCGATTATGGAGCATTTTTCGCCCGAAGGTTTTACAAAGCGTCAGCGCAATGCAAAGGTTTCGGGTCCCGGCGTTGCGGCGTTTGATACCGCCGTGGCCGAAGGGAAACCGGTCATGATGATCACTGCCCATTTCGGCCATTATCTTGCCGCACGCATTGCCCTTCAGGAACGTGGCGGCGAGCCGATCGGATGTCTCTACCGCCGTATGGCAAACCCTTATTTCAACGAGATGTATGTTGACGCCTTCTACAAAACCGGCGCGCCCATGTTTGAACAGGGGCGCCGGGGGATGGTCGAGATGGTGCGTTCCTTGAAAAAGGGCGGGATCATCGCCATCGTTTCCGACCTACACGCGCATGGCGGCGAAGAACTAATGTTTTTCGGCAAGCCCGCGGTGACTTCGGTGCTGAACGCAGAGCTGGCGATGAAATACAATGCGGTCATGATCCCATGCTACGCAGTGCGCCAACCAAACGGTCTGGACTTTGAAATAGTTCTGCACGACCCCGTGCCCCACACAGACGCAAAGACAATGACCCAATATACCAATGATGACCTCGAAGCCGTGGTCCGACAGCATATGGGGCAGTGGTTTTGGATTCACCGGCGCTGGAAGCCGTGGAACGGCCTTGGGGTGCAGCCACAGGACATGCCGTGATCACTTGATGCGGGTGGCCGCTACGATGGGGCCATGCCCGGCTCTCTGGACAAGCACAACGGCAGGCAAGTCAGACGTCAGTGACACAGAGAACTCCTGCGGTTCATCGCCGTTCCACTGCCCTGCGATCTGCCAGGTCTCAACCACATTTGCATAGTCCAGATCATGCCCGGCCAGCTCACCACGGCGAATAGAAGCGTGCCGCATCGGAGAATACTGGACAACGCGAACGTCATACAAATCTGATGCCAGCAGCGCGGTCGGGGCCACATCAATTACGATCTGGCCCCCTGATTGTACTGCCGTGACCGAAGCCTCTGGCTGGGTCGCAAGATGGGCGTCAATCAACCGATCCAGCTCAAGAGACTGCGCTCCGACAACGTCCTGTTGGCCATTAACCACCATCTGAGGCGTATAGATCATCGACCGTCCAGCTTCACGAGCGTAGGCGCGTTGCCTCTCTGTGTGGTCAGGATCGGCGAATTCGTCCTTCCAACCGATATAGTCCCAGTAGTCCACGTGCAGGGCCAACCCAATGACATCGTCGCGTTTGGCCAGTTCATGCATGATCTGATCCGCCGGAGGACAAGACGAACAGCCCTGAGACGTAAACAGCTCTACGACCACAGGACCACTATCAGCAGAGGCCGATGCCGCCAGAAACAAAGAGAGGAAAGCGGACGCAGGAACGAATCTGTACATGACGGCTCTTGGGTTTAACGGATGCTGAACGGGTTTACCCGGAACGCTGTTCAACCTCCAATCAAGGTTTCTTGAGACCTTTAAAGCGCTGCACCCTCAAAAATGTGTGCAATGGTATACAAAAATTGCCGCACCCTGCGTCTTGGACCTTGAACCGCGCGCTTGGGTGATGCAGATAGCCACCAGCGAATCCCAAAATCCACGTCATTTGAGAGGGAGGCCATTAGATGCCCATCAAAGTCGGACAGGATACCGCCAAGACACGCCGCAGCCTGAGCGTGAATGGCAAATCCATTTCCTATTACTCGATCCCTGCGGCTCAAGAAGCCGGTCTGGGCGATTTCTCGAAACTGCCAGCCGCGCTGAAAGTGGTGCTGGAAAACATGCTGCGGTTCGAGGACGACGGCTTCTCAGTGTCGGTCGACGACATCAAAGCCTTTGCCGAATGGGGCGCAAGCGGTGGCAAGAACCCCCGCGAGATTGCGTACCGCCCTGCCCGCGTGCTGATGCAGGACTTCACTGGTGTTCCGGCGGTGGTCGATCTGGCCGCAATGCGCGACGGGATCAAGGGTCTGGGCGGCGACGCGCAGAAGATCAACCCGCTGAATCCTGTTGATCTGGTCATCGACCACTCGGTCATGATCGACGAGTTCGGCAATCCGCGCGCGTTCCAAATGAACGTTGACCGCGAATACGAGCGTAACATGGAACGCTATCAGTTCCTGAAATGGGGCCAGAACGCCTTCAACAACTTCCGCGTTGTACCGCCGGGAACCGGTATCTGCCACCAGGTGAACCTGGAATATCTGGCCCAGACCGTCTGGACGGACACCGATCAGAACGGCGACGAAGTGGCGTATCCCGACACTCTGGTCGGCACCGACAGCCACACCACGATGGTCAATGGCATGGCCGTTCTTGGCTGGGGCGTTGGCGGTATCGAGGCCGAGGCCGCGATGCTGGGTCAGCCGATCTCAATGCTGATCCCCGAAGTCATCGGCTTTGAACTGACCGGAGAGCTGGTCGAAGGCACCACTGGCACCGACTTGGTTCTGAAAGTCGTTGAAATGCTGCGTGAAAAAGGCGTTGTCGGCAAATTCGTCGAGTTCTACGGCGAAGGTCTGGACCGTCTGCCGCTTGCAGACCGTGCAACCATTGCGAACATGGCGCCGGAATACGGCGCGACCTGCGGCTTCTTCCCGATCGACGGTGAAACCCTGCGCTATCTGCGCAACACCGGTCGCGACGAAGACCGGATTGCGCTGGTTGAAGCCTATGCCAAGGAAAACGGTTTCTGGCGCGACGAAGACTACGCACCGATCTACACCGACACCCTGAGCCTTGACATGGGCACCATCGTTCCCGCGATCTCGGGTCCGAAACGTCCGCAGGACTATGTCGCCCTGACAGGCGCCAAGGCCGCTTTCACCAAAGAAATGGAAGAGACCTTCAAGCGTCCGATGGGTAAGGAAATCGCCGTCAAGGGCGAAGATTACACCATGGAATCGGGCAAGGTCGTGATCGCGTCGATCACATCGTGCACGAACACCTCGAACCCGTATGTGATGATCGGCGCGGGTCTAGTGGCACGCAAGGCGGCCGCTCTGGGCCTGAACCGCAAGCCTTGGGTGAAAACCTCGCTGGCTCCGGGTTCTCAAGTCGTGTCCGCTTATCTTGAGGCCGCTGGCCTTCAGGAAGATCTGGACAAGGTTGGCTTCAACCTCGTTGGCTACGGATGCACCACCTGTATCGGCAACTCTGGCCCGATCCAGAAAGAACTGTCCGAGGCGATTGCCGAAGGTGACCTTGTTGCCACGTCGGTCCTGTCGGGCAACCGTAACTTTGAAGGTCGCATCTCGCCTGACGTGCGCGCCAACTACCTGGCCTCTCCGCCGCTGGTCGTGGTCTATGCGCTGGCCGGCACCATGGATATCGACCTGACATCCGAGCCGATCGGTCAAGACCAAGACGGCAACGATGTCTTCATGAAAGACATCTGGCCGACTCAGCAGGAGGTTGCGGAACTGGTTGAACAGACCGTCACCCGCGAAGCGTTCCAGTCGAAATACGCCGACGTCTTCAAGGGCGACGAAAAGTGGCAGGGTGTTGAGACGACCGACGCCGAGACCTATGACTGGCCTGCGACCTCCACCTATATCCAGAACCCGCCCTACTTCCAGGGCATGGGCACCGAACCCGGCACCATCACCAATATCGAAGGCGCTAAAGTTCTGGCCATTCTGGGCGATATGGTCACGACCGACCACATCTCGCCTGCAGGGTCCTTCGCAACCACCACGCCCGCTGGTAAATACCTGATTGATCGTCAGGTGCAGCCGCGCGAGTTCAACTCGTATGGCTCTCGCCGTGGCAACCACGAGATCATGATGCGCGGCACCTTTGCCAATATCCGCATCAAGAACGAGATTCTGGACGGCGTCGAAGGCGGTTATACCAAAGGCCCAGACGGTGCTGAAACCTCGATCTACGAAGCCTCGATGGCCTATCAGGAACAGGGCACGCCGCTGGTCGTCTTTGGCGGTGAGCAGTACGGTGCCGGGTCCTCGCGTGACTGGGCTGCCAAAGGTACCGCGCTGCTGGGTGTCAAAGCAGTGATCGCAGAAAGCTTTGAGCGTATTCACCGCTCGAACCTGGTTGGCATGGGCGTTATCCCGTTCGAGTTCACCGGCGGCGACACCCGCAAATCGCTGGGCCTGAAGGGTGACGAAACTGTCTCGATCCACGGTTTGGATACTATCCAACCGTTGCAGGAAGTGCCCTGCACGATCGTCTATGGTGACGGGTCCGAGAAAACCATCACCCTGAAGTGCCGTATCGATACCGCGCCCGAGATCGAATACATCGAGAACGGCGGCGTTCTGCACTACGTGCTGCGGAATCTCGCCAAAGCGAGCTAAGTTCTTGCAAGAACGTTTAAGGGGCGCTCACTCGAGCGCCCCTTTTTCTTTGCGCCCTGTTCAGCGCGTCCTCAGATCGGAAGACTTCGAGGCAACGAGTTAATTGCCAGCGGCCTTTTCAAGCGCCGGGCGGATGGTGCTTTCTATCGCGCGCTGTGTAATCGGCCCCGCAAAGCGCAAGATGATCGTGCCCTGCCCGTCAATCACATATGTCTCTGGCACTCCGTAGACACCCCAATCCAGCCCCATGCGGCCCTGCTCATCGCGTCCGATACCGGCGTAGGGATCGCCCAGTTCGGCCAGAAATGCTTCGGCGTTTGCAAGCTTATCTTTGTAATTGATCCCGTAGACCGGAATACCTTCATCCGAAAGCACCTGCAGATTGGGGTGCTCAACACGGCACGGCGCGCACCAACTGGCCCAATAGTTGACCAGTTTGACCTCGCCATCTCTAAGGGTGGCATCGTCGAAATTCGGCTTGCCAGAGAAATCCGTCACGACGACCGGAGGGGCTGGCTGCCCTTCCCGCGCAGAAGGCAGCGCGTCGGGGTCGTCTCGAAACATGCCGATCCCTGCGAGTACGGCAAATCCCGCAAAAATCAACGGCGGAGCGATCATCAACGGTGAAATCTTAGCCATTACGCGACATCCTGCCTTCTACCTTGTCAATCTCAGCCCGAACTTTGCGACCGCGCATAACGCTTAGAACGATCAGCACAGCCAGCAGGCCGATAGACACTACATAAGACCACAATACAGTGTCCGCATATTTTCCAAGATCAGGCATCATCCACCCACCCTTTCCCGTGCCAGCAGCGCCTTGACCCGACGGGCGCGAATTTCAGTTCCGGTTCGGTAAAGAACCAGCGCGATGAACAGGAGTACGAACCCGATGATGCAAACGAGCAGCGGATAGAAGTAGATATTGCTCACCTTTTCTTCTGTGTCTGATCCGGTAATGGCAGCGGCACGCATAACCGAAGCCCCTTGATGCAGCCCTTGGTTCCAGAAATTCACCGCATAACGGCTGAGGATCGCAAAGACTGAGCCAACCAGACAAAGGACCGATGTCAGATCGGCAGCCGTATCGGGGTCTTCAATCGCCTCCCACAGGGCGACGTAGCCCAGATAGAACAGGAACAGGATCAGGAACGAGGTCAAGCGCGGGTCCCAGGCCCACCATGTGCCCCACATTGGCTGTCCCCAGATTGCTCCGGTCGCCAGCGCGATCAATGTCATGACGATTCCGACCGGAGCCGCAGCACGCGCGGCAAGGGCGCTAACGTGGTGACGGCGCACGAGCCAGACCAGCGAAGCCGCCAGCATCATGAGCCAACAGTTGATCGCCATCAGCGCAGCCGGAACATGCAGATAGATAATCTTGACGGTCGAGCCCTGCTTGTAATCATCCGGCGTAAAGAAAAAGCCCCAGATCAAACCGATCACGATGCACGCAATAGAGATGACCCAGAAGAACGGAAGCACCCGTTCGCTGGTTGCGAGGAACTTGCGCGGGTTTGCATATTCCCACAGAGCGTTGGTTTTGGCTGCGAAAGACATGGGCCTTATCTAGTCCGAGTCGGTTTCGTTCTCAATTGACCTCAGTCAATCTTTGAACCGGTCACCGAAGGTTGATACGCAAAACGGCAGCGCTGGCAAAGGGCAACAGCGCGATTGTGGCGGCGGTGATACCGGCCAGCATAAGCAGCGGGGTTTGGGTCTCCATCCCGGTTGCGCCACGGCGGGCGACCTCGGCCCCAAAGATCAGCGTGGGTACATAGAGCGGCAGCACCAGCAGTGAAAGAAGAAGACCACCGCGTTTCAGGCCAACGGTAAGGGCTGCGCCAAATGTTCCGATGACGCTCATGGCCGGGGTTCCGATCAGCAAAGAAACAACGAGCCAGAAATATCCCAGCATCGGCAGGTTCAACAGAACCCCCAAAAACGGAGCGGCCAGAACCAACGGTAGACCGGTCGTCAACCAATGGGCCAAAGCCTTGATCGTCACGACCGCCTCCAGCGGCAGGGGCGCGGTGGCCAGCAGGTCGAGCGAGCCGTCCTCCCAGTCCAGCGCCAGCAAACGGTCCAAAGACAAAAGGCAGGCCAGCAGCGCCCCCAGCCACAGAATACCGGGGGCGATGGTCGACAGCAGCGATGATTGCGGACCGACCGCAAAGGGCACCAGAACCGTGACAATCAAAAAGAACGCAAGGCCAAGACCAAAACCGCCGCCTGCGCGGAAAGCCAGTTTCAGGTCACGCAGCAGCAGGGCTATCACAGAAAGCCTCCGTCGAAGTCGTCAATGGGTGTCGGTTTGGCCTTGTTGGGGGCGACATCCAGAACCTCTCCGTCCAGCCCAAGGTCAATATGGGTGGCAATCAGGGCAGAGCCACCCTGCCCGAGATGCGCCCGGACAGCATCCGCGAACATCTGAACCGCGTCACGATCCAGCGAAACGGTTGGTTCGTCCAGCATCCAGATCGGGCGACCTGTGACCAGCATACGAGCCAGCCCCAGCCTTCGTTTTTGACCTGCGGACAAATTGCCTGCGTGCCGATCAGACAGCTCAACCAGTGCAAAAGCGTCCAAAGCAGGCTGAATGTCATGTGTACCAAATACGGACGCCCAGAATACAAGGTTTTCAACCACCGTCAGAGTTGGCTTCAAACCGTCGGAATGAGAGGCATAGGCTATCTGGTCCTCGGCCCCTTGGATTTGCCCGGCAAGCGGAGGCTGCAGCCCCGCAAGCGTTCTCAACAATGTGGTTTTACCAATCCCGTTCGGACCACGCAGGATCAGCGCCTTACCGGGGTGCAGCACAAAGCTGAGCCCTTCGAGCACAGGTACCCCGCCTCGGGCGATGGCCAGTTCGGTTACAGTCAGTGTCATGTCTTTCGCTTAACGGATTGCACGAAAGGACAAAAGACAGGATTTGCCGCAGAGCTTGAATAGGGTTTGTGTTGACACTGGCAGAAGTGAGGGGCCAGCCCCGCCGCCATTGGCGCTTGAACCAATGGCGCACCAATGCCGGCTCCCAGGGATATTTTTAGCCAGATGAAGATGGATCCCTTAGACAGGAATTAGGGCAAGCGCAATGCGGCGCCCCTCGGACAGCAGTACATTGTAGGTACGGCACGCAGCGGGAGAGCTCATGATCTCAACCCCAATGCCAGCGCTTTCCAGTTCGGTTCTGAGATCGGCGGGAATATGGGCAAGTTCGGCCCCGGTTCCGATGAACAGGACATCTATGTGATCGGCCAGCGTCAGCAATGCGGCTTCGTCCGCATAACCATTCCAAACCGTCGTCCCCTGAGGACTTGTCAGAACCGCCCCTTCGTGGACTTCTCCACCAATTCGGAAGAACCCCGGACCATATCCGTCGACGGGTACTGCGTTGTTATACGTGATCTCATTCAGGCGCATGGATGCGTTCTAGCCCCAAAGTGGCAGCCCCGACAAGGCCGCCAGCGCGATCGCTACATATGCTGCGGTTCGGTACAGTTTTTCACGCTCGGGACGGAATAGCCACCCGCCCAGCCAGTTGCCGACCAGATTCGGCACCGCCAGCGCGAAACCCAGCACCGCCGACGCGACAGTGACCCGCCCCATTGCGGACAAAAAACCCAGAATGAGAAAGTCAAACACCAGCAGGAACAGCAAGATGGTAGCGCGAATGACTTCGACCGGTAGCGGACGCGACATGTAGAACAGAATCACAGCCGGGCCCGGCAATCCCGCGACCCCCCCCAAAAAACCCGCAGCTCCGCCAATACCCGCGACCATTGTTCGCCGGACAGGACCATTGTAGCGCAGCCCGAGGATCAAAATGACCAACATCAGGATCGCCAGCAGGCTAACCGCATAGCGAAAAACCTCGGGCTCGACCTGCGTCAATACCCACAACCCAATCGGCAGCATGATCGCGCAGCCAATGACCAGCCGGAAAAGGTCGCCCCGGTCGACAGCGCCCCACGCGCGGCGCACGTTTGGCAGAGGTCCGAAGATATCCATTATAGTCAGGCCGATGAGCGCCCCGAACGGACCAAGGTAGGGTGTCGCGATTGGTAGAAAGATCAGCGCGGTTCCAAAGCCGGAAAAGCCGCGGACAATGCCGCCCAGGAATGCGGCGAAAACGATGACGGCCAGCCCCGTCGGGGACTGGCCGAAAACATCAGGCATCGACGTTGGCAAATTGGTTGCCTGCCGTGTTCGACGGCTTGGACCAGTCGCGTTTAACGCCCAGCCACAGCAGGATGGTCGAGGCGACAAAGACCGAGGAATAGGTTCCCACGATCACGCCCCAGATCATCGCGAAGACAAAGCCGCGAATGACGTCTCCGCCCAGTACATATAGCGAGATCAGCGCCAGCAGGGTCGTAACCGAGGTCATAACCGTCCGGCTCAGCGTTTCGTTGATCGAGATGTTCAGAACCTCTTTCAGCTCTTTCTTTTTGTACTTCCGCAGGTTCTCGCGCACGCGGTCAAAGACGACCACGGTGTCGTTCAGCGAATAACCCACGATGGTCAGAAGTGCGGCGATGATGGCCAGATCGAACCGAATTTGCAGTTCCGAGAAAATGCCGATGGTCAGGATCACGTCATGAACCAGTGCGGCCACGGCGCCCAATGCGAACTGCCACTCGAAGCGCAGCCAGATGTAGACAAGCACGGCTCCGATAGCGAGGACAACGGCGATCACGGCGGTCTGGATGAGTTCGCCCGAGACTTTGGGGCCGACGGATTCGACGGATACAAAAACGATGTCCGGTGCGGCACCTTTCAGCGCCGCCTCCACTGCCGCGACGGTTGCAGCCGATACAGCCTCGGCATCGGCCTGCGCCTGAATGCGGATCATGGCGACATTTTCGTCTTCACCGAAGGTCGGGTCAAAAATTTCGGTGATCGTGACGTCGCCCAGCTCCAGTGGCGCGATAGCGTCGCGATAGGCACCCACGTCGATTTCCTGCGCCGACTGCGTCCGGATCGTAGTCCCACCTCGGAAGTCGATGCCGAAGTTCAGCCCTTGCAGCATGAAGGACGTGAACGCGATCACCATCATCAGGCCAGAGATGCCCAGCCAGACCTTCCAGCGGCTGAAGAAATCGAACGAGGTGTTTTGCGGGACAAGTTTCAGTCTCATGATCAAACCTCGATCGTTTTCGGGCGGCGGCGTTCAAACCACATCACGATCATCAGGCGCGTCACGAAGATCGCGGTGAAGACCGAGGTGAGGATACCCAGACCCAGAGTGATGGCAAAGCCGCGCACCGGCCCGCTGCCCATGGCAAACAGGATCACGGCGGTGATGAAGGTGGTCACGTTTGCGTCCAGAATGGCAGACAGCGCCTTTTCGTAGCCCAGCTCAATCGCGCGCGCTGGACCACGGGCGGATTTCAGTTCCTCGCGGATACGTTCAAAGATCAGCACATTGGCATCAACCGCCATACCGACCGTTAGAACGATGCCCGCGATACCGGGCAAGGTCAGCGTCGCCCCGATCAGTGACAGCAGGCCAAACAACAGCCCAACGTTCAGGATCAGCGCGATATTGGCAAAAACGCCGAACAGACCATAGCTGAGCGCCATAAAGACCAGCACGGCGACAAATGCCACTATTGTTGCCACTTTTCCGGCGTCTATGCTGTCTTGGCCCAGTTCAGGGCCAATGGTGCGTTCTTCCAGAAACTCCAACCCGGCAGGCAGGGCACCCGCGCGCAGCAGAACGGCCAGGTTGGTGCTTTCCTCAACGGTGAAATTGCCGGTGATAATGCCCGATCCACCCGGAATATGGCTTTGGATCACGGGGGCCGAGATCACCTCATCATCCAGAACGATGGCAAACGGCGCGCCGATGTTTTCCAGCGTGTAGTCGCCGAATTTGCGGGCCCCGGACGTGTTGAATCGGAAGTTCACTGCTGGGCGACCGTTCTGGTCGAACGCAGGCTGCGCATCCACCAGTTCTTCGCCCGTCACGACGGGCGCTGCATCAAGTGTGTAATACACGCCGTCTTCGTCGATGGATGGGACGACTTTCTCACCCACACCAGCGACGGCATCAGGATTGGTGCCGCGACTGACAACCGGGTTAAAGGTCAGTTGCGCGGTTGTGCCGATAATCTCTTTCAACTCACCCGCACTGCCGATGCCCGGAACCTGAATCAGAATCCGGTCCGTACCCTGCCGTTGAATCGTTGGCTCTCGGGTGCCGACCTCGTCAATCCGGCGGCGAATGATCTCAAGCGACTGACGTACTGTGCGGTCGTCCGAGGCAAGCCGTTCGGCCTCGGACAGTTGCACGATGATCGTGTCACCCTCGGCCCGCGCCTCGATATCGGTGGCGCCTACTCCGGTCAGAGTTTGCACCTGACGGGCCAGCCCACGCACGACTTCCAGCGCGCGGGGCATACCTTCGGGCTGGCTGATGCGCACGCGAATCTCATCCGGAGCCGAATCTTGGCGACGGATAGTGCCGATGGTGCCCCGCTCATCACGCAAAGCGTCGCGGATTTCCGGCCACATCGCATCCATGCGGGATTCGTAGACATCGCTGACCTGCACTTCGGCCAGCAGATGCGCGCCCCCGCGCAGATCGAGGCCAAGATTGACCAGAGAAGATGGCAACCAATTCGGCCATTGCCCCGCCTCGGCCTGCATCTCGGGGGTATTTAACCCAAGCTCGATCGCGGCCTTGGCGTCGTTGGATTGCTCGACTCGCGTGTAAAACGCATTCGGCAGGGCCATCAGCAGACCGATCACACAGACCGCCCAGATCAGAACCCGCTTCCAGGTATCAATTTGCAGCATTACCCTGCCTTTTCAAGGAATTGTCGTGCGAAGTTACTTCGCTGGCTCGGTCTTGTTCAGAACCTGCGCAATGGTCGATTTGACCACACGGACCTTGACGCCTTCAGCGATCTCGACCTCGATCTCGTTGTCGCCTTCCTTGACCTTCGACACCTTGCCGATCAGACCACCCTGAGTGACCACCTGATCGCCCCGGCGCACAGCCTCGACCATGGCCTGATGTTCCTTCATCTTCTTCTGCTGCGGACGGATCAGCAGGAAATACATGATCGCGAAGATCAGGATCAGCGGGAGAAACTGGGCGATTGCGCCACCTTCCATGGGATATTCCTTTTGGTTTGGTCTTGCGGAAGCGCTCCGCAAATTTGGCGAGAACCTATTCTTTGAACTGTCTGTTTGCAAGGAATGGTGGCGCAGGTTTTTTCGGGGATTGGCTCAAAATGATCACAGTTTCAGGCCGAAGTTGCGTTTGACTTCTAGGAACACCGCCTTGGATGGATATAGTTGAGCGGCGGGAGGGCAAATGGCGCAATTATTTCATATTGTTGGCATGGTTAGCCGGGTGATGATCGCGGCCTTGTGGCTGGCTCTGCTGGTGCCATCTGCATCGGCACAGGAAACCGAGACCGAGGTTGAAACCACCGAACAGCAACCCGACACCTTCAAGGCACCGGTGATTGTCGATGGCGACACCTTGTTTTTCCTTCGAGGCTCCACCGCCTTGCCCGCGCAAGAGCGTGCAGAATCTGTCCAAGACAACATTATCCAAGCGGCTGAAACATCTGAAAGCCTCAGCATCACGATCACCTATGAGGAAACCGATCTGGGAACGAGTATTCTGGTGGACGGTGTCGCCGTTTCAATAGTCACGGTTGCCGACGCCGAACTCGAGCAGATGGAGCTGGATGTTCTCAGCTTTCTTCACGGTGAAGCGATAGAAGAAGCAATAGTCGCCTACCGGGCCAACCGAACCGAACAGGCACGCGTGTCCGGTGCGATCGAGGCGGTGGCGTGGACGGCTGGCTTTGGCCTGTTTGTCGCGACGATACTTTGGATACACCGCAGGATCAGGCGTCGCACCATCAAATTTGTCAAGCGCCACTTGAAGGATGTTGAGACCGCCACCGCCAAAAGCGTTCAGGCAGAGGCGATCGCGGCCTTGGTGCGGTATGGGCTGAGTTTCATCCTGTTGGTTATCTTCTTTCTGGGGTTCTACTACTACCTGTCTTTCGTCCTGCTGGCCTTTGCAGAAACCCGCTATTTCGCGCAGCTATTGCTAACCTACCTGACCGAACCGGTTCTGCTGATCTTCAAGGGAATCATCAGCTACATCCCCAACCTGATCATGCTTGCTCTGATCACCTGGGTTACGATGTACATCATCAAGGGCATGCGTGTTTTCTTCGACGCGGTCGAGGCGGGTACGTTCGACATGGGCGATTTCGAGCGTCACTGGGTAAACCCAACTTTCAACATCGCCCGTGTCGTCGTCATCCTGATCGCGCTTGTGTTTGCCGTGCCCTACATCCCCGGATCGGACTCAGCCGCGTTTCAGGGACTGACTATTCTGGTTGGTGCAATGCTGTCGCTGGGCGCGAACTCGGTCGTTTCCAACATGCTGGCCGGACTTTTCGTGATCTATCGCCGCTCAACCTCGATCGGGGACCGCATCCAGATCGGCGATCACATCGGTGACGTGGTGCAGATCAAGCTGATGGAAACGCATCTCAAGTCGATCAAAAACGAACTGATCTCGATCCCCAATGCGCAGCTTATGAATTCGGACGTGGTGAACTTCTCGAAGAAAACCGATGGCAGCGGGTTACTTTTGCACACCACAGTCGGCATCGGATACGAGGAACCGCCTGAAAAGGTCGAAGCCATGCTGATCGAAGCCGCGCGCCGCACCAAGGGGATCAAGGCCAAGCCAGAGCCCTTTGTTTTGTGGACCGCTTTGGCCGATTACGCGATCAATTATCAGATCAACGGATACTCGACACGCGGCAGCATTATCCCGAAGATCCGCTCGGACCTGCATCGTAATATCGTGGCCGTGTTCAATGAGAATAACGTGCAGATCATGACGCCCTCTTACATGGCCGACCCGCCCGAGCCGAAAATCCCGTCCGCGGAATGGGATGGCCATCTGGCGCATGAAACGCACGAGGGCGATGTTTAGTCGTATCCGGTGCTACACCCTGCCATTCAGATGGTGCATAAGCGGTTTCAGTGATTCACGCATTCAAGGACCTGAACCATGCACGACATCCGCGCCATTCGCGAAAACCCAGCCGCCTTCGACGCCGCCCTTGCGCGCCGTGGGGACGCGCCGGTGTCGTCAGATCTGTTGAGGCTGGACGAAAGTCGCCGCGCCAAGATTTTGGCAGCCGAGACTGCTCAGGCCGAACAGAACAAAGCGTCCAAAGAGGTGGGTGCCGCCAAGGGGCGCGGCGACGAGGCAGAGTTTGAACGCCTGCGCGCGCTTGTGGCTGAGAAAAAGGCCGAGATCGCCCGGATGCAGACCGAAGCCAAGGACCTTGACGCGCTGCTGACCGACCAGTTGATCCGCATCCCCAACCTGCCCGCCGAGGACGTGCCCGAAGGCGCGGACGAGAACGACAATGTCGAGGTCAACCGCTGGGGCACTCCGCGCGAATTGGACTTTGCGCCGAAAGAGCATTTTGAGATCGAGGCCGTGCAGCACGGCATGGACTTTGAGACCGCCGCAAAGCTCTCTGGCTCGCGCTTTGTCCTGCTGTCCGGCGGTGTTGCGCGCATCCACCGGGCGCTGGCGCAGTTTATGCTGGACACGCATATCAACGAAAATGAGCTGACCGAGGTGAACGGCCCGGTTCTGGTTCTGTCCGAGATGATGCAGGGCACGGGGCAACTGCCGAAATTCGGCGAGGACAGCTATCAGACCCGCGAAGGGTGGTGGTTGATCCCAACGTCCGAGGTCTCGCTGACCAATATCGTCAACGACACGATGATTGAGGAAAGCTACCTGCCCCGCCGTTATACCGCGCATTCGCTGTGCTTCCGCTCCGAGGCCGGTTCCGCAGGCAAGGACACGCGCGGGATGCTGCGCCAGCACCAGTTTGAAAAAGTTGAGATGGTCTCAGTCACGCATCCGGACAATTCCGACGACGAACAGAAGCACATGTTGCGCTGCGCCGAGGGGATTTTGGAGAAGCTGGGCGTGCCCTATCGCACCGTGATCCTGTGTACCGGAGACATGGGCTTTGGCGCGCGCCGCACCTATGACATCGAGGCATGGCTGCCCGGTCAGAATACCTACCGTGAGATCAGCTCGGTCTCGACCTGCGGCGACTTTCAGGCCCGCCGCATGAATGCGCGCTTCCGGCCCGAGGCCGGCGGCAAGCCGGAATATGTCCACACGCTGAACGGCTCGGGCCTGGCGGTGGGACGCTGCCTGATCGCGGTGCTGGAAAACGGACAGAACGCCGACGGCACCGTCACCCTACCCGAGGTGCTGGCCCCCTATCTGGGCGGCAAGCTGACGCTGCAATTGGACGGCACACTGGCATAGGAAAACCGGCGCACCAAAGCCGCCGGTTTCATAAGGATCAAAGGCGAGGAAGGCTTACTTCTTCGCCTTTTTCTTATCCTTCTTCTTCTCGCTCTTTTTGGCGTCCTTCTTCTTGTCGCCCTTTTTCTTATCGTCCTTCTTGGACTTCTTATCCTTCTTCGCCTTGGCCTTTACCTTGTCCTTGGCTTTCGAGAACACGGCCTCCATTTCGGCGCGCTTCTTGGCAGCTTTCTCAGCCTTGGCTTTGGCCTTAGCTTTTTTCTTGGCCTTTGCTTCGGCGGCTGCTTTTTCCTCGGCTGCTTTGCGGGCCGCTTCCTCGGCTCGTTTTTCGGCCGCTGCGGCAGCCACTGTTTTTCGTGCTGCAGGCTTGCGTGCTGCTGGCTTTTTGGCCGCAGGCTTTTTCGCTGGGGCGCGGCGTGAAGTGGGCTTTGCGGCGGGTTTCCCGCCAGTCGCCTCTTTCGCGGCAGCGATCAGAACTGGCGCGCGGGCCGCGCCTATTCGGGGGACTTTGACCAGAGCGTCGGGGGTTGCCTTGGCGAGGGCTTCAGCCGTTTTGAACCCATTGGCAATCAACAATTGGCCAAGCGCGTCGCCTACGCCTTTAACGTCGGTCACTGCGGTCATTCTTTGTCCTTTCTGTTTCTCCCCGCCCACATGTAAATACACAAGATATACATTCTGCAAGGCAGGGTGTTTCGTGGATACCCGCCCGGGCGTCAGTTGCTATGGGCGAGACCGGTAGACCGATCCTTTTTAGGAAACGGAACAAGGCGCTTTGCGTCTTCATCCCACAATTTCAGGTTCAGGGCCGCAACCGCCTCGGGAAATTTGATTCGCCGAGGTGTGTATTCCGGTGGAAGGTTATAGTGGCACGCGCGCAGCCGATAAGATGGGATACGGGCGTTGAAGTGGTGAATATCGTGCAACGTGATGCAGGCAACGGCATTGTCAAACCACCAGCCGAAGTCCAGCGCTGACGATCCTTGCAACGCGGCCAGTTTAGGGTCCAAATCAGGGCGGCGGTCCCAGTATGTGTCCTCGAAATTATGCTGCAGGTAGACGAGAAATACGCCCAGCATCCCGCCCAACAAGGAAAAGACAAGCCAGACCAGAATTCCCGTCGTCCCTGCAATCAGGTAAAGCAGCCCAAGAAACACAACAATCGACAGGTTGTGCAACAGAACCCCTGCGACACCGAACCGGACCGTATTCTTGGGCCAGCGGTACCGGATGAAATAGGTAAACAACGCGCCCACCGGGACAAGGATGAAAGGGTTGCGGTAAAGACGATAGAACAGGCGTGCCTTCCAATCGGCTTCGTTCCATTCGCGTACCGTCATCGTATGAATCTCGCCGGTCTCACGATGCTCAAGGTTACCGATGCCAGAGTGATGAAGGTTGTGGTTTTGCTTCATCACTTCAAACGGCGCGAAAGTGAATGGAGACAACCCATGCCCCGCCCATTCATTCTGTTGACGCGTCTCAAACAGGGAATGGTGCCCACAATCATGTTGCAGCACATATAGCCGCACAGCAGAGAACGCGAAAACGACCCCGGCCGGGATCATGACATACCAGCGATCCACGTAGACAATCGCCAAAGCCAGCGACGAAAAATAAACTGCAAATGTTCCGAAATAGCTGAGTGCGGCCAGTCGATTGTCCTGCACGGCGTATTGTCTTGTGTATTCCCTCAGATCCATCAAGTCGGCTCCCCACGATGGCCCGGTCCAATATGGGTTCAAAACGAAGCGCGGAAAATTCCGCAAACGAAAAAAGCGCACGAAAACAAATGCACGCTTGCGAATGCTAACGCGCAGTCATGGGCCTGTCACGCCCCTGAGCCAAAAATGCTGAAAATTGGCGCGGTTACGCGCGGCCCTTGAGATGTTTGGCCAGCGCACCCGCGTTTTTCTTGCGGCGTCCCTTGTAGGGGTTCTTGTCGCCCTGCCCGCGCAACGTCAGGCGGATGGGCGTGCCGGGCATGTCGAAATCCTCGCGCAGCCCGTTGACCAGATACCGGTTATAGCTTTCTGGCATCTTGTCAGGGTGCGAGCACATGACGACAAATCCCGGCGGGCGGGTCTTGGCCTGAGTCATATAACGCAGCTTAATCCGGCGACCCTGCGGCGCTGGCGGCGGGTGCTGTTCCAGCATCGCGGTCAGCCAACGGTTCAGCGCAGCGGTTGGCACGCGGCGATTCCACACGTCATGAGCGCGCAAGATGGCGGCGCGCAGACGCTCCAAGCCCCGGCCCGTTTTAGCGGACACGGTGATCAGGGGCGCACCCCGTAACTGCGGCAACAGACGCTCGAAGGATTCTTTCAGATCGCGCAGTTTCTCCTGCTTGTCCTCTTCGATGTCCCATTTGTTCACGGCGACGACCACCGCGCGGCCCTCGCGCTCTGCCAGATCCGCAATCCGCAGGTCTTGCTGTTCAAACGGAATAGCCGCGTCCAACAGGACCACCACGACCTCGGCAAATTTCACAGCGCGCAGCCCATCAGAGACCGAGAGCTTTTCCAGCTTTTCCTGCACCTTGGCCTTTTTGCGCATCCCGGCGGTGTCAAAAATACGCATCGGGGTGCTGTTGCCGTCCGGGTCGGCCCAGTCGATCCGAAGGCTGATCGCGTCACGGGTGATCCCGGCCTCGGGGCCGGTCAGCAGGCGATCTTCGCCGATGATCTTGTTGATCAGCGTGGATTTACCAGCATTCGGACGGCCCACAACGGCGACCTGCAACGGTTTGGCAGCGGTGATCAGCGGCGTTTCGCCCTCACCATCCTCATCCAGCTCAATATCCGTTTCCGGTGCGTCATCCTGCGCCTTTTCAGCCGCAGCGTCGGCCAGCGGCATCAACTGAGCATACAGGTCCGTCATCCCCTCGCCGTGCTCACCGGACAGACGAACCGGTTCGCCAAGCCCAAGATTGTAGGCTTCGAGCACACCTGCATCCGCCGCGCTGCCTTCAGCCTTGTTCGCCGCTAGGATAACGTGCTTGGACCGCTTACGCAGGATTTCGGCAAACATCTCATCCGTCGGCGTCAGCCCCACCCGCGCGTCAATCATGAACAGGCAGACATCAGCCATGTCCACTGCGCGTTCGGTCAGGCGGCGCATCCGACCTTGCAGGCTGTCGTCGGTTGCATCCTCAAGCCCCGCCGTGTCGATCACGGTAAAACGCAGATCACCCAAGCGCCCTTCGCCTTCGCGCAGGTCACGCGTCACGCCGGGTTGGTCGTCGACCAAAGCCAGACGTTTACCCACAAGGCGGTTGAACAGGGTGGATTTGCCCACGTTGGGGCGCCCCACGATGGCGAGGGTCAGCGACATGATACTCAACTTTCAAAACTCAGACGCGCCCTTTAGCGCATCTTGTCGTCAACGGAAAGCGTGTAGATCACCTTTGGCGGACACGACATAAAGCGTCTGCCCGGCGACAACCGGTGCCGTGGTCGCACCGCCGGGGACTTCGACCCGGTGCACAAGCGTACCGTCAACCGGACTGAAGAACCGAAGGTATCCATCGTTGGATGCAACTACAAGACGCCCCCCGGCCATGATCGGCCCGTAATGCGCCACGATCGGCCCACGGCGGTTTGGCTTGTCTTTCACAAAGCCCGGCAAATCCTGCGCCCAGACAACGGCACCGGTAGCGGCATCCAGACGAATAAGCTGACTGCGGTCACTGACTTGAAAGAGGCTGTTTCCAGCAGGCCAGACCGTATCGACCGCACCTTCATCCGCGGTCCACTTACGCTCACCCGAACCCGAGTCAAAGGCGACCGTCCGCCCCGAGTGGTTTCCGATGTAAATCGTGTCACCTGACACCATCGGGCCACCCGTCACGTCGACAATCTGAGCTGCCGCGCGCCCGCGGCGTCCGCCGGCCACCGACGCATTCCAGCGGCTGATACCACCCCTGCGGAACGTCGCGGAAATATCACCCGACCCGAAAGCAAAAACGGCAAGATCGGACGCAACCACAGGCGCTGGTGCGCCAAGTACGTTTCCGACGCTTGGGGTGCCCTGAACTTGCCAGGCGATGCGTCCGTCCTTGGCATCAATAGCCCAACCGGTTTCATCCCCGGCCACCAAGTAAAGCAACCCGTCATTGACCAAAGGCGCACCGCTACCTGTTGCGTTCAGACGCTTTTGCCACCGGATGACTCCGCTTTTTGCGTCTAACGCCGTCAGCCGACCAAACCCCGATGAGACATAGAGAACGCCATTTGCATACGCCATGCCACCGCCGGTCGCGTCCGAGTCGCCATCACTGGCTGGAATAAGACCTGTACTCCAGACTTTCTGCCCCTGCGGAGAAACTGCGGATACTGTCGCCCCGGAATCGAGCGTGTAAATCAACCCGCCGGCTACGACGGGTTCCGCGGTTATCCGTTGCTTGCGCGAGTCACCCTTGCCGATCGGGGTCGACCAGACCCGTTGAGGCGTCGCACGCAACTGAGCGTTCGTTGTCCGAAAAGCGGCAGTTCCCGGATTTTGGGGCCAGCTTGCGTTTGCCTTCTGTGCGGGAACGCTGATGGGCTTCGACCCGCGCGTTGCCACAGTTTCAGTATCGGCGGCGGGGCGAATATCTTCGCGCGCTCCGGGCAGGATAACCTCTGGTTCCTCACATGCGGCCAGAACAGTTAGGGAAACGGCCGCAACCGACAATCCTACTCGGGTAAAAAGACTTGTTACCATGGTTATCCGAACTCGCCTGCCATCATTCTTTCCGCCATGGATCAACCCTGCCGGGCTACCAGCGGTTCGGGTTCACCGCCCAGAGCCACAATCAACTGCGCGGCACGCTGCTGAAGATCAACGCCAATCTCTGCATCTTGGCGCATCGCCTGCAACCTTTCGATCGCCGCATCGACATTCCCTTCGGACACGTCGATCAGGGCCAGTTGTTCCTCGGCCAGTAACCGAAGCGGAGCACCAGGAGCCGCCAATGCTTCAAACTGTTGCCGACGGTCCGCAGCAGGCAGAGTGTCGCTTTGCAGCAAAAGCGCCTTGAACGCCGCGATAGCCCGATAGATTTCCGGCAAATCGCCCTGAACGGCTATGGTGTTCAGGCTTTCAACGGCCTCTGACGTCGAACCGGTTTCGGATTGCGATGCCGACAGAAGCATGTCCACGATCGCGTCCCCACCGGCAGAGCTTGCCGGAACATTGGCCAGACCGCTCGCGCGTTCAGCCGAGTCGTTCTGAGCCAGAGCTGCAAGAATCGCATCCCCAAGATCCTCGGCCTGCGAAGTGGCCCTTGCTTTGCGGATCTCGTTGAAGGCGGCACCGCCGACGATCAGAACGACCGCCAGAACGCCGACCCACCCCCAACGACGCAACAGCAGGAACAGGCGGTCACGGCGCACCTCTTCGGTCACCTCATCAATGAAACTGTCGACGTCGCTCATCCCTGCGCTCCGGGCTAAATCATTTACATATGGCGCCATGTCATACCCCGGCGTCCCTGCCAAGCCAAGGGTCCGATTTCGCGCATTTTCAGCGGCCTGAAGGCTTCTTGCTTAAAAAAGTGAACCGAACTATTCAGTTTAGCGTGGAAAAGATACATAATCGGACCCACATTTAAGGACGTGCGCCAGGAAATACTCGGCGAAGAATTCTGGGAGAGATTCTGTATGCGTTTGATTTCAATAGTAAACGCGCTTCTGGTGGTTGTTGCCCTGTTCCTGCTGGTTTTTGAACGCGATACGCTATTCGCGTTTGCAGGTCGTGCCGAGGCCGAAGCAAGCCCCACTTCGGGGGATGAGGCGGGGGCCGAAACAACCACGGATCAACCTGCCATCGGCGTGGTGGCTATCCGCTCAGTCGCGCGCGAGATTGACAGCGCGGTTCTGCTGCGCGGTCAGACGAAGGCCAACCGTCAAGTTGAAGTTCTGGCCGAAACAACGTCTACCGTTATCTCGGAGCCCAAGCGCAAAGGCACATTCGTCGAAGCCGGGGATTTGCTGTGCGAACTGGACCCCGGAACCCGACCGGCCAGCCTGGCAGAAGCCGAGGCAGGCAAACTCGAAGCCGAAAGCCGCATCCCCGAGGCAGAAGCCCGGCTTGAAGAAGCACATGCGCTGGTCGCTGAGGCGCAAATCAACCTGACGGCGGCCCAAAGGTTGTCAGAGACAGGGTTCGGTTCAGAAACCCGCAGGATTTCCAGCCAGGCAGCCATGCGCAGCGCCGAAGCAGGCGTGAAAACCGCCGAGGCCGGGCTGGAGGCGACGCGCGCTGGGATCGAAGCGGCGGCGGCCGAGGTTGCCGCAGCCGAGCGCGAAATCGACCGGCAGACAATCGAAGCTCCGTTCAAGGGGTTGCTGGAAAGCGATACAGCCGAACTCGGCAGCCTGATGCAGCCCGGCTCGCTTTGCGCGACAGTCATCCAGCTCGACCCGATCAAACTGGTGGGATTCGTGCCCGAAGCCGAGGTGAACCGCGTCATCGTCGGGTCAGAGGCGACAGCCCAACTGGTAACCGGCCTGCAGGTCGCAGGGCGCGTCACTTTCCTGAGCAGGTCCGCCGATGAGACGACTCGGACCTTCGAGGTCGAAATCACGGTGCCCAACCCGGAACTTGCCATTCGCGATGGCCAGACAGCGGATATCCGCATTTCCGCCGAAGGAGCCAAGGCACATCTGCTACCGCAATCGGCATTGACCCTCGACAAAAAAGGGCAAGTCGGAGTGCGAACCGTTGGCCTTGGCAAAGTCGTTGATTTCATGCCCATCCGCCTGCTGCGCGACACATCCCAGGGCGTCTGGGTCGGCGGTTTGCCAGAGACTGTGGACATTATCGTCATCGGACAAGAGTTCGTGACCAGCGGCGTGACCGTTGAACCCACATATCGGGAAGCTGCAAAATGACCGGAATTGTCAGTTGGGCCGCTGGCCGGGCCCGAATGGTTCTGGCCTTCATCGCGATCTCGCTCGTCGTTGGCGGGTTCGCATATGTTGGCTTACCCAAAGAGGGCGAGCCTGACATCGAAATTCCCGCCCTGTTCGTCTCGGTGCAGTTCCCCGGCATCTCGGCCGAGGACTCGGAAAACCTGCTGGTCAAGCCGATGGAAACCGAGCTGGCCGATCTGGACGGCCTCAAGGAAATGACATCGACGGCTGCAGAAGGCTATGCCGGGGTTGCGCTAGAGTTCGATTTCGGCTGGGACAAGACCGCGATCATGGCCGATGTACGTGACGCGATGAACAGCGCACAGGCTGATTTCCCTGAGGGCGCGGAACAATACACTCTGACCGAGATCAACTTCTCCGAATTCCCGATCGTGATCGTCAACCTGACCGGAGCCGTGCCGGAACGCACAATGGCCCGTGTTGCCAAAGAATTGCAGGACGAGTTGGAGGCAATGGATTCGGTTTTGGAAGCGGGCATCGCCGGCAACCGGGACGAACTGCTTGAGGTAATCATCGACCCGCTGCGGCTTGAGGCTTACAACGTCACGGCCTCTGAACTGATCAACGTGGTTCAGAACAACAATCAGCTTATCGCGGCGGGTGAAGTCGAAACCGAGCAGGGTACATTCTCGGTCAAGATTCCTTCGTCTTTCAAGACTGCGCAGGACGTCTATGACCTGCCCGTCAAGGTCAACGGCGACCGCGTGGTCACGATGGGAGAGCTTGCCCAGATCAACTACACGTTTGAAGACCGCGAGGGCACAGCGCGCTTTAACGGAGAGCCGACGATCGCTTTGCAGGTGGTCAAGCGCAAGGGCTACAACCTGATCGACACGGTTGAAGATGTCAAAACGACCATCGCCGCAGCACAGGCCAAATGGCCACCAGAGATGCAGGCGGCGATTGAGGTGGGCACGTCGAACGACCAAAGCCGTATAGTCGGCTCGATGGTCAGTCAGCTTGAAGGTTCGGTACTTACGGCCATCGCGCTGGTCATGATCGTTGTTCTGGCCTCATTGGGAACCCGCGCCGCATTGCTGGTGGGTTTCGCGATCCCGACATCCTTCCTGCTGTGCTTTGCTTTCCTCGCCGTCATGGGCGTAAGTATCTCGAATATCGTGATGTTCGGCCTGATCCTTGCCGTTGGTATGCTGGTCGACGGGGCCATCGTCGTTGTTGAATACGCCGACAAGCGCATCAAGGAAGGTGTGGGGCCGATGCACGCCTATGTCGAGGCTGCGCAGCGGATGTTCTGGCCCATTGTTTCTTCCACAGCCACGACGCTTTGCGCCTTTCTTCCCATGCTGTTCTGGCCCGGAGTGCCGGGCGAGTTCATGGGTATGCTGCCGGTCACGTTGATCTTTGTGCTGTCGGCGTCCCTGATCGTGGCGCTTATCTACCTGCCGGTCATGGGCGGTGTTTCGGGACGTCTGAGCCGTATCTTCGACCGGACTTCCAACTGGCTAAGGGCGCGGACACCATGGTGGGCGCGCGCGGCTATGGTGCCGCCTTCGCTATACATGATTTTTCTTGGCGCTATGCAAGTGCTGAACCCGGCCTACCTGCTTCCGGCAGACGCGCCTGGCGGGCTGATCTTTGGTGCGCTGCTGTTTATCCTCGGAGCCTTTGCCGGTTCCGTCACGCTGAGCGCAGCCAAAATCGAACGTGCGCCAGCACAGCATGTGCACACGGCGCGCGAACATTCGCCTTTTGGCCATTTCATCAAGTTCCTCGTCGGCAATCCGATTATGCCCATCGTTTCGATCTTCGCAGTTGGTTTTGCGGTGGCGACGGTCATGTCCGCCTACGGCAACAACAATCGGGGCGTCGAGTTCTTCGTCGAGAACGAACCGGAACAGGCGACTGCCTATGTTCGGGCACGCGGCAACATCTCTCTGGCCGAAAAAGACGCAATGGTGCTGGCGGCAGAAGAAATTATCAGCGCCCACCCTGCCGTGATCAACGTGTTCTCGTTCGCTGGTGAAGGCGGACTGACGCAGAACAACGGGGGCGCTCAGGCACCCGCAGACACTGTTGGCCGCGTGCAGTTTGAGATCATTCCCTGGGAGGATCGGCCGAATGTGTCCGAGCCCATTCTCGGAGGCGTGCTGGATCGCCAAACCATTGCGCCCGACTACGACGGGGACTTTGTTCTGGATCAGATCAATGCCGAGCTCGCGAATATTCCCGGCATCATCGTTGAAATTCTACCCCTCGAACAAGGTCCGGCGTCTGCCAAGCCGGTGCATTTGCGCATCAAAGGTGACGGCTGGGATGAACTGACCACGGCGACTCTGGTCGCCCGCGAAGTGTTCGACGAAACACCCGGCCTGACCAAGATCGAGGACACCCTGCCCCTCCCCGGCATTGACTGGCAAATAGATGTGGATGTCGCCAAGGCAGGCCGCTTTGGGGCCGATGTCGCGACCGTGGGCGCGATGGTCCAACTGGTCACACGTGGACTGCTACTGGGCGAGATGCGCCCGGAAACGGTGGATGAAGAAATCGAAATCCGCGTCCGCCTGCCTGACGAGGACCGTGTCCTGTCCACCCTCGACACGCTAAAGGTTCGCACTCCGGACGGGCTGGTGCCGCTGTCCAACTTTGTGACGCGTGAGCCTGTCGCGAAACTTGCCCAAATCGACCGCGTCAATCAACAGCGCTACTATGACGTTAAGGCTGACGTCGAACCGGGTCTGAGCAAAGTCATTACGGAAGCGTCAGATGGAACGGAAACGCGGCTAGCCATCGTCAAAGAGGTTGCCGAAGGCGCAACACCTACCGGAATGACAATCACCGGGCAGAACGGTGCCGAGTATGAGTTTGTCTCGACAGCCGAAGGCACCAATGCCGAAGGCGTGCGGACACAGGTTGCTTCTGGCGAGGCGCGCATTGCGCCGATCAACCCGAACGAACGTATCGCGGTCCTGACCGAGTGGCTCGACACTGATCCTTTTGGCAACGCCATAAGCTGGGAATGGACAGGGGATCAGGAAGACCAAGAGGAATCCGGCGCGTTTCTCATGAACGCCTTCGCAGGTGCGCTGGGGTTGATGTTCGTCATCCTGCTGGCTCAGTTCAATTCGTTCTACAATTCGGTACTGGTCCTTCTGGCGGTTGTCCTGTCGACCACCGGTGTCCTGATCGGGATGATGGTGATGCAGCAGCCATTTTCGATCATCATGACCGGAACCGGTATCGTCGCCTTGGCGGGTATCGTGGTGAACAACAATATCGTTCTAATTGACACCTATCAGGAATACAGCCGCTATATGCCCCGGATCGAGGCGATTGTGCGCACGGCCGAGGCACGCATCCGACCAGTTCTTTTGACCACCCTGACAACGATGGCGGGTCTGACGCCGATGATGTTCGGCTTGTCGCTGGACTTTATCAACGGCGGCTATTCCATCAACAGCCCGACCGCGTTGTGGTGGAAGCAATTGGCCACGGCCGTTGTCTTTGGACTGGGGATCGCCACTGTTCTGACGTTGATCGTGACGCCGTCTTTCCTCGCACTGCGCGTGTGGGTCACCACCTATGCGATTTGGCTGGGTAAACTGCTTGCACGCGCCACGGCCGGTCGATCCAGCCAGGTTGCTCAGGACATGGCGATCGGCAAGGCCGCGCGTCAGGCTCAGGCCACCGAGGTCGTCTGGACCGAAGATCCGGCACCGGCAGAGCAGGACATCGAACAGAAACCGGACCAACCGCCGGGTTCGCCCTTAAAAGCCGCTGAATAACAAAAAAGGGGTCGGTCAAACCGGCCCCTTTTTTCATTTCAGGCGCGAAATATCACCCGACAACCCTTAGTGCCTTATGCAGCTTTCGTGTCCGATTGCTGACGGTTCCACAACTGCGCATACCGCCCGCTTCGTTGCAGAAGATCGTGATGGGTGCCCTGTTCGATGATCTCACCGCGTTCGAGAACCACAATGCGATCGGCCTCGGCAATGGTGCTCAGGCGGTGCGCGATGGTCAACACAGTCCGCCCCTCTCCGGCCCGTGACAGAGCGTCCTTGATGTCCTGTTCGGTATCCGTATCCAGCGCCGAAGTCGCTTCGTCCAGCAAAAGGATCGGAGGGTTTTTCAGCAGCGTGCGCGCGATTCCGACCCGCTGTTTCTCACCGCCCGACAGTTTAAGGCCACGCTCACCAACCTTGGTGTCATAGCCTTCGGGAAGGGTAACTATGAAATCGTGTATTTGTGCGGCCTTGGCGGCTGCTTCCACGTCCTCTTGCGTTGCATTCTCACGGCCGTAGGCGATGTTATAGCGGATCGTGTCGTTAAACAGGACCGTGTCCTGAGGCACGACACCAATGGCCGCGTGCAAACTTGTCTGAGACACGTCGCGCACGTCCTGCCCGTCTATTTTCAGCGAGCCGCCGGTCACGTCATAGAACCGAAACAAGAGACGCCCGATGGTGGACTTGCCCGAGCCAGTCGCGCCAACAATAGCGACCGTCTGACCCGCCGGAACGGTCAGCGAGATACCCTTCAGAATTTCCCTGTCTGCATCATACCCAAAGCGAACATCTTCTAGCGTTATCTCACCACCTGAAACGGAAAGGTCCGGCGCATTGGGTTTGTCCGTGACCTCGGCCGGTTGCTCCAGCAGATCGAACATCTGGCCCATATCTACCAGAGCTTGCCGGATTTCCCTGTAGACCGTCCCCAGGAAGTTCAGCGGTACAGTGATCTGTATCATGTATGCATTTACCATGACGAAATCACCGACGGTCAGCGTGCTCGACTGCACCCCGATCGCGGCCAGAACCATCACTCCGATCAGTCCGCACGTGATCAGGAAAGACTGTCCAAAATTCAGGAAGGCCAGCGAATACGCAGTCTTAAGCGCCGCCCCCGCATAGGCTTTCATCGAAACGTCATACCGTTCAGCTTCGCGGGATTCTGCGTTGAAATACTTGACAGTTTCAAAGTTCAACAGGCTGTCGATGGCGCGTTGATTGGCTTCGGTATCCTGGTCATTCATCTCACGCCGCAGCTTTACGCGCCATTCGGTCACCGCAAAGGTAAACCAGATATACAGCGCAATGGTGACCACCACGACGACCAGATACCAAACGTCGAACAGCCACATCAGGATAATCGCGACCAGAAGAAGTTCGAGGATCAGCGGACCGATCGAGAACAAAAGAAAGCGCAGCAGGAACTCGACACCCTTTACGCCCCGCTCGATGATCCGGCTAAGCCCCCCTGTTCGGCGCGTCACATGATACCGCATCGACAGACGGTGAATGTGCTGAAACGTCTCAAGTGCAAGCGCTCGCAATGCGCGTTGACCCACAGGCGCAAAGGCTGCATCGCGCAGTTGCTGAAAGCCCACGGTCATCATACGGGCCACGCCATAAGCAACTGTCAGCCCGACCGCGCCAAGCGCCAGCGGTGGCACGCCCTCACCTGCCAGACTGTCAACCGCGCCCTTGTACAAAATCGGTGTATAGACGGCGATCAGCTTGGCCAGCACCAACATTCCCATCGCCAGCACAACGCGGCGTTTCACCCAGGGTTCGTCGCTGGGCCACAGATAGGGTGCCACCTTTCGGATCGTGCGCCAACCGGACCGTCGCTCGTCGTTTTGGGGCATGTCTTCGGAATGCATCGGGGCTGCTCGTCTCATCACGTACCAATACTGCGGTCAGAGAATGGCCTCTGACCCAAGAGGGCCAGAGGTACAGGATTATTCGGGGATGGTGAAGACCTGCCCCGGATAGATCAAATCCGGGTCGCGGATCGCGTCCCGGTTGGCATCAAACAAGCGGACAAAGAGGATGCCGTCGCCATAGCGCTCGCGCGAGATGGCCCAAAGGGTGTCGCCCTCCTGTACGGTAACCGAGCGAATGGTGGGCGCTTCTGACTGAGTTTCGGTTTGCTCGGGCGTCTCAGCCGCGCGCAGGACGTCCAGCGGCTCGCGTTTGAACGGAGTTTCAAGACGGCTGACAACGGTTCCATCCGTGCCGACCTCGTCCAAGCGCAGCGTATAGACGCCGGGGTCCACGCCCTGAAGTTCGCTGCGCCATTTGCCATCATCCGCTGGCGGCAAATCCGCGACGAGGCGATTGTTGAGGTACACACGCACGACCGAACCGCCCGGCACCCGCCCGGTCAACTCAACGTGGCCCTCATCCGAATACCCGATCGTATCCAGCGCAACTTGATCCCCTGCCGCGCCCTGCGTTGCACCTTGAACAAGTTCCACGCCGTCGTCGCCAGACCGGAGGATCGCAACCTGTTGGCCCTGAGCATTTTCGTCAGTGCCCGCTGTTTCAGCCTCGGCCGTCTGTTCCGCCTGTCCTTCGTTGGGCTGCGTGTTTGCATCCGTGGTTTCCGTAGACGTGCCGTTTTCCGCTTGGGATGACTCCGACTGGGCAAGATCCGATTGCAGGCTCTCACTTTCAGACGTCTCGGCGGGCTGAGCTTCCACCTGCGGTTCAGGCAAGGCGGCAATAAGATAATCATCCGAGCGTACTGCGGCGCTCGTCCCATCCGCTTCTAGGGCTAGGCCACGCGCGGCATTGGAAAACGGAATGGTCACAAATTCTGCAAACTGGCCGCTGGCGTCCACGGTAAAGCTGTGTACCTGCTCGCCGTCCAGTAAAACGCGGACCTCGGCACCCGGCTCGGCATTGCCAGAGAGGACTGCGTTTCCGTCTGGTTCTACGAAAATCTGGTCTAGGGAAGGCTGTGCTGCTTCGACGTCTACCTCTGCTGTCTCGGTCGCGTCGGCTGCCTCGGTCGCGTCTGCCGTCTCGGTAGCCTCGCTTGTCTCGGCCTGAGGCTCCGTCTCGGAACCTTGCGGCTGGTCGTCAGTGGGCACCTGCGTGGCTGACTCGGATGGTGAAACTTCAGCACTGCTTGCGGTTTCGCTTTCAGCGCCGCTTTCCGTTGGCTGAACCGCAACATCAGAGCTTGGTGCTTCCTCTTTTGGCTCGGGACCAAAAATGCCGGATGTGTACGCGCCCACTGCCCCGACCAGAACCAGAATTCCGGTGATCACCAGCCAAGTATTCTTGCCCGAGCTTTCGTTTTCCGAATTCGCGTCCATAATTCCCCTTTCACTCCGCCGCGCAAATGGTTTTACAGCAACGCATTCTGCCTGACGGTTGAGCCAATCTATCAATCCCGCTATCAGGGGTCAAAACCCCATATACAACCCCGGAGAAGCCCCCTCATGTCCCAGAAATCCGTCTGTGTGTATTGCGGGTCACGAAATGGCGTAAATTCTGCCTATTCCGATGCCGCCCGCACGTTTGGACAGCTTCTTGCGAACGAAGGCTGGAGGTTGGTCTACGGAGCAGGCGATGTCGGTCTGATGGGAGAGGTCGCCCGCGCCGCGCAATCTGCCGGAGGCGACACGTTCGGCGTCATTCCAGTTCACCTGCTAAAGCGTGAGGTAGGCAAAACCGACCTGACGCATTTCGTGATCACTGAAACGATGCACGAACGCAAAAAGGTGATGATCATGAACGCTGATGCCGTTGTCGTTTTGCCGGGCGGTCCGGGGTCGCTGGACGAACTGTTTGAGGCGCTGACATGGCGGCAACTGGGCCTGCATGACAAGCCGATTTTGGTCATGAATGTGGACGGATACTGGGATGCGCTGCACGAACTGCTGCAGCAGGTCATCGGCCAGGGTTTCGCGGATTCCTCGCTGGCCGATTTCATAACATGGGTTGATAGTCCGAATACGGCGATGTTTGCCTTGCGCCAAATGCTTTCTGCGTCCAGCGCGTAAACGGGCAGCCTAGCTGCCCGCTTTAGCAGACGCCCTTAAACTGCTGGCTTCAAACGGTTTACCAAGACCTGCTCAACCTTGTGCAGCGGGTGATTGGTCAGCGTCTTGTCGACTTCGGCCACGACCTTGTTCAGAACTTCGCTGTGAAGACGTCGGCGCAGCAGCCCCAGAACATGAGGGCTGGCCACCAGGACCAGACGCTTGTAGGCACCTTTAAGCCCCTTGCGATTCAAAAGGTTCGCCACATCCTGCACGAACAAGGACTTAGCGTGGGTTTTCCATTTGGCTTCTTCAACGGCCGATTTCTGGTTTGGTCCGGTGTCAGGGCGACGCCCCGCACGATCAGTGGGACGGGCCGTAGGAGTGTCGTTTTCCTCGACCGAAACAACGACCAGATTGGGGTCATCGGCATCCGTGATATTCTCCATGAACAGTGCCTTTTCCCCGTCGGCAATGACAACCCAAGTTCCCTGTGAAAGTGCGACCATCGTGATCTCCTGTTTTGGTTCCTGTGACCATCCCTCACTCATCAGGCATAGCTAACCACTGACGCGCCCAAAGTTTTTCGGCGCGCTGCCCAACTGGTTTTGACTAGATTGGCGGTTCTCTCCCCCCGCTCACCTTACGTAAGCACTGTTGCCCGCCTTACAATCCCATACGCGGTCAAAAGCGGACCGGGCGGCAGGATTTCACCCACCGGTCAGGCAGACAGGTCGATGACCGTGATTTCAGGGGTCACGCCGAACCGGACAGGCAGGATCGAACACCCGATCCCGCCCGACACAACAAGATCGCGACCGTTTTCACGTACATGACCATAGGCAAAGCGATTGCCGAACCTCGACGGCACCAAAGGCGACCACCCGAACAGTCGCACTTGTCCGCCATGGGTATGGCCTGACAAGGTCAATGCAACCCGATCCGGCATGTCAGGAAAGATGTCGGGCTCGTGCGCCATCATCACAATTGGATCATCGTCGGTGACTTGCGCCAACGTCGCAGGCAAATCGTCCAGGCCGCGATACCGGCCAGGCCCGGTGACAATCGCCAACTGGTCCTCTACCCCGCCCAGCCAACAGCCCGCGGCCTCAAGCTTGAGAGCCTCATTGGACAAGACGCGAATGCCAACTTGCTGCAAAGCGTCGGCGTATAGGTTCGGCCCTCCGCCCCGGCGCTGCGCAGACAGGTCATCCCACCAATCGTGGTTACCCAGCACGGCATAAACACCATGCTTCGCCTGAAGGTTGGCAAGTACCCGCGCCGTATCTGAAATGGCGACGGGCTGAGACACCATTCGATGCCCTGCCGCATAGTCCCCCAGCAGCAGGATCAAGTCGGGGGACAGCGCGTTCGTGCGCCGAACAACCTGCTCTATTCGTTTCAACCCAACGTAGGGTTCTCCGGCATGCAGGTCCGCAAGAACTGCGATCCTCAAAGGCCGAGCCGTCCAGTCGCCGCGCCTGATGCGCCAGCGTTTCACCCGCAGCCGCAGCGCCGGTTCCACGAAAAACCCGTAGGCGGCAACAAAAAGGCCCGCTAGCGTCACCGCCAGCAGGCCCTTGATAAACCCTCGTCGGTTCAACCGATCACATCCGCGATGCGACGTTTTCCCAGTTCACCAGATTATCGAGGAAGTTCGACAGGTAAGCCGGACGCTTGTTGCGGAAATCGATGTAGTAGGAATGCTCCCACACGTCGCAACCCAACAGCGCGGTTTGACCAAAGCACAGCGGGTTCACGCCGTTTTCGGTCTTGGTCACCGCCAGCGAGCCGTCGGCATTCTTGACCAGCCATGCCCAGCCTGAGCCGAACTGACCGGCACCAGCGACACTGAACTGCGACTTGAACTCATCCACCGAACCAAAGCTCTCGACCAGAGCCTTCTCCAGCTCACCGGGCATAGCATTGTCGCCGGGGCCCATCATCTCCCAGAACTGGTTGTGGTTCCACAGCTGGCTGATGTTGTTGAAGATGCCGTTTTGGGCGACAGCGTTCGCGTCATAAGTGCCAACGATGATCTCTTCCAGCGTCTTGCCGTCCCACTCGGTACCAGCGATCAGCTTGTTGCCGTTGTCGACATAGGCTTTGTGGTGCAGGTCGTGGTGATATTCCAGCGTTTCCGCGGACATACCCTTGGCTGCCAGCGCGTCATGTGCATAAGGAAGATCAGGAAGTTCAAAAGCCATCTCGGCCCCCTGTTAAATATAAGTTGCGGTTCCCAAGGTTAAATGCTTTGGCAAGTGCCGCAGGTCAAGGGCAGAGATCACAAAACCCGGAGGTCCGCGATGCTGACACAGGCGCGCAAGATGTTTTACCGCGCCCGCGGCTACTATGCAGGCAACCTGAACGGGGAATCCTTTCGCCTGGACCCATACCATTCCAAGTTCTGGCGCAAGGCTTCCGCAGGCAAATGGGAAACCGAAACCTTTGCAGTGCTGGACAAGTACCTGTCGCCGGAAAAAGATTACCTTGATATCGGCGCATGGATCGGCCCCACTGTCCTCTACGCCGCGCGCCGCGCCCGCCATGTATGGTGTTTTGAACCGGACCCGGTGGCCTATCGCCACCTGGTCTGGAATCTCGAACTGAACGACATCCAAAATGTCTCGGCGTTCTCGATCGCCCTGTCGGACGGATTCGGCGTGACGCGCATGGCATCGGCCCATGGTGAGGCCGGGGACTCCACCTCTTCCCTGTTGCGCGACGGCAACCACGGGACAGACGCCTTGACGGTTGGTTGGAACCAGTTCGCTGAAACTGTCAACCTGTCGCACGTGTCGCTGGTGAAAATGGACATTGAAGGCGCCGAATTTTCGGTTCTTCCTTCATTGACGCCCTGGTTGCAAACCGCGCGACCAGCCCTGCTTCTCTCGACCCACGCGCCGTACCTGGAAGCACAAGACCAAGCATCCGCCATGCAAAAGCTAGCCGAGGCTTTGGCATTTTTTGACCACTGCCAGGATCCGCTTACAGGAGAATCCGGCCACTCCGTTCTCACCCAAGAACGCGCCATTACCCAATTCCCCACATTTCTGTTCAACTCGAACGCCTAAGCGCACACGCAGCCGATCCGAACTTCATCTGGCTCAAAATATCCTGGGGGTGAGGCCGCAGGCCGAGGGGGCAAAGCCGCCCCCTCATCCACTTTTCCTCTGGCAACTTGTTGCCTTAGTAAACACCGACCTCGCTGCCTGGTTGCGCAGCGATTTTCAACAGCTTGAACACATAGTCTGCTGCTGACCGGAAACAGACGACGCGGAAGGTTTCCGCATCGTCCATCCAGAATGCACCGGCCACCTGCGCCAGACGCGAACGGCGGATTTGGCCGGGCTGAAACGCCTCGGTCGACAGCTCAACCGGGGCCAGTTTGCCCAGCACTTCGCGTGCACTTGCGCCCGAGATACTGAACACCGCCCGTGCGTCCGAGACGTTCACCGCCAGCGAATGGGTGTCGCCCAGCGCTTCGGTCATCGCGGCCAGTTTGGTGTTCACCTCGGCATAGGGCACCAGAACCAGCAATTCGTCCGACGACATCCAGCAGACGCCAGTGTCCCCGTTGACGAACGCCTCGCGCTGACCGGGCACTTTCTGCCCGGTGGCATCCTTGACGGCCTTGGCCAGCACCTTGTCGGACAGATCGCCGCGCAGGGTGATCATTCCTTGCAGGCCACATTCCTCGACCTTTGCGATGCCATCATAGCTGGCGTGGTTCAGTGCGCTGATGGGTTCAGACATTCTGCTTCTCCCCGTCCTTGTCGAAGAAGATCGGATCAACGATCTTGGCTTTGTAGGTTTTGCCGTCGGTGCCCGGGAACTCGACTATCTCGCCCATCCGGTCGGGGCCGTGCTTGATCAGCCCCATGGCAATGCCTTTACCCAAATTGGCCGAGTAATAGGTCGAGGTTACACGCCCGATCATGTTGCGCTGACCGTTGGCGTTGACGCCCTCTCCCACCGCATAGGCACCGTCGGGAATGACAGAACCATCCACAGTCTCGAGACCCACCAGTTTCCAGCGGTCCGGGTCTGCCATGTGCGTGCGCGTGTGAGCGCGCTTGCCCAGGTAATCCTCTTTCTTTTTCGACAGCGCCCAATGCAGCCCCAGATCCTGCGGAATCACGGTGCCGTCGGTCTCGTCGCCGATCATGATAAAGCCCTTCTCTGCCCGCAGGATATGCAGACATTCGGTGCCATAGGGCATCACGCCGAACTCTTTGCCTGACTCCATCAGCGCGTCCCAGAACCCCTGACCCTGAGATGCGGGAACCGCGATCTCATAGGACAGTTCACCCGAGAACGAGATGCGGTAAGCGCGGCAATCGAAATCGCCAATCTTGCCGTCACGCCATTCCATGAAGGGCAGCGCCTCTTTCGACAGGTCCATGCCGCCCAGCTTCTCCAGCACTTTGCGGGCGTTCGGGCCGACCACGGCGACCTGCGCGTATTGCTCGGTCACGTTTGCGACGTAGACTTTCCAGTCCCACCATTCGGTCTGCAGCCATTCTTCCATGTGAGCATGGATACGCTCGGCCCCGCCGGTGGTGGTGTGGCACAGCCACGTGTCCTCGTCGATCCGGGCCACAACACCGTCGTCGATCAGAAAGCCGTTTTCCGAGCACATCAGACCATAGCGGCATTTACCGATCTTCAGCGTGGACATCATGTTGGTGTACAGCATGTCCAGGAATTTGCCCGCGTCTGGGCCTTTGACGATCAGCTTACCCAGCGTCGAGGCATCCAGCAGACCGAGGTTTTCGCGGGTGTTCTTCACCTCACGGTTCACCGCGTCATGCACGGATTCACCGGGACGGACATAGGCATAGGTCCGCCGCCAATGGCCCACCGGCTCCCAATCGGCACCGTTTTTGTTGTGCCAGTCGTGCATCGGAGTTTGGCGGATGGGCTGGAACACCTCACCGCGCGCTTCGCCACCGATCGACGCCAGCGAGATGGGCGTATAGGGCGGGCGGAAGGTGGTGGTGCCAACCTTCGGGATTTCCGAATCCAGCGCGTCAGCAAGGATCGCCAAGCCGTTGATATTGCTCAACTTACCTTGATCTGTCGCCATGCCCAGCGTGGTGTACCGCTTGGTATGCTCAACACTTTCATAGCCTTCTCGCGCGGCCAGTTGCACGTCGGATACTTTGACGTCGTTCTGGAAATCCAACCACGATTTCATGCGCAACTGGACATCGGCATTGGCAGGCATCAACCATACGGCAGCCATCGGTGCTTCGGCTGTGGCTTCACCAACCGGTGCTTTCGTCCGCTTTGGCTTACACCCGACCGCTTTGGCCGCTGCCTTGCCCGCCGCATCCGCGTCAGTCAGCACATCACTCAGCGCCAGCGGCCCGTTAGACGACCCTGCCGCCAGAACGAACCCTTCGCCATCGGCCCCAAGCGGAGGCCGCGACGGATCGGGGCGGAAATGCGCGTTGGCGTCATCCCAGATCAGCTTGCCTCCGCAATGCGACCACATGTGAACGACCGGAGACCAGCCGCCCGACATGGCGACCGCATCGCATTCGACTTCTTCGCGCGCACCACCGATGCCGTCCTGATTGCACAGCGCAACTTTCTTGACGCGCTTGCCGCCTTTGACCTTGGCAATCGCTTTGCCGGGGTCAACGCGAATACCCAGTTGGCGGGCTTCCTCGGCCAGAGGTCCGGCGCTCGGGCGGGCGTCTACAACGCGCAAAACGTCGACACCGGCCTGCTTTAGAATAATGGCAGTGCGATAGGCGTCGTCATTGTTGGTGGCGACGATCACACGCTCGCCCGGCGTCACGCCCCAGTTGACCACGTAGTCGCGCATGGCCGAGGCTAGCATAACACCCGGTACGTCGTTGCCCGCAAATGACAGCGGACGCTCGATCGCGCCGGTGGCGGTCACGACCTGTTTCGCGCGGATGCGCCACAGGCGGTGACGCGGACCTTGAGTGCCCGGTTTGTGGTCGGTCAGACGCTCGTAGCCCAAGACGTAGCCGTGGTCATAGACCCCCGCCCCCATGCAGCGCGTGCGCATCGTGACATTGTCCATTGTTTCCAACTCAGAAACCAATTGTTCCACGAACTTATCCACAGGCGCGCCATCAATGGTCCCGCCATCAACCGGCGCGCGACCACCCCAATGGGCGGTCTGCTCGATCAGCATGACCTTGGCACCAGACTGAGCGGCCACTTTCGCCGCTTGCAGACCCGCCACACCGCCACCGATCACCAGAACATCGGTGAAGGCATAGAAGTGTTCGTAAGTGTCTGCATCACGGCTGTCCTTGTCAGGCGCTTTGCCCAGACCGGCGGACTGGCGGATGATCGGCTCGTAGACGTGTTTCCAGAACGGTTTCGGATGGATGAACGTTTTGTAGTAGAACCCGGCCGGCAAGAAACGCGACAGATAAGTGTTCACTGCTCCGATGTCGAATTCGAGGTTCGGCCAATGGTTCTGCGAGATCGAGGTCAGGCCGTTGAACAGCTCGGTCGTGGTGGCGCGCTGGTTCGGCTCGAACCGGTTGCCCTGCCCCAGACCGACCAGAGCGTTCGGCTCTTCCGCGCCGCTGGCGACAACGCCGCGCGGACGGTGGTACTTGAACGACCGGCCCATCATCATCTGATCATTGGCCAGCAGAGCCGAGGCAAGCGTGTCGCCTTCGTACCCCTGCATCGAGGTGCCGTTGAAGGTGAATGTAACCTGTTTCGACCGGTCAATCAGCCGGCCTTGATTTGCGAGACGGGTGCTCATGTTGCGGACCTTTCGCAGGCGGAATTACGGGTGGCTGGGCGGATCATTCGTACTCTCTCCAGGTCCAGCCGGGGCGCTTGGCGGTGATCGCTTCGCGGATTTCTTTGGGCGGCTCGGTGGTTTGGGCCGAATAGGTGCCAAAAACCTCAAGCGTGTCGGTCGCACGCGCGGCGTGGAACCACTTGCCGCAGCCATTCACATGACGCCAGCGTTCAAAGTGAACGCCTTTGGGGTTTTCACGCATGAACAGATAGTCGTGGAAATCGTCATCCGATGAGCCGGGGCCATAGCGCTTCAGATGCGCTTCGCCACCAGCGGCCAGTTCGGTTTCTTCGGCGTCGACGCCGCAATAGGGGCAATTCAGGATCAGCATGTGGTCATCCTTCTTTCGGTCGGTTGGCACGAGACCAACCAAATGTCTTTAATGAGGCACCCTCGGGCTTGGCCCTTAGTGCGCAACCCCGGCGGCGACACTTTCGTCGATGAACCGGCCCTCTTTGAAGCGGTCCAACGTGAAAGCCTCGGTCAGTGGCGAATGACCCGTGGCCATAAGCTGCGCCATACCCCAGCCCGAACCCGGAATGGCCTTGAAACCTCCGGTTCCCCAGCCGCAGTTGATGAAGCAGTTGCCCAGAGGGGTCTTCGACAAGATGGGTGAACGGTCGCCGGTCATGTCCACGATGCCACCCCACTGGCGCAGCATCTTGAGACGCGAGATCATCGGGAAGGTCTCGACCAGAGCGCGGACGGTTTCCTCGATATGGTGGAACGAGCCGCGCTGAGTGAAGTTGTTATAGGCGTCTGTACCACCGCCGATCACCATTTCGCCCTTGTCGGACTGAGACATGTAGCCATGGACGGTGTTGGCCATGACAACGACATCCATGCAGGGCTTGATCGGCTCGGACACCAGCGCCTGCAACGCAATAGCTTCAAGCGGCAAACGGAAGCCTGCCATTTCCGCCAACTGCCCCGAATGACCCGCGACCACAATTCCCAGCTTGTCACAGTCGATCGCGCCTTTGGTCGTATCGATGCCAACGACGCGGCCATTATCAGAGCGGACGCCTTTGACTTCGCATTGCTGGATGATGTCCATGCCCATGGCCGAACACGCGCGGGCATAGCCCCAGGCCACGGCGTCGTGGCGGGCAGTGCCTCCGCGCTCCTGCCACAATGCACCCAGAACCGGATAGCGCGGACCGTCGATGTTTATGATCGGCACCAGTTGCTTGACGCGCTCGGGACCGATCCATTCTGTCTGCACACCCTGCAGGGCATTGGCGTGCGCCGTGCGCTGATAACCGCGAATTTCGTGCTGGGTCTGAGCCAACATCATCACACCGCGTGGGCTGAACATGATGTTGTAGTTCAGATCCTGGCTGAGGTCCTCATAAAGCCCGCGCGACTTTTCGTAGATCGCCGCCGACGGGTCCTGCAGATAGTTCGACCGGATGATGGTCGTGTTCCGGCCGGTGTTACCACCGCCCAGCCAGCCCTTTTCGATCACGGCCACATTCTGAATGCCGTAGTTCTTGCCCAGATAGTAAGCCGTGGCCAAACCATGGCCCCCGGCACCGACAATAATGACGTCGTATTTCTTCTTGGGCTCGGGCGAACGCCATGCGCGCTCCCATCCGGTATGATAGCGCAACGCTTCGCGCGCCACAGCAAAGGCTGAATAGTGTTTCATAGGCGAATCCATCCGGTTCGGTGATTGGACGAAGATATGCCGCGTAACGATTACATTCCCCTGCCACGCAACGCCGTAATATCGCACTATTGCGACATAGCCCCCATTATTGCGACATGAAGCACCCTCGCGGCCATTTGTCCCTTTTTTCTGGCGGTCCGCAGGTCTAAGTCAGGGCAGTCATCTTGGAGATACCATGACTTTTTGGGCCCTCATCATACTGACCGCGCTGCTGGTCACAGTGTTTCTAGGCTATTCCATGACGCGGGGGCAAAAGACACGTGAACCTGCGGCGGCTTACGACCTGCGTGTTTACCGCGAACAACTGGCTGGCGTTGACCGTGATTTATCCCGTGGCGTGATAGCCGAAGCCGATGCCGAGCGTGTGCGCACTGAAATCTCGCGCCGTATTCTGGCAGCAGACGCGCAGATGCAGGCCAATGCAACTCAAGATGGCCCGCCACGCTGGGCCACGATCACGGCTGTCGTTGCGGTGGCCGGGGTGCTGATCGGCGGCGGTGCTTGGATGTACCACCAGATGGGCGCGGCCGGTCTGCCGGATCAGCCCTTGTCGCTGCGGATTGCGATGGCCGAAACCCTGCGCGCCGAACGCCCCAGCCAGACCGAAGTCGAGGCGGAACTGACGCCTGCACAAAAACCGCAACTGGACGAGAGTTACGCCACCTTGCTGCAGCAACTGCGCGACACCGTCGCAGAGCGGCCTGATGACCTGCAAGGGCATACTTTGCTGGCACAGCACGAGGCCAACGCAGGCAATTTTTCGGCCGCTTACAAGGCGCAACAGCGCGTTGTTGAACTGTCAGGAAAAAATGCTTCGGCGAATGCCTACTCCTACCTTGCCGAAATGATGATTTTGGCGGCAAACGGCTATGTCTCGCCCGAGGCTGAAGACGCGTTGAGGCAAGCTCTGACACGCGACCCCCGGCACGGTCCGGCGCAGTACTACCTTGGGCAGATGATGGTTCAGTTGGGACGACCCGACATTGGCTATAGGATATGGGTGGATACATTGCGCGAGGCACCGGCAGGGGCGCCCTGGGCTGACGCCATCCGTGCGCAACTTGATGATCTGGCATTCCGGGCGGGTGTGTTCAACGCGCCAGAAATTCGCCCTGCCACGACAAGTTCCGGCCCCAGTCAGGAAGACATCGACGCCGCAGCCGATCTAACCCCTGAAGATCGACAAGAGATGATCCTTGGAATGATCAATCAGCTATCGGACCGACTGGCCACCGAGGGGGGCTCGCCCGCAGAATGGGCACAATTGATCACGGCCCTTGGCGTGGTTGGAGACAGCGAACGCGCGGCGGGTATCTACGAGGAATCGAAATCTGTCTTCGCGGGGAACGCCTCTGCCCTACAAACGCTTGAAGCGGCAGCGCGTCAGGCCGGAGTTGCGCAATGATTCACGACGCGTTTGAAGATTTTGCTGCATCCCTTCCGCCAATGACCGCGCTGATGGGGCTTGATCTCGGGGAAAAGACCATAGGCGTCGCGGTGTCTGACCGAATGCGCGGTGTTGCCAGCCCTCTGGAAACCGTGCGGCGCAAGAAGTTCACCCTGGATTCAGCTCGGCTTTTGGAACTCATCGCAGACCGCGAGATCGGGGGGCTTCTGCTGGGTCTGCCCAAGAACATGGACGGCACGGAAGGACCGCGCTGCCAATCCACCCGTGCATTTGCACGAAACATGGCACGCCTGACGGATATTCCCATCGGGTTCTGGGATGAGCGGCTCAGCACTGTTGCGGCAGAAAAAGCACTGTTAGAGGCGGATACGACACGAAAACGTCGCGGACAGGTTATCGACCACGTGGCGGCAGGTTATATTTTGCAAGGTGCGCTGGACAGGCTGCGCTTTCTTTAGGATCGGAATACGCCAATGACGAATATGGTTTGGAAACGGAACGAGGTCGAAAGCCCTTGCGTCCAAATCTGCGTCGTACACCCGACCGAGCGTATCTGCACCGGATGTTATCGCACCATCGACGAAATCTCGCGCTGGTCCAGAATGGACAGCTCTGAGCGCGCCGAGATCATGGACGCTCTGCCAGCGCGCAAACCTCAGCTTGCAAAGCGCCGTGGTGGGCGCACGGCTCGTCTGAGCAAGTCCTGATCTCGCCGGATTTACCCTGCTGAGCCTACGCCGCTGCGGGTTGGCCTGAACTTCGAGGTGTCGGTTCAAAGACAAGTGATGCGTGCGCGGCAGCCCACGGCGGTGCGCTTCAGCACCGGTGTTTTTCCCGACGCCTCGATCAAGCAAAGCCCAGACACGGCTATTTTTACTTTACGCCCACCTAAAGGTGAAATTCGATCACCCGACAGCCAGCCAGGACTTGGCGTTCTCGTATTCCTCTGACGGGAAAAACTGCGTTCTCGCCCCTAAGACGTGACTGGCGACCCTCTGTGCAAGATGCTGCCAAGCCTTGTCGCCGACAATGGCGGCCCTGTCCAACATTCCAACATGTCCACTTGCCAGCCGAAAATGAGCAGCCAGCGCCGTCAGCCCTTGCCATCCATCGAATTCCCGAAGGTCGATCAGCAGGCGAAAACCTTCTTTGGTGGCCAGCAACCCATCCAAATTGACCTCGGCCTTCTTGTATTCGTCAGGGTCCAGCTTGCCCAGCAAGCTGATCTGGACACATGGGCCGCCCAAATCGGTCACATGTATAGACCCCAGCGATTCACGCATCCAGCGGCGGGCAGCTTCAATTTCGGAAAGTTCAAAGACCTGCACGGGACAGGGCATGATCGGAGCCGCAAACCGAGCGCTGGTCTGGACCCAGCCCTGATCGGCCACGACTGCGATCCTGTCAAACCCACGCCAATGGCTTAATCCCAGCTTTGTGTCAGACCAAGCGGCCCCGATATCGTAACCCGTGAATTCCGGTTGCACGACTGCCATCAGGCGGACCGTGTCATGTTCGGCCAGTGCCGCCTCGATAGCTGGAATAAGTGTGTCGTTGTAATCGCTGCTGGTGACTTCGCCCGACAATTCAACTTCGATCAAGGCACCGTCTGAATTCGTATGGATCGTCATCATCGAAAAACCTCCTAACCTGAACAATGTCGGGAGGTTACGGAGATTCTATCCACTCGGCTACTCCCCCGGTGAATTCAGGGCGAAAATAGGCAATCATCCGTCCATCCGGTCCAGCCGAGGCGCTGTCTGGCCATGGTGCCACGCCGTGCAGACAGTGACGATGCAACAGATAAGCCTCACCCGGCTTGGCAGGCAGCTCGATGCGGCGGCACGTCTCGAACACGTCGCGGCGGGCGGCCTGATAGATATCGGTGATATCAACTTTGTGCATCGTTTCTTTTGGCGTGTCTTGCAGCGCTTTGGAGAACGCAGTGCCCAGAATTTTATGACTGCCCTCCCACAAGACCATTGGCGAGGCGTTATCGCTGACCTCGGTCAGGGGAATGCCAAGAATCCACGCATGCGGCTCATCCACACGGCGTCGGCGATCCGGTCCTGTTGGACGCAAACCGTCCACATGGGCCGCATCGCGGTTCAACCTGTACCGACCGGCCGCCTCACTTTCACCCCGCCGTGGACGCGGGTAGCCGGGATAAATGACCGAGACCTGTCCTTTGTGCAGTGGCAGGTCGCCGTAATGTTCACGGATGAAACTCATGACTGCCCCGGACAGATCCCCGGACTGACCGACCCTGCCCCGTTCGTCATTGTCCAACGCATCCACACCGATGAACCAGGTCCCTTCGCAATCCAGCCACTCGGCATGGGCCGGGTCCGAAATCGAAGCGCGCGCGGCGGGAAAGGCATGCTTCACCCAATCCGCAAGTGCCGGATCAAAGGGGAATTTCACCCAACCCGATTGCCAAAAATCGCTCACAACCCCAGCGCTTTGCGCAACATATTCAGGGCGACAAGCGTCAGGAACACGGCGAATACTCGTTTCAGAGGTTTCGGGTCCATCGCGTGCGCCAGTTTCACCCCCCAAGGGGCCGTGATCATCGTCATGGCGACTACGATCGCAAAAGCCACAAGATTGACGGCACCGATCGTCAACGGGGGCCGGTGCTCGGGCGCGATATCAAGAAACAAGAACCCAAGAACAGACGGAACCGCAATGATCACACCAAACCCGGCTGCGGTTGCCACGGCACGGTGAATAGGCGTGTTGAACAGGCTCATCAGCGGAACGCCGAAACTGCCCCCGCCGATCCCCATCAACACAGACAGAAACCCAACGCTGGGCGACAGAATGGCACGGCGGATACCCTTGGGCATGGCATCGCCCAACCGCCACTCGGACTTGCCAAGGCCCAGATAGGCCCCGATGACCATCCCCAGAACACCGAACAAAGCCTGAAGCGCTTCGGTCCGTAGCGCTGACGCCACCATCACGCCAATGACAGCACCCACGGCGATCCCCGGCCCCCAGCCACGCAGGATATCCCAGTCCACAGCACCTTTCTTGTTATGCGCCAGAACCGACCGGATCGAGGTCACGATGATCGTCGCCAGCGAGGTCGCCAGACACAACTGCATCAGTTGCGGCCCACCATACCCGAGCGTTTGGAACGCATAGAAAAAGGCTGGAACCAGAACGATGCCGCCCCCTACGCCAAGCAATCCGGCCAGCACACCGGCCAGCGCCCCGATCACAAGCAAAAGGCCCAACATCTGGGCCAGCAACATCGTCTCGGGCATCCGTCCCCCATACCGGCTTATTAGCCGTATCCTAGTTCACCACCGCCTCGGCCAGAGGCGCAACACGCTCGAGCGCTTGTAACATAACCTCGGGGCCAGCCCCGTCATGCACCGCTCCTTCGGACAAGGTCCGCCGCCAGGCCCGCGCACCGGGGCGGCCCGCAAACAGACCCAGCATATGGCGCGTGATTTGGTGCAAACGGCCACCCTCGGCAAGGTGCCGTTCAACATAGGGCACCATTTTTTGAACGACATCAACCGGATCAGCCGCTTGCCCGGACCCAAAGATAAGATGATCAGCCCCAGCCAGAATGTCGGTGGGCTGGTGATACGCCGCCCGCCCGACCATGACCCCGTCCAACCCAGCATCCAGATGGGCCTTCGCCTGCTCCAGCGAGGTGATACCGCCATTGATCGAGATGTGAAGCGCGCCAAATTCCGCCTTCATGCGGTGGACAAGGTCATAGTCCAGCGGTGGAATATCCCGGTTTTCCTTGGGGCTAAGCCCTTGCAACCACGCCTTGCGCGCATGGATCGTCACGCGATTGCACCCTGCATCACGTATGGCGTTCAGAAACTGAGGCAGAACCTCTTCAGGGTTTTGCTCGTCCACACCGATCCGGCATTTGACGGTGACTTCGACGTCGACCGCTTCTTGCATCGCGGCCACACAGTCCGCAACACGAGCTGGGTCTTTCATCAGCACGGCACCGAACGTGCCCGATTGCACCCGATCCGAAGGGCAGCCGCAATTCAGGTTGATTTCATCATACCCGGCCTCAGCGCCCAAACGTGCAGCCTGTGCCAGTTCCTGCGGATCAGACCCACCAAGTTGCAGCGCAACAGGATGCTCTTGCGGGTTATAATCCAGCAAATGCAACGCCCCACCGCGCACCAATGCCGGGGCGGTTACCATCTCGGTATACAGCAGGGTCTGCGCGCTAAGCATCCGATGCAGGTAACGGCAATGCCGATCGGTCCAGTCCATCATCGGCGCAACGGACAGGCGTGCAGCACGCCAAATTTCAGCGCGCGATGGCTTATTGATCTCAGGTGCGTCCGACATCTTTCCCGACTTTCTCCACGAACTTTAAGGAGACGATCCGTTTCCAAGGGTGCGGTCTACCACTCTTTTGGGATCAAGCGCCACATGGAATGACAACAGCCTGGAAAATGCAAAGATCGCGAGCTGTCGGCGGGTCCACCGTTTGAGACATCGAAACAGTCAAATACCGTAGCGGCTGAGGATCATGTCAACGCTGCTGTTGATGGTGGCTTCCATCTCGTCCTTGTTCAGAACGTCACCAGAGAAAATGATTGGCCAAAACGCCTTGGCTTTGATGAGGCCGATGAACTCCTGCCCGGCGGCCTGAGGATCTTCGATCCGCAATTGCCCATCGTCTGCGGCGTCTTTCAACATGGCAGCAAAGATCGCGGTCTTGTCCAGTTTGCCCTGCGCCGCAGCCGCCAGATCCGGGTTGCGCAAGGTTTCGCTGATCACCATCCGAGACATGGCCATAACTTCGGGCAACATCAGGATGCGCCCTTCGGCCCATGCCAGTTCAGTTAATTGCTCTCGGATATCGCGGCCCTTCTGATAGCGGATATCCTGCACCTCGGCGAACCTGCCCGACAGCTCTATCACTATGGAACGAAACAGGTTTTCTTTGCTTTCAAAATACTTGTACAACGTGCGCTTAGAGACTTCGGCGCGCAGGGAAATACGATCCATACTGGCCGCTGCGAATCCCTTGTCCTGGAACTCGGCAACTGCTGCTTCGATGATCTGAGCATGTTTGGCCGCATTCGGCGCACTGATGTCGTTCATATTTCATAGCTATAGTCCCATTGACAGATCGAGGTCAAACTCTAGGTAAACTCATGGGTTTACAGATTTGGAATTGTCACCTACGGTAAACCCGCCAGTTTACCGATTCAGGTAACCAGCCCAACATGGAGTATCCCCCTCATGTCACTGACTTTGAAATTGAACGGCCAGACCCACACGGTTGACGCCGAACCCGGCACGCCCCTGCTGTGGGTGATCCGGGATGAATTGAAGCTGACCGGAACCAAATTTGGCTGCGGCGTTGCATCCTGTGGCGCTTGCACCGTGCATTTGAATGGCGAGCCCGTACGCTCGTGCCAGACTTATATCGAAGACGTCGAGGACGCCGAGATCACCACGATTGAGGCCGTGGGCGACGACAAGATCGGCGCGGCCGTCCAGCAGGCTTGGGTCGAGCTGGACGTCGTTCAGTGCGGCTATTGCCAGTCGGGTCAGGTGATGTCGGCTGTCGGGTTGCTATCCGAGAACCCCAAGCCCTCGGTCGAGGAAATCGACGACTATATGTCCGGCAACGCCTGCCGCTGTGCCACCTATCAACGCATCCGCGCCGGCATCCAGCGCGCGTCCGATATTCTGGAGGCTTGATCCATGACCATCAACACCTCTCGCCGTGGATTTTTGAAGGGTGCCGCTGCCGCCGGTGCTGTGCTGCTGATTGGCGCACGCCCTGATGGAGCGCTTGCTGCGGCCTCAACCGAGACTTCTCAGTTCAACCCGTTCGTGAAGATTGACGCAGATGGCACCGTGACAGCCATCGTCAAGCACTTTGAAAAGGGTCAGGGTCCGGCTACCGGCCTTCCGACGTTGATCGCCGAGGAAATCGGTCTGACCATGGACCAGATCGAATACGAGTTCGCGCCTTCTGATCCAAACGTCTATAACAACCTGCTGTTCGGTCCGTTCCAGGGTACAGGCGGATCGACCGCGATGGCGAATTCGTGGCTGCAATACCGCCAGGCCGGTGCCGCCGCGCGCGAGATGCTGATCAACGCCGCTGCACAAAGCTGGGGCGTGGACGCATCGGGCATTACAATCGAGGACGGTATCGTCAAAGCAGGCGACAAGTCCGCCCCGATTGCGGACTTCGTGGCCGCTGCTTCGCAACTCGAAGCACCAGCCGAGCCGCGTTTGAAAGACCCGTCCGAATTCCGTCTGATCGGCAATGAATTGGTGCGCCGCAAGGACTCGGCCATCAAGGGTAACGGTCAGGCGATGTTTGCGATGGATGTGCATCTGCCCAACCAGATGGTCGCCATGATCAAGCGCCCCGAATCCAAGGGGGGCATCGCCAAAGGCTTTGACGACAGCGCGTCGAAAGAGGTCAAAGGCTATATCAGTGCCGCCGTTCTGCCCAATCAGGCAGGCGTTGCGGTGTATGCCGAAAACACCTGGGCCGCGATTCAGGCGCGTGACGCGCTTGAGGTCGACTGGGACATGTCCGGCGCGGAGACCCGCGACTCGGATCAGATCAGGTCCGAGATCATGGCCGCACTGGACGCCGAGCCAACGTATAACGTGAACAAAGCGGATGTTGCCGCGGTTTCGGCCGCCATCGACGGGGCGGATAAGGTGGTCGAAAAGACCTTCTACTTCCCGCTGCTGGCTCACGCGCCGATGGAGCCTTTGAACTGCACCATCGAACAGACTGCCGAGGGCGATATCGTTCTGCATGACGGCGCGCAGATGCCGACCGGCCCGCATATGGCCTATCAGCAAATCTTCCAACTTCCGCCCGAGAAGATCCACATCAAGACCATGCTGGCCGGAGGCTCGTTCGGTCGCCGCGCCACACCTGATGCGGATTATCAGGTCGAGGCCGCGCTTGCCTTTGTGGTCACCGATCGCTCGCGCCCGGTGAAACTGGTTTGGACGCGCGAGGACGACATCCGCAGTGGATATTACCGCCCCGCCTTTGGCCACAAAGTTCGGGTAGGTTTGGATGCCGGGGGCAATATCGCCGGCTGGCAACATCGTATCGCTGGGCAACCTGTCACCAAAGGCACCCCTTTTGAGGCGGTCACGGTGCATGACGGTGTGGATCACACCTCGGTCGAAGGTGTTCTGGGTACGCCCTACGCCATCCCCGGCATGGCCGTTGGCCTGACCGATACACCCAAGGCGACCACGGTTCTATGGTGGCGCTCGGTCGGGCATACCCACACGGCCTATGCGATGGAGACCATGATGGACTTGGCAGCCGAGGCCGCCGGTCGTGACCCGGTCGAGTTCCGTCTGGCCCATCTGTCCGACAGCGCGAACCCTGATCAGCAGCGCAAGGCCGCCGTTTTGAAGTTGGCGGCTGAGAAAGCGGGCTGGGGCAATGTCCCGGAAGGTCGTTCGCAAGGGATCGCGGTGCATAAATCCTTTGGCTCTTACGCGGCTGAGGTCGTCGAAATCTCGGGCGACGCGGAAAGTGGTATCAAGATCGAAAAGGTCACTTGCGCCGTGGATTGCGGTATTGCCGTCAATCCCGACGTCGTGCGCGCCCAGATGGAGGGTGGCATCGGTTATGGCATTGGCCACGTGATGCGCGATCAGATCACGCTGACCAGTGGTGCGGTGGATCAGTTCAACTTCCCCGACTACGAACCGCTGCGCATCGGCGACATCGCCGCCATTGACGTGCACATCATGCCATCTGCCGAAGCGCCAACAGGTGTGGGGGAACCCGGAACACCACCGTCGGCCCCCGCTTTGGCGAATGCCATCCATGCGATGACCGGCACCCTGGTGGCCGCGCACCCGATGGCTGAGAACGGCGTCAACTTCGTTTGAGGCCAAGCCCCGCGCCTTCTCCTCTCGGCGCGGGGTAATTTGATCAAATTTCGTGACAAGAGGCCTCGCGTCGACTAAACCTCGGGGAACCAGAGTGATGGAGACCCCGATGGACCTGAGCGCCCTGCACAGTTTTCGCGTTGCAGCCTGTGACCTTAACGGTCAGTTGCGGGGTAAACGCGTGCCACCCTCTTATGCCGACAAGCTGGACAAAGGATCGGTTCGGATGCCGTTTTCGGCGCTGAACGTGGACCTGTGGGGCGCGGATATTGACGGCAGCCCGCTGGTCTTTGAATCCGGTGATGCCGATGGAGTGCTGCTACCGACCGAGCGCGGCCCCGTCCCGATGCCGTGGCTGGATGTGGACACCGCACTGGTGCCCATGTGTCTTTATGATGACCACGGCACCCCCTTTGCCGGAGACCCGCGTCACGCGCTGGCCGCTGTGCTGGACCGCTATGCCCAGCGCGGCTGGTCCGTGATCGCCGCGACGGAACTGGAGTTCACTCTGCTGGATTCGTCTGGCGCGCAACCGCAGCCGCCGCTGAACCCCATTACCGGACGCAGGCTGGTGGACGAAGCGGTGCTTTCCATGGCCGAGATGGACGCGTTTGATGCCTTTTTCACCGACCTCTACGATGGTTGCGCTGCAATGGGTATCCCCGCCCAGACCGCCATTTCCGAAAGCGGCATTGGCCAGTTCGAGATCAACCTGAACCATCAGGGCGCCATGCGCTGCGCCGATGATACGTGGCTTTTCAAAGCCTTGACGCGCGGTTTGGCCCGCAAACACGGCTTTACCGCCACGTTCATGGCCAAACCCTATGCCGAAGACGCAGGCAATGGGATGCATGTGCATTTCTCAGTTGTGGACGGTCAGGGGCGGAACATCTTTGACAATAGCGGTCCCGAGGGGACGGACACGCTGCGCCACGCTATCGCCGGGTGTCTGGCGGCAATGCCCGGTAGCACCCTGATCTTTGCGCCGCACGGCAATTCCTTCACCCGGCTTGTGCCCGGTGCCCACGCGCCCACGGGCGCAAGCTGGGCCTATGAAAACCGCACCGCCGCTCTGCGCATTCCCGGCGGTGCCCCCGCAGCGCGCCGGATCGAGCATCGGGTGGCCGGTGGAGACATCAACCCCTATATGATGCTGGCCGCCGTACTGGGCGCGGCAATGAACGGGATCGAAGACGCGACCGAGCCGCCTGCCCCGATCACCGGCAATGCCTATGACATCGACGGCCTGCCACAACTGGCCGCTGATTGGGCATCCGCCATTTCCGCGTTCGAGACCGACCCCTGCGTCGCGCGTGTCTTTCCAGCCGCGCTGATACAGAACATGGCCATGACAAAGCGGCAAGAGATCCTCCGATTTGCCGAACGCCAGCCGGATACGCATTGGCTAAGCTACGTCGAGGCCGTCTGACCCCCCTTGCCCACTCTGATGTGGTGGGCTAGAATAAATTTGATCAAATTTGGTGACCTATGAAAATCGGTATCCTTGTAACCGGCCACCCACCGGACGAGTTGCACGACGAATTCGGCGAATATGACGGAATGTTCCGCGACCTGCTGGGCGGCAACGGGTTTGAATTCGAGACGTTCAATGTCGTCGACAACCAGTTCCCCGACAGCACCGGTGCCGCAGATGGCTGGGTCATCACCGGCTCGCGCCATGGTGCGTATGAGGATCATGCTTGGATACCGCCGCTTGAAGACTTGATCCGGTCGATCCGGGACAAGGGCCAGCCGCTGATCGGGGTTTGTTTCGGGCACCAGATCATTGCTCAGGCGTTGGGCGGCAAGGTTGAAAAGTTCAAAGGCGGCTGGGCCGTGGGCCGCACGGATTACGATCTGGATGGCCAGACGGTGACGCTGAACGCGTGGCATCAAGATCAGGTGGTTTCCCTGCCTGACGGCGCACGCGTGACCGGCACCAACGACTTCTGCCAGAACGCCATGGTCGCTTATGGGGATACAATCTGGACCGTGCAGGCTCATCCAGAATACGGAGATGGGTTTATCAAGGGCTTGATGGACACACGTGGCAAAGGTCTTGTACCGGATGAATTGATGCAGGCGGCCACGAACCGCCTGCCCGCCAATGACGACAACCCGAAGATCGGTCGGCTTATGGCAGAGTTTTTGAAGAAAGAGAGGGCCTGATGGCCGACTGGAAAGATCAACTGCCTCAGGCAGCACAGACCTATATCGAAGGTCAGCGTTTGGACGAAGTCGAATGCATCATCTCGGACCTGCCCGGAATTGCGCGGGGCAAGGCGGTGCCTGCCTCGAAATTCGCAAAGCAATCCTATTTCCACCTGCCGGACAGCATTTTCTATCAGACGATCACTGGAGACTGGGGCGAAGCTGCTGGTGACGATGGGTTTATCGAACGCGACATGATCCTAAAGCCCGACATGTCTACTGCATCGGCGGCCCCATGGACCGGCGACTGGACGTTGCAGGTTATTCACGACGCATATGATCGCGACGAAAATCCGATCCCCTTCAGCCCGCGCAACGTGCTCAAGCGCGTCGTGCAGCTGTATCACGACAAGGGCTGGAACCCGATTGTCGCGCCCGAGATGGAGTTCTTTCTGGTCGCCCCCAACGTGGACCCCGCTCAGGGCATCAAGCCCATGATGGGTCGGTCGGGTCGCCCGGCAGCGGCACGTCAGGCGTATTCGATGACGGCAGTGGACGAATTCGGCCCGGTGATCGACGACATTTACGATTTTGCCGAGCATCAGGGATTTGAAATCGACGGCATCACACAGGAAGGCGGCGCTGGCCAGCTGGAAATCAACCTCCGTCACGGCGATCCGGTCAAGCTGGCTGACGAAGTGTTTTATTTCAAACGCCTGATCCGCGAGGCCGCACTTCGTCACAATTGCTTTGCCACCTTCATGGCCAAACCGATTGTCGATGAGCCCGGATCGGCCATGCATATTCACCACTCGATCACCGACATTGAGACTGGCCAGAACATCTTCTCGGGTCCTCAGGGGGGTGAGACGGATGCGTTTTATAACTTCATTGCTGGGTTGCAAAACCACCTGCCCTCGGGGTTGGCGGTGATGGCGCCCTATGTGAATTCCTACCGCCGCTACGTGAAGGATCACGCCGCTCCGATCAATCTGGAATGGGCGCGCGACAACCGCACCACGGGCATTCGCGTGCCGCTATCCGGGCCAGAGGCGCGCCGGGTCGAAAACCGTATCGCCGGTATGGACTGCAACCCCTATCTGGGCATCGCGCTGTCACTGGCCTGCGGTTATCTGGGCCTCACCCAGCAAGAACGCCCGCGCCGTCAATTCTATGGCGACGCCTATGAAGGCGATGGCGACATCCCGCAAGTCATGGGCAACGCGCTTGATCTGTTCGACGAAGCGACCGAGTTACACGACGTTCTCGGCCCCGAATTCGCCCGTGTTTATGGCATCGTCAAACGCGCCGAATATGAGGAGTTCCTGCAGGTCATCTCGCCGTGGGAACGGGAACATCTGCTGCTGAATGTTTGAGGCATGGCGATGAACCTGCTGTATTCCAACGACCGCAAGGCCGAATATCCAGACAGTTGGTACGCGGCCACGGCCAACCCGATCGACCGCTTTCCGGTGCTGTCGGGCGACGAGAAAGCCGATGTCTGCGTGGTCGGTGCTGGCTATACCGGTTTGTCCGCCGCGCTGCATCTGGCCGAAGCCGGGTTCAGCGTGGTGCTGCTTGAGGCGCATCGCGCAGGCTTTGGCGCGTCAGGTCGCAACGGCGGTCAGTTGGGCAGCGCACAGCGGATGGATCAGGAAGACCTCGAACGGTTGGTGGGTGATGATGACGCCGCCAAGCTGTGGGATCTGGCCGAAGACGCAAAGGCTCTGGTCAAATCACTGATCGCAAAGCACCAGATCGATTGCGATTTGAAACCGGGCATTGCCGCTCTGGGCCTGTCTAGCGGTGAACAGAAAGAACTGCACGATCACGCGGCGCACTTGTCCGATCGCTATGGCTATGACCAGTTGGAGCTGTTGGACGAAGGCGCGGGCCACGGGTTGTGCCCCTCGCCCACCTATCGCGGTGGCTACTTGGATTTGGGTGCGGCGCATCTGCATCCGCTGAACTATGCGCTGGGGCTGGCGCAGGCGGCGGCCAAGGCAGGCGTGCGCATCTACGAAAGCACCGAGGTGACAGGGGTCGAGGAAACCTCGCCCGCCATCGTCCACACAGCACAGGGCAAAGTCACCGCCGATCACGTCATTCTGGCCTGTAACGGATACCTCGGCAACCTGAACAGCAAGGTCGCCGCGCGGGTCATGCCAATCAACAATTTCATCGCCGCGACCGAGCCTTTGGGCAGCGATGCCGCCCGCGTTCTGACCCGCGACGTAGCGGTGGCCGACACCAAGTTCGTGGTGAACTATTTCCGCCTTAGCGCCGACAACCGGCTGCTGTTCGGCGGCGGTGAAAGCTATGGCTACCGTTTCCCAACCGACATCGCCGCCAAGGTCCGCAAACCGATGACAGAGATTTTCCCGCACCTTCGTGACGTGAAGATTGACTATGCCTGGGGCGGCACGCTGGCGATCACCATGCGGCGGATGCCCTACCTGACGCGGGTTGCACCTAATATCCTGTCCGCTTCGGGCTATTCCGGTCACGGGGTCGGCACCGCGACCCATGCGGGACAACTGATGGCGCTGGCTATTCAGGGACAGGCCGAAGGGTTCGACACCATGGCCCGTGTCCCCGCCCTGCCTTTTCCCGGAGGCACCGCCCTGCGCAGCCCCCTGCTGGTGCTGGCAATGACGTGGTTTGCGCTGCGGGACCGGCTCGGCCTTTGATTTACGACAGATTGGTGAAATTTCGCCGTTAGGGTGAATGAAGGCTTGGATTGCGCCCTCATCAGCTTTATATTTCCCAAAGATAGAATTCGGGAAAACCAAATATGACGCTTCCTCCAAACGTCCATGACGCCGAACCCATCCCCGCAGCCGCCCGTGACGCCATCGACGCCTTGATGCAGTCGGGCGACCTGTTTCGCTATACCGCACCGCAAGACGCGCCGGTTGCGTTGCTTGAGGCCGAATTTGCCGAGTTGCTTGGAACCAAGTACGCGCTGGCGGTTTCGTCCTGCTCGGCCGCGTTGTTCCTGTCGCTCAAAGCCTTGGGTCTGCCGCGCGACGCACGTGTCCTGATCCCCGGCTTTACCTTTGCCGCCGTCCCGTCCTCGGTCGTTCACGCAGATTGCATTCCGGTGCTGTGCGAAGTTGCTGAGAATTACCGTATCGACATGGCGGACTTTGCCACCAAACTTGACGATGTTCAGGCCGTGATCATCAGCCATATGCGCGGACACACGTCTGACATGGACGCGATCATGGCGCTGTGCGATGCGCGCGACATCCCCGTAATCGAGGATGCCGCCCATTCTCTGGGCACCACCTGGCACGGGCGCAATATTGGCACGATCGGCAAGGTCGGTTGTTTCTCGTTCCAGTCCTACAAGATGATCAACGCTGGCGAAGGTGGCATCCTGATCACTGATGACGCCGATCTGGTGGCGCAGGCCGTGATCATGTCGGGCGCTTATGAGCACAACTGGAAAAAGCACAAAGGCCCGCACGGAGACAACTCGCCCGAGCTGGAGCAAGCCTTTGCCCGCTGGCAGAACAAGTTGCCGCTGTATAATCTGCGGATGAGCAACCTCAGCGCGGCCGTAATCCGCCCGCAAATACCGGAATTGGCGCGTCGGGTGCGCGACGGTCTGTCCAATCACGACTATGTCGCGGATCGCCTGAACACGTCGCCGAATATCGACGTGCCCGCCCCGCTATCGCCCGAGCGCCGCGCCCCGGACTCGATCCAGTTCAACTTGGTCGGCCTCAGCGATGATGACATCCGCGCTTTTGCGGCCGCGTCCGAGGCGCGCGGGGTAAAAGTGCAGGTTTTCGGTCTGAGTGAAGACAATGCCCGCGCCTTTTGGAACTGGCAATTCCTGCCTGAGCAGGTCGAATTGCCGCAAACCCGCGCGATGCTGATGAAAGCTTGCGACGTTCGCCTGCCCGTTCGCCTAACCCGCGAAGAGCTGGACGTAATCGCCGATATCCTATTGGCATCCGTCGGTGAGGTCACCGCGCCGGCGATGGCTTTCGGCACCTGATCAATACCCCATCACATAAAAAGGCCCGCCAAAGGCGGGCTTTTTTCGTTCTGAGTGGCTGGATCAGTTCAGCTTGGACAGTTTCTGCTGCAACTCGGCAAGCTGCTTTTTGATGTCGTCCAGATCCTCTTTCGGCTCTGCCTTACCCTCGCCTTCCTTGTCCGGGCCAGACCAACCGCCGGACAAGCCACCGGTCATCGCCTTGAGAAACGCCTGTTGCTGCGCCTGCATCGCCTCGAACCCCGGCATCTGAGACATGGGGTTCATGGCGCTCATGTTTTCCATCATTTTTGACTGGCTTTCGCGCAGCATCTCGAACGAGCTTTGCAAGAACTGAGGCATCATCCCACCGCCCGGCAGCATGTAGCTGCGCACAAGATCATTTAGCACATTCACCGGCAGCACATTCTCGCCCCGGCTTTCATGTTCGGCAATGATTTGAAGCAGGTACTGCCGTGTCAGATCGTCCCCGGTTTTCAGGTCGATGATCTGAACTTCGCGCCCATCACGAATAAACGCTGCGATATCCTCGAGCGTGACGTAATCGCTGGTCTCGGTGTTATACAGCCGACGACTGGCATAACGTTTGATCAGCAACGGTTTTTCTTGGTCTGCCACCGTTTTCCCTCCCCAAGGATGATGCGTTGCAGCAGAGGTTATGCGACCGCAGCACAAAAAGAAAGGGCAGGTCTTTCGACCTGCCCTGCGCGATTGCACCGGTTGGGAGGAATGGGTGCGCCTCGCGGCATTCTCTTTACTTCGCAGCAGTTGCTTTCTTGGCAGCAGCTGTCACGTCGTTGGTGGCTTTTTTGACAGCAGCAGTTGCGTCTTCTGCAGCTTCTTTGCCAGCAGCCATCAGCAGCTCGACGGTTTCAGTCTGAACTTTCTTGGCGATTTCAGCGAAGGCCGCCAGATTTTCAGCAGCAACTTCAGCCGACGCGCTTGCGAAATCGGTCGCAGCTTTGGCGTAGTCAGCAGGTTCTGCTTTTGCTTTCGACATCTCGGTCAGTTTGGCCAGAGTGTCTTTGGTCCACTTGTTCGAGATCTCAGCCGACTTTTCAGCGGCTTCCAGTGCAACACCCGACAGCTTTTCGTTCAGGCTTGCGGTCGACTTGAAGGCACCTTCCAGAGCGGTGGTGTCAACAGGGAACGCGCCCATCATGTCTTTCAGGGTCGCGGTAAAGTCTTGAGTCTTTGCCATTTTCCTAATCCTTTTGCCGAACCGGGCCCACCCCGGCTTTCATCAGCTTGAGGACAATATGGTTGCTGCACCGCAGCATTGCAAGTTTTTTCTTGCTGCAGCGCAGAAAATCTCAAGAAGTCACGGAAAATCAATTCGTTGACTTGACCAACACATACGTGCCCGGCGCAGGCGCCAGAGGTGGATGTTCCGAATCGCCTGGCTCTCGGGCTGGTACTTGTTTGCCAGAGCGTTTTTTCAGCCACGCCTCCCACAGGGGCCACCAGGATCCTTGGTGATAGTCGGCCTCTTTCAACCAAGTTTCTGCGTCTGCTTTCATATCCGGGTTCGTGTAGTGACCATATTTCTTTTTGCTGGGCGGGTTCACGATCCCAGCGATATGGCCAGATTCCGAGACCACAAATGTCTTGGACCGAGACCCCATCTGCTGCACTCCGCGATAGCAGTCTTTCCAGGCGGCGATGTGGTCGGTCTCGCATGTGATGGCCATCACGGGGACATCAACGTCGCGCACATGAAGCGTGTGTCCCAGCAGCTCGAAGCCTTGGTTGACGAAGTCATTGCTTTGGCACAAACCCCGAAGGTATTCGACCGCCATGCGGCCGGGCAGGTTTGCACCATCCCCGTTCCAGAACAGCAAATCAAAGGCGGGCGGTGTCTCGCCCATCATGTAGCTACGGATCGCAGGCCCATAGATCAGGTCATTCGACCTGAGGAACGACATCGTCCGTCCGATCACCCAAGCCTTGAGCACGCCGTCCTTTGCGACTTGTTCCTCGATCCCGTCCACAAAATCGTTCTGAAGGAACGGTGTGAATTCTCCTTGATCGCCAAAATCGGTCAGAGCAGTGAAAAGTGTTGCAGACTTGACCGACTTGTCGCCGCGCTGTTTCAGCAGCGACAGGGTCAGACTGAGCGTGGTGCCGGCGATACAATACCCGACCGCATTGACCTGTTTGACCTTGCAGATCGACTTGACCTGCTCGATCGCCGTCAGGAATCCTTCTTCGACGTAATCGGCCATGCCAATGTCTGCGTGCGATGCATCCGCATTTACCCAACTGACGACAAACAAGGTGTAGCCCTGTTCAGTCACCCATTTGATCAGGCTGTTCTGGGCCTTGAGATCGAGGATATAGAACTTGTTGATCCAAGGCGGGAACAGGATAATCGGCGTTTCGTGAACTGTCTCGGTCACCGGCTTGTACTGAATCAATTCCATTAACCGGTTTCGATACACCACCTCACCCGGCGTCGTGGCAATATTGCCGCCGACTTCAAAGGCGGTTTCATCAGCCAGCTTTACAACCATCTCGCCGTCATTGGCTTCGAGATCCGCCACCAGGTTCTCAAGCCCCTGGATGAGCGACTGCCCCTCCGTCTCAACAGCTTTTTCCAGCGCATCGGGGTTGGTCGCGAGGAAATTTGTCGGAGACATCATGTCCACGATCTGTTGCGAGAAGAACCGCAGGCGGCGCTTGTCCGTGCCGTCCAAGTCCTCAACCGATGCGACAGCCTGCGCGATGGCGTCCGCGTTCGTTTGGTACTGTTGACGGATAAAGCGGAAATAGGGGTTGCTTTCCCACATGGGGTTGGAAAAACGCTTGTCTCTTGGGCGGGTTTCGTCATCTTCGACCTCGCCCTTGGTAAGCGCTTGCTGCGCCTCGGCAAAGTTCATAACGGATTTGCCCCAGTATTCGATCTGGTGCTCAAGCAGCTTGGCGGGATTCTGCCACGCTTCGGTCAGATACGCCGTTGCTGCTTTTGCAAAAAGATCTTGATTCGGGCCGTCCAGCGCGGGGTTGTGCGCCTTTTTTCCAGCCATAACTTCGACCAGCCGCTTTGAGAGCGCTTCGACTTTATTCATATTTTCTTTAAGTCGTTCAAGGTGTTCTTCGGTCAGCTCTCGTGTCTGGTCTTCACTTGTTGTCATTTTAACAATTCCCCCCTAACCTCGCTGCTATGCAGAATAACGTCGCAAATGCGTTGGGGCAAAGCGACGAATGGTCCGAACTTTCGGCTGACACTCAGGAGGCCCATTTTATGCGCTACATGCTGACCTACGACTTGATGGAAACCATGCGCAACACCAACCAGTGGATGGGCGCGACGGCCAGTGCGATGGCGTCCTACCCGTTGTTTTCGATGGTTCCCAACCCGGCGTTCAGCATGATGGCAGCCTGGGGCGAAGTGACCGAGCGCACCTTTCAGCGCATGATCGCCAAACCCGACTGGGGCATCCGCACCTATACATGCGAAGATGGCAAAGACCACATTGTCGATATCGTCCCGGTGATGGAGCGGTCTTTCGGCGACCTGATCCATGTGCGCGTGAACGGGCGCGAAGAACAACCGCGCAAAGTGCTGCTGGTCGCCCCGATGTCGGGACACTACGCGACCTTGTTGCGGTCCACAGTCAAAAGTCTGCTGGTCAACTGCGAGGTGTACGTTACCGACTGGCATAATGCGCGTGATATTCCCGTGTCCGAAGGCAAGTTCGATGTAGAAGACTATACTCTCTATCTTGTCGATTTCATGAAAGAATTGGGTCCGGACACACATGTTGTTGCAGTTTGCCAACCTGCGCCTCTAACTTTGGCAGCCACCGCTTACCTGGCTGAAATTGAGCCCAAGGCACAACCCAGCACGCTGACGCTGATCGGCGGCCCCGTGGACCCGGACGCGACCCCGACCGACGTGACCGATTTTGGCCGCCGCGTCACGATGGGCCAGTTGGAAGAAACCATGATCCAGCGCGTCGGTTTCAAATACAAGGGCGTGGGCCGCATGGTGTATCCGGGCCTGCTGCAACTGGCGTCCTTCATGTCAATGAATGCAGATCGCCACTCCAAGGCTTTTTCCGACCAAATACAACGTGTTATGCGGGGTGAAGCATCGGATCACGACGCGCACAACCGGTTCTATGATGAATATCTGGCCGTTATGGACATGACCGCCGAGTTTTACCTGTCGACCGTTGAACGTATCTTCAAGAACCGCGAAATCGCACGCAATGAGTTCATTGTCGCAGGCCACAAGGTGGACATCGGCAAGATCACCGATGTCGCGGTAAAGACAGTTGAAGGCGCCAATGACGACATCTCGGCCCCGGGTCAGTGCATTGCGGCACTGAACCTGTGCACCGGCCTGCCGGAGTCCAAAAAGGCCAGCCACGTCGAACCCGGAGCCGGGCATTACGGCATCTTCGCCGGTCGTAGCTGGCGCGACAATATTCGTCCGCTGGTTATCGATTTCATGAACGCGAATACACGTAAACCACGTCGGCGCGCCGCCAACAAAAACAAGGTCGCCTGATGCAATGAACGGGGCTAAGGCGAAGGAATTTGCCTTCTTCTGCAGTTGCAGAGCGATCCAAGGCCGAATCACAGCGGCCGGTGCCAAATCAGCGACTCACGCGGTCTGTTTCTGCCACGATTGCCGAGCCGCACACTTGTATTTCGGTCAACCCGACCCAGCCCCCGGCCCCATCGAAGTGCTGCTCATGCCGCCCGATGATATCAGGATCGACAAAGGGGCCGAGCATCTGGCGCTCATGCAGTTAAGCCCCAAGGGTATGCTGCGCTGCTACGCGAAATGTTGCAATGCGCCTCTGGCAACAATATCGCCCAAACCAAAGCTACCTTTCGCGGCGTTCTTCGTTGATCGGATCGCCGACACACGCGGGCTGGCACCTATCACAATCCGAGGGTTTGTCCCTCGGCCGGGCGGCAAACAAACGCACGAAAAGGTCTGGCCTGCTGCCATCAGCTTGATTTTTCAGGTTTCTAAGTCACGCCTGACAGGAAGCTGGAGGAACACTCCGTTCTTCGACCCCGAAAGTGGTGCACCCGTATCAACGCCAGTGGTTCTCACCAAAACGGAACGGGCCGCACTTTATAGATAAGGCAACCGGGCCGGAATATTCAGCCAGGATTCGAGCGCTTCGTTCACAGCCGCAGGTGCTTCTAGTGTCGGCAGGTGGCCAGCTTCGTCTATAACTTTAAGCTCGGCGTTGGGGATCATTTCAGCCATGAAGGTATGTTTTCGCACAGGCGTTAGCTGATCATGCGCCCCGCACAAAACCAAAGTTGGCACAGCTATGTGCCTCAAAGCTCCTTGCTGATCTGGGCGACGCTGCAAAACCCGCATCTGGTGTTCAAATAAATCCGGTCCCAAGTCCATCGCCATAGCCAAGACTTCATTCAGAACAGGAACGCGCCCCGGTCCAGGGGCCAGTGTTTCTGAACCGATTAGCCTGCTCATCACATCCTCAAGACGGCCCGATTTCGCACCTACGATCAGCTCCTCTCGGTCCGCGGCAATCTGAGGGGTGTCAGCCTGGGCATCTGTCGACATCAGACACAGACGCGACACACGCTGCGGCGCACGACGAATGATCTCAAGCGCGACCACCCCTCCCATGCTAAGCCCGCCCAGCGCAAACCGATGCGGCAACTGATCCAGCAAGCCCGAAGCGATTTCTTCTATACGGTCACCCGCTGACACCGGGGCAACTGTCACTGCGCGGCGGTTCGACAAATACAATATTTGCGCCCCGAACAACCGTGCATCGCACATGAACCCGGGTAACAATACCAACGGTTCGACCACGCTGGGCCTCCTTGAGTTCGTCCACCTCGGCGTTTCTTCTCCGCAGGATGAGCGGTTTTTCTGATGCCGGCAAGAAAAAGTTCAGGGGTAGTTCAAGCCCCTGAAGCGCGGAAAATCCGCGTACCGCGCCTTTCGAGCCTCGAGGCATTCGGCAGGCTCGGCCCCGGCGCGCACTAAACAACCACGTGGGGAAATATAGCTGTCGATACGGCGATGGGGGATCGGTCTCCAGACCAGATTGAAGGCACATAGTTTGGGGAAAAACCAAATCTCGGAATAGTCCAGATGATCGTGCATCCACCACGCCAGATCGCGCCAGTCGCGGCCGTCTTGATAACGGTCCGCGAACCATGGAATCACGATCGAAGCGCCGGCGATCCGGTCATCCCCCTCCGCGCGGTCCCAGATATGGCACTCAAGAGGATTGTCGTTGCGGGCGCAATTCAGACGGTTTTCATTTCCAAACCGGTTCAACGAAGGTGAGCGGTATCCGGACCGAACCCCGATCCGACCAAAAGTTTCTTCCAGCGGGTCCAGAAGGGTCTCGCACAGCGCGCGCCCGGTTTGGATTGCCAAATCGGGATTCTCGGGAATGTTCTGTTTTTCGTGAAAATTCCCGATTTCCGAATACAGAAAATCACGCATGAAAAAATGCCGGGACAGGCGCACTCGGCCAAGCGTTTCAAGGCTCCACATGCTTCCCGGTCTACGCATATCCCTATCCTTGCGCTACTTGATCCCCAAAGTTTCAAGCCAAGCCAAAATGCCCTCAACGGTCGCTTCGGTTTGCCCCGGCGACATCAAACGACCCGCCACAACATGCGAAGAAGGGTCGTCGTCTGGCCCCATGGTCACCAGTTCTACAACGGCTGGCGCGCCCCAGGCCTCGGCAACCTTGTGCGTCCGGTCCGGCCGAACCACCTGATCGTCGTCTGAAAACCAGAACAGCGCTGGCACCTTCGCGCCAGAAAAATCAAGCGCAAACACCACGTCCACCAATACTGTCATCGGCACGACCGCTTCCCAAGGGTATATCGCCGACCAATACCTGTTCTTCTCCGGGTCCGGGCCAGAGACGTCTCGGTTCTCTCCCATCAGCACAGGCAGCCAGTCCCGCGCCCAAGGTAACCCGGGTATCCAGGCACCGGGCGTGTTCACACCGAAATTGGGTGAGATAAAGACGATGCCTGCCAGATCCCGGCTCAGGTCATCGTCCATCGCAGCCGCAGCCGCCAGCGTCCCGCCAGTCGACGTTGAAATCACTACGACCTGATCACCAACCGCACGCGCCGCAGCCAGCCCCTCGGCCATGTCCTGCATCCACCCCGAAGCTGTTCCTTCGGCCATGGCCTCGCCGCTGCGCCCGTGCCCTTGCAACCGCGTATAGACCAGATTGGCCCCCAGCGCGTCCGCGACCCTATCGGGGACCGGGCGAATTTCCTCGGACGTCGCAGAAAACCCGTGAAGATAGAGGATGGAAACCGGCGTCCTACGCTCTTTGAAACCGTCCTGCCAGATCACACGCTTCTCGACACCGGGAACGATATCGTCAAAGGCTGACTCGACGCTTTCAAAATAGACCTGCACACCCTCCCCGAACTTTCGGGGCTCGAACCGAGGGTGAAGGTCCACTTCTTCGCGCGGACCAAACCAGTAAATCAGCGCCCCAACCGCAACAAGAGCCAGACACAGGCGACCAATCAGTCGCATTATGACACGTTCATAACATCTAGAACGGCTTGCTCGATCAAACCAAGGCAAGGACCGTCCGAGAACCGATGATCGGCGTCTTTGACAAGCAACAGACTCATGTCGGGTCCGGACGCATGTTCAAGCAGCCTGACCGCAGTAGCCGTCGAAACAGCTGTGTCCTCGGTGCCCTGCAAAAAGCGCACCGGAAACGGCAGCTCCAACGGGTCACGCAGGACAAGCCGGGTACGGCCATCTTCTATCATCCGCTTTGTAATGATGTACGGCTCCATATAATCCGACGGCAGTTCTACATGCCCGACTTCCTCCAGTGCCTTCTTCTGAGCGTCCGTGAACGAGGCCCAGTACCCGTCTGCGGTAAAATCCGGCGCCGCCGCGATTGTGACCATCCCCGCAATCCGCTCCGGCATAGCCTTGGCCAGCAACAGGGCCTGCCACCCGCCCATCGAAGACCCCACGACAATCAACGGCCCCTCAGTTAACTCGGAAACCGCGGCCACAGTATCCTCATGCCAATCGCCAATGCACCCATCTTCAAAAGCGCCGTCGCTTTCACCGTGACCCGAATAATCGAACCGCAAAAACGCCTGCCCGCGCGCCCGCGCCCAGGCCTCTAGATGCACCGCCTTGGTGCCCTCCATATCCGACTTGAGGCCGCCCAGAAATACTAGGGTCGGCCCAGACCCCTCGCTTTTGTGATACGCCAACCGCCGCCCCTGCGCGGTGTCCAGAAAATCCGTCGCTGCCATAAAACCCTCTCTGCTTTCCCTGCATCATGCACGTCCCGCCCCCAACCGCAATTCCCCGATCCGCCCTTCATCTGGCTAAAAATATCCCGGGGAGCGCGAGGGGCAGCGCCCCTCGCTCCAGCACTTGACACAATCCCCCCCACCTGCCAAAGCAGCCAAACGCAAATAACCCGCAACCGGGCGTTCAGTGGGCGCCAAACCGACGAGGAGAGCCAACCATGGCCCTGGATTCAAAATCCGTCTCTCTCACCTTTCCCGATGGCAATGCACGCAGCTATGACGCTGGCGTCACACCCGCGCAGGTGGCAGCCGATATTTCAACTTCGCTGGCGAAAAAAGCGATCTCGGCCACGGTAAACGGCCAGCACTGGGACCTTCAGTGGCCCATCGAAGCCGACGCGCAAATCGCCATCCACACCATGAAGGATGAAGCGCAGGCCAATGAGCTGATCCGCCACGATCTGGCCCATGTCATGGCCCGCGCCGTGCAGGAAATCTGGCCCGCCACCAAAGTCACCATCGGCCCAGTCATCGACAACGGCTGGTATTACGACTTCGACCGCGAGGAACCCTTCACCCCCGAAGATCTCGGCCTCATCGAGAAAAAGATGAAAGAGATCATCAACAAGCGCGACCCCGTCACCACCGAGGTCTGGGACCGTGACCGCGCGATCGAGTTCTACAAGGCCAATAATGAGCCCTACAAGGTCGAACTGATCGAAGCCATTCCGGGGGATGAGCCGCTGCGCATGTATTGGCACGGCCACTGGCAGGACCTGTGCCGCGGTCCACACCTGCAGCACACCGGCCAACTGCCCGGCGACGCGTTCAAACTGATGTCCATCGCCGGTGCCTATTGGCGCGGCGACAGCGACCGCGCCATGCTTCAACGCATCTACGGTGTGGCCTTCACCGGCAAGGAAAAGCTGAAAGCCCACCTGCACATGCTGGAAGAAGCAGCCAAGCGCGACCACCGCAAGCTGGGCCGCGAGATGGACCTGTTCCACATGCAGGAAGAAGCTCCGGGGCAGATCTTCTGGCACCCCAACGGCTGGACCATCTACACGACGCTTCAGGACTATATGCGCCGCGCTCAGCATCGCGGGGGGTATGTCGAAGTCAACACGCCGCAGGTCGTTGACCGCAAGCTGTGGGAGCGTTCGGGACACTGGGACAAGTATCAGGAAAACATGTTCATCGTCGAAGTTGATGAGGAACATGCCCGTGAAAAGGCGGTCAATGCGCTAAAGCCGATGAACTGTCCCTGCCATGTCGAGATTTTCAAGCAGGGCTTGAAATCCTATCGCGACCTGCCTCTGCGTATGGCCGAGTTCGGCTCTTGCGCGCGATACGAACCGTCGGGAGCCCTGCACGGAATCATGCGTGTTCGCGGGTTTGCCCAAGACGACGCGCATATCTTCTCAACCGAGGATCAGATCGGTGACGAATGTGCGCGTTTCATCGGGTTTCTGACGGATGTCTACAAAGACCTCGGGTTTGAAGGCTTCAAGGTGAAGTTCTCGGACCGGCCCGAACAGCGTTCCGGCTCGGATGAGGTGTGGGACAAGGCAGAAGAGGCCCTGCTCACCGCGACCCGCGCAGCAGGTGTCGAGCCTGAACTGAATCCCGGCGAAGGCGCGTTTTATGGGCCTAAGCTGGAATTCGTGCTGACCGACGCAATCGGGCGCGACTGGCAATGCGGAACCTTCCAGGTGGACTTCGTCCTGCCCGAGCGGTTGGACGCCACCTATATCGGGGCCGATGGCGCGAAACACCGCCCCGTCATGCTGCACCGCGCCTGCCTTGGCTCGTTTGAACGCTTCATCGGCATCCTGATCGAAGAACACGCCGGTAAGCTTCCGTTCTGGCTGGCTCCGCGTCAGGTCGTTGTTGCGTCGATTACATCCGAAGCCGATGAGTATGTCCTGGAGGTTGTCGAAACCCTCAAGGCGGCTGGCGTTCGGGCCGAAGCCGATATTCGCAACGAAAAGATCAACTACAAGGTCCGCGAACACTCGGTCGGAAAAGTGCCCGTCATTCTGGCCGTCGGTCACCGCGAAGTTGATGAGCGCACGGTCAGCGTCCGTCGTCTTGGCGAGAAACAAACGCAGGTACAGTCACTTGAAACTGTAACAAATGAACTGTCCAAAGCTGCGACACCACCAGATCTGCTGTAACAAAACACGGCAAATCGACTGAAATCCGGCCCTCTCATCAGGGCCGGATTGAAACAATTTACATTTTCGATTTCAAAAACAATATGTTAACCTGCAAGGACGCATGACGATCTTTGACGGGGTTGTGAGACACGGGCTCGTGAATTCAACTAGGGCACCCAAGCGATTACCTTTGTCATTGTCAAAAGCAGACATACGCAGTCATCAAAAGGATTACCGAGATGTCGAACACCGCAAAATCCCTTGTAATCGCAAGCGCCGTTGCAGCCGCTGTATCGGGCATGGCCACCACAGCAAGCGCGCAAGCAAAAGAAAAGTGCTATGGCATTTCCAAAGCTGGCGAGAACGATTGCGCCGCAGGTCCGGGCACCACATGCGCGGGGACCTCGACCGTTGACTATCAGGGCAACGCCTGGACGTTGGTTGACGCCGGAAAATGCACCGAGATCGAACTGCCCAAGGCGGCTGACGGCTCGGATCGCAAAGGTTCACTGAAACCGCTAGAGCGTGACCTGCCCGCATAAGCCTGAGCCAAGATGAATTCGAGGGGCGGGCCAAAACGCCCGCCTCTTTTTCGTGACCGGGGGAATTCACATGCTGGACAACGCAATCCGATCCAACAGGCTGCCTGCTGCGCCCGGCGTCGGCTACAAGCCCCAGCATTTTCCCCAGATTCTGGAAGACGCAAGCCCCGTCGCATGGCTTGAGATTCACGCCGAAAATTACATGGGCGACGGCGGTCGTCCCCTTGCGCAGCTCCGCCACCTTTCGGAAAAATTCCCCATTTCAGTTCATGGTGTCGGTCTGTCGATCGGCGGCGAAGGGGCGTTGGACCCCGACCATCTCGCCCGGTTGAAGCATCTCGTAGGATGGCTCAACCCCGCAAGTTTTTCCGAGCATTTGGCGTGGTCTACTCATGACAGCCATTTTCTGAACGACCTTCTGCCCCTGCCATATACCGACGCGACGTTGACCCGCGTGTGCGAACATATCGATCAGGTGCAGCATGTTGTCGGGCGGCAAATGTTGCTGGAAAACCCGTCAAGCTATCTGGCTTTCGGGGAAAGCACTTGGTCCGAGCCTGAATTTCTACGCGAAATTGCCCGCCGCACCGGGTGTGGTCTGTTGTTGGACGTGAACAACGTTTTCGTCTCAGCGACCAATCTGGATTTTTCTCCGCAAGGTTATATCGACGCCTACCCTCTGGACAAAGTAGGAGAGGTTCACCTTGGCGGACATGATGAGGACGAAGATGATTTTGGCCACCCTCTGCTGATCGACAGTCACGGGCGCGAAGTTGTCGATCCGGTGTGGGCGTTGCTCGACTACGTGCTAGAGCGATCCGGCCACAAACCCGTTTTGATCGAATGGGACACAGACGTACCTGACTGGCCCGTTCTCCGGGCCGAGGCAGTGCGGGCACAAGCGGCATTGGACCGCATACCGGCATGAGCGTCTCGCAGACAGCATTTCGCGCGGCCCTTCTGGATCCGTCCGCGCCGGTCCCTGACGGGCTGACAGACGCGGCAGAACGCGCGGCGGGTCGCCGGTTCAGTGTCTATCGCAACAATGTCGCCGTTTCACTGACCGAAGCCATGCATCAGGCGTTTCCGGTGATCACCAGCCTGCTGGGTACTCAGAACATGGACGGTTTGTCGGGGCTGTTCCTGCGCAAGCACCCTCCTTCGACACCGATGATGATGTTCTACGGCGAGGCGTTTCCTCAGTTCCTAGCCGAAATGGAGCAGTTGTCTCATCTTGGCTACCTTGCGGATGTCGCCCGGTTAGAGTTGGCGCTGCGCAGCTCATACCACGCGGCCGACAGCAATGCAGTCGACGCCGAGGCGCTGTCTGTTTCGCCTGAAGAAGTCATGCGGGCGAAACTGGGTTTTGCGCCGTCGATGAAAGTTATCCGATCCGATTGGCCGATTTTCTCGATCTGGCGCTTCAACACGCAAGACAACGCCCCGAAACCTCAGGCCGTTGGCGAAGACGTTTTGGTCACACGGCCGGAATTCGATCCCGCGCCACATTTATTACCTGTCGGCGGCGCGGATTGGATTGCGGGTATGATGGCCGGTTTGACGATTGGCCAGGCGTTTGAAAACACCTCTGCAACCACCCCCGAGTTTGACCTCGGGACCACTCTGGCGCTGCTGCTGCAAGGTGGCGCTGTTACTTCTGTGACTATCGAAAGGCTGGCACAATGACTGCCCTGATCTCTTTTCACAACAACGTTCTGGGACGGCTGGACAGTTCAGCCAACTGGCTGACCCCGACGCTTGCCCGGTTGGTTTTTGTTGCTGTCTTGTTTGTCTACTACTGGAATTCGGCAACCCTGAAAATCGACGGGTCGATCTTTACACCATCGGCCGGAGCCTTCGGCCAAATATTCCCCAAGGCGGCCGAAGCGGTGCTGTATGACGTCACCCAGATGACCTTTTTCCAGCGCATTGTGATCTTCCTGGGAACGGTTGCCGAGTTTGTTCTGCCCGTTCTGCTGCTGATAGGTCTGCTGACGCGGGTCGCCGCACTCGCCATGATCGGGTTTGTGTGGGTTCAAACCATTGTCGATGTGACCGGCCACGGCGTGAAACTGGGCGGATTGTTCGACAATGCCGTTACCCTTCTGGACCAGCGCGTCATGTGGACGTTTCTGTTTCTGGTGATCGTCATCAACGGCGCGGGGCCGATATCGCTGGATCGTCTCCTGCGCCTGAAGTGATCTAGAAATGCGCCTTGGGCTCGTCCGGTTTACCCGCGGCCAGCCCAAGGAGGCCCGCAACTGCGGCAAACGCCACCGGGAACATGGTGAACGCATTGAACCCGAAGGCATAGTACATCCCAGCCGCTGAGATCAGCAGCAAAACCCCACCGAACAAGGCCCGCGCATGCGCCATGGCCCCGCCCGCGATTGCCAACAGGGGCGCAATAATGGACATGGCTTGGATTAGCTGAGCGTTGTCTACCTGCTCTGCCAGCCCCTCGACTTCGCCGAACCGGTCTATCAGCTCAACATACCCATAGCCAAAAAAGCCGACAATCATACCGATCAGTCCGGCAATCACACCCAAAATCATCGCTGCATTACGCATCTTTTGTCCTCATTCTTGCGTCAAAGCAGATAGGTACGCATTCAGGATACGCCAAGCCCCGACCTCGTTTCCGGCGTCCAGCCCAGAAATAGCGCGCCCTCGCTCTCGATCAGGGGGCGTTTCATAAGGGTCGGATGATCCTGTAACAGCTCTAACACGGGCCGCGCACGCTGTTCTTGGTCCAGACCACGCCAGGTTGTAGAGCGTGTATTGAGCAAAGCCTCGCCGAACTGATCCAGTGCCTTTTTTAGCACTGGCTCGGGCACACCCTCGGCGCGAACGTCAACAAAATCGGCAGAAGGTAGCGATTTCAATGCCTTACGGCATGTATCGCACGTCTTTAGGCCAAATAGGCGCATTTATTGGCAACTCCTGTAATTGTGCTAATTTTTAGCATTTTTGCCTGCTTCTATCGGTATTTCTTGATTTTTTACTTCACCGTGCAATGTTGAAAAAGACGAAATGCGCAATTCGGGCCGTGGCGTGTGGGCGATACGGTGATGAGTTGCGGTCGCGTCAATCACTACCCCCACCGATTTGTGGGACAACGTGTAAGTAGAAGGAGACACGGGAAATGCCAACTGGCACCGTGAAATGGTTTAATACCACTAAAGGCTACGGGTTTATTGCCCCTGATGAAGGTGGCAAGGACGTATTTGTTCATATCTCGGCCGTAGAACGGTCCGGTCTGACCGGGCTCGCTGACAATCAGAAAATCTCGTACGAGCTGCAAGACGGACGTGACGGCCGCCAAATGGCCGCTGATTTGAAGCCGCTTTGATTTCCCCGGTTATTGCGGGAACTAAAAAACAGGCCAACGGCTAATTTCCGGCCGTTGACCGCCCCTTAAGGTGTGTCACCTTACCCTCGCGCCGGTTTCTCGTCGGCACGAGCATGCCAGTTTTGACCCATTGCCACGATGCATGACGTTCCGGTTGAATACGTGACAACCATCGTCCAATCGCCGGATTTGCTGGTCCAGACCTCCATCAACTGCTCTGGCCCGCGTAGGCCCGTCGCCTCGCGCGTTGCCCCGAATTGACCAGTCAACTTGTCGTACATTCTTTGTGTCGGTTCACAGATCACCTCAGCGATTGGTGATTTGGACTGAGCCGGAGTCGCCAGCAGAAACGCAGCGCACGCATATCTAAAGCCGGTGGAAAACGTCATGACCCAAGTGTAGCAGGGTCACGACAAAATGTATAGACAAACGATATGCCTTAATGGGGTATCACCCTTTCCGAATGACGCCTTCAAACTCGCGCCATTCCCGCGCAGTCATGCCTGAGTTTTCCTGCGTCACAGCCTCGCCCGACAGCATTCTGCGCAGGCAGTCAACCATCTGTGCGGACAGGTTTACAGCACCCAGACGGTAGTCTTCAAACGCACGATAGGCAAATGGCACCCAGTCGGCGACGATCTTGCACATGGTGTCGGCATAGACACGGATTTCATACTGCGCATGCGGATCAGCACGCAGACGCAGAAAGTGGAACAGGTTGTGAAGATCAACCTTCCAGTACCACTGGGTGTAGATATTTGCAGGCAAGTTCATTCGCGCGAGTTCACGCGCCAACCCTTGCTGACCGTCTTGGTTGATCATCGCCTCGTAGTTGTCATAACAGCGCGCGCTATCCGCCTTTAGAATCTCCAGCACACGCGCGGCCTCTTCACCCTGAAGCGCATCACCCCGGCCCTGGTTGTTCACCTCGGATTGCGCGGCCACATGGTCCGGTGCCGGGATATAGAACTCTCGGTCGAGGATCGAGTAACGCGCCGAGTATTCGTTCACGTTGGCCGTACGATGACGAATCCACTGTCGCGCTACGAATACTGGCAATTTGACGTGCAGCTTGATCTCGCACATCTCAAACGGGGTCGAATGCCAATGGCGCATAAGATAGCGGATCAAACCCTCGTCGTTTTGAACCGACTTGGTGCCCTTGCCATAAGATACGCGAGCGGCCTGACAGATTGCCGCGTCGTCTCCCATATAGTCGATAACGCGCACGAAACCGTGGTCCAGCACTTGATGCGCGGTGTATAGATGATCCTCCATTCCCGCTGCCACAACGCGGCGTGTTGGATGCGATTGCGCCCGTTGCGCTTCGATCTCGGCCAGTTGGTCAGAGGACAGCGGCATGAATTTTCCTTTCCAGCAATGAGTCGCGGACAACTATATCTCGACAATCCAATGACCGGAACCGCGATATGTGCGCCTTGGCCCGCAAACTTAAAAATGTGCTCGTGCGACCTCTCGACACTCTTGGTCTGCGCGCTAAGCTGCTGACTATCACCGAAATAGAAAGGAAGCCGCAATGGGGCTTACATACCTCCACACCATGGTGCGTGTTAAAGACCTGGAAAAATCCATGGCATTCTATGAGTTGCTGGGGCTGAAGGAAACACGGCGCTACGACAGCGAGGCCGGACGTTTTTCCCTGATATTCATGGCTCCTCCCGGGCAGGAGGACCGACCGATTGAACTGACGCACAACTGGGATGGTGATGATGAACTGCCCAGCGACAGCCGCCACTTTGGGCACCTCGCCTATGGCGTCGACAATATCTACGAGGTGTGTCAGCACCTGCAGGACAACGGAGTCGTCATCAACCGACCTCCGCGCGACGGAAGAATGGCGTTCATACGCTCGCCCGATAATATTTCGGTCGAGCTGCTTCAGAACGGCGAGGCTCTGGAACCTGCGGAACCTTGGGCCAGCATGGATAGCACTGGCCACTGGTGATCCGCTGGCTGACAACTCTGGGCCTGGCCATCATGGCCAGCCCCCTGCGGGCCGAGACGTGTCGCCTCGCCCTGGCATTGGCAATGGACATTTCCACTTCGGTTGACGCCGACGAGGACGCATTGCAGCGCCAAGGCTTGGCTGCGGCATTGATCGCGCCAGAGGTGACCCAAGCGTTTTTCTCATCACCAATGCCCGTCGCTTTAACCGTCTACGAATGGAGCGGACGCAGCACGCAGCATGTCATTCTCGATTGGACAATGATCCGCACGCGCGCCGATCTGTTGTCTGCCGCGACGACGGTGCAACGGTCGGTGCGAACAGACAGCGGCTCTGCCACCGCAATGGGCTATGCGCTGGCGTTCGGGGCAACATTGATGCAGCAAGCTCCGGCTTGTCTGTTTCAAACGATCGACCTGTCAGGCGACGGCTCGAACAACGACGGGTACGGGCCGGACTCGGCATACAGGCACTTTCCGTTTGAAAATATCGTGGTCAACGGACTGGTCATCAATGCCGCTGACTTCGAGGGCGAGCTGTTCCTCATCCCGTTTTTCGAGAACAACGTCCTGCACGGACCGGGCGCGTTTCTTGAAATCGCCCAAGGCTTTGAGGACTTTGAACGTGCAATGCGCCGGAAACTGGAGCGCGAGTTGGCTGGACTGCAAATCGGGGCGCTGCAAGGTGGAGGCCATGAATGATACGATTGCTGGCGGCCATTCTCATGCTGCTGGGCAATTCAGCCGCATCCGAGTGCAGGCAGGCATTGGCGTTGGGGCTGGACGTATCCGGGTCGGTGGACAGCGGGGAATACCGGTTGCAGCTCGGAGGGTTGGCGGCTGCGTTGCAACGGCCCGAAGTCAAGCAACTGATCCTGTCTGAAATATCAGCGCCAGTGCGTCTGGCGATATTTGAATGGAGCGAATCTCATCACCAACGCATCCTATTGCAGTGGACCGAGGTTCGCTCCGAACAGGATCTGCAACGAATTGGTTCCCTTTTGAACAACGTGAAACGCAGCAATGCGCCGCAAGGCACGGCGCTTGGCTCGGCAATGCAGTTTGGGGCCGAACTTCTGACCGAGCAGACCGAATGCTGGAAACGAACACTGGACCTATCCGGAGACGGAAAGCAAAATCTCGGCCCTCACCCCCGCGAGGTAAAGGGCGCTCTGGCCAATTCCGGCATTACGATCAACGGGTTGGTGATCGGGGTCGATGACCAGAGCCCTTCCGACAAGCGGTACGTGCAAGTCGGTGAATTGTCTGCCTACTACACCGCATGGGTAATTCTTGGCCCCGGCGCATTTGTCGAAGTCGCTTTGGGATTTGAAGACTACGAGGATGCCATGACCCGAAAGCTGATCCGCGAGCTTGAAGGACTGACCCTGTCAGAGGCCGTCGGCATCAAGCTGCCCTGATCAATAGATAAAACGGATTTGGTCGGTCCAATAACGTTCGACCCGACGCAACGAGCCGGTAATATCCTCGATTCCCTGAAATTCCAGAACGCCGCGCGATTGCAGACCTTGCGCGTGGCGCGAGAACAGTTCGGACACAATATCACGAATTTCCCGCCCCTGCGGGGTCAACCGCACCCGGACAGAGCGGCGGTCGATCTCACACCTTTGGTGGTGCATATACCCCATTTCCACAAGTTTCTTCAGGTTATAGCTGACATTGCTGCCTTGGTAATATCCACGGCTTTTCAACTCACCAGCGGTGACTTCGTGATCCCCGATGTTGAACAACAACGCCTGGACCGCATTGATCTCAAGCACACCGACGCGTTCAAACTCATCCTTGATGACATCCAAAAGCAGTCGGTGCAGCCGTTCTACCAAGGCGAGCGCCTCAAGGTAGCTGGTCATGAAACCCTTGGCCCCGGCCGCAGAGACCTGCATTTCGATACTCATCCGATCCTCCGATTCAATCGCGCTGTTTCACGCAGCATGAATCGAAAAACCGAAAAATCAGTTAAGCTGCTTTTCCGTCATTTTTGAAAGGTTTGCGCGATATCGGATACCAGATCGGAAAATTGTGGGGGCGGGGCGACCTGCCCCGTGACCCATTGATACAGGTCCTGATCGTTTTCGTGCAGCAGCGCGTCATATGTATCAAGGCCAGAGGAATCCATGTCCGCCAGATTTCGGTCTGCATAGGCGGCAAGGATCAAGTCCATCTCCTTGATCCCGCGCCGCATGGAGCGCATCTTTAGCCGCTTGATCCTGACATCTCGCGTTTCGGTCACTTGCCTTGCTCCAACATCAAACGGACACGTTTTTCCAGCCGCGCAGCGCGCTCGGCGCTGGCACGCATTTCACCTCGGATCGAGCGCAGCTCAGCCACGACCTCGGCGAGTTCCGGTGCGCCTTCGTCGGGATCAACGGGTGCATCCATCCCCTCGCCTTCGCCAGTCAACAGCCACATGATCGAGACATTGACCATCCCGGCTATCATCGAAAGGCGGTTGGCCCTGGGTTCGGACAGGTCATTTTCCCAACCGGTGATCGTGGCCTTTTTCACCCCCAACCGGCGGGCCATTTGGGACTGGGTCATCCCAGCCGCCTCACGAGCGCCTGCCAGACGATCCCCGAATGTCGCGGCGTCCGGCCCGTACCAGTCGTTTTCGTCAGTCATCGGGTTCTCCAATTCCACAATTCATATCGCTTGATCGTCATTCGGGCGCACCCTATGACAGTCAGGTTGAACATACAAACCGAGGCCCCCCATGAGTTTCCTGTCTGCGACACTGTCACGCGTAAAACCATCACCTACCATCGCGATGACGGCCAAGGCAGCCGAACTCAAGGCGGCAGGGCGTGATGTAATTGGCCTGAGCGCGGGTGAGCCGGACTTCGACACCCCTCAGAACATCAAGGACGCGGCGGTTGCGGCCATCGCTGCAGGCAAGACCAAATACACAGCGCCCGACGGTATCCCCGAGCTCAAACAAGCCGCCTGCGCCAAGATGAAGCGCGACCACGGGCTGGACTATACGCCCGCTCAGATTTCCGTGGGCACTGGCGGCAAGCAGACGCTCTATAACGCGCTGATGGCCACGATGAATGAGGGCGATGAGGTGGTCATCCCCGCCCCCTATTGGGTCAGCTACCCCGATATGGTGTTGCTGGCGGGTGGCACTCCGGTGGTCGTGGAAACGACGCTTGAGAACAACTTCAAGCTGACCGCAGAACAGCTTGAAGCCGCGATCACACCCAAGACCAAGTGGTTCATCTTCAACTCTCCGTCCAACCCGACCGGCGCAGGATATAGCCGCGCGGAACTGAAGGCGCTGACCGATGTGCTGATGCGCCACCCGCATGTATGGATCATGTCGGACGATATGTATGAACACCTCGCCTATGACGGGTTCGAGTTCTGCACCCCGGCAGAGGTTGAACCGGGCCTGTACGAACGCACATTGACCTGCAATGGCGTGTCAAAAGCCTATGCCATGACCGGCTGGCGGATCGGTTATGCGGCCGGGCCGGTGGAATTGATCGCGGCAATGCGCAAGATTCAGTCTCAATCGACATCGAACCCCTGCTCGGTCAGCCAATGGGCGGCGGTCGAGGCGCTGAACGGCACTCAGGCGTTTCTGGCCCCGAACAATGAGACGTTCAAGCGCCGCCGCGATCTGGTGGTGCGGATGCTGAATGAGATTGACGGCATAACCTGCCCAACGCCCGAGGGTGCATTCTATGTCTACCCATCCATCGCGGGGCTTATCGGCAAGACGTCACCTGCAGGTACCGTGATCGAAAACGACGAGGCGTTTGCAACCGCCCTTCTGCAAGAGGCGGATGTTGCCGTCGTGTTTGGCGCAGCCTTTGGCCTGTCGCCGAATTTCCGCGTCAGCTATGCGACCTCGGACGAGGCGCTGACCGAAGCCTGCACGCGCATTCAACGCTTTTGCGCGTCCCTGACCTGATCGGAGGTTCCATGACTGCTGAGCTTCCTGAATACTATTTCCGAGTGCGCGAGAATGGCGCTGCGGTTTTCAGAATTGACACTGAAAACCGACAGCGCCGGATCGAGATGGATCAGATTGCCGTCATCAACATCCGCAACGGCGAGGTCAAACCGCAAGGCCAACGGACGCTGTCCGAGGCTGATCGGGCTGAAATCGCCCGGTGGATGGACGCGCGCAAAGAGCTGTTGGCCCGCCGGGATATTGACGACATTCACCGTGCGGTCGATTACCTGAACCTGACCACGCAATGGGCGCAATCCAAGGCAACCGACGAACAGCTTGAAGACGTCACCGATCGGTTGCTGCTGGCGATGCACGATCTGCGGTCGGTACTGGTGCGCAAAAAGGCGGATCGCTTGGACAAAGGCTGATCAGGCCGAATTGCTGGCGGCCATCGGAACCTCGCGAACGGACCTAAGCCAGAACCGGGCCATCAGAAGAACGGCTGCGCAGGCCAGCCCCAGAACGAGGCCGAGCCAAACACCGATGCCGTCCATCCCACGGACAAAGCCAAAGTAATAAGACGCCGGAATCCCGATGACCCAATAGCTGAGCCCGGCCATCACCATCGGTATCTTGGCGTCCTGAAGCCCTCGCAACAGGCCCAGCGCGATAACCTGCGCTCCGTCCACCAGTTGGAACAGTGCCGCCATCGCCAGAAGCCCAGTTCCGATCAGCAGGATTTGCGAGCGCTGCGGGTCATCGGGTTCCATGAACAGCGAAATCAACGGCTCGGCGCAGGTCACGAACAGGATCACCGTCAGGATCGACATCACCAAGGACATCCCCGTCACCGCAATCGCACCCTTTTCAAGATGCGCGCGATCTTTGCGTCCCAATGCGTTGCCCGCGCGGATCGTGGCCGCATTGGACAGCCCCAGATGCACCATGAACGTGGCAGAGGCGAGGTTCAGCGCGATCCCGTGGGCCGCCAGCGGCACCTGCCCCAGCCAGCCCATCATGATCGCGGACATTGCAAACAGGCTGACCTCGGCCAAGGTGGTCAGACCGATGGGCACGCCCAACCGCAGGACGCTGAAAAAGAACTCCCAATCCGGGCGCCAGAAGCGTTGAAACAGGCTGTGTTCCGGCAAAACGCGCACGGCATAGATTACAACGAACACCAATGACACGATCTGCGTCACGACCGAGGCGACAGCCGCACCGATAACGCCAAGCTCTGGCGCGCCCCAGTTGCCGAAGATCAGCGCATAGTTGGTGAACCCGTTGACGACAGCAGCCGTGACGGTGATCCACAATACGATCTGAGTGCGCTCGAGCGCCGCCAGATAGGACTTCAGCACCATCACGATAAGCGCCGGGAACAGCCCCCAACCCGCAACCCGCAGGTATTCGGACGCGGTCTTGGCCACCTCTGGTTCCTGATCCAAGGCAATCAGGATCGGGTAGGACCACCACATAAGCGGCATCATCAACGCGGCGTAAATCAACGACAGCCACAGCCCCATACGGGTCGAGCGGCGAATACTCGTTTCGTCCTCCTCTGCCGCAGCCGTGGCAACCATCGGCATAACCGCCCAGCCGAATCCGGCGCCAAACAGGAACAGCACAAAGTAATAGCTGCTGGCCAGCGTGACTGCGGCCAGCGCCTCGACCCCATACCAGCCCAGCATGATTGTATCGGTCAGACCGATAGCAAACTGCGCCAGATGCCCGCCGATCAACGGCAGGCCCAGCACCGCAATGGCCCGGAAGTGGCCACGATATGTCATCACCTTGTTCATTGCCCCAGCCTTATGCCCGGCCAGAGGCCGGGACAAGACTAGAACAGCGATATTTCACAATGAGACATCATTTCCGGGGCCGGACTTAAGCCCCGGACGCGCCCCCTACCGTGCGTCGGGGTGCAGCGAGTTGCCCAGAATATGCTCGGACCGATGGATCACGTGATGGGCCTGTCCGACGATCAGCGGATCGGGCTCACCCACGATGTCATGATCCTTGTCCGGGTAATCCACCGTCGACAGGAAATGACGCATGCAATTCAGCCTCGCGCGTTTTTTGTCGTTTGATTTGACGATGGTCCACGGCGCGTCGGCGGTGTCGGTGTAGAAAAACATCGCCTCTTTAGCCTCGGTATAGTCATCCCATTTGTCGAGACTGGCCTTATCGATAGGAGACAGCTTCCACTGCTTCAGAGGATCAGTCTCACGGCTTTTGAAACGGCGCTGTTGTTCGGATTGCGTGACCGAAAACCAGTATTTGTAGAGCTGAATACCGGAACGAACCAACATACGCTCCAGTTCCGGCGTCTGGCGCATGAACTCAAGGTATTCGTTCGGCGAGCAGAAACCCATGACCCGCTCGACACCCGCGCGGTTGTACCAAGAGCGGTCGTAGAACACCATTTCTCCGACCGTTGGCAGTTCCTGAACATAGCGCTGGTAATACCACTGGCCTTTTTCTTCCCAAGTGGGCTTGTTCAACGCCACGACGCGGGCTTGCCGAGGGTTCAGGTGCTCCATGAACCGTTTGATCGTGCCGCCCTTTCCCGCTGCGTCGCGGCCTTCAAACAGCAGGACAAAGCGCTGGCCTGTCTCCTGCGCCCATAGCTGGACTTTCAGCAGCTCTGCCTGCAACTGTGCCTTTTGCTCCTCATACGTCTTGCGCGCCAGTTTGCGGTCGTAGGGATATTTGCCGGTCTCAAAGGCGTGGCGAATCTTGTCCGGTGCGGGCTGGCTTTCGGCATCGTTGGAAGCTGGCACAACTTTGATGTGGGAATTTTCTTGTTCGATCTGAGCCGCTGTTTCCATTCAGTCTCTCCTTGCTACACTGTCCAAAGAGACGCCTAGCAGACGATCGAAAAATGCGCTTTGATTGGCGTCAAATCGCAGCACCTTTTGCTGTAATTCCGACTAACCAACAAAGGGTTCCAATGATGGAAACCAGATACACGAAACTAAACGACCAGCGCTTTTTTCTACGATGCTGGGGCAACCCCGAGCACCCCGCGATGTTGATGCTGCACGGGTTCCCCGAATACGGCGGCGCATGGTGTGATCTGGCCCCGCATCTGGCCGAGCATTTCTATTGCATCGCCCCCGATCAACGGGGTTACGGCCAGAGTTGGAGCCCGGAAGGAACCGGAAAATATGCTCTGTCGCAACTAGTGTCCGACATGGCCGCACTTGTTGAAAGCCTTGGCGGGCCAATCAATGTACTGGGTCACGACTGGGGCGCGTCGGTGGCTTATGGGCTGGCCATGTTTCGCCCGGAACTGGTTGAAAGGTTGATTATCGCCAACGGTGTCCACCCGGTCCCGTTTCAGCGTGCTCTGGCAACAGGCGGTGCGCAATCTGAAGCGTCGCAATATATCAACGACTTGCGTGCACCGGATGCGGCACAGCGTTTCGCTGCGGACAATTTCGCGCTGCTTGAACGCTTTTTCCGCCACGGCATGGGCCTGAACTGGCTGACGGATGAGCGCATGCAGGATTACCGTAATGAATGGGCGCGCCCTGGCAGGCTAGAGGCAATGTTGAACTGGTATCGGGCGTCTCCCCTGGTCGTAGCCGAACCGGGAGTACCCCGTACCGATCTGCCGCCGTTGCCATTGGATCGGCTGATGGTCCGATGCCCCCACCTGTTGCTATGGGGACCCGAGGACAAAGCTCTGCTGCCCGAGTCCACCTCTGGGCTGGAAGACTTTGCCCCTGATCTGACGCGGATCGATATTCCCGGCACTGATCACTGGCTGCACCACCAGCGCCCCGAAGAAATGGCGCAGGCCATTCTGGACTGGATGCAGAGCTAACGCATCACCGATGCCCCCAATCCGCAGGATCGTCCGAGTTGTTGGGCGACAGTCCAAGAATATCTCCGTCCGTGGAACAACCGAGGCCCAAAACCGTTCGGTTGGCGTATGAGAAATAAGCACAGACCTGATTGATCTCGAGTATCTCACCATCATCCCAACCTGCGCGGCGCAGACTCTCGATATCAGCTTCGATCATTTCCGAGGGCGCTTCGGTCAGTTTGCGTGCATAGGTCATCGCCGCAATCTGAGCCGCATCCAGTGGGGCGGTCGCCGGTGTACCGGCCTCAATCGCAACCCGGATCGCGTTGCCGCGATCAACATCGCCCAGCAAACGCTGCAAACCGCTGAAATGATGCTCGACACAATAGGCGCAGTGGTTCAGGGAGCTGACCCACACACCGAGGACTTCAAGAAACCACTTGGGAATCGAGTTGGCCGAATGGTGCAGGACGTTCTTGTACAGAGCCATGTGGCCTTCCATCGAATGGGGCCGCAAGGAATGTACCATCATGATGTTGTCGACGTTGTTTCCGGGTCCGGTGACCCGATCATAGAGTTTCTTTAACCTACCCGCCGCCTGCTCGAACGGAATGACCTTTATCCAGCTCATGTTGCCCCGCGCAATTTCTGATTGTTTCAGGTTCACCGTAGAGGCGTTCCCTGCAATCTGCGAGGTGAAATACGAACCTTTCAGGCCCGTTTTCGCTTGCCATCCCTTACTGCAATCGTCCCCTCTATGCCGATACGCCACTCCAGAGTAAGGTTGCTGAACCCAACGGAGGACCAGAGCCGATGGACGACACAGAGAAAAAAGTCGCGCAGTGGTACGCAGACCACCCGATTTCTGCGCCGCATATCCTCACGAAGCTCAAAAGCGCCGGAGGAACGCTGGACGACGTCGAACCGCAAGACCTCTATCCCTATGATCAGGACCACTACGACGGCTTGAAAGCCAACGCGCGGCTGGCGGACAATACCCTTATGCAATCCGGGGACCGGGTTCTGGATATTTGCGCTGGGTTGTGCGGCCCCGCGCGCTGGTACGCGAATGAGCGCGGCGTTGACGTAACCGGAGTGGATATCAGTCCAAACCGGGTAGACGGTGCCAAACAGTTGAACGCCCTTGTCGGTCTTGCAAATCAGGTCCACCCCGTTCTGGCAAGTGCGATGGACATCCCTTTTGAAGACGGGAGGTTTGACGCAGCAGTCAGTCAGGAATCGTTTCTGCACGTTCCCGACAAGTCCAAAACTTTGCACGAAGCCTTTCGCGTTCTGCGCCCTGGTGCCCGTTTCTCCTTTACCGACTGGGTGATGCACACGCCCATGCCGCAAGAGGAGTTTGAAGAATACCGGCGGCGTTTTGCCTGCCAATCACTGCTAAGCATTCCGGAATACGAAGAGCTGCTTAAGGACGCCGGTTTTATCATAGTGTCCGCCAAAGACGTGACCGAGGCTTGGGGTGATATTCTGGCCAGGCGGCTGAGAATGTATCAAGACCTCGATGCCGAGGCAGAGCGTGCAGGCAATCCCTCGAAAGGGGATGACTTTCTGATAATGTACGCAAAATTCGTGAGCGATGTTCAACAGCACCGGATCGGCGGAGGATGCCTGACCGCTGAAAAGCCGCGCTAGACTTGTTCAAAAAGGCGGCCCGATTGGCCTAAGCAGCGTATCTTTCCTGAGTTCGTCGCCACAACACCTCGCGGCCCTCTTCCCCCGGACCACATCACCTGCCATAATGGGCAAAACCCAAAAACAAGAGCAGCACCGATGCCCGACGATCTGTTGACGCCCAGCGCAACCGCCACCTATGACGCCTCATCGATTGAGGTGCTTGAAGGTCTGGAACCCGTTCGCAAACGCCCCGGCATGTATATCGGCGGCACCGATGAGCGCGCGCTGCACCACATGGTGGCGGAAATCCTCGACAACTCGATGGACGAGGCGGTGGCCGGTCACGCCAACCGGATCGAGGTCGAGCTGCACGCAGACTACGCCCTGACCGTGCGCGACAATGGGCGCGGGATTCCGATCGACCCCCACCCCAAGTTCCCGGACAAATCGGCGCTGGAAGTCATCCTCTGCACCCTGCACGCGGGCGGTAAATTCTCGGGCAAGGCGTATCAGACCTCGGGCGGTCTGCACGGCGTGGGTGCATCCGTGGTCAACGCGCTGTCGGATTCGATGGTCGTGCAGGTGGCGCGTGACAAGACGCTGTTTGAACAACGCTTCTCGCGCGGCATCCCGTTGGGCCCGGTGGAAAAGGTCGGCGCGGCCCCCAATCGGCGCGGCACCACCGTGACCTTCCACGCGGACGCCGACATCTTTGGCCATCACAAGTTCAAACCGGCGCGTCTGTTTAAATCCATCAGGTCCAAAGCCTACCTGTTCTCGGGCGTTGAAATCCGCTGGAAATCGGCCATCGACGACGGCGAGACCCCGACCGAGGCGACGTTCCACTTCCCCGGCGGCCTGTCCGACTATCTGAAGGAAACGATGAACGGCTCGTCCACCTATGCCGAGCAGCCCTTTGCAGGCACCGTGGACTTCACCGAGAAATTCGGCACCCCCGGCAAGGTCGAATGGGCGATCAACTGGACGCCCTCGCGCGACGGGTTCATCCAATCCTATTGTAACACCGTCCCCACCCCCGAGGGCGGCACCCACGTGGCGGGCTTCTGGGCCGCGATCCTCAAGGGGATCAAGGCGTATGGAGAACTGATCAACAACAAGAAAGCCGCGCAGATCACCCGCGATGACCTGATCACCGGCGGCTGCGCGCTGGTGTCGTGTTTCATCCGCGAGCCTGAGTTTGTCGGCCAGACCAAGGACCGCCTTGCAACGGTCGAGGCGCAGCGACTGGTCGAGAATTCGGTCCGCGACCATTTCGACAACTGGCTGGCCGCGGACACGAAATCCGCCGGTGCTATTCTGGACTTCCTCGTATTGCGGGCCGAAGAACGCCTGCGCCGACGGGCCGAGAAGGAAACTCAGCGCAAGTCCGCCACTAAAAAGCTTCGTCTTCCCGGCAAGCTGGTGGACTGTTCCAGCTCAACTCGCGACGGCACGGAACTGTTCATCGTCGAGGGCGACTCGGCGGGTGGCTCTGCGAAGATGGGGCGCGATCGCAAAACGCAGGCTCTTTTGCCCCTGCGCGGTAAGATCCTGAATGTGCTGGGCGCGGCCAGTTCCAAGCTGGGCACGAACGCCGAGATCAACGACCTGACGCAGGCGCTGGGTGTGGGGCTTGGCACCAAGTTCAACGTGGACGACCTGCGCTATGACAAGATCATCATCATGACCGACGCGGATGTGGACGGGGCGCATATCGCCTCGCTGCTGATGACGTTCTTCTTTACCCAGATGCGGCCCATGATCGACGCGGGCCACCTGTATCTGGCCTGCCCGCCACTGTACCGCCTGACCCAAGGCGCCAAGCGCGTCTACTGTCTGGACGAGGCCGAGCGGGACGAGTGGCTTGAGAAAGGTCTGGGCGGCAAGGGCAAGATCGACGTCTCGCGCTTTAAGGGTCTGGGTGAAATGGACGCCAAAGACCTGAAAGAGACCACGATGGACCCGGCATCCCGCAAACTGATCCGCGTCACGATCGATGAGGACGAACCCGGCGAAACCGGCGACTTGGTCGAGCGTCTGATGGGTAAGAAGCCCGAACTGCGGTTCCAATACATTCAGGAGAACGCGCGGTTTGTGGAGGAGTTGGATGTTTGAGGGGAAGCGATGTTCTCTTCGCTAATTGTCCGTCTTTTTGGAGAAAAAAGGACAGTCGGCTGGTATCAATTTTTTTCCCGAAAGTCTCGAATGCACTTAGGTGCGTATAACTCCGCTAGGCTAGCACAAAACTTAAACAAACTGCGTCGTGTTCCTAGAATTGCGGTAGATACTCAACTCCTTCAACTCGCAAATTTTGAGAGGCCCACACCCGCTCATGGGGGCAGAGTCGAGCGCGTGCATGATATCTTGTATCATGCATTGGGTTGATAGGGCAGATACCCCCAGCCCGGCAAACCGCAAACCCCTTGCCTAACCCGTTGATCTCGTTCACACTTACCCTCAAACCGTCATTCAAGAACGACATTTGAGGTTCTCGAGCGTCCAAGACCCAATAAGACCAATGGATTTTGAACGGGAGGACGACATGAAAACACTAACCCTCGGGCTGGCGCTGGCATTGCTGGCCAGCCAAGCAACCGCACAGCAGACGCTCAGCACCGCATCGCCAATTCCGGATGGGGCCGAGACCCGGTTCTGCTATTACGGCGGCATGGCCTATTCGATGGACGCGTTCGTGGTGATTTTCGGCGACAACACCGTGACCGACACGATCAGCACGCGCGAAGAGCACCTGCTGCGCTGCGTCAAGAACGACGATGGCTCGCTCAGTTGGAAACCCCAGAGCAGCTTCCAAATCAGCCGGTGACACCCGGCGCCTGATCCAGCCAGTCCGCGATCTGTCCGGCCGGGCCTTTCCAGCCGGGCTCCATGAACAGGAAATGCGCGTGGTTTTCCACGGGCAGAAAGGTCGCGCGCTCTCCGTACAGCTTCGCCAACGCGCGACAGGTGTTGGGGTTCACAGCCCGGTCCTCGGTGCCCGAGACGATCAGAACAGGGCAGTTAACCTTGTCCCTGTCCACCTTCATCGCGTGGTGGTCGTCGAACATCCAAAAGAACATCTCGAACATCACGCGCCCGCTTTCGGGGCCGAGCTGGTCGAATACCGCGTGCTGCTGCGCCTCGGGCATCTTGTTGAGCGCAAAGGGGGCCATCAGGTCGAAATCGACGCGCATCGGCTGTTTCCAGAACGCCCCACCCTCCATCAACGCGCGCGGCACGGCGCGTTCGTCATCGGTTTCGGGCAACGTCCCCCAGGCCGCATTCGGGTTGATCAGGACTATCGCGCTGGCCAGCCCGCGAGAGGCGACCTGCTGCGCCACCACCCCCGCGATGGCGTGACCCAGCAGCACCGGCTTGCAGTCCAACCCCTGCACAAACGCGGCGATGTCATCGGCGTAGTCCATGACGCTGGTGTCGGACAGGCCGGGATCGGGCTCGGCCTTTGGGTCTCCGCCATGATAACGCAACGCGGGGGTGTGTACCGTCCAGCCGCGCGCGCGGAAGAAGCCCGCGTAATCTTCCATACACCACGGCCCGGCAAAGGCCCCGTGGATCAAAACAATCTCTTTGGTCATGAAAATCTCCCTCACCTCTGCGAAGTATGCGAGGTGAGGGAGCGGGTCTGCAAGTCTGTTACAGCGCGGCGTTGAACAGCGCGGTCAGGTTGTCCTCGGTCAGCTCGATCGGGTTGCCGCCGCAGGACGGGTCGATGATCGCGCCTTTGACCAGCTCGGGGACCCGTGCCTCGGACACACCAAGTTCGGACAAGGTGCGGGGAATGCCCAGCATGTCGTTGAAGGATTGGACAAAGGACCGGAAACCGTCAAAGCCGCCGTCGATGCCCAGATAAGCCGCGGCCTGCTGGAACCGGTCGGCGATGGCGGGTGCGTTTAAGTCCAGTACAGCAGGCATACAGACTGCGTTGGTGGTGCCGTGATGGGTGTTGTAGACCGCGCCAATCGGGTGGCTCATCGCGTGGATCGCACCGAGGCCCTTTTGGAACGCCGTTGCGCCCATCGCCGCCGCACTCATCATCTGGGCGCGGGCCTCGATATCGGTGCCGTCAGCATAGGCGCGCGGCAGATAGTCCTTGACCAGCCGCATCCCCTCCAGCGCGATGCCTTGGGACATGGGGTGGTAATGCGGGCTGGAAAACGCCTCGACACAATGGGCAAACGCATCCAAACCAGTGCCGGCGGTGATGAATTGGGGCATCCCGACGGTCAGTTCCGGGTCGCAGATCACCACCGTGGGCAGAACCTTGGGGTGAAAGATGATCTTCTTGGCATGAGTTTCCGAGTTGGTGATAACGCTGGCCCGCCCCACCTCGGACCCCGTCCCGGCGGTGGTCGGCACAGCAATAATCGGAGCGATGGCATCGGCGTCGGCGCGGGTCCACCAGTCGCCGATATCCTCGAAATCCCACACGGGGCGCGTCTGGCCACACATGAAGGCAACCATCTTGCCCAGATCCAGCCCCGAGCCACCGCCAAACGCGATCACCCCGTCATGGCCGCCCGCGTTATAGGCGGCCACTCCAGCCTCGAGGTTCTTTTCATTGGGGTTCGGGTCAACTTCGCTGAACAGGCCGCGGCCCAGCCCTGCGGCCTCCATGATATCCAGCGTAGCCGTGGTAATCGGCAGATCGGCCAACCCCTTGTCTGTCACCAGCAGAGGACGTTTCATCCCAGCAGCCGCGCAAGCTTCGGGCAGTTCCTTGATCCGGCCAGGGCCGAACTTGATCGCGGTCGGGTAGGACCAGTTTCCAACAAGGCTCATGATGTCACCTTTTTCAGATGGTAGGATTTGGGGCGCGTGAGGTTGTGATAGCCGATGACCGACAACCCGCCCCCGCGCCCGGTATTTTTGCAGCCAGTCCAGCACAGGCCGGGGTCCAGATAATCCGCCCGGTTCATGAACACAGTGCCGGTTTCGATCTGGTCGCCCACACGCGCCGCACGATCCACATCGCGGGTCCAGAGGCTGGCGGTCAGGCCAAATTCGCTGTCATTCATCAGCGCGATGGCTTCCGCGTCCGAGGACACTTTCATGATGCCCACCACCGGGCCAAAGCTCTCATCCCGCATCACACGCATGTCATGGGTGACATTGGTCAGGATTTGCGGGGTCAGATAGGCACCACCATCATCCTCGGGGAATGTCTCGATATGGGCAACAGCCCCCGCCGCGACCGCTTCGGCAATCTGCGCGCGCACCTCATCGGCAAAGCGCACATTCGCCATCGGACCAATCGTCGTCTCTGCATCCAGCGGATTGCCCAACTTATAGCCCTTCACCACCTCAACCGCCTTGGCAACGAACGCATCATAGAGGCTCTCATGCACATAAATCCGCTCGATCCCACAGCAGCACTGGCCCGAGTTGAACATGGCCCCGTCGATCAGCGTATCAACCGCCGCATCCAGATCGGCGTCGTCCATGACATAGCCCGGATCCTTGCCACCCAACTCGGTGCCAACGCCGGTAAAGGTGCCCGCCGCCGCGCGCTCCATCGCTTGCCCACCACCGACCGAGCCGGTGAAGTTCACGAAATCAAACGCATTACCCGCGATCAGCTCATTGGTCACGTCATGGCTGAGAAACACATTCTGGAACACATCCTGCGGCACACCGGCCGAATGAAACGCCTGCGCCATCCGCTCACCCACCAGCAAGGTTTGCGTGGCGTGTTTCAACACCACCGCATTGCCCGCAATCAGCGCAGGGGCCACCGTGTTGATCGCGGTCATGTAAGGGTAGTTCCACGGCGCCACCACAAACACGACCCCATGCGGGATGCGCTTGATATAGCGTTTAAAGGTCTCATCCTCACCCACAGCGATATCGGCCAAAGACGCCTCGGCGATCTCAGCCATATGGCTGGCGCGTTCGTTAAACCCTCCGAACTCACCGCCATAACGCACCGGACGCCCCATCATATGCGCAAGCTCGGGCACGATCTCATCATTCATCGCCCCCACGGCGGCCACGCCCGCCATCACAAGGCGGGTCCGCTCCTGTAACGGCCGCGCCGCCCACTCCACCTGCGCTGCCCGCGCCCGCGCAGCAGCCTCAAATGCCGCCTCCGCCGACAGCACCTCTCGCTCTGCATAGACCGAACCATCAATCGGTGAGACACATTTCAACATCTGCCCCATAGTCACTCCATTTCCGAAAGAAACAGGATCCCTGCTTCATCTGGCCAAAAATATCCCGGGGAGCGCGAGGGGCTGGCCCCTCGCTCCGACCCGTCTCAAGCCCGCTCAAACCCGCGGGCAATTTCCCAATCGGTCACCACACGCTCAAACTCTTCAATCTCGACCTCTGCCGCACGCGCATAGTGATCGACCACCTCATCCCCCATAGCCGCACGCAACATGGCCGACCCGTGCAATGCATCCCGCGCCGCACGCAAATTGCCGGGGATCATCCCCGTTTCGCCCTGATACACATCACCCTGCGTCGGAGGCTGCAACTCCAGCCCCTCGTCAATCCCGGCAATCCCGGCGGCCAGCATTCCGGCCATCGCCAGATAGGGGTTCATGTCCGAGCCAGGAATACGGCACTCAACCCGCACCGCCTTGGTGCCATCGCCGCACAGCCGGAACCCTGCCGTGCGATTGTCTACCGACCAGATGATCCGCGTAGGTGCAAAGGTTCCCTTCATGAACCGCTTGTAGCTGTTGATATAAGGGGCCATGAAATAGGTGTAGTCGGCCGCGTATTTCAGCAGTCCGGCCATGTAGCTTTTCATCAAGCCCGACATGCCCAGCGCATCCGACTTGTCAAAAAACGCCGGTTGTCCATCCTCCCACAATGACTGGTGCACGTGGGACGAACTGCCCACCTTCTCATGATGCCATTTCGGAAGAAACGTCGCCGCGTGCCCGTGCTGCCAGGCGATTTCTTTCACCGCATTCTTGGCGATCGAGTGATATTCGGCCGTGTCCATCGCAGGCGCGTATTTGATGTTCAGCTCCTCCTGCCCGGTCTCGGCCTCGCCCTTCGAGTTCTCGACCGGAATCCCCGCATTCCACAGATGGTTGCGGATCGGGCGCATCACATGCTCTTCCTTGGTGGTCTGCAGGATATGATAGTCTTCGTTATAGCCCGAGATCGGCTCAAGATCGCGGAAGCCTTCCTTGCGGATCTCGTCAAAGCTCTTTTCAAACAGAAAGAACTCCAGCTCGGTGGCGCACATGGCGTCATAGCCCATCGCCTTCAGCCGGTTCACCTGCTTTTTCAGAATGGACCGAGGCGCGTGGGGCACTTCTTCATGTGTGTGGTGATCCAACACGTCACACATCACCATGGCAGTCCCCTCCAGCCACGGTACCGGGCGCAGAGTGCTGAGGTCGGGTTTCATGACATAGTCGCCATAGCCCCTCTCCCAACTGGTGGCGGCGTAACCATCCGGCGTGCCCATCTCAAGATCCGTGGCCAGCAGATAGTTACAGCAATGGGTTTCTTCCCACGCACCTGCTACAAAGTGACCGGCGTGGAACCGTTTGCCCATCAAGCGCCCCTGCATGTCGACCATGCAGACCAGCACGGTATCGATGTTTCCGGCAGAAACCTGCGCCTTCAGATCGTCGAGTTTCATATCAGCCTCATTCCCCGTTGGTCAGGGCAGGCGCTGCCGCCTGCCCTTTTGATTTTAGCCGTAGCGATAAGGCCGTCCGGCCTTGAGCATGTCGGCATTGTACTGCTTGAAGATTTCGACAACCTTCGCCTTGGTTTCGGACTCGGCTGCGATCTCATCCCAGAAGGCAACTGCCGCTTCTTCAACCGTCGCCCATTCTGCATCCGGGATCGAGGTCAGCTGCATCTTGTCGCCATTGACGCGCAGGCTGGCTTCACCACCCCAATACCACCACTGACGATAGTAATGCGACTGATCACAGCAGACGCGGAACAGAGTCTGCAGGTCTTCAGGCAGCTCGTTCCAGCGGTCCATATTGGCAAAGAACGACCCGGCCCATGCGCCCGAAATGTTGTTGGTCAGGAAATAGTTGGTCACATCGGCCCAACCGACAGTGTAGTCTTCGGTGATGCCCGACCATGCGATGCCGTCCAGCTCACCGGTCTGCACTGCAACTTCGATGTCTTCCCAGGGCAGAGTAACCGGCACAACACCAAACTGGCTCAGGAAGCGGCCCGCTGTCGGGAAGGTGAAGACGCGCTTGCCTTGCAAATCGGCCAAGCTGTTGATCGGGTCTTTGGTGGCAAAGTGGCACGGATCCCAAGCACCAGCGCTGATGTGCTTAACGCCGACCTTGGAATATTCCTCGTCCCAAATCTCGTTCAGGCCGTACTGGTTGAACAGCACCGGCACGTCCAGCGAATAACGGGACGCAAACGGGAAATAGCCACCGAAAACGGTGACTTCGGTGGGCGACGCCATCGAGTCATCGTCGGACTGCACCGCATCAATCGTGCCCTTCTGCATGGCGCGGAACAGCTCTCCGGTGGGGACAAGCTGATCGGCGTAGAACAGCTCAATCTGCATCCGGTCACCGGCGATCTTGTTGAACATCTCGATCGCGGGGTCGATCACGTGGGCAGCCAGCGCAGGACCGGCATAGGTCTGCATCCGCCAGGTGATCGTGCTTTGCGCCAATGCGGGCGCGGCCAAAGGCGCAGCGGCAACACCGACCCCGGCGGTTTTCAGAAACTTACGTCTTGTTGTCATGTCATTTCCTCTCTGTTGCAGGTTCTCGTGCCGCTTCAACGGGCATTCTTGTTAATTTCCATAGACATATCCGGGCAGCCACAGGGCGATCTCCGGGAAAATCATGATGATCGTCAGCGCCAGCACCATCACCGCGACAAACGGAAAGATCGAGCTGTAGATGTCGCGCAACGTGATCTCGGGCGGGGCCATGGCGCGCATCAGGAACAGGTTATAGCCGAAAGGCGGCGTCATATAAGCGATCTGGGTGGTGATCGTGTACAGCACCCCGTACCAGATCAGATCAAAACCCAACGCACCCACCAGTGGCACATAGAGCGGCGCCACGATGACCAGCATCGCCGTGTCGTCCAGAAACGTGCCCATAACGATAAAGCTGAGCTGCATCAGGATCAGGATCATCCACGGTGACAAGCCCAGTTGATCGGTGAACAGATTGTCGATGGCTTTCACCGCGCCAAGCCCATCGAACACCGCGCCAAAGCCAAGGGCGGCCAGAATGATCCACATGAACATGCACGAGATTGCCAGCGTCTGCTTGGTGCAATCCTCGAAAATCTTCCACGTCATGCGACGTTTGACGACTGAAACGACCAGAGCCGTCAGCGCTCCGATGGCCGAGCTTTCAACCAGCGAAGTCCAACCATTCACAAACGGCACCATCATCGCCGCAAAGATGATCAGCGGCAGTGCGCCCGCACCCAAAAGCCGGATTTTCTCGGCCCGTGGCACCTCGTGCGCGTCTTCCATTGCGGGGCCAAGCTCGGGCTGAATGCGGCAGCGAATCCAGATATAAAGGATGAACAGGCTTGCCATCAGCAGGCCCGGCACGATCCCCGCCAACCACAACTGCCCCACCGGTTGCCGCGCGATCATCGCATAGAGCACCAACACGACCGAGGGCGGCACCAGAATGCCCAGACTGGACCCGGCCTGAATAACACCTGTGACCATCGTCTTGTCATAGCCCCGCCGCAACAACTCCGGCAGTGCAATGGTTGCGCCAATGGCCATCCCCGCAACGCTGAGCCCGTTCATCGCCGACACCAGCACCATCAGGCCAATCGTGCCAATCGCCAGCCCGCCATTTACCGGCCCCATCCAGACATGGAACATCCGGTATAGGTCATCCGCCAGACGGCTTTCCGACAGCACATAGCCCATAAAGATGAACATCGGCAGAGTCAGCAGCGGATACCATTTCATCAGTTTCATCGCGGCCGAGAATGTGATGTCCTGCCCGCCCGTCCCCCACAGGGCCAGCGCAGCGACAGTAGCGACCGCGCCGATCGCGCCAAAGACGCGCTGTCCGGTGAACAGCATCAGCATCATCGACGCGAACATGAAAATGGCGATGTATTCCTGGCTCATGCCCGACGAACCCCGATTTCCTGCCCGTTGATCCGGGCGATGTCTTTGAAAAATTCCGATATCGCCTGTAGCAGCATCAGGAAGAAGCCGAACACCATGATCGCCTTGACGGGCCAGATATAAGGTCGCCACGCGGTGGACGAGCGTTCGAGCCGCCCGATCTCTTCACTGCCGGTCAAAAGGCCGGTGAAATACGACACCGGCGCGTCGCCCCAATAGCCCAAACTATAGGCTGTTGATCCCAGCCCGCCGTAAAACAGCACGCCCAGATACAAGATCAGCAACAGCACGGTGAAGGCGTCGAACCACGCTTTCTTTTTGTGGCTCCAGTTGTGATAGAACAGGTCCATCCGCACGTTCGACCCCAGTTGGATCGAATATGGCCCACCCATGATGTAGTAGGTGACCATCGCAAACTGCGCCATTTCCAACGTCCACAGCGACGGCAGAAAGAAGGTTTTCGAGATCGAGGACCAGAGAAGAATGCCCATCATCACGAAAAGGCCCCACATCATGACCCGCCCGATCCGGTAGTTGATCGCATCGACAACGCGGACATATGAGCTCATGACCCGGATCACATCGCCACCTTCTTTTTGATGCCCGACAAGACACCTGCAATCCACGGCACCAGAGTGTCAGCCACAGCCGATTGCTGTTCAGGCGTTTCAATCAGGTCGTTGCGGATTTCGATCATCACGTTCAGCAACCCGCGCGGCAAAGCCTGCGCGTCGAGAGTATGCGCCACACCATCAGCGGCCGAGTAAGGCTCGTTCAGGCGGGTGACATAGGGGTTCTGGGCTGGCTGTTGAGCCATCATTGCGGCGGCAAACCTGTCATCCTCTCCGTGCAGAATGCCCAGTTCGACCTTGCGTTTTTCGCCAAGATAAACGGGTGTGAAACTGTGAACCGTGACCATCACCTCCAGCGAACCCCGGTACTGGTCCAACACATCCGACAATGTTTTACGGAAAGGCTCGTAGACACCTTCAATGCGCGCAGTACGCTCTTTGGGCGTCAGGTCCGCATTGGCCGGAATGTCCCAGTCTTCACTGAGCACCGGCATGGCCCCGGCTGCCTCGGGCGGGCGGTTGCAGTCGTAAACCAGACGCGAAACGCCACCATAGACCAAGGGGGCTGACATGCGCGCAGCCATCAGTTTGGCCACGGCCAATGCGCCGGGATCCCACGCGATATGGCTTTGCAACGCGTCCTGCCCCAACCCCATATCCCCAAGAAATGCTGGGATTCGATTGGACGCGTGCTCACAGACCAGCACCACCGAAGGCGTGTCGTCTGCCAAATCCGTGTGAACGACTGTTCCGAAGTCCAATTTACCGCCCTGCGATTCCATGTGTGATCGTTGCGGAAAAATTTCCACACTCAGCAAACACCTGTCAATAATTTTCCTGTATAATTTTTCCCACGCTTGATCTTGATGAAAAATTATTCACATTATACCCCTAGCACATGCAGGAGGAACTATTAGTGCGGGTGACAGACAGGCTGCTGGCTCATCGGGACAAGATGACCCCATCGGAACGGCAACTGGTCAGTGTTCTGCTGGACGACTACCCCATGGCCGGGCTTGGCAGTATCACCGAACTGGCCAGCGCAGCCTCGGTTTCGACCACGACGGTCGCGCGGATGCTGCAGAAAACCGGGTTCGACGGCTATCCACAGTTTCAGGCCGCCCTGCGCGGCGAGGTGAAAGAGATGATCTCGGGGCCCGTCGCCAAGCGCGACGTCTGGCAGAATGACCTGCCCGAAGAACACATCCTGAATCGCTATTCTCAGCAATCCCTCGCCAACCAGAAGCGCACGATAGACGAAGTTGACCCCGAGGAATTCGATAGCTTTTGCAACCTGTTATCGGACCCGAACCGGCGGATTTTCATCACCGGCGGGCGCATCACGGGCACGTTGGCGCAATACCTTTATCTGCACTTGCAAATGATCCGACCCGACGTCCGGCTACTGCCGGTCGCGGCCTCTTGGACGCATGATCTGCTGGATGTGCGCAAAAATGACGTTCTGGTTGCGCTGGATGTGCGCAGGTATGAGAACTCGACCATGCTGATCGGACAGTTGTGTCAGGAACGCGAGGCCGAGATCGTGCTGTTTACCGACCAGTGGCGCTCGCCCATTCACCGGTTCGCCAGACACACTTTTGCGGCCCGGATCGCGGTGCCCTCGGCCTGGGACTCGATGGCTTCGATCCTTGCGTTGATGGAATGCGCCATCGCTGAGGTGCAGGAACGGCTCTGGGACTCGGTCAAGGAACGCACCGACGAATTGGAGCAAGCCTTTGACCGCACCAAGCTGTTTCGGAAATTCGGCCAAAGCTCCGGCTCGTGACGTCTGATCCGACAAAGAGAACAACAGCCCGTGAGGAGTGTTGCCACGTCGTGAACGCACCGTCACTTTGTATGCATGACGTTTATTGCCGACAATCAACTGCCCCTGTTGATCCTGTTTTTTCTTATTGGATCGGTTGGAACCGGATTTCTGTTCCGTAAACCGGCAGGTCACCGCGCGTGGAAACTGGCTGATCTCGTTTGGGTCGTACTTGGCGGGATCGGTGCCTTGGTCGCGGTTCTTGCGGGTTTGTACACGTCCGACAGTTCACGACTGGACCGGCAGATTGACGTGGCTTATGCCGCAACTCTGGCGTTTGACCGGGATGCCGCTCGGTTCCGGCTGCGCTTTTGCGACCCGGCCTATGATAAGGATATCGGGGTTCTATGCGAAAAGGTCGAGTTCCTGTCCGCGTCCACGGCCAGCAACGCAGAACTTCCTCTGTTCATCGCCGTTACCAACGAAGTTGCGCCGCTACAGGGTCTTCACTTCTTGTTTGGGCAAAGCGCTCGGGACGAGCAGGACGACATGCGTGCGATGGCCTCCAAGGTCGAATCCTTCGACATAGATCAGTTTCTGGTCTTCACATCGCTGGACGACAAAACTCAGGCCGCTATCGACAATATGCGCCGCAAAGTTCCGGCAATCGCCGGGGACTATGTTATTCTCGCCCAAAGCTATGATGATCTTGTTGCGCAAGTCGGAAAGCTAAAGGACGAATGGGAATACCTTCAGGCCAACGCGCATATTCTGGTTTTGCAGATCATCGCATTATGTCTGGTAAGTTTTGCTGCCCCGTTTCGGCTGGGTAAATCCATTGTTGAGCTGCGCACGACCCTCATCGCCGATACGACCGCGCCAGCCTCTCGGGGTCGGCCCCCAAAAAGTACCGAGTCAGAGTCCACAGATTCCGCGCACCCCGACGCAACCAACCCGACCTCTGATAGCGATCCGCACTCGTGAATGCATAGACAGGCAAGACTGTGACGCCGCTCAGACGCAAGGTAAGGGCCACATCCTCCATCAAGGATTGGTCCGGGTAGCCGCCTGCCGCTGCATAAGCTCGTCTTGGGACCAAAAGCCCCTGATCGCCATACGGCAGTCGAAACAGACGACCGCGCATATTGGCCCAGCCCGCCACCCATGCAGGCGCAAACCCGGAAGCGCGGAAGGCTAATCGAAAGGTCGCCGGGTCGCCCGTGCGCAGATGATCGCAAACAGCTTTGCTCCAGCCTTCTTGCAGGATGGTATCCGCGTGCAGAACCAGTAGCCATTCGCCTGCGGCCACCTCGCACCCCCGCCGCAACTGCCCCCCGCGTGACGCTGCCCCGGTCACGATCTCGGCCCCGGCTTCGTCAGCGATTTCAAGGGTATTGTCGGTCGAACCGCCATCTGAAACGATCAATTCCCGGATTAGACCGGTGTGCAACCCTTCCATCAGTGCCTGCAGCGTTTCAGGCAGAGTGTCCGCCGCGTTCAGCGTGGGAATGACGATGCTGATCGGCGCAGGCATGATTGAAACCCTCTGGTCTTGGCGGCGTGAACTCCTATATCACGAGGCCAAAGGAAAAGACGAGGACGTAACATGCCCAATCGCCGCATCCTGCGCTTTGGCGGCGCCGACACTGACAGCTTCCTGCAAGGGCTAGTGACAAATGACATAGCCGGGCTTGAGGCTGGGATCGTCTATGCCGCTTTGTTGACGCCGCAGGGCAAATATCTGGCGGACTTCTTTCTTGTGCGGGACGGCGACTCTGTGTTGCTGGACGTGGCCGAAGAACTGGCGGAGGGACTGGCCAAACGGTTGGGTATGTACAAGCTGAGGGCCGACGTCACGATTGAGGATAGCGGCCTGAACCTTCAACGCGGCACGGGTCCGGCCCCGCAAGGTGCCCTGCCCGACCCCCGTCATCCTGATATGGGTTGGAGGGCGTATTCCGCCGACCCCGAAGGTGACGACGGAACGGATTGGGACGCGATCCGCGTGCGGCATTGCATTCCCGAAACCGCGATCGAATTGACGCCCGACAGCTATATCCTTGAATCCGGCTTCGAGGCGTTAAACGGCGTCGACTTTAAAAAAGGCTGCTATGTCGGGCAGGAAGTCACCGCGCGGATGAAGCACAAGACCGAGTTGCGCAAGGGTCTGCGCAGAGTTCGGGTCGACGGCACCGCACCGGTCGGCGCGGAAATTCTGGCCGACGGGAAACCGGCAGGCACCCTGTTTACGCAGTCCAACGGAAAGGCGATCGCCTATCTGCGGCTGGACCGAGCCAAAAGCAATCTGCAAGCCCAAGGTGCCACGGTCACTCTGGACCCCTAGTTGTTGCCAATCCAGCACGTCCGCCGTATCAGTTGCCTCGCCACGGTTTGATCAGCTTCAAGGCGCTGTCACACTGACTGCGGGCCTAAGAACCGGATGTGCAAATGTTTCAACTGTATAGAGCGATCTGGCGTGCCAGTGCCGGACGCCAGATTATCCTCATTGTCCTGTCCATTGCGATCGCAGGGCTGGCCGCCGTGCCGTTGGAATTTCAGCGCGACATCATCAATCATCTGACCGAAGACAACGTCGATACAGAACGCCTGATCTATCTTGGCAGCGGCATGATGTCCGTGATCCTTCTCAGCCTGGTGCTGAAGTGGGTGCTGGGCTATCGCGCCGGAACCCTGGGTGAGGACATGATCCGCATGATCCGCCAAAGACTGCTATTGCGGTCCTCTGATCTGGGCGAAAATGGCGAAACTGTACGCAAAGGCACCATGACGACCGCCATTTCAGCCGAGGCCGAGGAACTTGGCAAGTTCGCGGGCGGTGCGTTTTCGGATCCCGTGGTTCAAATCGGCACCCTGATCAGCGTGATCGGCTATATTTCATCAACGCAACCGGGCTTGGGTCTGATTGCCTTTTCGATGATCGTGCCGCAGATCGTCATCGTTTTGATATCACAGCGCAAAGTGAATGTTTTTGTGGCCGAGCGCGTCCGCATCCTGCGCAGCGCAACAGACAGGCTCACGACCGACGACATTGACGCGGTGGCCCGTGACGTCGAAGCGCAGTTCGATGAAATCTATAACACGCGTCGCCGGATGTTCATCTGGAAGCTCTCGGCCAAATTCCTACTTAGCGTCATCAACGGTGCCGGCACCGTAGGTATTCTCATGCTGGGCGGGTACCTTGTATTACAGGGCAAGACTGATGTCGGCACGGTGGTTGCCGCGACCAGCGGGCTGGGCCGCATACAGGGGCCAACGGCCTTTCTGATTGCCTTCTACAGACAAGTCAGCGCCAACCGCATCAAGTATGAGCTGATGCTAGAGTTGTTCGGCCCCAATCCCGAGAAATACCGGTATATAAAGGATCGCAAATAAAAAGACCGCACAGCGCATGCCGTTGCGGTCTTCATTGTGTCCGGGTGCGCAGTCAGTTACGCGCGTTCGGAATATTCCATGGTTTCGGTGTTGACCACGATCATCTCGTCCTGGCCGATGAACGGCGGAACCATGACCTTGACGCCATTGTCCAGAATGGCCGGTTTGAACGAATTCGCCGCGGTTTGGCCTTTGACGACCGGCTCTGTCTCGACGATTTTGCAGGTCACTTTCTGGGGCAGAGTCGCGTTCAGCGCCTCGGATTCATAGAATTCGACCACAATTGTCATGCCGTCCTGCAGAAACGGGCGGCGTTCGCCCAGCAGTTCTGCGGGCAATTCGATCTGTTCGTAAGTCTCTGAGTCCATGAACACCAGCATGCCGTCGGATTCGTACAGGAACTGCTGATCTTTCTGCTCAAGACGCACGCGCTCAACTTTATCCGCCGAGCGGAACCGTTCGTTCAGCTTCGAGCCGTTGCGCAGATTTCGCAGCTCGACCTGAGCAAAAGCTCCGCCTTTACCGGGCTTTACGTGATCGACTTTTACGGCAGCCCACAGCCCGTCATTATGCTCAAGCACATTGCCGGGGCGAATTTCGTTCCCATTTATCTTGGGCATAACATAAATCCTTCACAAAAGGTTGATGCGTCAGTTGTGGTCCCTATATCTGGCGTGGCTGCACCTGGCAAGACAACGAAACCTTGTGCTGCAGCTGCAGCAAGCCATGCGAATGACGCAACGCAACTATGCATATTAGGTGTATCCGAATCGCACTTAATCGGTCATAAGGACCGTCACGCCGAAAATGCAAGAGCAAGAACAACAAGGAAGACGAGATGAGAGATTTCGTTGACGGCACAGCCTTTAACAATGAGCAAGGCAACCGTGCTCGTAAACTATTCGCGGCCGTTGTGTTGGCTGCACTTGATGATGCCATCGCCGACGACAAAAAGTACGGCAATGGCCCCGAACAGATCGCTCGTTGGGCACGCTCACGCGATGGCCGCGAGGTATTGTCGTGCGCGGGCATTGACCCCAATGAACGCGTTGTCAGCGGACTGATGGAGTTCGTCGGACGCGGGGTACGCACCTCGGTCGCGCTGTCGCGCGAAGAGAGTGAGCGCCGCAACGCTGCGCAGCAGGCCGAAGCAGCCTGATCCAGACCTCTGTTCCAATGAAAAAGCGCGCTTCTTAAACAGGAGCGCGCTTTTCATTTGGCTGATCGGCTAGTGCGAACAGACCGCGTCTTGGATCAAAAGATGCGCTTGACCGTTCATCCGGGGCTTTTCCTCTGGTCACAAATCGGGTCATGTGCCCGACAGGTTGAAGGAGACTCGGCATGGTTCGCGCCATTATGATTCAGGGCACCGGCAGCAATGTCGGCAAGTCAGTTTTGGTGGCAGGGCTGGCGCGCGCCTATACGCGGCGCGGGCTGCGGGTGGCTCCTTTCAAACCGCAGAACATGTCGAACAACGCGGCTGTGACCGAAAACGGTGGTGAGATCGGACGGGCGCAGGCGCTACAGGCTCGGGCCGCCAAGCGCGCCCCGCATACAGACATGAACCCGATCCTGCTAAAACCTGAAACGGATACTGGCGCGCAGATAATCGTGCATGGAAAACGTGCGGGAACGATGAAGGCGGGGGACTACCGCAAAGATAAGTCCAAACTGCTGGGCGCGACGCTAGAGAGTTTTGACAGGTTGTGCGCGGAGTCCGATCTTGTGTTGATCGAAGGCGCTGGCAGCCCGGCCGAGACCAACCTGCGAAACGGTGACATCGCCAATATGGGCTTTGCTTGCGCCGCAGGCGTTCCGGTCGTTCTGGTCGGGGATATACACCGTGGCGGAGTGATCGCTCAGATCGTTGGCACCCAAGCTGTGCTGGACGAAGGCGACCTGGCGATGATCCGGGGGTTTGCTGTTAATCGGTTCAAGGGGGATGTTTCCCTGTTCGACGACGGTCGCGATGATATCGCCGCGCGAACGGGGTGGCCGTGCCTGGGCGTCGTTCCGTGGTTCCACTATGCCTGGAAGTTACCCGCCGAGGACATGATGGACATCAGGTCGCACAGCGGAGGCACCTGCAAGGTCGTGGTGCCGCAACTGGAACGCATGGCCAATTTCGACGATCTTGACCCGCTATCGGCCGAGCCTGGCCTGACCGTGGAAATCGTGCCTGCCGGTCGCCCCCTGCCAGGAGACGCCGATCTCGTGCTGCTGCCCGGCAGCAAATCTACGATCGGGGATTTGACCTTTTTCCGAGCGCAGGGATGGGACATCGATCTCTATGCTCATGTCCGGCGCGGAGGGCATGTGCTGGGCTTGTGCGGTGGCTATCAAATGCTAGGAAATACGATCGCTGATCCCAACGGCGTGGATGGTCGTCCCGGCACGGTTCCGGGCTTGGGCCTACTGGATGTGGACACGGTCATGTCCGACGAAAAGCAGGTGACACTGCGCCAAGCGCAGGCGCTTCCGGGCCACGAGCCGGTCTCGGGCTATGAAATTCACATGGGAAAAACCCAAGGCGCCGATTGTACCCGCGCTTGGCTTGAGATCGAAGGCCGCCCCGAAGGTGCCGCAGACAAAACTGGACGCATTCGAGGCAGCTATTTGCACGGGATATTTTCGTCGGACTCCTTCAGGGCCAGCTACCTGTCACAACTGGGAGCGGTATCGAACCTGAGCTATGAAGACGGGGTAGAAGAAACGCTGGACGCGCTTGCGGACCATTTGGAACAACACATGGATCTGGATTGCCTGCTGGAACTGGCACGGACACCCACGCGCGCGTAAAGGTCAGTCCGGCTTATATTCCGCCAGCGCCCTGTAAATCTCACGGCGCACCATCTTGCGAACGTTGCGGGTAATACGCTCACCCAACACGCCCTGCAATTCCTCACGTACGACCTGAGCAATCAGTTGGCGCAGCGCAGCCTCGTCTTGCGCCGGAATTTCCGCAGGTGCTGCGGCTGAGACTGCGGCGGCGGCAGCCGTCACTTCGGGATCGCGAATAAAGGTTGCCTTGGACTCTAGGTCTTCGGGTTCTGGAGCGGTTGTGGCTTCGCTTTCGTCGGCAGAGGGTTCATCTTCAGCGTTCCACTCCAACGAGATTGTCCGCGTTCCCGAATAGTCGTCTTCGCTGTCACCATCGGGCTCCCACTGATCTTCGGTCCGCGCGATTGCAGCCTCAAGCGCCTCAATCTTTGCGCTCAAACTATCAGCGGGATCTTTGCTGGAGGATTCCTCAGATGCTTGGTCTTTTTGATCGACAATGTCCGAGGCCCGCAGAAGCATGGGTTTAGCCGAAGCGTTGGCCGACCCCTTCGCCTCAGTCCCAGATTGTGATTGTTCAGAATCCTCAGGCGGTTCACTGACGCGCAAGGCGTCCGTCAGCACCAGTCGGCCGGGGCGTCGCGCTAACGAAGTCGGAACCAGATCAGGGATTTTCCGACCTTCTTCCCCGACCAGACGTTTGATAGAGGACAAAACGTCCTCTACGCTCCCGTTTGCGACTTTATCCGTCATTCCGCACTACCACTCTGTCCTCAGAATCGAGTGTAGCCAAACACTTCGGACCTCACAACAGTCAGAGTCGCCCCTTAGTCGCGACGCAACGCCTTGAGAACGCGATCCAAGTCCTTGCTCTGCTTGCTGACCTGCGCCGGTGCGCGCTTGACCAGATTGTAGTACAGCGTCGGGTCATAGATTTGCACAGCCAGGCCCAGACGCTCGGCCGTTAGCAGACCCTGCGCCTGCAGCAAATCATAGGCCGCACGTGACCGCTCTGTGCGCGATCCAACCTCAGTCAACTGCGCGTTCAGCAAGTCCTGCTGAGCGTTCAGGACGTCCAGGGTGGTCCGAGCGCCCAATGTCGCTTCTTCCCGGATACCGTCAAACGCAACCTGCGAGGCGCGGACCTGCTCGGTCGATGCTCTCAGGCTAGCGGTCGCTGCTTGGAAACGCGCATAGGCGTCGGCAACGCCCTGCGTGATGTCTTTCTGCACGTTCAACAGGTTCGCGCGCGAGGCATCACGGGTTGCCATGGACCGCCGTACGTTCGCCGCCAGACGGCCGCCAGCATAGATCGGCTGGTTGAAGTTCAACGAGATTGACGCATCTTCAAGGTTATCGTCGTTGTCATAGCTTTCACGGATACCCGCGTCTGCGTTCAGGCTCACGTTCGGGCCAAGGTTTGCACGCTGCTGCTGAACCGCCAGGTCAAAAGCCCGGACTTCGTGCTGAGCGGACAGGATTGCGGGGTGGTTGCGCTGTGCCAGCGCAATCGCTTCCGACTCAGAAGCCGGCAGGTTGGGCAAGCTCGGCTGACCCGCCGTCGCCCCCGGCGATTTGCCGACAGCGTTCACATATTCCGCCTGAGCCCTGCTCAGGTTACCGCGGGCAATCGCGAGTTCCGCCTGAGCACTGGCAAGCTGCGCTTCGGACAGCGCCACGTCAGTGCGTGTCACTTCACCCACGTCGAACCGGTCCTGAGACGCCCGAAGTTCTTCGGCGGACACATCGACATCATTAAGCTGGATCTGCACTGTCTCTTCCTGAAGAACGACTTCCAAATAGGCGTTCACAGCGCGGAAAAGCACAAGTTGTTCAATATCAATCAGGTTCTGCCGGGTGGACAGAACGATTTCCTGTGCCGCCTGCTTGCCCAGAATTGCGAAGCCGCCATCGTAGATCAACTGACTCAGCGTAAGGCCGGTGAAAAAGGTCGACGGCTCGTCCCTCACGACCACGTCATTTACATTCGAGCGCGTGTAATCCTGACTAACCTGCACGGTCCAGTTGATGATTGGCCGCAGCGCAGACAGGGCAATTGCCACATCTTCGTCCGCTGCACGCAACAGCGCCCGGTTCTGCTCAAGCAGCCCGCTTGTGTTGTACGCGCCAATGAAAGCATCGGTCAGGTTGTCGGCCCAAGCCGCCCGTCCCGGAACAACGCTGAGTGCGATACCAGCCGTCAACGCCAAAGCCTTGACCAGCTTACCTCCCGACTTAGAACTCATTACGAAATCCTCTCAAATCAAAATTACGCAGCCCTACGCGCAGTTTGCGCCTTTGTTTTCAACTAATCAAGGCGGCAGAATAATCTGTCTGCAAATTATAGCGAAAATGCACGTTCCGCGGAAAATGCCTGCAGTATCGGCGCGTTGGCGTTGAACGCATGGCGCCAAGTCACGCGACCACCGGATTTATGACCGATCCGCACAGTCCCCAACTCACCCTCCATGAAAAGGCAAGCGATGCGCCCATGCTCTTTAAGCTGGTCAATCAGTGCATCTGGCACTTGCTCTACACCGCCTTGGACCATGATCACGTCATAAGGGCCATGTTCGGTCGCGCCTTGCTCAAGAGGACCGACATGCACGATTGCATTGTCCGCGTCCGCTTCCATAAGAAGGGTTTGGGATTCTGCCGCCAGATCCTCATCCTCCTCGACGGCAACGACCAACTGAGCCATTCGCGCCGCTACGGCGGTCGAGTAGCCGATCGCCGAACCCACGTCGAGAACCACTTCTTCGTTTGAAATATTAAGCGCGTCCAATATCTTAGCCAGAGTGCGAGGCTCCAGCATGCTACGCCCGCCACCCAGGTCGATCAATCCCTCGACATATGCGGCCTCTCGCTGGGAGTCCGGCACAAAGTTTTCCCTTTTCACGTTCAACATCGCGTCGATGATGGGGAACTTCGTTACATCGGAAGGCCGGATTTGCGTATCAACCATCGTGCGGCGCCGGGCTGCGAAATCTGTCATTGGATCGCTCTTACTATTCCCTTGGATTACCGGCTTTTGCCATATCGCGGCTGAACCGGCAACGGCCAGACGACGAAACTTTTGCCGCAGAACAGGAAATCTTTGCAATGAACCTAGGATGCTGCCGCTCAAGGCGTGGAATTTTGAGCGCAACCCTCTGGACGCCCCAGACGAAAGCTGTTAAAACGCCTGTCACACCACGGCAAGTATTTGATTTTACTTGAAAAGGCGAGTTGGCGGAGTGGTGACGCAGCGGATTGCAAATCCGTGTACACCGGTTCGATTCCGGTACTCGCCTCCATCCTACAAGCCCGACGACACCGTATTCTGCGCCATATCAAATGGTTCGGCCATATCGTCGCGGGGTGTAATTGGGGTGTACTGGCGGTTCTGAAAACCCCCGGAGTGCCGAGGATGGCCTGTCGCGTGTCAGGCCGGACCCCGAGGGTTTTCACGCAAACCGCGCCAGTGGAGTTGGCATTCCAGACGCGACCACACCCCCATTCCAACACGGCGATGTATCGTCCGTCCATTTATCCCAAAAATGCGTTGTCCCGCAGGCGACCAAACCTCCGGGACAGCGACTTACCAGCGAGAAACGCCCGGGAACCAACCGGACCCTGAGAATTTATCACACCCGGGCATATGGGGTGAAGAATGTCGTTGTCATATCGTTGTCTGACAACGCTAATAGACTGTTTGTAAACGAAATAATTGACGCGAGGCATCAGCATAATTTTATTCGTGGGGTAGACCTAACCCGCGAGACGACCGACATGACCGCATAACCGTCGTGCTTTTCTTGGAGTCTGTCTTCATCAGCAATTAGAATTACTCGGAACCCCAAGTGTTCGACGTATGTGGAAACCACGCCCATTAGCTGCTCTAAGCTCATACCGCATCTTTCGATGTCATCGAATACAAGCGTGCGGTCAGGTTGAACATTACGCCTCATCGTAGCGTTCAGCCATTCAGCCGCGGCACCTCCGAGTGAAGCTAGTCCACCGACGTTCTTAGCTGCATCGCCAGCTGCACCAACAATAACCTCAAGTTTCTTTAGGTTAGGAGCGTAAGCTGCATAAACTGCCGCATGCGCCTCGTTAGGTTCTTGCAACCCAAAAAGACTAACGTAGTAGCAATCGTCCTCTTTGACATATTGGCGTACTTGATGCGTCTTCCCAACGCCCCAAGCTCCGGTCACCAAAACAGCATATCCGGGTTCTTGGAGTTCTTGATAGTAGGCCAAATACTCTTTGAGATGTTGTGTCATAAAAGGACCCTAGATGCTGAAATGAAATTAAATTAGACGAGAACGTCCGGCTCTGTGAGGGCACCATAAGCATTAACTCGGAGTGACTTCTAGGGCGTCGGAAATCTTTAGTCGCCCACCCTTGACGGTGGAGCGGGGTGCAGGGGTCGGGTCACGAAAGGGGTTTTGCATACTTGGCGTCCTTTTTGGCTTGTCGCGCCCAACCGGTGTAGGCGCGGCGAAGTCGCTCAGTTTCCCCAAGACGGGGGTTGAACCCGGCCTCGGGTAGTGCGTCCACCAGTTCGGCTAGCGACAGGCTGCACTGGATGGATGAATTGATGTCCCCCGACAGTCGGTCGAACCGAACGCATGCGTCTTGGCAGTCGCGGGCCAAGGCATCCATTTTGACAGCCAGCAAATCCAACCGTTCTGAACCAGTCACGAAACGAACGGCCAGAAGCGCAAAGGCTGTTAAACTGTCGGGGGAAACGCCCAAGACCGACGCGGTGGACTTGGTGCGTATACGCAAAACGCTGGCCGCGAACGGGCAAGTCCGCCACTTCATTGGCTAGCAGCCATCTCTCCGCTGGAAACAAAAGCGCAGTTTTTTACTTCGAGGACGGTTCTTTACTTCTGTCACAAAACTGTCATACGCACTTGCAAACCACTAAGCTATGAGGTGCAGCATGCTGACGCTGAGCAATAAGCCTGTGATTGCCAAGGGCAAGCGTCAGCATATCTATGAACACCCGAACGAACCGTCTCTTCTGGTGAAGTTGCCGCAGCCGGGCACGTACGACGCACATGGACAACTTCCGGACGTCAGTTGGATCGAACGCCGCCTTCGCCGTGCGACCATGTACAATGGTTTTCTGCGCGAGTTTCGCGAGTATTTGGAACTAAAAGCTCGCAAACAAGAACCCGGTGCGCTACTGCCAATTTGTGAAGTGCATGGAACGATGCCAACTGATTTAGGTCTAGGACTGGTGTACGAGCGCATTTCAGATCCTGATGGCAATTTGTCACCGACCCTCAGGGACATGATCCGAGCAGGTCGCCTGAATACCCTGCACTTGAAATTGCTTAACGATTTTTTTGATGCGTTGATGGAAAACCACGTCGTGATCAGCAACAAGAACCTAAAGAACATTGTATTCCAAACGCAAGTAGATGGCTTGGGCAGGTTTGTCTGGATAGACAGTTTTGGCTGCAAACAGCTTGTTCCACTGCGAAAGTGGTTGAAATGGTTAAACACTCGCGGTTTGAACAAGGTGCGTGATCGTGTTGTCGGTCAAGCAGAAGCAGCTCTGGCGCATAGCAACGAAGCAAGTGGACTTTCACACTCTGTGTGACCGTAGATTGCATATGACCCCGACGCGTGAGGTAGCCTCAGTGCGAGAACCCAGACAACTCCGCGTATCGCCTTCCAGCACTAAAACGGGCCGCAATCTTCTTAGGGAGAAGATTTTGTTGCGAACTAAGCCGACATCGAAATCATACTCGAAATTCTGAATGTCGAGGATGAATATCTCGCCAACTGCTTTGCTTCTTTGGGCGGAATATTATTCACGGTAACTCGGTACTAGTGTCTGTTATGTCCGAGTTGCGGACAACCTGCGCGACTGTTTGCAGTGGATGCCGCAGTACAGGAGTGAACTCGGTTTAGGGCCTGTCCCCGCCGTCCCAATAATCATGATCAGGCCTTTGATATCCAGCCCCTTGATAGCTGTCATAGCTGCATACCCTCACAACAACAATTACAAAGAGTGCTATGAGGATTGCCCTGGCAGTGGGGGTTTGGAGTAAGTACTTCATTATTCTTTTTTAATTTTGCGAGAGTGAAATGGCAAAGAAGTCCTGCGCCTCTTCACTCAGACCGCCAGTAGAACCGAACTAGACGAACGCGAACTTACACTGCTGGACGACGCGCTGAAGGTTTGGGGAGTGGCTTGGATATCGCTTGTTAGGCATCACATGCTGATGACTGTGTTAACGGCGGCTTCGTCCGCTCCTTGGCCATTAATCCAACGCGCAGCGAATGGCTGCTTCGAGCCCTAAGTCAAAATCTCTGCACTGTGCATCAATGCCCGAGGTGCAGACCAAGCAGGCTTTCGCAACATAGTTGCAGTATATTCCACTTAGTACGCGCGACAAAGCGCCGTGACATCGGGGGATCTTGTTAGCTTCCTATACGTCAAGCATTCCCAGAGCGGTCAAGAAGCGCCTGATGTACGTCTTTGAAGCCCGCCAACTGGAAACTATTTTCGCCATTTATTTCCGTTGCTGCTTTCAGCCACGTACCCTTATCCATAGCATTCATCAGGTCGTAAAACTCTTCATCCAGTTGATTGAGTTTGCCCAATTCGAAAATCAAACTGGTGCCCTGACCAGATGCGTCGAAACTCCAATACCTCTGAACGTCATCAACAGTAAGGACGAGTTCGTGGATCTCATACCCGAAAAAGGCCTTCACGTCATAAAACTGCAAAAACACGAGCATGTCGTTGGAGAACACAAGAGCGAGACTCTGACCCCATCGTGAGTTGTGCAGTCGTATGTGCTGTTCCGCGCTGCCCGCCGCCATAAGGTCAAGCGACCAATGCTCCCGGTTAAACAAGTTGATGTTCTCCGGTTCATTGTTGTTTTGCGATCCGGTTGACCCAAACACGTTGCGGAGTGTTTGAAAGAGTCTCTTATCTTGTGTGCCGCTTTGTTCACCCGTTTCAGCGGAAGCAAGAGCATCTCTGGGCGTTCTAACTTCGGCAGGTTTGTCCACTATATAGTCTCTCAAAGTGGGGCTCATGCCTCCGTATTTTACCAATGTGCCTGCGTTTCCCCAGCCCTTGGTAAATCCATCCTCCCAGTTCGGACTGAGGTGCATATCTCCGTCAATAATCTGCTTTGCGGTTTCTTTATCAAATACCTCTGAAAGAATATCTGAGTACGGTTCCCCAACTTTGGTAATAAAAATTCGAAAGCTTTCGTCTCGGAGGTCGTAGGCGTCATCTTCCCCAACTATGAAGACCGCCGTAAATCCAGCGATGTAACCTGCGACCCAAGGATCCTCAAAAAATTCGGCCAAGATAGAAAGGTTTTCGTTACATTGGAGTTTCAAACCCATCGACGCCTTTGCTATTCTTCGTTTGTTACGATTTCTCCAAAACATTCCGATAAACCTTTTCGCAGACTTCCTTGAACAATTAAGTATCTTGCCCAAGCAGACAATCCCGACTTTGCAGGGACACAACTATGAAACGATGTCTGCGTCGGGCTGAGAACAGACAGTAAACGGTTGATCGCTAATGGCAGCAAAGTTCGCAACTCGGTTGTTGGCCGGGTTTTGTCGAGCGTCCGCTGTTGAAAATCGCGGTCTTTGAGGTTTGGTTCAATTAAAATGCCTCAACCCTGATCTGGACCGCAAATCAAGCGAGCAGGTCGTGTTTCCCAGCATTCTCGTTTATCTTTTTGGTTGCCGCCTCAGCTGATGCTCGTTCATCGTCCGCTGTTTTATTGTTTCCGGGTCGCGCCACGATGCCCAATTGTTTGGCTTGGGCGATCAGAAGCGATTGCAGGTTGATGTGAAGGCTCAGCCATGGAGACCGAACCCAATCGCCTTTGCTGTTTTGGGTTAGGTGACCTTCCTTTTGCACCATTAGATGCGTGTACTCATGTTCGACAAGCGTACGAGCGTAGATCGCGGCTAGATGGACATCCGTTCCCGTCCACCGAGATCTTGGACGACCCAACAACACCTCTTGGAATACGCGCTCGGCCTTCGCTTGGTCTTGCTGCCACGGCTCCACATCTGCAGGCCATTCGATGGGGTCGTCACCCAGATGCTTCCAAAGTTCTGACGATGTCGCGACACTCTTCCGGGGTGTCAGACCGCTTCCTTTTGGCATTCGAATATCCTCGCTTCGTAGCTTGATAGGGAGACGCTAGCGGGGTTTGGCTGGGGTATGCGTCCCTGCGGGCCGCGTCCTATTGCTCCGCGTCGTGCAAAGGTCAGGCGGCAACATACCGTCAAAGAGAAGCGGCGAAGGAGGCCGAGAAATGAAAGCACCATACGACATAAAAACACAGGAACTGCTGCGCGAACTCTCAACACGTTTGTACCATACCGAAACCCTGTTGTTTGGTATGGATAAAGAAGCGGACGCAGACGTTTTGGATGACGCGCGGACGGCTCTGGCCAAGGCCTACGTAGTAATTGAGACTATGGAGACTAGACCGTGGCTTCGATAGTTAAGTACAAGGACCGACGAGGTCCAAAGTGGAAGGTTTTCCATCAATACACAGACCGGACCGGTGCCAGAGTGCGCCGGTCCCGTACATTTAGGGACCACAAAACCGCGCTAGCGTTCAAAGCGGAGGTCGAAACGCAGGTCCACCAAGGCGTCAGAACCGCGCGGGTCACGCTGTCGGCGTATCTGGACGACTGGATTGAAAACAAGGTCGCAATGGGCGAATTGCGGGGCAACACCCGGGATGGATACCGGGCCAAACTGGATTCCGCCAAACAAACCATCGGACACGTGGAAATCGCCAAACTGGTCCCGGGCGACATCGAATTCTGGTTGCGGGGGCTTCTCTCGGGCGAGTTCAGCAAATCGGGTCGGCCCCTGTCCCCGACAACGGTGCGCCAGTGTCGGACCATCATGGTGTCGGCCCTTGGGGATGCGGTGCGCAAGCGGCTGTTGCCCTACAACGTGGCAGTGCGTTGCAAATCCGTGTACACCGGTTCGATTCCGGTACTCGCCTCCATCCCCCAAATATGACCACGAAATTCCCGCGCCGCGCCGAATTGCGTCATTCGGCCCCACGGCCCGTCGGGACTACCTCATAGCCGGGTTCTTCCGGCTCATCGTCTTCCATTTCAACGGGAAACCCTGGGGCAGTGATGTCCAGACCTGTCGCGTCCTCAAGACGGCGAATAATGTTAGGAGAGAGCTCTCGGTCGCCGTAACGCGCTATTCCATCGTCAAAAATGCGCATCATCAGCGGGTTCATTTCCAGCGGGACACCCGCGCGGTCTGCGACCTCTTGAAACAGGCCAATGTCCTTTTTCACAAGATCCATGGTGAACGAAATATCCCTTGAACCGTTCAGGATGACCTGGCTTTCGGTCTCGTGAACGAATGAAGTCCCCGAGGAGATCTTGATGGCTTCGTATGTCGTATTCAGATCCATCCCCGCAGCCTTGGCCGTCACCAACGCTTCGGCGCAGGTAATCAGATTCGCCGTTGCAAGGTAGTTTGTCAGGACTTTCAACACGGAAGCGGATCCCAGATCCCCGGTATGTAGAATACGCCTGCCCATTGTTGTCAGGAACGGCAATATGCGCTCGAAAGTCTGTCGGTCACATCCCGCGAAGATCGAGATATTGCCCGTTGCCGCGCGATGACACCCACCTGAGACCGGGCAATCAACGGCAGCCCCTCCGCGGTCCATGACCAGTGCGCCCAAACGCTTTACCTCGGCTTCGTCTGTCGTGGACATCTCCATCCATATCTTTCCCGGCCTTACCTCGGGCAACATGTCTTGCATCACAGCGTCCGAAGCGGCAGGAGACGGCAGACACGTGATCACGGCATCGCAATCGCGCATCATTTGCGCCGGGTTTTCGGCGGCCTGCGCGCCTTTGGCGACAAATTCGGAAACCAATTCCGAGCTTAGGTCATGGACGACCAGATCAACGCCGTTTCGCAAAAGCGAGCCTGTTAGCTTCGCGCCGACATTGCCCAATCCGATAAAGCCCACTTTCATAGCGATTCCTCCCGATAGATTCACCCCGACTATCCTTGTTGCGAAACACGAACTGAAACGAATAATAATCGGCTTTATGACATGAATTTTTTGGTGATAAATGGATCGTGTTCCCAACCTCGTATGGCTGCGCAGCTTTGAATCCGCGGCGCGGCACTTGAATTTCACGACAACGGCGCGTGAACTTGGGCTGACCCAGACCGCCGTATCGCTGCATATCCGGTCTCTGGAAGCTGAGCTGGGCCAGCAACTGTTCACCAGAAAAGCGCGGCGGCTGGACCTGACCGAGCTGGGCCAGTCCTATTCTCTGACGGTCAGACGTGCGCTAGCCGATATCTCGCTGTCCACCAACAGCCTGTTCGGTCCAACATCGCGTCAGACATTGACGGTAAGGGCTGCGATCTCAACGGCGACATATTGGATCGCCGCCGAGTTGCCAGATTTCTGCGCCCGGCATCCAGATACTCCAGTCCGCCTTGTATCACATATCTGGAATGACAACCTCGCCCCGGATGACGTGGATGTCGAAATCAGGTTGGGATACGGGGACTGGCCGGGTGTGACATCGGAAAAGCTGACCGAGGAAAGGCTGGTTCCCGTAAAGCGCGCAGGCGGGGCGCTGTCAAAGCTGAAAGACCTGCAATCCGGCCCCCTGATCCACATCCTTGGATACGAGGACAACTGGGCACGTTATTTTGAAGCGACCGGGCTGGCGCATTCCAGCATGCCGCCGCTTTATTCTGCCGACACCTCTGTCGCTGCGCTGCAACTGGTGATGGCCGGAGCGGGTTTTGCGACGATATTGGAGCGTTTTGCCAGAAACGCCATTGCCCAGGGCGCGCCCATTGAACTGGCCGGACCCGCGATTCCCTTTGCGCAATCGCACTACCTGATCTGCGGGCCAGAAGAACCTCATCCCTCGGCGGCGGTCGGGCTGTTTCGTGCCTGGCTGCGTGAAAGGGTGGCAGAACATGCCGCTGACTGACATTGGCTGGTCGCTTTTCCAACCTTGAGGATTTCATACCGTCCGCCACGCTTGACAAGCCCCCCGCCCGTGCCGCATGTCCGATCCGTTGGTGTCCTCGATAGAGGATGAAAAGGGAATGTGTCAGCGGATCTTCCGTAAAACACAGCCGCCCCCGCGACCGTGACCGGAGAGGGTGCCCAAAGCCACTGGCCGAAAGGCCGGGAAGGCGGGACATCCGACAGAGGCCCGCCTCTGACATCCGCAAGCCGGGAGACCTGCCAGCACCCGAAGATGTAACCGGACGGGGTGTTCCGGTGTCGGGCCCATGTCGCAATACGTGGCCCGCATGAGACCCCGTCCCCCACAAAGAGGATTTGGGGGGATGAGAGACATGACCGAGACCGCTCCGGTCGAACTGCTGGTCTGCACCACCTGCCGCCGGGGTCTGCCTGTCGAGGATGACGCGCAGCGGCCTGGCGCTTTGCTGCACAAAGCTCTTGAGCAAGCCGAACTGCCAGAGGGCGTGACCCTGAAAGCGGTGGAGTGCCTGTCGAATTGCGATCAGGGATGCTCGATCGTTTTGCGCGGCGGGCCGGATCGCTGGACGTTCGTGTATGAGCACCTCAATGAAAGCGACCATGTCGAAACCATCGTCGAAGGCGCGACCAAGTACCTTGCGACCGAAGACGGCCTGGTCAAATGGCGCGAGCGCCCCGAACATTTCCGCAAAAACTGCGCAGCCCGCATTCCCCCGATTGGAGCCCTGAAATGAGCAATCTTGAGAAACTTCCTGTCACCGTGATCACCGGCTTTCTGGGCTCGGGCAAGACCACGTTGGTGCGTCATCTGATGCAGAACCCACAGGGCAAGCGTCTGGCCATCGTGGTCAACGAATTCGGCGATGTGGGTGTGGATGGAGACATCCTGAAGTCCTGCGCTATTCCTGATTGTCCGGCGGAAAACATCATGGAACTGGCGAACGGCTGCATTTGCTGCACCGTGGCCGATGATTTCATCCCCACGATCGAGGCGCTGATGGCGCTTGAGCCGCGTCCAGATCACATCCTGATCGAAACATCCGGTTTGGCGCTGCCGAAGCCGCTGCTGAAGGCGTTCGACTGGCCCGATATCCGGTCCAAAATCACTGTCGATGGCGTAATCGCTCTGGCCGATGCCGAGGCCGTCGCCGCCGGTCGCTTTGCCCCCAATGTCGAGGCGGTGGATGCCCAGCGCAAGGCCGACGATTCCATCGACCACGAAACGCCTCTGTCTGAGGTGTTCGAGGATCAGATTTCCTGCGCCGATATCATCCTGCTGACCAAGCCCGATCTGGCCGGTCCCGAGGGCGTCGCCAAAGCCAAAGAGATCATCGCAGCCGAAGCCCCGCGCCCTCTGCCCGTGGTTGAGGTCGCCGAAGGCGTGGTAGACGTCCGCGTCGTGTTGGGCCTTGAGGCCGCCGCCGAGGATGACATGGACGCCCGCCCCAGCCATCATGACGGCCACCACGATCACGAGCATGACGATTTTGAAAGCATCATCGTCGAACTGCCCGAGCAAATCGACCCGCTTGATCTGGTTGCCAAGATCGAACGACTGGCCAAGGAACTGAACATCCTGCGCGTCAAAGGCTATGCCGCCGTTCAGGGCAAACCGATGCGCCTGCTGGTTCAGGCCGTGGGTGCGCGTGTGCGTCATCAGTATGACCGCCCGTGGGAACCCGGCGAGGATCGCCGCTCGCGCCTGGTGGTGATCGCCGAGCATGACGATATCAAAGAGGCTGAAATCCGCGATATCCTCGTGGGTATCACCGAGGCCGCCGAGTAAGCACAGGGTAAACCATGCACGTCGTCTTCCGCGAAAGCCACGGGTTAGAGGAAACCGAGACCCCGACCGATCTGGGCCAGAGCCCAGCGGATTTGGTGGTGCTGTCCTTCTCGGACAGCGACCTTGGCGCTTTCGCGGCGGGCTGGCATCGCGGTGGCGGGCCGGAAGGTCGGATGCCGACCCTGCGGCTGGCCAATCTGACGGCGCTGAAACATCCCCTCTCGGTGGATACCTATGTCGAGCAGACGCTTGAGGGTGCAAAGGGCATCCTGATCCGTCTGATCGGCGGGGTGCCTTATTGGGCCTACGGGTTGCAACAGGTTCTGGCGCTGGCGCAGGCCAAGGGGATCGCCGTGGCCGTACTGCCCGCCGATGGGCGCGAGGATACACGGCTGGATGACTATTCCACCCTGCCCGTCTCAACCCTGCGCCGGTTGGCGCATCTGTGCGATACGGGCGGCGAAGTTGCAGCTCAGGCTGCTTTGGCGCAAATGGCGCTGGCTGCGGGGCTTTATGCCGGGCCTGTAATGGGTGCCAAAACCCTGCCCGAATGCGGCGCATGGTGCCCGGATCGGGGCGTGATCCCGGTGGAAAAGGCGTTCACGGGTGATGCAAAACGTATCCCCGTCACGTTCTATCGCGCCTATCTGACCTCGGCCGATACTGCAACGGTGGCCGCGCTGATCCGCAGCCTCCGTGCGCGGGGATTGGACGCCGTGGGCCTTTTCGCGCCCTCGCTGAAAGCCCCGGCCGCCGCTGACTGGCTGCGTGAAAACATCTCAGCGCTGAACCCGTCGGCAATCATCAACGCCACCTCGTTCTCTGGCAAAGGCGCGTCGGGTACGTCCCCCTTGGACGCCGCGAATGTCCCGGTGTTTCAGGTCGCACTGGCCACCTCGCGCCGCAAAGCCTGGGCCGAGGCCGAACGTGGTCTGTCCCCCGCCGACCTCGCCATGCATGTGGTCCTGCCCGAAGTGGACGGGCGGATCAACACGGGCATTGCGTCCTTCAAGGAACCGGGCAAACGCGATCCCGATCTCGAATATTCCCGTTTCGCGCACCGGGCCGAAGGTGAGCGGATCGAGGCGATCATCGACCGTGTCACCGGCTGGCTGAACCTGCAGGACAAGCCCAAGGCCGATCAGGTGCCCGCGCTGGTCTTGTCCACCTATCCCGGCAAGGACTGGCAGATGGCCCATGCGGTTGGTCTGGACGCGCTGGCCTCGGCCGAGGCAATGCTGTCGGACCTGCAGGCCAAGGGCTATGATACCGCCCCCGCCGAACCAATCTCTGAGGCGCTGTTGGACGCGCGTATTTCGTGGCCGCTGACCGAGTATCAAGCCGCGCTGGCGGACCTGCCCGAACAACTGCGCACCGACCTGCAAACGGTTTGGGGCACGCCCGAGGATGATCCCGCATTCGCCGATGGAGCCTTTCAATTCACCGCGCTGCGCCGGGGCAAGGCTTTGGTCGCGCTGCAACCCGAACGCGGCACGCCCGAACTGCGCGATGACGACTACCACGACCCGTCGCGCACCCCGCGGCACAGCTATGTTGCCTTCTACCTGTGGCTGCGCAAAAGCCTGCGCGCCGATGCGCTGATCCATATCGGTGCCCATGGCACGTTGGAATGGCTGCCGGGCAAATCCGTCGCGCTGTCTGCCGATTGCTGGCCCGAGGCGCTGATCCGCGACCTGCCGGTGATCTACCCGTTCATCGTCAATGACCCGGGCGAAGCAGCTCAGGCCAAGCGCCGCATCGGAGCTGTCACGCTGGGCCACATCCCGCCCGCGCTGAAGGAAAGCGGCACGCCGGATCGGATGGTGCGGCTGGAATCGCTGCTGGACGAATTCTCGAACGCCGATGGTCTGGACCCCAAGCGCCGTGACCGGCTGCAAGAGGATATCCGGGACGAAGCGCAGGCCATCGGGCTGGAAAGCGATCTGGGTCTGGATCAGGCCACCTGCACCGCCGAGGCGATCACCCGCATCGACCGCTTTGTCTGTGACATCAAGGAAAGCCAGTTCGGGGACGGCCTGCACATCTTTGGCCGGGTGCCCGAGGTCACCGGCAATTTCGATCCCGCGCCCTCGGCCCAGTCCGAACGCAGCGCTCTGATCGACGCGCTGGCCGGGAAACGGATCGAGGCCGGGCCGTCCGGTTCGCCCTATCGCGGGCGCTCGGACGTGCTGCCGACAGGTCGGAACCTCTATACCACCGACCCGCGTTCGGTCCCGACCCGTGCGGCGTATACGCAAGGCGTGAAACTGGCCGAAGAACTGGTGCGGCGACACCTGCAGGAAGAAGGCGATTATCCCAAGGGTCTGATCGTTGATCTTTGGGGGTCAGCCACCATGCGCACAGCGGGCGAGGAATTCGCCATGGCGCTGCACCTTCTGGGCGTGAAGCCGGTCTGGGACAAGGGATCCGAGCGCGTCTCGGGTATCGAGGTTCTGCCGATCACCGATCTCAGCCGCCCGCGTCTGGATGTGACGCTGCGCGTCTCGGGCCTGTTCCGCGACGTGTTCCCGACGCTTTCGGCGCTCTATGGTCAGGCCGTGCGCGCACTGTCGGCGCGGGATGAAGCCACCGACTGGAACCCCTATGCCGGTCAGGAGCCCGCTGCCCGCGTCTATGGCCCTGCTCCGGGCAGCTATGGTCTGAACATGACTCACCTGTCCGAGACCTACACCGATGAGGCGCGTGCGCAGGCTGGCGAAGCGTGGCTGAACGCCAGCTCTTATGCGTTGGAAGGCGAGCATATCGCGCAGGACAAGGACGGGATCACGCAGCGCGTCGCCAGCGCCGACAGCTTCGTCCACCTGCAGGATCTGGCCGAGACCGACCTGTTGCTGGCCAATGACTATGCCACGCATGAGGCCGGATTTGCCGCCGCCAAAAAGATCACCGGCGGCACGGCGCAGCTATACCATCTGGACAATACCAACCCCGAAACGCCCCGCGCGCGGACCCTGCCCGAGGAGATCAGCCGCGTGGTCCACGCCCGTGCCGCCAATCCCGGCTGGATCGCAGGGATGCAACGCCACGGATTCCGTGGCGCGGCCGAGATCGCCGCAACGCTGGATCACATGGCCTCATTCGCGCATCTGTCGGGTACGGTCGCGCCGCATCTGTTCGACCTCTACCACGATGCCACGCTGGGCGACGCAGACGTTGATGCCTTCCTGCAAGAGGCCAACCCGCAGGCGTATCAAGCCATGCAGGACCGGTTCCGCGCTCTGCTGGAGGCAGGGCTTTGGAACACGCGGCGAAACTCGATCCGCGCCGATCTGGAGGGGCTGGGATGAGCGCCCCTATCGTTCAGGGCTGGTGCCCCGGCGCACATCGTCCGATGATGTCTGGCGACGGGCTTGTGGTGCGCGTGCGCCCTCGGCTGGCTCGGTTGACGGCTGAACAGGCAGTGGGTCTGTGCGATCTGTCGGACCGCTTTGGCAACGGCACCATTGACCTGACCAACCGCGCCAACCTGCAGTTGCGGGGCGTTGCGGAGGCTGATCATCAGCCCCTGCTGGTCGAGCTTGCCGCGCTGAACCTGTTGGACGCCGAGCCGGGGATCGAGGTGCGGCGGAACATTCTGGTCTCACCCCTCTATCGCGCCGGAGACCTGACCGCCCGGCTGACGCAGGAATTGATCGACCGGCTGGCCGAACTGCCCGCCCTGCCCGCCAAGTTCGGTTTCGCCATCGATACAGGGCCAGAGCGCCTTTTGGCGAGTGACTCAGCTGATATTCGGCTGGAGAGCGGCCCCGAGGGTCTGATCCTACGCGCAGACGGGGTCGAGACTGGCCGTCTGGTTGCGGAACCTGAGGCCATCGACCAAGTGATCGCGCTTGCGCGTTGGTTTGCCGATACATACACGCCCGAGACCCGCCGCATGGCACGCGTGACCTCAGCGTTGCCGCAAGAGTGGCAAGGCTCTGAACCGGGCCGCGTGGGGACGCCTCTACAACCCGGCCCCTGTGATCAAGGTACTTTCTATGGCGCGGCCTTTGGGCAACTGCCTGCGCGCGCGCTTAAAGACCTGATCGCGCAAAGCGGTGCGCACGCCCTGCGCGTCACCCCGTGGCGGCTGATCCTGCTGGAAGGCGGGGCGGCGATCCCTGCCCCGGGTTTTGTGACAGACGGCACCGACCCTCTGATGACCACCGACGCCTGCCCCGGCGCACCGTTCTGCCCGCAGGCACAGGTGGAAACCCGCGACATCGCGCGCGCTCTGGCTGCGCGTGTACACGGCACGTTACATGTCTCAGGTTGCGCCAAGGGATGCGCGCGAATGGGACCGGCCGATTTCACATTGGTCGGCGATGCAGGGCGATTTGATCTTGTTAAAAAGGGCCGCGCAGGGGATGAGCCCTGCCAGCGCGGTCTAACCGAAGAAACACTGTTGAATATGGACTTCACCTGATGCCCTACACTTACGAAACCGATGGCGCGGCGATCTACAAGGAAAGCTTTGCCACCATCCGGTCCGAAGCCGACCTCGCGCGGTTTGACAGCGATGAAGAACAGGTCGCCGTCCGCATGATCCACGCCGCCGGCATGGTCGGGCTGGAGGAGTTCGTACACTTCTCACCGGGATTTGTTTCGACCGCACGTGCTGCGCTGGAAGCTGGCGCGCCGATCCTGTGTGACGCGCGCATGGTCAGCGAAGGTGTGACCCGGTTCCGCCTGCCCGCCGACAACGAAGTGATCTGCACCCTGCATGACGAACGTGTCCGCCCTCTGGCTGCTGAGATGAGCAACACGCGATCCGCCGCCGCGCTGGAACTGTGGCGCCCGCATCTGGAGGGCGCTCTGGTCGCCATTGGCAACGCGCCCACAGCGCTGTTCCACCTGCTGAATATGCTCGAAGACCCCGACTGCCCGCGCCCCGCCGCGATCATTGGCTGTCCCGTGGGGTTTGTTGGTGCGGTCGAATCCAAAGACGCCCTGTGGGAGGCACAACCCGTCCCGTCTTGCATCGTCAAAGGTCGTCTGGGCGGCAGCGCCATCACCGTCGCCGCCGTGAACGCCATCGCGAGCCGCGCCGAATGACTGCGGGTAAAATATACGGCGTCGGCCTTGGCCCCGGCGACCCGGACCTGATGAGCGTCCGGGCCGATCGGCTGCTGCGCAACGCACGACATGTGGCGTTCTTTCGCAAACCCGGCCGCAGCGGACAGGCGCGCAATATTGTCAACGGCATCATTCCGGGTGAAGCCATCGAGTTCCCTATGGAATACCCGGTGACGACCGAAATCCCGGTGACCGACCCGCGCTATAACGAGTTGCTGTCAGCCTTCTACGAAGACTGCGCCGCGCATCTGAAGGCATTGTCCGAGCAAGGTGAGGACGTTGTCGTCCTTTGCGAGGGAGATCCTTTCTTCTACGGCTCTTTTATGCACCTTTATAATCGCTTGCGCGACGAAGCTGATGTAGAGGTCGTGCCCGCAATTACCGGAATGTCCGGCGCATGGACCGCGACCGGAGACCCCATTACCTGGGGCGATGACGTGTTGACCGTTTTGGTCGGAACCCTGCCCGAGGACGATCTAGCGCGACGCATGGCACAGACCGACGCTTTGGTGGTCATGAAGATCGGTCGCAACATCGACAAGGTGAAGCGAGCGCTTAAAAGCGCTGACTTGTACGACCGGGCTTGGATCGTCGAGTTCGCGCAAATGCCCAACCAAAGGGTGATGAAACTGTCCGAGGCAAGCGACGACGTCACGCCCTATTTCTCGATCATCGTTGTACACGGTCAGGGGCGGCGACCATGAGCGGTTGGGTCAAGATTGCAGGTCTTGGGCCTGGGGATGAAAACCTGGTGACGCCCGAAGTTACTGCGGCGCTGGCCGAGGCAACGGATGTGGTCGGCTACATCCCTTACGTCGCGCGCGTCGCCGAGCGTGCGGGCCTGACCCTTCACGCCAGCGACAACCGGGTCGAGATCGACCGCTCGCAGCATGCGTTGCAAATGGCGGCAGAAGGCAAGCGCGTGGTCGTGGTGTCCTCGGGCGATCCCGGCGTCTTCGCCATGGCAGCCGCTGTGTTTGAAGCGCTAGAGAACGGCCCGGAAGAATGGCGCGATCTCCAGATCGACGTTCTGCCCGGGATCACGGCGATGCTTGCAGCCGCAGCACGTGCGGGTGCACCGCTGGGTCACGATTTCTGCGCGATCAACCTGAGCGACAACCTAAAACCGTGGTGGCTGATAGAAAAACGCCTACGTCTGGCAGCGCAGGGTGATTTTTCCATGGCCTTCTACAATCCGCGCTCAAAGTCCCGGCCTGAGGGCTTTGAGAAAACACTGGATATCCTGCGTGAAGAATGTGAACCCGGGCGCGTGATCCTGTTTGCCCGCGCGGTATCCCGCGCGGATGAAGCGATCCGAATTTCGACTTTGGCCGAGGCAACGCCGGACATGGCGGACATGCAAACCGTCGTTCTGGTCGGTTCCTCGCGAACACGCCTGATCGAGCGGGACGGAAAGCCCATCGTCTACACGCCGCGCTTTACCCCGGACGAGGATCAGGCCGAGGTTCAGGGATGATCCAACCAGTCCAGAACCTGAGCAACGCTCGTCAGTTCTGTTCTTTGCGGCAGGACCGGTCGGTCGATCATCAAAACTGGCACGCCCAAAGATCGGGCAGCGTCCAGTTTGGCTCGAGCCCCGGTTCCGCCTGCGTTTTTGGAGACGACCAACTCGGTCCCGTGCCTTTGCATCAGCGCGCGGTCGTCCGCTTCGGCGAAAGGTCCGCGATCCACAACAACCTCGCAGTGCGGCAGGGGCAGCGCGCCGGGCGCATCCACCAGCCGCAGCAGGTAGTGGTGCTGGGGTTGGGCTGCAAAGTCCTCAAGGTGCATACGCCCGACCGCAAGGAAAATGCGACGAGGGTCGCCGGACAACGCCACAACCGCCGCCTCGATATCGGGAACGTGGTGCCAATCGTCACCAGCCTGCGCCGTCCAGGAGGGGCGGGTCAGCGCAGCAAGCTTTGTTTGAGCAACCGCGCTGGCCTCTATCGCGTTTCGGCTCATCTGGGCGGCAAACGGGTGGGTTGCATCGACAATGTGGGTTATTTCGTTGTCATGAACGTAGGCAACCAGTCCGTCAACGCCGCCAAAACCGCCAACCCGCACCGGCAGCGGTTGCGGGCGCGGGTTGTCCACGCGCCCGGCATAGGAATAGGTCGCAGGCATCCCCAGATCCGCTATGGCTTGGGCCAATGCATTCGCTTCGGTTGTACCACCAAGAATCAGGAGGTTGGGCATGTCTGATACTCCGTGGTTGACCGTTTTGGGCTTGGGCGAAGATGGACTGGATGGCCTTTCGCCTGCAACCCGTCAAGTGCTGGAACAGGCCGAAGTCATCATGGGCCCGCCGCGCCATCTTGCGTTGATAACGCAAAGCGAGGCTGAACACATTGAATGGCCGGTCCCGTTTTCCGACGGCCTGCCCATCCTGAACGGGCTGAGGGGGCGCAAGACCGTGGTTTTGGCTTCGGGCGATCCATTCTGGTTCGGCGCAGGCTCGGTGATTGCCCGCAATTTTGAGGCCAGTGAGTGGACCGCTCTGCCCGGGCAATCGACCTTTTCACTGGCCGCCGCGCGGTTGGGCTGGCCGCTGGAGGGAACCCAGACTTTCGGCTTGCACGCAGCGCCCCTGACGCGATTGCGGCCCCATCTGGCACCGGGCCTTCGTGCGATACTTCTGTTGCGCAACGGTGCAGCGGTCGCAGAGCTGGCGCAGTATCTGACCGAAACCGGCTTTGCCGACACCCGGCTTCACGTGATGGAGGCTTTGGGTGGCCCACGAGAACGATCGCGCAGCCTGACCCTGACCGAAGCCTTGCTGGGCGGGTTCGATCACCCCGTGTGCGTCGCACTGGATGTGGCGGGGCAAGGCAGCGCCTTTCCCAAAGCCTCTGGCAAGCCCGATGAGATATTTGAAACCGACGGCCAAATCACGAAACGCCCCATTCGGGCACTGACCCTGTCCGCGCTGGCCCCTCAGAGGGGCGAGCACCTGTGGGATATCGGAGGCGGCACCGGCTCGATCAGTATCGAGTGGCTGATGTGTGATCCGACGCTAAGCGCCACCACAATCGAACCGCGCAAGGACCGCGCCGACCGCATTCGGCGCAACGCGGACGCATTGGGGCAAGACCGGCTGGACGTGGTGCATGGCACTGCGCCTGACTCTCTGACCTCGCTGCCAAAACCCAACGCGGTTTTCATCGGCGGTGGCCTGAGCACCGCCCTTCTGGAGTGGATCAGTGAAACACTACCGGCGGGGACGCGATTGGTCGCAAACGCCGTGACGTTGGAAAGCGAAGCGGTGCTGGCTCAGTGGCACGAGAAACTGGGCGGTGAGCTGTTGCGGATTGAACTGGCGCAGGCATCGGCTTTGGGCCCCCGTCGCGGGTGGAAGTCATCCTATCCGGTCGTCCAGTGGAGCGTGACGCTATGATTGTTGCGGGCCTTGGTTTTTCGTCATCTGCGACGGTCGAAAGCCTGCGCGCAGCCTATGATGCAGCCGCCGCTGGTCACGACATTTCGGCCTTGGCGACGGCCAGCGACAAAAAAGGGCATCCGGCTCTGGCGGCCTTTGCGGACGCACTGGCCCTGCCCTTGCACTATGTAGCGGCCAGCGAACTGGCCGGACAACGCACCCTGACATGCTCGAACCGCAGCCGGGCCACGTATGGCACTGGCAGCGTATCCGAAGCATCCGCTCTTTCTGCTGCTGGGCCTCAGGCCCGGTTGCTTTCCCCCAGACACATATCGGACGACCGGCTGGCCACCTGCGCCTTAGCCATCGGAGGACAATCATGACCGTTCATTTCATTGGTGCCGGACCCGGTGCCGCCGACCTGCTGACCCTGCGCGGGCGCGATATCATCGCGTCGTGCCCCGTGTGCCTGTACGCGGGCTCGTTGGTGCCCGAGGAAATCCTTGGCCATTGCCCCGAAGGGGCGCGGATCATCAATACCGCGCCTATGGATCTGGACCAGATCATGGCCGAGATCGAGGCGGCGCACAAAGCGGGCCACGACGTCGCGCGCCTGCATTCCGGCGACCTGTCGGTCTGGTCCGCTATGGGCGAACAAATTCGCAGGCTGAAAAAGATGGGAATCCCCGTCAGCGTCACGCCGGGCGTGCCCTCGTTCGCTGCTGCTGCGGCGGCGCTGGGAACCGAGTTAACACTGCCCGGTCTTGCGCAATCCGTGGTTCTGACCCGGACGCCGGGCCGCGCGTCCTCGATGCCCGAAGGTGAGACGTTGGAAAACTTTGCCCGCACAGGCGCTACGCTGGCCATCCACCTGTCGATCGGCAATCTGGACAAAGTGCTCGCTGACCTAATCCCGGCCTATGGAGCAGACTGCCCCGTCGCCGTTGTCTATCGCGCAAGCTGGCCGGACGAGCGCATCATTCGCGCTACGCTAAACACGCTAAAGGATGCGCTGGACGAAAGCATCTCGCGCACGGCTCTGATCATGGTTGGTCCAGCTTTGGCAGGTGAAGGATTTGACGAAAGCTGCCTGTATTCCAAGGATTACGACCGCCGCTATCGTCCACAGAGCGCGGACAGCCCGTGGTCGAGCTGGAGCCACGGCGATGACTAACCCTCCGGGTCTGCTGATTTCCGCTCCGTCTTCGGGGACTGGAAAAACCACCGTAATGCTGGGGCTTCTAAGGGCGTTGGCCGAAGATGGGCTGACCGTGCAGCCGTTCAAAAGCGGACCGGATTATATCGACCCGGCCTTCCACAGGGCGGCGGCTGGGCGTGCCTCGTTCAATCTTGATAGCTGGGCGATGGGAGAGCCGCTTTTGACTGCGATCTCGGCACAAGCCGAGGGTGCGGATATCGTTGTGGCCGAAGGGTCGATGGGCCTGTTCGACGGTGTTGCCAAACCCGGTGAGCTTGGGCACGGCTCAAGCGCGGAAACCGCGCAACGGATGGGGTGGCCCGTCGTTTTGGTGCTGGATGTCGGGGGGCAGGCACAATCTGCAGCGGCAACGGCGCTGGGATTTCGGATGTACAATCCCGATCTTCCCTTTGCAGGCGTGATCCTAAACCGCTGCGCCAGTCCACGTCATGAACGTTTGACACGGCTGGGCATGGAACGCGCCGGGTTGCCTGTTCTGGGTGTCTTGCCGCGCCGGGGCGACTTAACGCTTCCTGAACGGCATCTGGGTCTGATTCAAGCTGTTGAGCACCCTGACCTTGAAAGCGCAATCGTTGGATATGCCGCGTTTCTTCGGGAACACGTGGATCTTGAGGCCATCAAACGTGCGGCTTCCTCAGGCCCCAAGGGGCCATCGTCATCCGCGCTGCCGCGGCCTCCGGCGCAGCGGATCGCGCTGGCTCGGGACGCGGCGTTTTCCTTTACCTATCCGCACTTGTTGGAAGGGTGGCGCGCAGCGGGGGCAGAAATTCTGCCCTTTTCACCGCTGGCGGATGAGCCGCCCGCACCTGACGCAGATCTGGTTTGGTTGCCGGGCGGCTATCCCGAGCTTCACGCAGGCACACTGGCCGCCGCCACAACGTTCTTGGCCGGCTTGCGCACCCACGCAGAAACCAAGCCCGTTCATGGTGAGTGCGGAGGTTACATGACCCTTGGACAAGCCCTTGTCGACAAGGAGGGCACCCAACATCAAATGGCAGGATTGCTGGGGTTGGTCACGTCCTATGAGAAGCGCAAGTTCAACCTTGGGTATCGCAGGGCTGAGCTTTTAGCCCCGATGCCCGGATTTGAAGCCAAGACACCGCTAAGGGGACACGAATTCCACTACTCTTCTATTCTCGAACAACCGGACGCACCATTGGCGCGCGTTTTCGACGCTGAAGGAGCTGAAGGGCCGCAGACCGGGTCGGTACGCGGCAATGTGACCGGCACGTTCTTTCACCTGATCGCGGAGGCCACGGCATGAGCGGGTTTGTCTCATTCATAGGTTCCGGCCCCGGCGATCCTGAGTTGCTGACGTTGAAGGCCGTGGGCCGGATGCAAAAGGCGGACGCCGTGCTGTTTGACGACCTCAGCAGCGGCCCGATCCTGTCCCACGCGCGGGACGATGCTGATCTGGTTGGCGTCGGCAAACGGGCGGGACGGCCCTCACCCAAGCAAGATCACGTCAGCCGACTATTGGTCGATTACGCCAATACCGGCGCGCATGTGGTGCGTTTGAAATCGGGCGATGGGGGCTTGTTCGGACGGCTCGAGGAAGAACTTGTCGCCCTGCGCGAAGCTGGCATCGAGTACGAGATCATTCCGGGCATTCCTTCGGCGGTCGCCGCCGCAGCCGCTGCTGGTATTCCCCTGACCCGTCGGATGACCGCCCGGCGCGTGCAATTTGTCACGGGCCACGACGTCAGCGGCAAACTGCCCGACGATCTGAATCTGCCCGCTTTGGCCGACCCGGACGCAACCACCGTGGTTTTCATGGGCAAACGGACTTTCCCCCTTCTGGTCAAAGCGCTGCACGCTCACGGTCTGCCGCTGGACACCCCGGCATTGATGGCCGAGTCCGTGTCGACCCCCGACCAGAAATTGCATCGCTCCTCGGTCGGTGAACTCTCCGAGAAGTTGGAGGCTGAGATCGGCACAGCCCCTGCCCTGATCCTTTACGGCCCATTGGCAGAGCTTGAAGATGTTTGATCTAACCCTTGTCGGCATCGGTACCGGCAATCCCGACCACGTCACCTTTCAAGGCGCAAAAGCCATTCGGTCGGCGGACCTGATCCTGATTCCCCGCAAGGGTGAAAACAAGGCCGATCTTGCAGGGCTGCGTGAGGAGATCATCCAAGCCGTGACTGAGACACCTCCTCAGATTGCCTATTTCGATATCCCCAAACGCCGCTCGGATGACGGATACCTCCGCGGTGTGGACGAATGGCACGATGCTATTGCCCTTCGCTGGCAAGAAGCCATATCTGCCCACCCAAAGGCGCAACATGTCGCCCTGCTGATCTGGGGCGATCCGTCGCTTTATGACAGCTCGCTGAGAATTGCGTCGCGCCTGAACCCCCAACCGGAAACTCGGGTGATTCCCGGCATTACTGCTTTGCAGGCGTTGACCGCCGCCCACGCGGTTCCGATCAACGAACTGGGCGCACCGTATGTCGTGACAACCGGGCGCCGAATCCGAGAGGAAGGATGGCCGAAAGACGCCTCGAAAGTCGCGGTCATGCTGGACGGGGAATGTTCTTTCCAGAGCCTTGAGACGAAGGACTATGACATTTGGTGGGGCGCTTACGTGGGAATGAAAGAGGAAATTCTGATCCAAGGCCCACTGGCCGAAGTCTCTGGGCAGATTTTGAAAACCCGAGCGCAAGCCCGCGCAGACCACGGGTGGATCATGGATGTCTATTTGCTGAAAAAGCGCGGTATCTGACGCAAAAGGTCGCAAATGACGATTGCGCCCCTGCCCTCATAAGGGCTAAATGGAGGCGTCTGGTCCTGCCGGAGAAATCCGGATGCTAAGAGGGAATTTGGTGCGACTGCCCGTGCAGTCAAGTCCAGAGCCGCCCCCGCGACTGTAAGCGGATAGCCCTTGTTCAACCAGCCACTCCTGATTTCAGGGGGAAGGCGAACAGGGGCATCGACCCGCAAGCCAGGAGACCTGCCAGGCGAAGAATTGAAACACCGGCCGTCGGGTGCGGCGGCAAAGGAGAAAAAAGATGGCAACACAAACAACAACGGCATCCGCATCGCGCGCTGGCTTCTTTCCGGTCATGTTCGCAGTGGTTCTGGGCCTGGGCGTTATCACGCTGACCGGGCATGTTCAGGCAGCCGCCCTGCACGACGCAGCGCACGACGTTCGTCACGCGACCGGCTTCCCCTGCCACTAAGACCATGTTTAGCCGTATTCTAACCAGCGCGTTGTTCGCTGGTGCTGCAGCGGGGCTGATTGCCGCCTTGCTGCAGTTGGTCTTTGTGCAACCTGTGCTGTTACACGCCGAGCTGTATGAATCGGGCGAATTGGTCCATTTCGGCGGAGAGGCCGTCAGCGCACACCCTGAGCTGCCGGGCATGTTCTCGGACCTGTTCCGCGACGCCCTGAGCGTGATTTTCGCCATGCTGACTTATACCGGCTACGCCTTGGTGATGGTGGCGCTGATGTCGGTAGCGGAAGGCAATGGGCACAAGATTGATGGTCGAACTGGCGTGCTTTGGGGTCTGGCCGGATTCGTTGCGTTCCACCTTGCGCCCGGCTTTACGCTGGCCCCCGAGGTGCCCGGAGTTGCTGCGGCCGACGTTTATGCGCGTCAGGTCTGGTGGTTTGCCACCGTTGCGGCTGCGGTAGTCGCCATGTGGCTGATCGCATTCGGCGGAAACCTGATCAGCTACGTGATCGCGGCTGCTCTGCTTCTTGCGCCTCATCTGATCGGAGCGCCGGAGCCGGATGTATTCACAGGACCTGTCCCGACCGAGATCGGCGCGCTGTTTGCCGCTCGTGCTTTTGGTATCGGACTGGTGGCTTGGGTTCTTGTCGGTGCCTTCGCCGGGTATTTCTGGCAGCATGAAGGTCAACGCGCCGAAGCAACGGCCTAATCGTCGAACAGACACGCGCGCCGGGTTTTACCCGGCGCGTTTTCTTTTTGTTTTCAAGGAACTGAAATGGCACGTTCACTTGCCCTTTTTGCAATCGGTCTTGTTTTTGGCGGGGGCGCTGGTTTCGTCGTTGCCGCCGCAAACGGGGTCACTTTCGACGGTCACGACCACGGAGATCCGTCACACCACTCAGGCACGGCCGCGGAATCGGTGGCCCATGATCACTCTGCCACCGTGAACCTACCCTCAGGCGAAAACGCGCCTGATGTCTCTGTCGCGCTAACGAAAGATCCAATGGCGGGGTGGAACCTGCACGTCATGCCCGAGAACTTTCGGTTCTCGCCAGAGAACGCCTCGACCGAGGACAAACCCGGAGAAGGCCACGCACATGTTTACGTCAACGGCGTAAAACTGGCGCGGCTATATGGCAACTGGATGCATATCAGCGACCTGCCGAAAGGTGAGGTCGAGGTGGCTGTCTCGTTGAACTCGAACAGCCACAGCGCACTGACCGTTGACGGCGCACCCGTCAGCGCCACGGTCAAGGTTCAGGTCGACTAAAGCGCGGGAATGCGCGCGCGCAAGCACATCCGAAGTCGCCCGCATGGACGGGCGTCTTCGATCCATCCGTTTGGGCTGCTCAGGTATGTCAGGCAAGTCGCGGCGATATCGTCCGCATCCGCCACCACATCGACCCCCGAAAACACGTAAGACGCCCGCCCCTGCCCTTGCAGCGCCAAGGCTGTGGGTTCAGCGCAACTGCTGAAACATGCTTGGTCGCCCAATGTCACCTGATCCTGCAGGCCAGCCGTTTTCAGCGCTTGCTGCACAGCCAGCAACTCAGCCGCGTGGTCGCGGGAACCGGAACAACTCTTGCAGATCAATAAGCGCATCTGATCCAAAGCAGACCTCGTTTCCTGTCATCCGCCTGTTTCTGAGCCTTTATGATCCGCCGCGCAATCCTGAAAGCGCACAAGATTGTGACTGCGCCGCGCAGTTGTTTCTGGCAAGTTTCGCTTGGGCACGTCTCAGGAGGTCGTCATATGAAAGCTCTCTGATTTGCGTTGGCAATTTTACCGCTGTCTGCTTGGGCCGAAGGGCCGCTGACGGGGTGGGCCACCTATCCGACAGAGAAAACCTTTGCCGACTTGGTGACTGACACCAAAAACGCCGTCAAAGAAAACGGGCTGATCGTTGTAACGCAAGCTGGGCCAACCAAAGCAGCCGCGGCGCGCGGGATCACTATTCCCGGCAATCTGGTCATAGGTGTTTTCAACAACGACTACGCAGTACAAGTTCTAGGAGCATCCGTAAACGCGATGATAGAAGCCCCGATCCGGTTCTATGTTACCGAAAACCCAGATGGCACCGCCACGTTGTCTTACAAGACGCCCAGCTTTGTATTCTCACCCTATTTGCCTGAAGGCGGTGACACGCTGAAAGACATAGCATCAGACCTGGACACAAAATTTCAAATTATAGCCGAAACCGCAGTCAATTAGTCACACTGGCGTGATCCGCCTTGCGTCCCGGGCTGTCCTCCGCAATCTGCTGTGAAACAGTTTATCGGAGCACGACTGATGCAGGACCTTTCGCCGCGCGCTGCGGACCTTCTGGCCGAACGTCTTTACGAGGCCGGGTGCCGCCACGCCTTTGGCATGCCGGGTGGTGAAGTTCTGACACTGGTGGACGCGCTGGAACAGGCCGGGATCACCTTTCACCTGACCAAACACGAGAACGCAGCAGGCTTCATGGCCGAAGCCGTGCATCACCGCGACGGCGCGCCGGCCATTCTGGTCGCGACGCTCGGCCCCGGCGCGATGAACGGGATCAACGTGGTCGCCAACGCCCTGCAGGACCGGGTGCCCATGATCGTGCTGACCGGATGCGTCGACGCGGATGAGGCGCTGACCTACACCCATCAGGTCATGGATCACGCGCAGGTCTACCGCTCGATCACCAAAGGAACCTTTACGCTTACTGCAAAGGGTGCGGACATCATTGCGGACAAAGCCGTTTCGCTGGCCAACCAACCCCGTCCGGGTCCGGTACATATTGATGTGCCGATCTCGGTCGCGGATACCCGCGTATCGGGCGTCAAACGTCGCAGGCTCACCAAACCCGGCGCGGTCGCGCCCGAGGGGAATTGCGTTGAGAAAGCCCGGCGCTGGGTCACCGAGGCTGAGCGCCCCATCGCCATTGTCGGACTTGATGTCCTTTACGATGACTCGCGCAACGTCGTGCAGGCGTTTCTGGAACACTTCAACATTCCATTCGTCACCACCTACAAAGCCAAAGGTGTTGTGCCCGAAGATCACCCCTTGTGCTTGGGCGGTGCGGGTCTGTCGCCGCTGGCAGATAAGCACTTGGTGCCGTTGGTCGAACAGGCTGATCTGGTGCTATGTCTGGGCTACGATCCGATCGAAATGCGCCCCGGCTGGCGCGAGATTTGGGACCCTGATGAGAAACGGGTCATTGATATCTCGGCCGTGGTCAATGACCACTACATGCATCAGGCCGGGTTGAATCTGGTGGCCGATACAGGTGCCACGCTTGAAGCGATTGCCAAGGGCAACCCCGCCCGCAAAACCTGGCCCGGCGATGAGCCAGCCAAGGTCAAATCCGCGTTGGCACAGGCTTTTCCAACCGATGATGAGTGGGGACCGGCTGCCGTCATCGCTGAAACACGGGTTGCCCTGCCGCCGGAAACGCTGGCCACGGCTGACAGCGGGGCGCATCGCATCCTGCTTAGCCAGATGTGGGAATGCGCCGAGGAACGTGGGTTGATCCAGTCCTCGGCCCTTTGCACGATGGGCTGCGCCGTTCCTATGGCGATCGGCCTGAAACTGGCCGAGCCCAACCGCCCCGTGATCAGCTTTTCCGGCGACGCCGGGTTCCTGATGGTCGCCGGAGAGCTTTCGACCGCCGCCGAATTGGGCGGCAATCCGATATTTCTGGTCTTCGTGGACGCAAGCCTCGCCCTGATCGAATTGAAACAACGGCAACGGCAGATGGGCAACAAGGGCGTAGACTTTGACCGCCACGATTTCGCGGCAATGGGCCGGGCTTTTGGCGGCAGCGGCCATACGGTCCGCAATCGTACCGAGTTGCGTGCGGCGCTGGACGCTGCGATGAAGTCCAACACATTCACTGTGATCGCCGCAGAAATCGACCGAGGAGGCTATGATGGCCGGATCTGAAGGCCCGCTGAAGGGCGTAAAGGTATTGGACCTGTCTCGCATCCTTGCGGGGCCGACCTGCACTCAGCTTTTGGGGGATCTGGGTGCCAACGTGATCAAGATCGAAAACCCGGCGACCAAAGGGGACGACACGCGCCAATGGGGGCCGCCCTATGTGGCAGACGCCGACGGAAACCCTTCGGACCTGAGCGCGTATTTCATGTCGGCCAACCGCAACAAGAAATCGGTCGCCATCGACATCGCGACAGCCGAAGGTCAGGCCGAGATCAAGAGGCTGGCCTCGCACGCGGATATTCTGATCGAGAATTTCAAACCCGGAGGGCTGGCGAAATACGGGTTGGATTACAAGGCGTTGTCGCAAGAGCTTCCCGGCCTCGTCTATTGTTCGATTTCGGGCTACGGACAGACGGGGCCGAATTCTTCGAAACCCGGTTATGACCTGATGGCGCAAGGGTATGGCGGCATCATGTCCTTGACCGGCGACCCCGAGGGCGCTCCGATGAAGGTGGGCGTGGGCATCGCGGATGTGATGTGTGGGATGTACGCAACCGTTGGCATTCTGGCCGCGCTTCGCCATCGCGACCTGACCGGAGAAGGTCAGCAGATCGACCTTGCGCTTGTGGATGCTCAGATCGCGTGGCTGATCAACGAAGGCGTCAACTACCTGACCTCTGGCGACGTTCCACAGCGGCGCGGAAATGGTCATCCGAATATCGTGCCCTATGATGTTTACGAAACATCGGACGGCCACGTCATTCTGGCGGTCGGGAATGACAGCCAGTTCGGGCGTTTCTGCGACTTTATCGGTCGCACGGACTTGGCCGATGACATCCGTTTTGCCACCAACCCGGCCCGTCTTGAAAATCGGGACGCGTTGAACGCGATCCTTCGCCCCGCCGTTCGGTCTTTTGACACAGAAACCGTGATCTCCGAGCTTGAAAACCGCAAAGTGCCCGTCGGCCCAGTGCAGACAATGGATCAGGTATTTGACACCGAACAGGTCGCGGCAAGGCAGATGCAGATTGCAATGCAGGCAGACCCGGCCGAGGTTAAATTGATCGGCAATCCGCTTAAATTCTCGCGCACGCCTGTCACATATCGTGCAGCACCGCCGGTCTTTGGGGCGGACACTCAGGATGTTCTGAACGCTGAAAATCCGTTCAACGATTGAAACACAACGCCGAATTAGGCGGCATGTTGCTGAAACATGCCGTTGAATCGGCGGTTTTTTTCACGTTTTACACACACGGCCTTTCACCAATTCGAGAGGTTGGTCGATACTGATACGACGCCGCTAGAGTCTCTGATAAGTCGAATATTGTAAAAAATTCTCAACTGGATCGGACCACAAGCATGAAACAAGACGTTTTCGGACAGATGAACACTCTGAGCCACCCGGCAAGCGTCGATGCGTGGAACGGAGTGCTGCTTGGGTTCATGGCGCACGCTGCGATCACCCCGCAGCACTTGGGCACAGTGCTCGAGCTTGAGCCCGACTTTGCATTGGGTCATGCGGTCAAAGGCTTGTTCATGGTTCTCTTGGGCCGGCGTGAAATGATGCCCGTGGCGACTGACGCGCTGGCCGCGGCAAATGCCGCGATGGAGCGCCAGCCGGTCACAGATCGCGAACGTCTGTACGTTGATGCATTGGGCCTTTACCTGTCCGACCTGCCCTCGCACGCGATCCAGAAGTTCGAGGAAATCTTGCGCGCACATCCACAGGATACGCTTGCGATGAAGCTCAGCCACGCCACCCGGTTTGTGCTGGGGGACTCCGCTGGGATGCGCCGCTCGATCGAACGGGTGATGCCCGCGTATGAACCCGACCACGCAGGGCGCGGATATCTGCTGGGCTGCCACTCTTTCGCGTTAGAAGAAACAGGCGCCTACGAAAAGGCCGAGATTGCTGGTCGTCAGGCATTGTGGATGGTGTCCGACGATGCATGGGGTCTGCACGCCGTGGCCCATGTGCACGAAATGACAGGCAATGCTCAACTGGGTCTGGACTGGCTGGCCGGGCGTGAGGACGCCTGGACCCATTGCAACAACTTTCGCTATCACGTCTGGTGGCACAAGGCGCTGATGCATCTGGATCTGGGTCAGGTCGATCAGGTGATTGAGCTGTACGACAACTACATCCGTCAGGACAAAACCGACGACTACCGCGACATCTCGAACGCGACCTCGCTGCTGTCCCGGCTCGAGCTTGAGGGCGTCAATGTCGGCAACCGATGGGAAGAACTGGCAGACCTCAGCGCCGCACGCACAGAGGACGGCTGCCTGATCTTTGCCGATCTGCACTATATGTTGGCCCTCACAGGCGACAATCGCCCCGAGGCAACCGGAAAGATTCTGCAACGCATCCAGAAAGACGCCCAGCGCAATCACGGCGACACACCGATCCGCATGTCCGATCCGGGGATCGCAGCGGCCAAAGGGCTTGAAGCCTTTGGCGAAGGTCTTTATGGCGAGGCCTTCAACTTTTTGTCGAGCGCGCGCGACTGTATGCAACTGGTAGGTGGCAGCCATGCCCAACGTGATGTTTTTGAGCGAATAACGATTGACTCCGGCCTGCGCGCCGGGCGCTTGGATGATGTCGAGCGCATCCTGGACGACCGCCGATCCAAACGGGCTGGTGGAGAGGACAATTATGCCCTTGCGCGCCGCGCTCTGATTGACGCGGCCCGCGACAGCGGCGACGCACAAAGCGTCCCAGCTGAATAACAAAAAGACTAAAGAAGGACAGAAAACGTATGGCGACTGCATCGCCCGCTTCTGATTTTGCGCCGGTGGCGTCCTCGACGGCTGCCCCTGCGCGCACGCGCGACCCGCGCCTTGATTTCTATCGCGGCATCGCGATGTTCATCATCCTGATCGCCCATATCCCGAACGACCCCTGGGCCAAATGGATTCCCGCTCGGTTCGGGTTCTCGGACGCAACCGAGATTTTTGTGTTCTGCTCGGGCATGGCTTCGGCCATCGCGTTTGGCGGTGCCTTTGTGCGCAAGGGCTGGTGGATGGGCACGGCGCGTGTCGCCTATCGCATCTGGCAGGTATACTGGGCGCATATCTGTCTGTTCTTCTTTGTGGCAATGTCGATGGCCGCGCTGGATCAGACCGGGCTTTTCGAGAAAACCTACGTCTCGTCACTGAACCTACAGCATTTCTTCAACGACCCTGCCCCGCAAATGGTCGGGCTGTTCACGCTGACTTACGTGCCGAACTACTTTGACATCCTGCCGATGTATCTAGTGGTTCTGGCCCTTATGCCCGTGTTCATGGGCCTGCACCGGATCGGATTCTGGGCCGTTGCCACCGCATCCATCGCGATCTGGTTGGTCGCACAGACAGGTGCACTGGCCTTGCCCGCCGAGCCGTGGTCGGAACGGCAGTGGTTCTTTAACCCGTTTGGCTGGCAGTTGCTGTTCTTCACTGGCTTTGCCTTCATGCGCGGCTGGATTCCTGCCCCGCCAGTGTCAAAAACGCTGATCTGGGCAGCGGCGCTTTTCCTGATCCTCTCGATGCCATTCGGGTCCTGGAAAGTGTTCATGTGGATCAATGCGGCAGCCCCTGACCTTGCCGACGAAATCCGCAAGGTCTGGCCCGTGACCAAGGAATTCCGCGACAAGACCGAGTTTGGCTTGTTCCGCTATATTCACTTCCTGTCGCTGGCCTATCTGGGCTGGGTCGTCGCAGGTGAACATGGCCACCGCCTGATTGCCACCGGGCACGGGGCCGCCGCGCGGGTCTGGCAATTCCTGTTGACCGTCATCACCAAAGTTGGGCAGCAATCGCTGGCGGTCTTCGTTTTTTCCATGGCAGCAGCACGACTTATCGGCGTCGGACTGGACCTGAGTGGGCGGGATGTTGCCAGTGTATTTGCCGCCAACATGATTGGCTTTGCCATGATCATCGGCGTCGCATACATGGCCGCCTGGTTTAAGTCACAACCTTGGAAGTCGAAAAAATGAATTTCACACGTCGCGCATTTCTGGCCTCAACCTCGGCGCTTGCATTCGCCCCGGCGACCTTTGCGGTAGGTGGTGAAGTTCCTTTCCAGCGCGACGATGTGGTCGCGCTTGCCCGTGATCTGGCCAGTCGACCGTTTGCTGAACGGGAAATGGTCCCGCAGGAATGGCAGGATCTGACCTATCAGCAATACCGCTCGATCCGGTTCCGTCTGGATCGCGCACTGTGGTACGAGACCGAGACGCCGTTTAACGTCGATTTCTTTACGCCTGGCCTCTACTTTCCCCGCACTGTCAAAGTGTCCACGGTCGAGGGTGGCATGGCCACGCCAGTCGCTTTCGATCTGTCGATGTTCGACAAATCCGAAGACGTGCCACAACTGCCCATCGACGATACGCTGGGCTTTTCAGGCCTGCGCCTGCGGACCGAGATGCACCGCCCCGGCGAAACGGACGAGTTCTGCGTCTGGCAAGGGGCCAGCTATTTTCGCGCTATCGGGCTGCACGAGGTTTACGGCCTGTCCGCGCGTGGCCTTGCCCTGAAGACCGGCGACCCGGACGGAGAGGAGTTCCCGGAATTCATCCGCTTTTGGCTGGAACGCCCTGAACCCGGCCAGCGCAACATGGTTGTGCACGCCCTGATGGACAGCCCCAGCGTGACCGGTGCCTATCGGTTCAACGTCTCCGCCGGCGCGGATTGCGTGATGGATGTCGAAGCCACGCTGTTCCCGCGAGAGGACCTGACCCATGTGGGTATTGCGCCGGGTACCTCGATGTTCCTGTTCGATCAGACCAACCACAGCCGCTTTGACGATTTCCGCCCCGCCGTCCACGACAGCGACGGGCTGCTGATCCGCAACGGCGCCGGAGAAGTTCTGTGGCGACCATTGGCCAACCCCACCCGCCTGCAGATTTCCTTTTTCGTCGACCTGAACCCGCGCGGTTTCGGCCTGATGCAGCGCAAGCGGGAATTCTCGGACTACGCCGATCTTGAGGCCAATTACCACAAACGCCCCAGCCTGTGGGTTGAACCGAACGGGGACTGGGGCAAGGGCACCGTAACGCTGGTGGAAATTCCGGCCGATCAAGAGATTTACGACAACATCGTCGCCTATTGGCGGCCGATGGAGCCATATGCGGCAGGCAGTCAGGTTGACCTGTCCTATCGCCTGATCTGGGGTGAAGAACCGCAGCGCACCCCAATGCCGCGCGTCATCAACACGGCGATGGGTGACAACACCTTTGGCGAAGGCCGTCTTGCCGTCATCGACTTTGAGCCAAGCGAGTTGTTCGATGATCCCGAGGCGATGACCATCTTCGTGGACTCGCCCCACGCCGAAACCTCGGATGGTGTATTGCAGCGTAACCCCGATACGGGCGGGTTGCGGCTGGCGTTCTCGTTCCAGCCGGGTGAGCGTAACCACGTCGAACTGCGCGCTCAGTTGATGAAAGACAAGCAACCGGCCTCTGAGGTCTGGCTGTACCGTTGGACCACATGAGCCACGACCTTCATATCATGCCGCCAGAAACCCCTTTGGCGATGCCAGCGCAGGATTTCCGCGCGGGGTTCCGCGATGCGCAGGTGCCGGGCGGCAAGCGCCCTTCGGCTGGTTTCTGGCGCGCGCTTGCGTTCTCGCCCGCGATGGCGGCGACGCTCGGCTTGCTATGGGTCATGGCGGACTGGTTTGCGGCGGAAGGGATCAATCTGGTGGAAGGTATCCTTCTGTCCTTGATCTCGTTCAATTTCTTCTGGATCGCCTTCACGGTCTGCACTGTTCTTCTGGGCATGATATCACTGTCCCGGCAAGAGCCGCCGCAGCGACAGGATCGCGCGCAACCGCTGCGCGTAGCCCTGTTGATGCCGGTCTACAACGAAGTGCCGTGGAATGTTCTGGGGAATGCCCGGACGATGCTGGAAGACCTGCGCGCGCAGGGAGGGCAGCACCACTATGCCATGTTCATCCTGTCCGACACTCGCGACCCCGAAATTGCGGCGCAGGAACAAGCCAGTATCGAAGCATTGCGCACCACGCTCGCCCCGGGGCTGGAGCTCTATTACCGTCGGCGCGAACAGAACACGGACCGCAAGGTCGGAAATATTGCCGATTGGGTCAGTCGCTGGGGCGCTGATTGGGACGCGATGCTGGTGCTGGATGCAGACAGCCTGATGACCGGCCAAGCGATCCTGCGCCTGACCGACTCGTTGGCGCGCGACCCCGGCGCGGGTCTGATCCAGAGCTATCCCCAACTGATCGGCGCGCAGTCGGTTTTTGCCCGCATGCAGCAGTTTGCCAACGGGGTTTATGGCATTGCCTTTGCCGAAGGTCTGGCCCGTTGGTGCGGGCAAGAGGGCAACTATTGGGGCCACAACGCCATTATCCGCACCAAGGCTTTTGCCAATTGCGCGGGCCTGCCAAAACTCCGGTCGCTGAGCGGTCAGGAAAAGCTGATCATGAGCCACGATTTCGTCGAGGCTGGGCTAATGCGCCGTGCCGGATGGGGCGTACGGTTCTTGCCCCGCATCCGCGGGTCTTACGAAGAGACCCCACCGACGCTGATTGATCACGCATTGCGGGACCGGCGCTGGTGCCAGGGCAACCTGCAGCACCTGAAACTATTGGACTCTACCGGGTTTCGGGCCGTATCGCGGTTCCACATGTTCCACGGTGCTGTTGGATACCTGATGTCACCGCTTTGGTTCGCCCTGCTGGTTATGTGGGCGCTTATCGGTCAGGGCCAGGACGCTTCGGTTCTGCACTATTTCAGCCCCGATAACCCTCTGTTCCCGCAGTGGCCGGAAATGTCGGAAACCCGCCACGTCCTGATCATTCTCGTCATGTACGCCATGCTGCTGGCCCCCAAAGTGCTTGGCGTTCTGGCGCTGCCCCTAAGCGGTAAGCGCTATTCCGAGTTTGGCGGCGGCTCCAAGTTTCTGACCTCATTTCTGGCCGAAGTGGTCCTGTCCGTTCTCTATGCTCCGATCCTTATGGTGCAGCAGATGATCGCCGTTTTCCGCACTGCGTTAGGCGTGCAGAAAGGCTGGTCCCCGCAGGCGCGGGACGGCGGCAGCTATGGGCTGCGCACCTTGATCCTTTGCCATGCGCTGGAAACGGTCAGCGGCATCGCCCTAAGCGTTGGCATTCTGTCCGGCCTCGTGTCGATCTGGCTGGCTCCGATTGCCATAAGCCTTGCGTTTGCCATCCCGCTGTCAGCGCTCAGCGGCGTATCATCCGCACCCGCGCGCCGAATGGTCGGAATGAAAGAAGACATTCAGGAACCCGCGATCACCAGATCGGCTCGCAGACACCGGGACGAGTTGAAACGCCTGATTGAGGGAAAGGGCGTCATGACACCTGCCGAGTAAGGGGCTTTGATCACCCCCCCGGCAGACCCTCATACCAGTCAACCATCATATCGGCCCACCCCTTTGGCACGTTGTGCCCACCGGGAAACAGCGCGAATTCCAGCGCGCTGCCATCGGCGCAGCCGCTCCAGTGACGACGCATGAATTGGCCGGTTGAGGAAAAGCCCGTTGGCTTGGTATCTGCGCATTCATTGGCCACACGCCATATTTCCAACCCCGCGAAAATGTCGCCCTGATGAAAACGGCCTCCGCCAAGGATACGGCCTTCCAGCGGGACCACATTATCCGTCCAGCCATGCGTGTGAAACATACGCACCGGTCCGTCGCAGCTTTGGGGATGAGGCCGCCAAAACCCGCCGGATACCGGCACATAGGCCGAAAATGTCTCGGGCGCGGCACAGGCGAGATAGTAGACCATGAAGGCACCGGCTGAGAATCCGCCCAGCACCACGCGGTCGGCGTCAATACCGAACCGGTCCGAGGCGTCCTGCACCACTTCGGTCAGGAAGGCGGTCTCGTCCCTGCCCTCCCATCCGGGGAAAAAGTTCCAGCTTTGGCGTCCGTTTCGCTCGGACCCTTCCGGCGCCATAACCGCATAGCCACGGGCCAGCAGAGGATCGACCATACTGCGGTTTTTCAATGTCCCCGTCGCGGTGCCGCCATACCCGTGCAGAAAAACCACCAGCGGCGGATTTTCAGCCTGTGGCAGTTCGATGTGATATCCACCCGAAGCCGTTTCGCACATCCTGTCCTGCTCGGCGCAGGCGGCAAGGCCGGTCTGTCCTGCAAGTGATAATCCAAGTGCCAGAGTTACCGTTCGGATCATAGAATTTCCTCGCCATATACGCCCACAGGCAACCCCGCACGCAGCCATCCCGGTCCGGCGGCGGACCCGAGCATTCCTTCGGGAACGTCAATAATATTGGAAAACCCGGCCGCGCTCAGACGGTTACTCAACCGCGCAGATCGCACACCGCGCGCACAGATCAAAGCGATTGCCGCGGTTCTATCGCCGTCTGCCAATTCATCCAACACGTCGACAAAATCTTCCCGGCGCATGTCCAGCGGTGCCGCGCCTTCTGCGACGCCTGTGGCCTTCCACTCTCGCGGCGTGCGGATATCCAGCAACAATATCTCACCAGAGACAGCCTGCTGATGCGCGTCCACGACGCCAATCTGGCCCCCATCGTACGGAGGAGGGGTAAGCTGATATTCCCGAACAGCGAAGCCGACAGCCAAGACAGCAGCGCCACCCAGCAATATCCATCTGCGCGCTTTGTTCATTTTGTCCGACACGCCGCCTTCTCCTGAACCGACGCAACCGGTTTATCACAGCATAGGTTTGAATTCCGCGCCGAAATTTTGCGCAGTCATCAAGATCGCGTCATTTCATCGCGTCAAAAACATCGGTTTGCGACCGCACTAGATCAAAGCTCTAAACTTGCAATAGCTGGACAGTCGGAAAAATTTCCTTACAAAATCAGTACCACTTTTGACCGCCCAGACCGGAGTATCGCACTTGTCCCTATTCCTCATCGCGGCCCTTCCCTTTCTCGGCGCTGTGTTTCCAGCCCTACTTATCAGGGCGGGACGCAACGCAGCTGCATCAGCGGCGGGTTTGACCACTTTCCTGGCACTTATGGGGCTTTTGATCCACATCCCTTCGGTCATGCGCGGCGAGGTCGTAACGGCCAGATTCGACTGGATTCCAAGTCTTGGGCTGAACGCAAATTTCATGCTGGACGGGCTGGGGTTTCTGTTTGCCCTGCTTATCCTTGGGATCGGCCTGCTCATCATTCTGTACGCGCGATTTTACCTGTCGCGCGAAGACCCGATGGGGCAGTTCTATACCTACCTGCTGCTGTTTCAGGGCGCGATGGTGGGTATTGTTCTGTCTGACAATATCCTTCTTCTGCTTATTTTCTGGGAACTTACGTCGCTGAGTTCATTCTTGCTGATCGGCTATTGGAAACACCTTCCCGAAGGCCGCCAAGGTGCGAGGATGGCGCTGGCTGTCACGGGGTCAGGTGGGCTTGCCATGATCGCGGGGATGCTGATCCTCGGCAATATCGTCGGCTCTTACGACCTGAGCGTCATTCTCCAGAACAAAGAGCTGATCCAGTCGTCGCCATACTACCTGCCGGCGCTGATCCTGATCCTGCTGGGGTGTTTCACCAAGTCGGCCCAATTCCCATTCCACTTCTGGCTGCCCCATGCGATGGCTGCGCCAACGCCGGTTTCGGCCTATCTGCACTCTGCCACGATGGTGAAGGCCGGGCTATTCCTGATGGCGCGGATGTGGCCGGTTCTGGCCGGAACCGACGCGTGGTTCTATATCGTTGCGACAACGGGTCTGGTCACGATGCTGATCGGTGCGTGCATCGCGTTGTTCAAGGATGACCTGAAGGCGCTGCTGGCGTTTTCGACGGTGTCGCATCTGGGGTTGGTGACGATGCTGTTGGGCTTTGGCACCAAGTTCGCAGCCGTCGCCGCCGTTTTCCACATCATCAACCACGCGACGTTCAAAGCCGCCTTGTTCATGACTGCCGGTATTGTCGATCACGAGACCGGAACCCGTGACATCAAGCGGCTGGGCGGTCTGCGTCAGCTCATGCCGATAACATTCACCATCGGAACGATTGCTGCACTGTCGATGGCCGGGCTGCCGCCGTTGAACGGCTTTCTATCCAAGGAAATGATGCTTGAGGAAACCGTTCACACCACTTGGCTGAACTCGCACTATCTGGTGCCGGGGCTAGCTTTGCTGGCGGCGCTGTTCTCGGCCGCATATTCGTTCCGTTTCGTCAGCCACGTGTTTCTTGGCCCCCAGCGCAACGACTACCCGTCGCATCCGCATGATCCCCCGGTCGGACTATGGCTGGCTCCGGCCTTTCTGGTTGTTCTGGTCGTTTTGATCGGTCTCTATTCTGCGGCCATCGTGGGACCGCTAGTCGCGGTCGTATCCAGCGCGGTGATCGGTGGAGAGAAGTTGCCCTATTACTCACTAAAGCTGTGGCATGGCTTTACGCCCGCGCTTTACATGTCGATCGTTGCCACGCTGGGCGGTCTGTTCCTGCTGGCCCTCCACCGCCGGGGAGAGCAGTTGTGGACCACCATGCCCCGCCCCGAGGCCAAAGCGATCTTTGACAGGGTCATCGGCGCCCTCACGATCCTGAGCCGATGGATCACAGATGCGCTGCACAACGGCGTTATTAGCCGCTATGCCATCATCATGATCGCCTTCACGGTCGGGCTTGGGTACTACGCATACGCGACCGGGTCGATTGGTGCCGCAACACGCGAGCCGCTGCCCGCTCCGATCATCCCGATCATTGGCTGGATCTGCCTTGTAGGTGCAACGCTGGCGATCATGTGGTTCCACCGCAACCGGCTGTTGTCGCTGGTTCTGATCGGAGTCGTCGGCCTCATCGTTTCAATGGCGTTCAACTATCTGTCGGCACCTGACCTCGCCTTGACACAAATCTCGGTCGAGGTGGTGACCATGATCCTGCTGTTGCTGTCGCTGAACTTCCTGCCCACGGATACGCCGTGGGACAGCAGCGCGGCACGGCGGTGGCGGGACGCAGCGATCTCGGTTGTGGCAGGGATCGGATCGGGCGCTTTGATCTACGCGCTCATGCTGCGCGACTTTGCGTTCCCGACCATTTCCGAGTTCCACCTTGCCAACTCGTACAAGGGCGGAGGGGGCACAAATGTGGTCAATGTGATCCTGGTCGATTTCAGGGGCTTTGATACCTTTGGCGAGATCATTGTTCTGGGCATCTCAGCCCTGATTATCTTTGCCCTGACAGAATCCGTTCTGGGCACCAATGTGCGCAGCTACCTGCTGAACCGCAAACCACACTGGCCTCAGTCAGGAGACGCGCATCCCCTGATGATGGTGGTGGTGACTCGAATGATGATGCCTATTGCGCTGATGGTTGGCGCATACATCTTCTTCCGTGGCCACAACCAGCCCGGAGGCGGCTTTATCGCCGGTCTGATCGTCGCCATCGCCTACCTGATGCAATACATGGCCAGTGGGTACACCTGGGCCATCGAGCGGCAGCGGTTCTATTATCACGGGACGATTGGATGGGGTGTGTTGATCGCCGCCGCCACCGGACTGGGCGCGTGGTTCAATGAACGCCCGTTCCTGACCAGCGACTTCGGGTATCTCCACTGGCCCCCGCTGGAAGAATTTGAATGGGCGACTGCGATGCTGTTCGATACCGGCGTTTTCCTTGCGGTTCTGGGGGCCGTGATGCTGGCGCTCGACAGCCTGTCACGGTTCGCTTGGCAGCCGGGCATGGCGCAGGAGTTTCCAATGGACATCAACCCGCTTCGGGACGATCCGCCGGAAGAAGAACTAGAGAAGGAGCAATCCTGATGGAAGCGCTCGTAGCCTCAGCAGTAGGCATCATGACCGCCGCCGGGATTTTCCTGATCCTGCGCCGCCGGACGTTCCCCGTTATTCTCGGCCTTTCGCTGCTGACCTATGCGGTGAACGTGTTCCTGTTCGCAACGGGGCGGCTGGCGCTGAATGCACCGGCCGTTCTGAACAAGTACGAAGACGTGCCTTATACCGACCCACTGCCACAGGCACTTGTGCTGACGGCCATTGTGATCTCGTTCGGGATGACGGCGGTGATCGTCATGATTGCACTCAGCGCGTATTTGTCCTCGAAGGACGACCATATTGACATGAAGGCACAGGACAGCACCGACGCTGCGGGAGAAGACGCATGAACCATTGGATCGTTGCGCCGATCGTCCTGCCCGCGATCCTGGCCCCATTCATCATCATGGTCCTGCGATACCATCTGGACCTGCAACGCATCTTCTCGGTCGCAGGTGTTGTGGCGCTTTTGGGCATTGCCCTGACCATCACCACTCAGGCTGCTGGCGGGGACATACAGGTCTACGAACTCGGCGACTGGCCTGCGCCATTTGGCATTGTTCTGGTGCTCGACCGGCTGTCCGCCATGATGGTCCTGCTCACCGCGTTGCTGGCCGTGCCCATCGTGCTCTATGCGATTGCGTCAGGCTGGGATGACAGAGGCAAACACTTCCACGCCCTGTTCCACTTTCAACTGATGGGCGTATGTGGCGCGTTCCTGACTGGCGACGCCTTCAACCTTTTCGTGTTTTTCGAGGTTTTGCTGATCGCCTCTTACGGTCTGATGACGCATGGTGGCGGCGCGGTTCGTCTAAAGGCCGGCGTACAGTACGTGGCCTATAACTTGCTAGGCTCAACCCTGTTCCTGTTTGCGCTGGGGACACTGTATGCCGTGACCGGAACGCTAAACATGGCGGATATGGCAGTGCGCGTTGCGGAACTGCCCGCAGAGGATACCGCGCTGTTGCGGGTTGGCGCTGTGCTGCTGTTGCTGGTGTTCTGCATCAAGGCGGCCGTACTGCCATTGCACTTCTGGCTACCTGCGAGCTATGCCAACGCGCCTTTGCCGGTGGCCGCGCTGTTTGCGATCATGACGAAAGTCGGAGCTTATTCGATCCTGCGGATGTACACGCTTGGCTTTGGCCCTGACGTCCAAGCGACACAGGGGCTGGTCGGTGCATGGCTGCAACCGGCAGCATTGGTGACACTGGCCGTTGGAACAATCGGCATCCTCGGCGCGCAGCATATCGCGCGAATGGTGGCCTTTTGCGCTATTGCCTCGATGGGTACTTTGCTGGTTGCAATCTCTCTGTTCACCGAAACCGCGACGGCCGCAGCGCTTTACTATATCTACCATTCGACCCTTGCGACGGCCCTTCTGTTTCTGGTGGCCGACCTTGTTGTGGAACGCCGGGGCGGAGCAATCGCCCCCACTGCGCCCATGCCGCAGGGCGGTCTGATCTCGGCCCTGTTCTTCGTTGGCGCGATTGCCTTGGCCGGTATGCCGCCGCTGTCGGGTTTTGTTGGCAAGCTGCTGGTGCTGGATGCTGCACGAGATGCGCCAGATGCCACCGCGATCTGGGCGGTGATCCTGATCGGGTCGTTTGTCACAATAGTCGGGCTGGCCCGAGCTGGGTCACTGATCTTCTGGAAAAGCCACGACGCCCAGCACAACACAGAACAAGACCCGAAAAACGAGGACAAAGCTGAGCCCGCCCCGGCACCAGAACCTCAACCCGGTCTGGCGTTCACCGCGGTGTTCGCGGCCGCTCTGGGCCTTGTTGTGCTGACCTTGTTCGCGGGTCCGGCTTTGCAATACGCAAGCCGCACGGCCGAGCAGTTATTCACCCCAGAAGATTACATCGCAGCCGTATTGGGAGACGAAGAATGATGAGACTCCTGCACCGGGTTTTTCCGCACCCTCACCTGACCTTTCTCTTGACGGTTGTGTGGGTTCTGCTGGCAAACAAGCCCTCTCTGAACTCGTTGGTGTTTGGCCTGCTTTTGGGGATTATCATCCCATTCATCACGCAACCCTACTGGCCAGACCGCCCCAAGCTGCGCAACTGGCCCATGGTGGTTGAATACATCCTGGTTGTGCTTTGGGACATCGTGATCGCCAATATTACGGTAGCCCGGATCATCCTGTTCAAACGGGACGCTGACCGCCAGCCGAACTGGATCAGCGTTCCGCTGGACCTGCGCACGCCCGAAGCGATTACGGTTCTGGCCGGAACCATAACAATGACCCCCGGCACCGTTAGCTGCGATCTGTCGGCGCAGGGGCATAATCTGCTGGTACATTGCCTTGATGCGCCCAACCCGGACGAGGTGCGCGATCAAATCAAGCAGCGATACGAGCGTCGGCTAAAGGAGATTTTTGAATGATCACCTATGCGATCTATTTTGCCTTTGCCTGTTTCGGAGCCGCCATCATGATGTGCCTGTGGCGAATTATCACCGCCGATGGCGTCGGCACCCGAGTCTTGGCGCTGGACACTATGGTCATAAACACAATTGCGCTGATGATCCTGTACGGGCTGTCGCTGGGGACCGAGATTTTCTTCGAGGCCGCCATGATCATCGCCATGCTCGGCTTTGTTTCAACCGTTGCTTACGCGCGCTTCATGCTGCGCGGCAACATTATCGAGTGAGGGCGTCATGACATTTTTCTTTGAACTGCTAATCGCCTTCTTTCTTGTGGTTTCAGGCATCTTTGGATTTGTGGGATCATACGGGATGATCAAACTAAAAGATCCGATGTCCCGACTGCACGCGCCCACCAAGGCGACGACACTTGGGGTGGGCGGTGTGTTGCTGGCCTCGATATTCCACTCTGTTCTTCTGGAACAGAAGCTGTCGCTGCACGAGCTGCTGATTACACTGTTCCTGTTCCTGACCGCCCCGATTACCGCTCTGTTCATTGCCAAATGGCATATTCACCGTCACGAAAAGCCCGATAGCCTGCCGGACGCGGGCGAAGACGAGCTTTGGGCAACTCATGCGGTTGAACAGGTCGAAGACGTTCCGGACCATACGGCGAATTAGTGATATGCACACACCTCCGCTGCCCCTGACCCGCGACCTGGTTCTGATTGGCGGAGGTCACACCCACGCACTGCTGCTGCGCAAATGGGGAATGAACCCCTTGCCGGGCGCACGGGTTACCGTGATCAACCCTGATCCAACGGCCCCCTATTCGGGAATGCTGCCGGGCTTTGTCGCCGGACATTATGAGCGGCACGATCTGAATATTGATCTTGTACGACTGGCCCGGTTTGCTGGCGCTCGGGTGGTTCTGGGGCCGGTTGAGGGCATAGACTTGGACAATCGCGTTGTTCACGTGCCCGGACGCCCTCCGGTCGCGTTTGACGTGGCATCTATCAATGTTGGCATAACCTCGGACATGCCGTCGCTGCCCGGGTTTGCCGATCATGCCATTCCAGCCAAACCATTGGGGGCTTTTGCGACAAAATGGGCCAATTATCTTGAAGCCCCCGGCCCTGCCTCAGTCGTTGTTATCGGCGGCGGCGTTGCGGGTGTCGAATTGGTCATGGCAATGGCCTATGCCATGCGAAAAAAGGGCCGTCCGGCTCAGGTAACGCTGGTTGACAATGCACAAGCCCTGACCGCGACCGGAGACAAAGCCGCGGCAACCATTCGTCACGCCATGAGCGCCCTTGGCATTGACGTCTTCGAAGGCGCTGAGATCATCGAAATAACCGGCGACCATGTCGCACTGAAAGACGGGCGGCAGATACCTGCGACCTTCGTGACCGGAGCAGCAGGTGCACGGCCCTATGAGTGGATAGCCCAAACGGGGTTGGACCTTCACGACGGCTTTGTTCGCGTCAACGGGCACCTTCAGTCGAGTGATCCCAACATCTTTGCGGCCGGAGACTGCGCGCACCTGTCCGAGAACCCTCGCCCCAAGGCGGGCGTCTACGCCGTCAGAGAAGCGCCGATATTGTTCCAAAACGTGCGGGCGGCACTGGGGGCCGGGACATTTCGCAGGTATGTCCCCCAGAATGACTATCTGAAACTCGTATCATTGGGCGCTAAATCCGCGCTGGCCGAACGTCTGGGCACCTCGTTCAAAGGACCTTTGATGTGGAAATGGAAAAACCACATCGATCAGAAATTCATGGACAAGTTTCGCCGCTTGCCGAAGATGCCTCAGCCAGCCCCACCCAAGCTGCACGCCAGCGGTGTTCACGAAGCGATGGGCGAGAAACCCCTGTGCGGCGGATGCGGAGCAAAGGTAGGGCGCGACGCATTACAAAGCGTGCTGCATGATCTGCCCAAACCGGCTCGTGCGGATGTGGTTCCGCTTCCGGGTGACGATGCGGCCTTGCTGCAAACCGGGGGCGCACGACAGGTCATGACCACGGATCACTTGCGCGGGTTTACCAACGACCCTGTGCTGATGGCGCGGATCGCCGCCGTTCACGCGCTCGGAGACATCTGGGCGATGGGGGCGCAGCCACAAGCGGCGACGGCAACGATAATCCTGCCGCGCATGGCCCCGAACCTTCAACACCGCACGATGGTTGAAATCATGACCGCTGCAAGTGAAGTCATGGGGGCGGCAGGTGCTGAAATCGTCGGTGGTCACAGTTCGATGGGGGATGAGATGACCATCGGATTTACGCTGACCGGACTATGCAGCAGCGATCCAACCACCTTGGCAGGCGCACGCGCCGGGGATGCCCTTATCCTGACCAAGCCCTTGGGCAGCGGGGTTCTGATGGCTGCGGAAATGTCTGGTGAGGCCGCCGGAGAATGGGTCGCAAAGGCGTTTCAACACATGACCCAACCCCAAGGCGACGCAGCGCGTATCCTGAATGGCGCCCACGCGATGACCGATGTCACCGGATTTGGGCTGGCCGGTCACCTACAGGGCATTTGCGAGGCTTCGGCGTGTGGGGCAACGCTTGATCTGGATGCCATTCCGATCATGGCGGGCGCGTTGGAACTAAGCGAACAGGGTGTCAGGTCTACCATCTTCAATGACAACCGCTCGGCCGCGCCAGAGCTTCCCTTGGGCGGCAAGGTGGATTTGCTATTTGACCCTCAAACAGCCGGTGGCCTCTTGGCCGCCGTCCCCTCGGATGACGCGCTGGGGATATGCGAAGACCTGCGCAAGGCCGGATACCCGGCAGTAGTTATCGGACATATGACCGACGCGCCCGGCCTGAATCTTCAAAGTTCCTCCAGAACGCGCTGAACCTGGGCTGCAGCGTTCTCCAGTCCGGTCTCGTTCAGTTCGGACACATTGATTTGCGCGACCACGTTCACGTCACGCGCACAGCTGGCCTTTGCGTAGGCCGGATCGTAGTGCTGTTCCATCAATGCGCGGGTCAAGGCCAGTTTGTCCCCGGCCTCAATCATTTCCAGCCACCCGTCCACAACGTCGTGGCCGCGATGAAACCGTAGCGGAAACAGCCGATCCCGCAGCCGGTCGCTGTCCGAGAGAACGTCATCATAGGCCGATACCAGATAGCTCGAGCGAACTTCGATTGGCGCGCTGATCTGAATTCGCGGAGCAGCACGCAAAGCGGCCCAAACGGTCGGCGGCAGGATCAAAGACCCGATTTTTGACGATTCCGCCTCGACCAGAACCGGGCGAGCAGGGTCCAGGTGACACAGACGCGCCGCCAACGCGGACTCGAATGCCTTTTGGCTTGGCTGTCCACCGGGCATTTCACCCAGCAAGGACCCTCGATGATTGGCCAACCCTTCCAGATCGAGCACCTGAACGCCGCGCGCACCAAGCTTGGCCAGCAATTCGGTTTTTGCAGTACCTGTGTAACCGTCCAGCGCAATCAAACGGTGGGGCAACGGGTCGTGGTAAAGGTACCGGTTCACCAGCCTGCGATAGGTGCGATAGCCACCTTCAACGACCTCGGCACGCCAGCCGATTTGTTGCAACATCCAGGTGAACGAACCCGACCGCTGCCCGCCTCGCCAGCAATAGACCAGAGGCTTCCACCCCCCTTCATGGTGAGACAGGCTGCGTTCGATGTGGTTCGCAGCGTTGCGAAACACCAATGCTGCGCCCAGCTTTCGCGCCAGAAAAGGGCTTTGCTGCACGTATATCGTTCCGACCCTCGCGCGTTCCTCATTGTCCAGTACCGGCAGATTAATCGCGCCGGGCAAATGATCTTCGGCAAATTCCGCAGGGCTGCGCACGTCGATCACGGTGTCGAAACCATGCGCATACAGCTCGGGCAGGTTGGAAAATTTCAGAACCATGTCAACGGTCTAACCCGCCCGGTGTGGTTTGAAAAGAAGTGTGGTCACGCATCTACCGGCTCAATCAGGTCTGGTCCGGCCGCCCGGTTGGAATTTACAACCGGGTCCACCCGGTGAAAGCTCAGAACATCTTCGGCCCCGGGCTGCATCAACCGCGCGGCCCCCTTTCTAGCTTCGCCCAACCACAAAGGCCAGGCGTCCTGCTCAAGGATCAGGGGCATTCGGTGATGGATCGCGCTCAGGTGCGTGTTGGCAGGGGTTGTTACAATCGCACATGTCCCCTGCCGCGCGCCCTCAGCCCCCCAGTTCTGCCAGACACCGGCGAACGCAATGGGCGCGCGATCATTGCGCTGAATATACCAAGGCAGCCGGTCACCTTGATCCGTCTTGGTCCATTCGTAAAACCCGGTGGCCACGATCAGGCACCGTCGCTCGCGGCAGGCTGCACGAAAGGCGGGCTTCTCGGCCAGCGTTTCGGCCCGCGCGTTGATCAGCAAGGGACCGGCGGTTTCCGTCTTGTACCAATGCGGCAGAAACCCCCATCGCAGCGGATCCAGCGTGCGGCCGTTTTCACCGGCCCGCACCACATGCACCTGATTTGTCGGGCAAACATTGAAATTGGGCACCGCAGGCAACGTATTGGCAGGCCGAGCCGAAAAAAGCTGCGCCATTGCGTCGTTGGGAAGAGTTATTGCAAACCGTCCGCACATGGGTAATGAACCATCAACAGTATTTCCTACAGGCACAAGTTCTCACGGGGTCACATGCAAAATCAAACGGCGAATTCCCTCAAAAGCAAGGCGCTGTCCGCCTTGGACGCGGGCAAGCTGCAGCAGGCACTGAAAAAAGCGCAACTGGGCCTCAAGAAATTCCCCAAGGACACGGACTTTCACGCCATTTCAGGCTTTGTCCTGACCGAGATGAAACAGTACCGGAAGTCGATACCGCATTTCATCGAAGCCTCGCGGATGAAGCCGGATGACCCGCAATTTGTTGAAAACCTTGCCAACGCATTGATGCAGACGGGCCAGATTCCGAAGGCCATGGAATTTGCCGAACAAAAGCTGGAAAAATTCCCGAACAACAAGGAACTGACCCGCGTCATTGACGAGATTCAGCAAAAGGGCAGCAACTGGCGCCTTATCATCGACTATACCACCAGAAAGCTGGCCTCTGACCCGGACAATGCGGGTCTGTTGTGCGCGCGGGCACGGGCCTATGGACGCATCGCATTTGTCGAGAACGGCACGCGCGACATCACGCGGGCCTATGCGCTTGAACCTGAAAACAACAATATCGCGTTTCAAATGGCAGTTAACCTGCACCAGAGTGGCGACAAAGCGGGTTCAAAGGACATTATGCAAGGTATTGTGGCCAAAGACCCTGGCCACGTGGCGACGCTGTTTCAACTCTCTACAATGGCAAATGCCGAAACAGCGCCGGATCTGATGCAAGCGGTTGAGGCGGCCCGCCAAACTCATGAGCATGGCGTTTCCGAGTTGGAGTTCGCCAAGGCAGAGCTGATCTCAAAAACCGAAGGGCTGGGCGCCGCGCTTCCGCAATTCGCACGGGCCAACGCCATACAACACGAAGCAAACCCCTACGATTTCGCCGCCGAAGAAGAAAAGCTGGCCCAGATCACTGACCTTTTCCCCACGACCTCTGCACCGGTTGTGACCGATCTTTCAGAGACCCCAAAACCGATTTTCGTGCTGGGCCAGCCGCGTTCAGGCACCACGCTGATGGAGATGATGCTAAGCACAGATCCCAAAATCGCCGGGTGCGGGGAACTGACAATCGGCAGCGATCTATCGCATGTTCATTTGAAAACGCGCAAACGATTTGGAGCCAAGGAAGCTGCGGAATTCGCGCGGGAGTTCCGCAGGCTAATGCCGCCAGTCCCTGAAGACTCGGTCGCATTCGTGGATAAGATGCCGCATAATTTCCAGCGCGCAGGGTTCCTGCTGTCGGCCTTTCCGAACGCCAAAGTCATAAACATGCTGCGCGACCCTCGGGATGTTGGTTTGTCCAAGTGGATCAGAAGGTTCCCCGCCGGCGGGATGCGCTATGCGTCGAACCTTGAGTCCATTGCTCATTCAGCGAACTTGTACCGCCGCTACATGGCGCATTGGATTGCCGTGTTTGGCGACAGAATCTTGACTGTCCCCTACGAAGAGCTGGTTTCTGATCCAAAGACCTATAGCCAGAAAGTCGCGGAGTTCTGCGATATCGAGTGGTCCGAAGCCATGATGCACCCGGAACAGAACAAGCAACAGGTCAGAACTGCCAGCATTGACCAAGTGAGGAAAAAGATTTCGACCAAATCAATCGGCGGTTGGCGCGATGTCTCGGAACATCTGCAGCCAATGCTGCAAGGGTTCGACCCCGAGCTTTGGCCGGAATATGATTTTAGCTGAGCAATCCGAAACCAAAAAAGGCCGCATCATTTGATGCGGCCTTTCTTCTGGTCTGAAGGCGCGGTCACTTCTGTTTGATGCGGCCGTCCAGATAAGGTGTGTAGGGCGCGTTTTCGGCCAGATACTCGGCCGTCACATCCGCAAGGTCCGGCCCGAAGTCGTAGGCGTTTTTGTCGTCGCCCTCAAACATGCTGTAGCCATCCCCTCCGTTGCGAACATAGTTATTCGTCACGACCAGGTACGTGGCGCCGGGATCAATGGGCTGAAAGCCGTCACCACTTGCCACCATGACCTCGGACACGCGACCCTCGTTCGGTGCCACGGCTGGATCCCAAGTAAAGGTGAGCCCCGCCACCTGCGGAAAGCGCCCCTTGACCTCTTCCACCTGACTTACGCCGTTTTCCAACGCATCGATCACGCCCTGCCCGCTGATTTCAAAGGTCGATAGCGTGTTCTGGAACGGAAGAACCGTCAGCACTTCGCCCATTGTCACATCGCCCGGATCAATCGAGGCACGCAATCCGCCCGAGTTGGCAATCGCGATCTGAACGCCCTGATCCGCAACGCGCGCAAGCATCGCGTCGGCGACCAGATTGCCCATCTGACATTCCTGCACCCGACAGATCGAGCGGTCACCCTCAATCGCGTCGGCTGCACTGGCGACAACCTTGTTGCGGATTTCGTCCAACGGCACCGCCAGTTCCGCGATACGGTCCAGCGCAGCCTGATCTTCAGTGACGGTATTGTCCATGATCAGCGGTTCACCCGCTGCTTCGACCACATTGCCGTCATCGTCGAACGTCACATTCAATTCGCCCAGAAACTTTCCGTATGCATAAGCCTGCACGATCTGAACGCCATTCACTACGGTCGGATAGGGACCAACCGCCCGGTCCGAAACGTTGGACAGGTAGGTATTCGAGTGGCCACCCACGATCACGTCAACACCAGTTGTCTCCTGCGCGACCCGCTGGTCCACGCCGTATCCCGAGTGACTGAGGACTATGATCTTGTTGACACCCTCTCCGGTCAGCTTGTCGACTTCGGCCTGAACTGCCGGGACAGGGTCCGAGAAGGTGACATTCGGGCCGGGTGAAGCCAGCTCATCGGTATCCTCGGGCGTCAGCCCGATCAGGCCGATCTTTTCGCCGCCCACTTCGATCACCGTCGATTTCTTGATCTTGTCGGTCAGCAATTCTTCGTCGCGAATATCGGCGTTGGACATCAGAACAGGAAAATCAACAGAGTCGACGAACCCGCGCAGCACTTCCGGGCCGTCGTCGAATTCGTGGTTGCCCACGGTCATGGCATCATAGCCCAGCTTGTTCATGAACTCGGCCGCGACTTTGCCCTTGTAGTAGGTATAGAATAGGGAACCCTGAAACTGGTCTCCGCCATCCACGAGGATCGAGTTTCCAGCCCTTCCGCGTGCCTCGTTCACCGCTGTGACCAGTCGGGCCGAGCCGCCAAAACACTTGCCTTCGGCGTTGTCTTCGTCGCTGCACCCACTGTCATACTTGTTGATCGGCTCAAAGCGCGCGTGGAAATCGTTAGTGTGTAGAATTGTTAGCTTGTACTCGGCTACGGCCATACCTGCGGTCAGGCCCAATACGGCAGCCGAAGCCAGGAAACGGGTCAACATATTGAAACTCCCTGTTGTTATTGCCGCCGATGGTGCGCCTAACGCGGCTAAGAGTCAAAGGGGGAAATCCGCCTTGATTCTACTCGTCTCGCGGGGCATCACGACCCCATGCTGATTTACAAGATATTTCGGGCCGACGAATGGGCCACGCTGCAGGCAAACGGAGAGTCAGACGGCGCGCCGATTGATGTTTCGGATGGGTATGTTCATTTTTCAACCGCTGCGCAGGCCGCTGAAACGGCGGCCAAGCACTTTGCCGGAGTCGAAGGTCTGTTTCTACTTGCGTGCGACGCGGACGCAATGGGTGACGACCTTAAATGGGAGGTGTCCCGCGGTGGGGCGCTATTCCCGCATCTTTACCGCAAAATTCGCATGACCGATATCGCCTGGTCGCGTCCCCTGCCTTTTGATGGGCAATCGCACCAGTTTCCCGAGGAAATGAAATGACCGGTTTCATCGACCCAGAACGCGCCCAGTTCGAGGCGTTCAAAGCGCTGGATCGCGACCAGCCAATCGAAATGCTCAACCTTGTGAAGTTTCGCCCCAAGGCCGAATATCCGGCCGGGCACGAACTGGCTGATGTGGGGCTGACCGGCGCTCAAGCATATCAGAACTACGGAGCCGAAACCGCCCCCATTGTGGCGCGGCTGGGCGCTTCCATCCTATGGCGGGGCGCATTTCAAACCACTCTGATCGGCCCTGATGACGAAACCTGGGACGCCATGTTCATCGCACGCTATCCCACTGCTCATGCGTTTCTCGAGATGGTTACGGACCCTGTTTATCGAAAGGCGGTTGTGCACCGTCAGGCGGCTGTCGCAACATCGCGCCTGATCCGTTGTGCCCCAACCCACGGTGGAGATTCCTTCGGATGAAATTGACTGAAAAACTTGGCCTTGCCGCCTTGCACCGGATGGACCCGGAAGCCGCCCATGGGCTTTCGATAAAAGCCCTGAAAGCTGGCCTGGCCCCGGCACCGGGACCGATTACTTCGCCCCGTCTGCGCACGTCTGTTGCAGGGCTTGATCTGCCGAACCCAGTTGGTTTGGCCGCAGGTTTCGACAAGAACGGAGAGGTTCTGGCCCCGCTATCGCGGGCAGGGTTCGGGTTCGTCGAGGTTGGCGCAGTCACGCCGCGCCCCCAGCCCGGCAACCCGAAACCACGCCTGTTTCGCCTGACCGAAGACCGGGCGGCCATCAACCGATTTGGCTTTAACAATGAAGGCATGGAGGTCATGGCACGCCGTCTGGAGCAGCGCCCAAAGGATGCCGTGATCGGCCTGAACCTTGGCGCGAACAAAGACAGCGACGACCGACCGGGCGATTTTGCCAAGGTGCTGGCCCATTGCGCCCCGCATCTGGACTTTGCCACGGTGAACGTGTCCTCTCCCAACACCGAAAAACTCAGGGATTTGCAGGGTAAAGCTGCGCTGAGTGCCCTGTTGAGCGGCGTGATTGAAACACGCGACGCGCTGGCCCGTCCTTTGCCGATTTTCCTGAAGATTGCCCCGGACCTGACCGAAGCCGAGCTTCAGGACATAGCGGACGTGGCCCGCGAAACTGGTGTCGACGCCGTAATCGCCACCAATACGACACTGTCGCGTGACGGGCTGAGCAGCCCTCACAAATCCGAGGCCGGTGGTCTTTCCGGCGCGCCGCTGTTTGAAAAATCCACCCGCGTTCTGGCGCAGTTGAGCCAGTTGACGAACGGGCAGATTCCGTTGATCGGTGTCGGCGGCATCAGCTCGGCAGAGCAGGCTTATGCCAAGATTTGTGCCGGGGCGTCGGCCGTTCAATTCTATACGGCCATGGTATTCGGCGGCATTTCCCTTGCCTCCGACATCGCGCTGGGGCTGGACAAGCTATTGGCGCGCGATGGGTTTGAAACTGTCGCACAGGCCGTTGGCAGCAAACGAGAGGATTGGCTGTGATCGAATATTGGCACAACCCGCGCTGTTCCAAGTCCCGGGCCGGGCTTGCCCTGCTGGAGGAAAACGGCGCAAAGGTTGAAATCCGCAAGTATCTGGACGATGCACCTTCGGCAGAAGACATTCGCGCCGCCCTACAGCGCTTGGGCATTCCTGCCATCGAAATGATGCGGACAGGCGAAAAGCGTTTTAAGGAACTGGGCCTGTCCAAGACAACGCCTGAAGATGACTTGATTGCTGCCATGGCCGCCAATCCGATCCTGATCGAACGCCCTCTGGCGATATCAGGCGGCAAGGCTGCTATTGGGCGGCCTCCGGAAAATCTGCTGGCCCTGCTTTAAGCGATCTGGGCTTCCAGTCTGGGGTATCGCCATCCCAAGGTGACGCCCCGGGCAATGTTCAGCACCATCAGCGCGGCCCATAATCCGTGATTGCCCAGCAATGGGACAAAGACAAAGAGCGCCACGACATAGATTGCGACGGACTGGATCATCGCCTGCCGCATGGCTCGGGTCCACGTCGCGCCAATGTAGATACCGTCAAACATCCAGCTTGCCACCCCGATCACGGGCGCCAGTGCTGCCCAGACCAGATACTCTCGCGCCGCGACGCGCACATCCGGCGAGGTGGACATCACGTCGATTAGCGCAGGCCCAGCCAGGAAAAACGCAGCGCCCAGCACAAAGGCTCCGCCCACGCCCCATTGCGTTGCCATGACAGAGGCCCGCCGCACCTGATACCGGTCCCTGGCTCCAACGGCGCTCCCGACAAGCGCCTCGGCTGAGAAGGCGAACCCGTCCAAGGCAAACGCCGTGATTTCAAGGAATTGCAGTAAGACCTGATTGGCGGCAAGGTTGACGTCGCCCAAATCTGAACCGACGAACAGAAAGGTCGTGAACGAACCGGTCAAAAGGACCGAGCGGATCATGATATCCCTGTTCACCTGCATCATGCGGCGCAGACGGGCGGGATCGAAAATTCGCGGCCAGTCGCGCCATTGATTGCCGCCAAACGCACTGCGGCACAGCCAGAGACCCAGCGCCAGGCCGGTCCATTCAGCGATCAATGTGGCAATCGCGACACCTTCGACACCCCAGCCAAGGCCCAGCACAAACCAAAGATCCAACGCGATATTCAAGCCGTTCATCCAGACCTGAAGGATGAACACCCCTCTTGTCCGCTCGATCGCGATCAACCAGCCGGTCACCGCATACAGGGCGATGGTCGCCGGTGCCCCCCAGATGCGAATCTCCAGATAGTCGCGCGTCAACGCTTCGACTTCGGGGCTGGCGGGCGACAAGGCAAACGCCCCCCAGAACACCCAGATTTGCGTCAGGACAAAGAACAGTCCCGCCGCGCCGCCCAAAAGCAGCCCCCGCATCAAAAGCGCGCCGGTCTCGGCTGTGTCCCCTGCCCCGCGCGCCTGTGCTGCCAAACCAGTGGTTCCCATGCGCAGGAACCCAAAGATCCAATATATCGTGGACAGGATAACGGCGCCCATTCCGACGGCCCCAATGGGCGCGGCCTGACCCATTTGCCCGACAACACCGGTATCCACGGCCCCCAGAATGGGAACCGTGGCATTTGACAGCACGATGGGCACCGCAATCTTCAGCACCCGCCTATGCGTTATGGGTGCCGAAGCATCCTGCACGGCCCCTACTCTTTAGGGGCTGGTGGCTGCGGCATCAGGAAATGCCCTGTGGCCTGCGCATAGGGGCGCGCGTGATTGTCCTGCCACGCCTCAACCCGAACAGAGGCATACCGTCGCCCCGAGCGGCTGACGAAGGCCCGTGCATACGCGTCTCGCGGCAGGCCAGAGCGCAAGTAGTCAACGGTGAAATCCACCGTTTTGGGAAAGCGCACGGAGTCATCCTTGAAGATGTCGCTCGCATCCAGTTCGCCGCTTTCGATCCGGGGAAAAAAGTACTCCCAACTCAAGGTGATGACGGCCGTCACTTCGAGAAAGGCCGCTGTGACGCCCCCGTGCAAAGCTGGCAGAAACGGGTTTCCGATCAGCTTGTCGTCAAAATTCAGAACGCCGGTCAGTTCATCCCCGCGCCGGTCAAATCCGATATTGAGGAACCGGATATAGGGCACGCCATCAACGATAGCGTTCAACGCAGCATCGCGGCGTTGCTTGACGACTTGCATAGGCTCAGGACGGGTACGTGCCATTACAGCCCCTCCACGGTGAAAGACCCAGATGCCGTCGCCACTGGCAGATCCTGATCTTCGTCCATTGCAGTTGCTCGGACAAAAGCGACGTTGCGCGTGATGTGATAGCAGGTCGCATGTGTTGTAATGCTCTGCCCCGGCGTGGCGGCTCGCATATAGTCGATCCGCAGATCAATCGTGGCCGTCCCGCCCGGGGCCGAAGGGTGGCTCATGACCGCCGCGCCGCAACAGGTGTCCAACACGGCAAAGACCGCCCCGCCGTGGATGACCCCGGTGCGCGGATCACCGACAAGATCCTTGCTGTACGGCATCGTGATCCCGGCCTCGCCATTGCCGATTTTGGTCAGCGTCATGCCCAAGGCTCTGGCATGAGGAATCGCCTCGATGAACTGACGCGCGATAGCTGATTTGTCGACCATGTACTTGTGTCCTCTTGGTTTCTCCCTTTATGAGCGAGGGGCTAGTAAAAGAGCAAGCCTGCCTGTTGCGCTTGATGCCGGCACGCCATAGGCTGATTCAGAGGAGATCAGGAATGACTGACGACCGATTATCATTCAAAGAGATGTGCGCCGAGTTTGACGTAACTCCACGCACCCTGCGCTACTATGAATATATTGAACTTCTGCAGCCCGAAAGGGAAGGAAGATCGCGCTATTATGGTCCTCGGGAATGTGCCCGGATGACTTTGATCATGCGGGGCAGAAAATACGGATTTCCTTTGGAAGACATCCGCCAATGGCTTCTGATCTATGAAGACCAGGGAACTCAGGCCCAGATGAAAACATTCGTGGAAGTGGCCGACCAGCAGTTGATCGAGCTGGACAAGCAAAGAAAACAACTGGACGAAGCGATCGACGCGCTCAAGCAAATGCGTGAGCAAACCGCCAAGTCGCTAGAATGACTGAAGGGCAGCCACCGCTGCCCGATCCCTTGACCCTCTCCCCAAGAAATTTCCAAGGCCCGCACCCCGCATGCGCAAGAACTCCTGTACAGTTCTCGCTGCGGGATCAAGCCGGTGCACCGTGTCAGCGACACAATTTCGTGACGCTACGTTCGTAGAATTCCCGCCCTCAGAACCTTGACGCGAGTGGATGTTACGTCAACTTGTTTGTGACGTAGCGTTTGCATTACGCGAACGTCATCTCCGTGTTGTAAGAGGCGCATCAACTGCGCAACTGACCTTGATAGACGCCAGTGACAAGAGTGCTGAAACCATGACCGAAGATCTGCTGACCATTCGTGAAATGTGCGAGACATACGATGTCACGCCCCGCACATTGCGATTTTACGAGGCCAAGGAACTTTTGTTTCCCATCCGTGAAGGGCAGAAACGCCTGTTCACCAAGCGTGATCGGGCGCGATTGAAACTGATCCTTCGCGGGAAACGTTTTGGGTTCAGCCTGGAAGAGATCCGGCAACTGCTGGATCTGTATCATATGGGTGATCAGCAAATGACACAGATGACCCGCACATTCGATATCGCCCGCGAACGTCTGGCGGATATGGAATCGCGCCGCGAGGAGCTGACACAGGCCATCGACGATCTAAAGGAACAGTTGCGTTGGGGCGAGAAAGTTATCGCCTCGATGAAAAATGACAAAAACGCCGCCGAGTGACTTGGCGGTCTCAATCTCCGGACATCTGAATTTAAAGGGAGCTTCAAATGCCCGTTTACAACGCGCCAACAAAAGACATGCAGTTCATCCTGCACGAAGTACTGAACGTTTCGGGATCGGACATTCCCGGATACGACGAACTTGAGGCCGAATTCACCGGCGCCGTGCTGGAAGAAGCCGGTAAAATCGCCTCGAACGTTCTGCACCCGCTGAACGTCGTGGGTGACACCGAGGGCTGCCGCCTTGAGAACGGCATCGTCTACACGCCGACCGGCTTCAAAGACGGTTTCGAGCAGATGAAAGAGGGCGGCTGGACCGGTCTGGACATGCCCGAAGAATTCGGCGGCCAGAACATGCCCTACGTCATTGGCAGCGCCGTTGGCGAATTCTTCCAATCTGCGAACCAGGCGTTCACCATGTATCAGGGTCTGACCCACGGTGCAGCCTCGGCGATCCTGGCGCACGGCACGGACGAGCAGAAGGCAAAGTACCTGCCCAACATGGTCAGCTGTGAATGGACCGGCACCATGAACCTGACCGAACCGCATTGCGGCACCGATCTGGGCCTGATGCGCACCAAGGCTGAACCGCAGGACGATGGCAGCTATAAGGTGTCGGGTCAAAAGATCTTTATCTCGGCCGGTGACCACGACATGGCCGACAACATCATTCACCTGGTTCTGGCCAAAATCCCCGGCGGCCCCGAAGGTATCAAGGGCGTTTCGCTGTTCATCGTGCCCAAGTTCATGGTCAACGATGACGGCTCGCTGGGCGAGCGCAACGGCGTCTCGGTCGGCAAGATCGAAGAGAAAATGGGCATCCACGGCAACTCGACCTGTGTGATGAACTATGACGAGGCCACCGGCTTCTTGCTGGGTGACCTGCACAAAGGTATGCGCGCCATGTTCACCATGATGAACGAAGCGCGTCTGGGTGTGGGCATGCAGGGTCTGGCACAGGCCGAAGCCGCCTATCAGAACGCTGTGGAATACGCCAAAGACCGTCTGCAAGGCCGTGATGTGACAGGTGTGAAAAACCCCGATGGCCCGGCCGATCCGTTGATCGTGCATCCGGACATCCGTCGCAACCTGATGGATCAGAAAAGCTTTGCCGAAGGCGCGCGCGCATTTGTTTTGTGGGGCGCTACGCTGATCGACCAGGCGCATCGCAAGGATGACAAGGACGCGGACGGCCTCATCTCGTTGCTGACTCCGGTCATCAAGGGCTTCCTGACCGATCAGGGTTATGACATGACCGTTCAGGCGCAGCAGGTTTACGGCGGTCACGGCTACATCGAAGAATGGGGCATGTCGCAATATACCCGCGACGCTCGGATCGCGATGATCTACGAAGGCGCGAACGGCGTTCAGGCTCTGGACCTCGTTGGTCGTAAACTGGCCACCGATGGCGGCAAGCACGTCATGGCCTTCTTCGAGATCGTCAAGAATTTCTGCAAGGAAAACGGCGGCCAGAATGAAGCCTTTGACAAGGCATTCATCGAACCGCTCAAGGCGGCTTCCAAAGACCTGCAGGCCGCTGGCATGTACTTTATGCAGAACGGTGCGAAGAATCCGAACCACGCGCTGTCCGGCTCGAACGACTTCATGCACATGTTCGGCCATGTCTGCCTGGGCCTGATGTGGGCGCAGATGGCAAAAGCCGCCTACGCAGCCCTTGACGGTGGCACCTCGGATACCGAGTTCTACGAGACCAAGATTGCCACTGGCCAGTTCTACATGGCGCGTCGCCTGCCTGCCACGGGTCTGCACCTGTCGCGCATCCAGACCGGCGCTGACACAGTGATGGCGCTGGAGGCGGCAAGCTTCTGATCCTTATCTGGTTCCGGGGGACACCTCGGAACCAGCTCCTCGGGAGGGAAAGATATGCCAAAACGATTTCGCCTGACCCGCCGGTTTCCGGTCGCCATGACCGAGGACGGGTACCGCAAGCTGAAGGGGTTTGCCCGCGAAGCTGGTCTGGACGAAGGCGAAGCGCTGTCATTCCTTTTTGAAAACTTCAACAGCGTCATAGATCAGGACAACCTGACCCACCGCCTGCGCGTTTTCAATTCCGAACTAGAGGCGCGCAAGCGCTGAACCACGAACAAAGTTTACCAGGGAACAAACGTAGTTTCAGCAAGAAGAAACATTCCGAAAAGACCGCAACGTCATTCCAGAGAAACACTTTCTTCTTGCTAAAGAGACGCATGATTCACAGTCGGCAACACGCCACGGGAGGGGCGCCGCAATGACCATAAAACTGTATTGTTTCGGCGAAAGCGGTAACTCTTACAAAGCTGCTCTGGCGCTAGAATTGTCCGGCCTGAATTGGGAACCGGTCAAAGTCGATTTCTTCAAGGGTGAGACTCGGTCTGCTGAATATCGTCAGAACGTCAATGAGATGGGCGAAGCGCCGGTCTTGATCGACGGCGATTTTCGCACCAGTCAGTCCGGTGCGATCCAAGCCTATATCACCGAAAAAACCGGCAAGTTCGGCGGCTCCACCCAAGAGGAGAAATACGAAGTTCTGCGCTGGGTGCTTTGGGACAACCACAAGCTAAGTTCTATGGCAGGAATGACCCGTTTTCTGATGAATTTTCTGCCTGAAGAACACCGCAATGCAGATGTCATTGCATTTAATCAGGGCCGCCTGAAGGCCGCCTACCAAGTTCTGAACGCTCATCTGGACGGCCGCGACTGGATCGTGGGCAACGCCCCGACCAACGCCGATTTCAGTTGCTGCGGCTATCTTTATTACCCCGAACCCTTTGGCTTTGACCGAGCCGAATGGCCCCACATCGACGCTTGGTTGACTCGGCTATCCGAACAACCCGGCTGGAAACACCCCTATGACCTGATGCCCGGCAATGCGCCGGATCGAGCTTAAGGAGAGCTACTCATGACCGAAGCTTATATCTATGACGCCCTGCGCACCCCGCGCGGCAAGGGCCGCAAGGATGGCAGCCTGCACGAGGTGACCTCGGTGCGCCTGTCGGCCGTTGCCCTGAACGCAATGAAAGAGCGGAACAACCTCGAAGGGCACGCCGTCGAAGACGTGATCTGGGGCAACGCCACGCAAGTAATGGAACAAGGCGGCTGTCTGGCCCGGACTTCGGTTCTGGCCTCGGACCTGGACGAGCGTATCCCCGGCCTGTCGATCAACCGTTTCTGCGCCTCGGGCATGGAGGCCGTAAACCTGGCCGCCAACCAGGTCAAAGGCGGTGCCGGTGACGGCTATATCGCTGGCGGCGTCGAGATGATGGGCCGCGTGGCAATGGGTTCGGACGGCGCTGCGATCGCTGTTGATCCTTCGGTGGCAATGGACACCTATTTCGTGCCGCAGGGGATTTCCTCGGACATCATCGCGACCGAATACGGCTTTACCCGTGATCAGGCCGATCAGCTGGCGATGGAATCGCAGCGTCGTGCAGCGAAGGCATGGGAAGAAAACCGGTTCGAGAAATCGGTCATCTCGGTCAAGGACCGCAACGGCCTGACCATTCTGGACCGCGACGAGTACATGCGCCCCGGCACCGACATGCAGAGCCTCGGCAGCCTGAACCCCGCCTTTCAGATGATGGGCGAACAGATGCCCGGTTTCGACAAGGTCGCGCTGCTGAAGTACCCGCACCTGGAAAAGATCAACCACATCCACCACGCGGGCAACAGCTCGGGCATCGTGGACGGGGCTGCGGCTGTTCTGATCGGCAACAAGGAATTTGGTGAAAAGCACGGCATCAAGCCGCGCGCACGCATCAAAGGCACCGCCAAGATCGGTCTGGACCCGACCATCATGCTGACCGGCCCCGTGCCCGTCACTGAGAAAATTCTGGCCGATACCGGCATGGCGATCTCTGACATGGATCTGTTTGAAGTCAACGAAGCTTTCGCCTCGGTGGTTCTGCGCTTCCAGCAGGCGTTTGATGTCGATCCCGAGCTGGTCAACGTCAACGGCGGCTCGATCGCGATGGGTCACCCGCTGGGCGCAACCGGTGCGATCATCATCGGCACCCTGCTGGACGAGCTGGAGCGCCAAGACAAGGAAACCGGTCTGGCGACCCTGTGTGTGGCGTCCGGCATGGGTGCGGCCACGATCATCGAGCGGGTCTAATGCCCAAGCTGGATCTCACTCAGATCCCGTTTCAGGGCGGCTCGGCCTATCCCGGCAAGCTGGCCGAGGCGACCGCGGGTCGTTTCGTACAGCGCATCGGTGATGCGGGCGGGCTGACCCAATACGGGGTCAACATCGTGCGGTTGGAGCCGGCGGGGCAATCCTCGTTGCGTCACTACCACATGGAGCAGGACGAGTTCGCCATTGTGCTGACCGGCACCTGCACCCTGATCGACGACGATGGTGAGCATGAGATGCAGCCCGGCGACTGCGCCGCTTTCCCGGCTGGTGAGCCTAACGGACACCAGCTTGTGAACAATACCGATGCGCCCGCGACCTTTTTGGTGGTGGGCACGCGGACCCCGACCGAGACCGGCTATTACAGCGATATCGACATGATGGTGAAGGATGACGAGAACGGATTTTCCTTCACCCGTAAAGACGGCAGCCCCCTGACGGCTGACCAGATTGGAGACGACGGATGACCGAGTTTACGCTCAGCAAAGACGCAGATGGCGTCGCAACAATCACCTGGGATGTTCCCGGTAAATCAATGAACGTGATGTCCTATGACGGGCTGTCGCAATTGAACGACTGCATCGATCAGGCATTGGCCGATGACGAGATCAAGGGCGTCATCATCACAAGCGGCAAAGAAGGCTCTTTCGCCGGCGGAATGGACCTGAACCTTCTGGCCGTCATGAAAGAACAGGCCGGTGATGATCCAGCCAGGGGTCTGTTTGAGGGCACGATGAACATTCACGCCCTGCTGCGCAAAATCGAACTGGCAGGCATGGACCCCAAGACCAAAAAGGGCGGCAAGCCGATTGCGACCGTTCTGCCCGGCACTGCCGCAGGGATCGGCATGGAGCTGCCCCTGTCCACACACCGTATCTTTGCGGGTGAAAACCCCAAGGCCAAATACGGTCTGCCCGAAATTCTGATCGGTATCTTCCCCGGCGCGGGCGGTACAACCCGGATGGTCCGCAAAGTTGGCGCGATTGCTGCTGCACCTTTGCTGCTGGAAGGTAAGCTGCTGGACGTCAAGAAAGCCAAGGGTGCCGGTTATGTCGACGAGATCGCAGCCGATCCGATGGCCGCAGCCAAAGAGTGGGTTCTGAACGCGAAGGACGCCGACCTGGTTAAACCTTGGGATGCCAAGGGGTACAAGATGCCCGGCGGCGCTCCGTTCAGCCCGGCTGGTTTCCCGAACTTCGTCGGTGCCGCCGCGATGGTGCACGGCAAGACCCAAGGCGCCTTCCCTGCGGCCAAGGCTCTGCTAAGCGCGGTCTATGAAGGCGCGCTGGTTGACTTCGACACCGCCATTCGCATCGAAGCCCGCTGGTTCACAACCGTCCTGTTGAACCCGTCATCGGGCGCGATGATCCGCTCGTTGTTCCTGAACAAGGAAGCTCTGGAAAAAGGCGCTGTGCGTCCTGCGGGTATTCCGGATCAGTCGGTCAAGAAGATCGGCGTTCTGGGCGCAGGCATGATGGGCGCCGGTATCGCTCTGGTTTCGGCGCAGGCCGGGATGGAGGTTGTGCTGATCGACCGTGATCAAGCTGCCGCCGACAAGGGCAAAGCCTACACCGAAGCGTATCTGGACAAAGGAATGAAGCGCGGCAAGGTCACAGCCGAAAAGAAAGAAGCCATGCTGGGCCGCATCACCGCGACGCCCGAGCTTGAGCAACTGCAAGGTTGTGATCTGATCATCGAGGCCGTCTTCGAGGATCCGGGTGTCAAGGCCGAGATGACCAAGAAGGTCGAAGCGATCATCCCCGAGGATTGCATCTTTGCGTCGAACACGTCGACCCTGCCGATCACCGATCTGGCCAAGGCGAGTGCGCGGCCTGAGCAGTTCATCGGCATCCACTTCTTCTCGCCGGTCGAGAAGATGTTCCTTGTCGAGATCATCAAGGGCAAGGAAACCGGGGATCGCGCGGTCGCCAAGGCGCTGGACTATGTGCGCCAGATCCGCAAGACGCCGATCGTGGTCAATGACGCGCGGTTCTTCTACTGCAACCGCTGCATCATTCCTTACGTCAACGAAGGCGCGCGGATGATCACCGAAGGCGTCAGCGCTGTTCTGATCGACAACGCGGCCCGTCAACTGGGCTTCCCGGTGGGTCCGATCAACCTGACGGACGAGACCTCGATTGATCTGGGTGCCAAGATTGCCCGGGCGACCAAGGCCGCGATGGGCGATGCTTATCCCGAAAGCTCGGCGGATGATCTGATCTTCTGGATGGAAGAACAGGGACGTCTGGGTCGCAAGGCCAATGCAGGCTTCTTCGACTATGACGAAAAAGGCAAGCGCCTGGGCTACTGGAAAGGTCTGCAGGACAAATATCCGCTGGCCGTCGAGCAGCCCGACCTGATCGAGGTTCAGGAACGTCTGATGTTCGCACAGGTTCTGGAAGCCGTCCGCGCGCTGGAAGAAGGCGTTGTGGAAGACATCCGTGAAGCCGATGTGGGCGCGATCCTGGCCTGGGGCTTTGCGCCGTGGTCCGGTGGCCCGCTCAGCTGGGTTGACATCATCGGCACGCCTTACGCCGCCGAGCGTTGCGACCAGCTGGCCGCCAAATATGGCGAGCGTTTCTCTTGCCCGCCGCTGCTGCGTGAGATGGCTGAAAAAGGCCAGACCTTCTATGGCCGCTTCGACCCCGAAGCCAAAGCTGCCTAAACGAAAAAAGCTGGCGCATGATCCTATGCGCCAGCTTTCCACTTTCTGTGAAGCCCGCACCTATCTTGCTGCTGAGCTTCACCGCGCAACCCTCTCAAATATTGTTTGAATTCGCGATCAGGACGGCGGGTCGAACTGGTACCCAAACCGGTCGATATCTTCCGTGCAGGCACGCGCAATAGCCGACGCGGTGCGGTCTGAGTAGTATTGCCTATACCCTTCGGAACGCAGAGACGGGTTCAGGCGCGGCAGATCGAACCGAAATCCAAGATGCGCAAATAATGGTTCTGCATCCTGCTCAAAATGTTCCAGCCGAATGTAGGCCCGGCAACACTCCCGCCCCTCTGCCGTGGTCATGTATTGGCGCGCTGGATGGTTGTGAAATGATCGCAATGTTGCGGGGTGCAAGACGAAGTCTTCAAAAGGCAGCGCCTTGGCCAGCGAGACCGCAGGATGATCAAAATCCTGATCCTGCAACCAGTGAAAATAACTGACCATTCGGTCCCATGGATTGCGTACCAGCGTGAAGGTAAACATATCCTTCAGGTCGTCGGCTGTCAGAACACCGTCGATATCCGCAAGTGTCGAGTGTTTCCACAGCCGCCCACGGGCAGATAGCGATTTGGCCCGATTGCGACGCCTCTTGGCTTTGGGTGTGTCCCCCAACAAAATGTCATCTTTCATCGCACGCTGTTCCAGCGCCAGCGAGAGCGATGTCCCCCCTGTTTTGGGAATGTGGACGAAAACATAGCGCCGCTCGCGCGAAATAATCACGCCGCCACCTTTCGCACCGCTTCGCGCGAGGCGCGCCACCCCAACAATGCCCCAGCCGTGGCGATCAGGCCAATTCCCACCGTCTGCAACATTCCGATTGTTTGACCGAACGCGAACCATGCAAAGAGAGGCCCAAAGACCATAACCGAGTATTCAAAGACCGCGACATATGACGGCTCGCCGATCTGGTATGACTTGATCAGCATAAAAACGGCAATCGTTGACCCTCCGGCCTGCAACAAAATCCAAGGGACGGCAGGCATCATATTGGGTTCCCAACCGCGGGTCGCAAAGCCTTGCGCTCCGGCGGCTGACTCCAGCGGAAAAACGGACAGGACTACAAGCCCGATTGCCCCGGCCATCCCCAAGGTGATGACCATGGCCGCCAATAGCGAAACAGTACTTTCCTCAGAGCAATGGCTGCGCGTGATTATGGCGCTCAGGGCATAGAACAAGCCCCCTGCAACAGGCAGCAAGCTCAACGTGTCAAACTCATACGGATTCGGCTGCAAGACGCATAAGATACCGCAAAACCCAAGGATGACCGCAAAGATACGCCACGGCCCGATGGTCTGTTTCAGCCACAGGGCCGAGATCAAAAGCACGAAGATCGGTGACGTGAACAATCCCGCAAGCGCTTGGGCAATCGGCATCAGCGCCAATGACGAAAAGTAGAACAACATGGCCAGGGTGATCAGAACACTGCGCAGAACAACCGGCCCCAGCCGTTTCGGGCGCAAGCTGCCCAGCCCCATCAGCGACAGCCCGGCAATCAGCGGCAACATCAGCAAAGAACGGCTTAGGTGGAACTGCCACAATCCGATCGTTTCGGCCAACAATACCACCACATTGTCGATCACCCCGATAATCGCCATGGCGCTGATCATCAGTATCGACGCGAGTATTGGTGATGTCTGCGCTTCTGACTGCATCTGCCGCCCCGACACTGATCCCGACCGCGAAGTTTTCCCCGCGCGTCGTGATATCCAGCACAATTCCCAATTGACGTGCAACAGGTTTGCGCCATTGGATTTTAGCGTGCTAAACTAAGTTCAAATAATAAACGAGCAGACCTCACCTTGATGACGGCATTGAAACAGTACCAACGGATCGAAGCTACCGGTCTGTGGCGTCCCTCGCCCGATGTGCAACGGCGCGAGGTCGTGGTTTCGATTGGCGAAGCGACCCTGACGATTTCGGATTTCAATGACCGCGCCCTGACACATTGGTCACTGGCCGCGCTAGAGCGGCAGAATCCCGGCAGCTTTCCCGCGATATTCAACCCCGATGGAGACCCGGAAGAAACGCTGGAGCTGGCAGAATCCGAAACCACGATGATCGAGGCCATCGACCGCCTGCAACGCGCAATCGACCGCGCGCGGCCACATCCGGGGCGGCTGCGCTGGCTGAGCGTTGTGGGCGTTGTCGGGGCGGTACTTGCGCTTTTGCTGCTATGGGTACCGGCGGCCTTGCAAAACCACGTTGTGTCTGTGGTGCCAGAGATCAAAAGGCAGGACATCGGCGACGCCATCCTGAACCGGATCGAAAGGGTATCTGGGCAGGCTTGCACCTCAGCGGATGCACAGGACGCACTGGACCGATTGGCAGAGCGGACGGGGGTTCGCAGCGTTGTTATCCTGCCAGCGGGCGTGCAAAGCAGCCTCAGCCTGCCCGGAGGGATCATCCTTCTGAACCGGTCATTGGTCGAGGATCACGAAGACCCCTCGGTCGCGGCAGGCTATATCATCGCCGAGCGCGCGCAGGCCGCGGCGCAGGATCCACTGGACGATCTTCTGGACCGAACCGGAGCACGCTCTGCCTTTCGTCTTCTCACGACCGGAGAGCTGACACCCGAGATCGTCGATACCTATACCGAGCAAGTCTTGTCAGAGCCGCGCCCGACATTGTCGGACGACGACCTGCTTGAGCTTTTTGCGCAAGTCGCCCTTCCCTCGACACCGTATGCCTATGCGATGGACGTGACAGGCGAGACTGTTCTTGGCTTGATCGAGGCCGACCCGATGGCGGGACGACCTTTGCAACAGGTATTGCCGGACCGCGATTGGGTCCGGCTTCAGAACATCTGCGGAGAGTAGACCGCTTATTTGGTGCCGAACATCCGGTCCCCGGCGTCACCGAGACCCGGCATGATATAGCCTTTGGAGTTCAGCTCGCGATCCAGCGAGGCGGTCACGATGTGAACATCGGGGTGCGCCTCTTTCATACGCGCAACACCTTCAGGGGCTGCCAACAGGCATAGGAACCGGATATCGGTGGCGCCCGCCTCTTTCAGCAGGTCGATCGCTGCGGCCGAGCTGTTGCCCGTGGCCAGCATCGGATCGACGGCGATCACAAGGCGGTCTTTCAATCCTTCGGGCGCTTTGAAGTAGTACTGAACAGGTTTCAGCGTTTCTTCATCCCGGTAGAGGCCTACAAATCCCACGCGGGCCGATGGGACCAGTTCCAGCACACCATCCAGCATGCCGTTACCAGCCCGCAGGATGGACACCAGCGCCAGTTTCTTACCTGCCAGTATCGGGGCGTCCATCTCCTCCATCGGGGTTTCGATGTGTCGGGTGGTCAGGGGCATCTCGCGCGTGATCTCATAGGCCAGCAGCAGCGTAATCTCGCGTAGCAGTTGGCGGAAAACGGCGGTCGATGTGCCCTTGTCCCGCATGAGCGTCAGTTTGTGCTGAACCAGCGGGTGGTCGACGACGGTCAGGTGTTCGCTCATGATCTCTCCAGTCTTTTCTTGACCCGTGCGCGGGTCTCTTCATCGCAAAAGGCCGCTGTCAGGGCCGTTTCATTCAGGGCTGCAAAATCGTCGGCTGTCCAGCCGAAGGCTTTGGCCAGCATCTCATATTCCCGTCGCATTGTGGTATGGAAAAACGGGGGATCGTCGGTTGAAACCGTCACTTTAACACCAGCGTCCCGCAGATTTGCGATTGGGTGGGCCGAAAACTCGGGGAACAGCCCAAGAACCACGTTCGAGCCGGGGCAGACCTCAAGCGTCACCTCGCGATCCACCAGTTCATGGACAAGATCGGGGTCTTCGTGCGCGCGAACCCCATGGCCGACACGCTCTACGCCCAGTTCCCGGATGGCGTCCCTAACGCTTTCGGGGCCGCCGAATTCACCCGCATGAGTGGTCAGACGTAACCCGGCCTCGCGCGCGCAGTCAAAGGCCCACTTGTAATCTCCCTGCGTTCCAACGGATTCGTTGCCGCCCATTCCAAAGCCGGTGATCCAGTGCCCAGCAGTTTCCGCAGCGCACCGGGCGCTGACCTTGGCCTGTTCCGCCCCGAAATGACGCACACAAGTCACGACACCGCGCAGAGTGATATCGTATTTCCGTTCGGCCTCATCCGCGGCGTCCTGAATGGCATTCAGGTAGTCGCGCCAGGCATGCAGGTCTCCGCCGCCACAGAAGTCGGGGCTAAGGAAGGTTTCCGAGTAAACGACCCCGTTCGCTGCACTTTCCTCAAGGATCGCCAGCGTAAGCCGTCGAAAATCCTCGGGCGATTTCAGCACTTCGCAGGCTGCCTCGTACACGCTGAGGAAATGCGCGAAGTCCCGGAAATCATAGCTGCCGTCCGGCTTGAAAATCCCGCTCAGGTCGATGCGTTTTTCATGGGCCAACTGTCGGATAAAGGCGGGCGGCGCCGCGCCTTCGTGATGCAGATGCAGTTCGATCTTTGGCAGGTCTGCTACGGTCATAGAAAACTCCGTCCCGGCCCTTGGGCCGGAATGTTCAAATGGGTCGCAATACTTGCGGCGATATCAGCGAAATTGACGGCTCCGATTTCACCCGCGCCCAGTCCGGCGATCAGCACCGGCACTTGTTCACGTGTGTGGTCCGTTCCGATCCAGCTTGGATCATTTCCGTGATCTGCGGTCAACAGCATCATATCTCTGGGGCGCAGGCGCGAAAGAAGGGCGCCGATCTCACGATCAAACCACTCCAACGCACGGGCATAGCCGCTGATATCCCGGCGGTGACCAAAAAGGCTGTCAAACTCGACGAAATTGGCAAAGGTCAGGCCGCCCTCTTCGGCCTCGTCCACCAGGTCGGACAGGTGCCCCATCAGTTCCGCATCCGAGCCCTTGCGCAGCGTATCAATCCCCTGCATCGAGAAGATGTCGCCGATCTTGCCCACCGCATGCACCCGCCGCCCCGCGTCCTGAACCCAATTCGTCAGAACCGGCGCAGGCGGTAGGATGGCAAAATCCTTGCGGTTGGTTGTGCGGGTAAAGCCCGTGTCCGGTGAGCCGATAAAGGGACGGGCGATCACGCGCCCAACCCTCATCTCGTGCAGCCGAGGCGCAAGCGCACGGCACATGTCCAAAAGACGCTCAAGACCAAAACTTTCTTCATGGGCGGCGATCTGAAAGACGCTGTCTGCCGACGTGTAGCAGATCGGCCAACCGGTTCGCATATGCTCGGCCCCCAATTCCGCGATGATCGCCGTGCCCGAGGCATGGCAATCGCCCAAAATCCCTTCTGTTCCAGCCGCTTGTGCGGCAGCATGGCTCAGATCATTGGGAAAACTGGGGATTGTATCCGGGAAATAGTGCCAGTCCCAAGGTACGGGAAGGCCCGCCAGTTCCCAGTGCCCTGACGGTGTGTCCTTGCCTCGCGAATGCTCGCGCGCGCAGCCCCAAAGACCGATTGGCTCGGCCTGCAATCCCGGCGTTTCATCGCCAGAGGCCAGCCGAGTGGCCGCCCCCAGCCCCAATGCGTCTAAGTTCGGCAGGCGCAGCGGCCCAGACCGCCCTTCCTCGGCCCAGCCCTCGGCGCAGGCCTGCGCAATATGGGCCAGCGTGTTTGCTCCGGTATCCGGCACGTCACCGTTATAGAACCGATCCGCGTCCGGTGCCCCACCGATGCCAACCGAGTCCATGACGACCAGAAATGCTCGGCTCATGCTGTGATCCTTTCGTGCACGATACCCGAAAGCGACGGGCTTTCAGGGCCAAGGCTGATCGCGCGCAAGACCGATTGCGCGGCCTGTCGCGCCGCATCCTCGCGGGCGGCGTGGATCACGGCCAAGGGCGCGCCCTTGTCGATCTTGCTGCCCAATCGCACGATATCGGAAATGCCAACAGCCGGGTCGATCACGTCATCCTCGACCTGTCGGCCACCGCCCAGCGCAACAACGGCAAGGCCCAGCGCCTCACCGTCCATTGCGGTGACATATCCGCTGGAAGGTGCCGGAACCTCGAGAATAACGCTGGCTTCGGGCAAGTAGCGCGACCAGTTTTCGACAAAGTGCAACGGGCCGCCAACAGCAGCCACCATGCGCCCGAACCGTTCCGCGGCGCGGCCATTGCGGATAACCTCGGCGACCTTGTCGCGCCCTTCATCCAGTGTTGAGACCATTCCGGCATCAACCAGCAGAACACCGCCCAGTTCTGCCGATATCTCGACCAGAGGTGCATTCTGCCCGCCGGTCAGAACCTTCATGACCTCGCAGATTTCCAACGCATTCCCCAGTGCCGGGGCTAAGGGCTGGTTCATATCCGTGATCACGGCCGATGTCCGGCACCCGGCGGCATTGGCTGTCTCGGTCAATGCCTTCGCTAGTTTGCGCGCGTCCTCATGCGTTTTCATGAATGCGCCGCTGCCAACCTTGACGTCCAGAACCAGAGCGTCCGGGCTGGCCGCCAGTTTTTTGGACAGGATCGAAGCGGTGATCAGATCAAGGCTTTCCACCGTCGCGGTAACATCCCGGATCGCGTAAAGCCGCTTGTCCGCTGGGGCGATCTGCCCCGTCGCGCCGACGATGGCCGCCCCCTCATCACGCAATATCTGGGCCAGTCGATCCTGCCCGATCTGCGTGGAAACACCGGGGATGGCTTCGAGCTTGTCCAGCGTTCCTCCGGTATGGCCCAGCCCACGTCCCGAGATCATGGGAACAAAAGCGCCCAATTCGGCCAGCGCCGGGGCCAGCACCAGACTGACACTGTCGCCCACCCCCCCGGTCGAGTGTTTATCGATCACCGGGCCGTCAACGTCCCACGTCAGAACCTCGCCGCTGTCACGCATCGCGACGGTCAGATCGGCCCGTCCCTGTGCACCAAGCCCGCCCATGCAGACAGCCATTGCAAAGGCTCCGGCCTGCGCGTCACTGACCCCGCCATCCGCAAGCCCCTGCGCAAACCAGTTCAACTCGGCAGCCGTTGGAACCTCAGACCGGCGCAACTTTGCGATAATCGAACGGGCGTCCATGCGATCAGACATCCTCCATATGCGATGCGTCGAACGCACCGGGCAAAAGGTCACCGATCGTTGTTACCAATTCGGCGCCGTCCACGCTGGCCAATGTCACCTTGACGTCTCGCTTGCCGAATTCAGCCAGCTTTTGCCTGCATCCCCCGCAAGGCGGCACAGGCTGAGGGGACGAGGCCACCACATACACTTCGGTCAAGCCCTGCTCACCTGCGGCGACCATGGCAGCGATCGCACCGGCTTCGGCACAGGTGCCTTCGGGATAGGCCACGTTTTCAACATTGCACCCGGCATAGACCTGACCCGAGTCCGACCGGATCGCCGCGCCGACCTTAAAGTTGGAATAGGGCGCGTATGCGTTTTCCCGAACCGAAAGTGCTGCGTCTTTCAATGTCATGGCGAATCCCCAATTTTTGATCATCTGGTCAGAAAGTAATACCCTAAAGGAATGCACTCGGGGAATTGAAGCCCCAAGCGCAGATTTCCTGAACCAAATCGGTTAGTCCAGCGCCGTGTTAAAGACACCCGGCAGCGTGACCTCCAACAGTTCGACGTCATCCGACGGGTCGGCCAATCGGGTGCGCATGCCGGGTGGGATGACAAAAGCGTCCCCCTGCTCCAACCGGTACGGATCGCGCCCTTCGCCCTCAAGGGTGACTTCGCCGTTCATGACGAACGTAAAGTGAATGTCGGTATCGTGCGTTGCCCAAGCCGGCTCGCCCTGCCCTTTGCGCACCACCTGCACCCCGGCCACACCCTTGGTGTTTTCGGCAATCGTGGTATCCCGGCAAACATAGCCCGGCAGCCGGAACGCCCCCCATTCTGCACCCTCGGCCCGGTTAAAGACGAACTTCTGGCCCTGCCATTCCCGGTCTGGACGGAGGTGCGGGGTGGGGAGTGTCATGTCGTGGTCAATCTCGGTGACGTGCTCGGCTGGCACACCGATCTCGATCACTTGCACGTTGTCTGATGCTTCGAGCACGCGATGGCGAATTTCCGGCGGCTGGATAAAGCAATCGCCGGCTGTCAGTCGCATCTTGTCGCCCTGATCCTCGTAGACCACGTCCACCCAGCCGTGGATGCAGAAGATCAACTGAAACCCGACCTTGTGGAAATGCACCATGTCCGGCACCGGCCCGCCATCCGGTATCCGAATATGGCTGGCAATGATCGACCCACCCAAACGGTCGGGCACCAGATCGCGGTAATGCATCCCAGCGCGCCCAATAATCCACGGCGCCTGATCCTTGAGCCGCCGCACCACAAACGAATGAACCGTATCCGGCATCACCATCGGAGGGTTGAGTTCTTCGATCTCGACCCGCGTACCGTTCGGGGCGATCAATGAGCGCTGACCATCGGCAAACCCGTCAGGATCATCGGTCAGAATACGCAGTGTCCCCGGACTTTCCGGTGCATCCTTTTCAATCCGAAGTCGCAACCCGTGCCCTGAAAACACTGCGATACGCGGATCATCAGCGGGATAGATCATATCCATCCGCATACCCAGAACCTTGGTAAAAAAGGGGATGTCGTCGCGCAGTTCCTGCGTCGGCAGTCGAAATTCAGCGCGGGTCTGGTTGGGGCTGTCCGTCATTCAATGTCCCATCGATTTCAGCTTTGGGCCATCCGATCAGAACGGAGGCCAAAATGCCAATCGAAAAGAACATCTCGAGCATTTCTTCAAGCACGAAAAACCGTACCATCATGATGCCGGAAAACACCTCTCGGTAGACGAAAGATACTTCCTCAAGCCCTTGGGCGACGACTGCACAGGTGCCCGCCAGCACGAAAATCACAAGAAACGGCGCGCGATCTCTAGCAGCACGAAACGCGTTTGGTATGCCATGCCAGACCAACCCACCCAGAACGATCAAACCCAATGCTATTCTGACGGCGGTCATATCAAGCGCAGCATCCAGACCAGTCAGAACCTCAAACGGCATACTGCCTACGGGGTATATGTCGGCATCCAGTTCTCTTTCTGCCAATAGCAGGCAGACCAGCCCGATATACATCCGCTTGATACCGGGAAAGCGGTAGAACGCAGCAAGACCCGCAGAGAAAAGCGCCGCGGCGGACAAAGTCTCGATCAAGCCGCCTTCCTGATTGAGCGTAGAACTCTGGACGGGCCAAAAGGCGGCGACACCGAGCAAAACAGCGCCCAAAGCCAACGCAGCCCGAAACGCAATCCACCCGGAACCGAGGAACACTTTTTCCGTAGGAAAAACGTTCCCGGCCTGAAACTCGTCTTTATAGCTCATGGGTGTCCTTTGGTGCCAGACAGGATTGCGACGATTTCGCAGATGCCGGAACGTAACCACTTTGCGACGGATTTCAACCAAGCGGGCAATACAAGGTTTCAAAACTGTTGCAGATTGACGCAACGTAGCCAAGCCGGAAAAAATAGTTTAACCCTCAACCAAATTTCGGAAGGGAGATGAATCGCCGATGTCTGACACACCTAGCCTGCGGCAGGCCGCGCTTGACTATCACGCCCATCCGAAACCCGGAAAGCTAGAGATCAAAGCGACCAAACCTATGGCCAACGGCCGCGATCTGGCCCGCGCCTACTCGCCCGGCGTGGCCGAGGCCAGCCTTGAAATCAAAGCAAACGCGGAAAATGCCGAACTCTATACGGCTCGTGGAAATCTTGTGGCCGTGGTCTCCAATGGCACGGCCGTTCTAGGGCTGGGCGATATCGGGGCGTTGGCTTCCAAACCCGTGATGGAAGGCAAGGCCGTCCTGTTCAAGAAATTCGCAGGGATTGACTGTTTCGACATCGAGGTCGATCAGCCTGACCCGGAAAAGCTGGCCGATATCGTCTGTGCGCTGGAACCGACCTTTGGCGCGATCAATCTGGAAGACATCAAGGCGCCGGACTGTTTCATCGTTGAAAAGCTGTGCCGGGAACGGATGAATATCCCTGTTTTCCACGACGATCAGCACGGTACTGCCATCGTTGTCGGGGCCGCCGCCAAGAACGCCCTGCACGTGGCTGACAAGAAATTCGAGGACATCAAGGTGGTCTCAACCGGCGGCGGAGCGGCGGGGATTGCCTGTCTCAGCATGTTGGTCAAGCTGGGCGTCAAGCGCGAGAATATCTGGCTGTGCGATATTCACGGGCTGGTCTACGAGGGCCGCGCCGAGGATATGAACCCGCACAAAGACCAGTTCGCGCAGAAATCTGACCTGCGCACTCTGGATGACGTGATCGGAGAAGCGGACCTGTTCCTGGGCCTCAGCGGACCAAACGTGCTGAAACCTGAAATGGTGGCAAAAATGGCCAGCCGTCCGATCATTTTCGCGCTAGCCAACCCCACGCCCGAGATTCTGCCCGATGCAGCCCGCGAGGTTGCCCCCGATGCGATCATTGCCACCGGCCGCAGCGATTTCCCCAATCAGGTCAACAACGTCCTGTGTTTCCCATTCATCTTCCGAGGCGCTCTGGACGTTGGTGCGACCGAGATCAACGATGAAATGCAGATCGCTTGTGTGGACGGGATTGCAGAGATGGCCCGCGCCACCACCAGCGCCGAAGCAGCCGCTGCGTACAAGGGCGAACAACTGACCTTCGGGCCAGATTATCTGATCCCCAAACCGTTTGATCCCCGACTGGTTGGCGTTGTGTCCTCGTCTGTCGCCAAGGCTGCAATGGAGAGTGGGGTCGCCAAACGCCCCATCGAAGATATCGAGGCATATAAAGAGCGGCTGAACCAGACCGTCTTCAAATCCGCCCTCATCATGCGACCCGTCTTTGAGGCCGCCGCCGCTGCGTCCCGCCGCATCGTATTTGCCGAGGGCGAGGATGAACGTGTCCTGCGTGCCGCTCAGGCCATCCTTGAGGAAACGACAGAGACTCCAATCCTGATCGGACGCCCTGACGTCATCGCCGCGCGATGCGAGCGTCTGGGCCTGACCGTACGTCCCGGCGAGGACTTGCAGATCGTGAACCCCGAAAACGACCCTCGCTATTATGACTACTGGAATTCATACCACGATCTCATGCAGCGCCGGGGTGTGACGCCAGACCTTGCCAAGGCGATCATGCGGACAAACAGCACCGCGATTGGCGCGATCATGGTTCATCGGGGTGAAGCGGACAGCATGATCTGCGGCACATTCGGCGAATACCGATGGCACCTGAACTATGTCGAACAAGTGCTGGGCGACGGCGATCTGAGACCTCACGGAGCACTGTCGCTGATGATCCTTGAGGACGGCCCGTTGTTCATTGCCGATACGCATGTGCGGCAACTGCCCACGCCCGAGGAATTGGCCGAAGCCACCCTTGGGGCAGCGCGCCATGTACGGCGGTTCGGGATAGAACCCAAGATCGCGTTTTGCTCGCAATCTCAGTTTGGCAACCAGGCGGAAGGGTCGGGCAAGCGCCTGCGCGCTGCGTTGGACATTCTCGATTCGGAACCTCGCGACTTTACCTACGAAGGCGAGATGAATTTGGACGTGGCACTGGATCCCGAACTGCGTTCGCGGATCTTTCCGAACTCGCGCCTTGAGGGGGCGGCCAACGTACTGATTTTTGCCCATGCAGACGCAGCCAGCGGAGTCCGCAATATCCTCAAGATGAAGGCCGACGGGCTTGAGGTCGGTCCGATCCTTATGGGGATGGGCAATAAGGCGCATATCGTGACGCCCTCGATAACGGCGCGCGGGTTGCTGAACATGGCGGCCATCGCGGGCACTCCGGTCGCGCACTACGGATAAGACAGCGCCGGGCATCCTTTTGGATGTCCGGCCTGATTCTACCGCTGTTTGCACGCAGCGATTTGCAGATTTGCAAATGCGGCAACGCCACACCTTCAAATCCATCGAACACAGTGGATTTGCAAAAATTTGCAATCGAAAATGGGCCTGTCTGCAAATATTTTGCGGTAAAGTGACGCCCCGTCACAGCGGTCGCTTGTGCGGTGCTCTTTGCAGCCCTAACAACAGCGCAGGGAATTTTCGGAGGAGACCACAGTGGCATATCAGGACGTTTACGATAGCTGGAAATCCGATCCAGAGGCATTCTGGATGGAAGCCGCCAAAGGGATAGACTGGGTCCAGCCGCCGACCAAAGCTTTGTTTGACGACAAAGCCCCTCTGTATGAGTGGTTTTCCGACGCCAAGGTGAACACCTGCTGGAACGCGGTGGACCGGCATGTCGAAAATGGCCGGGGCGAGCAGACCGCGATCATCTACGACAGCCCGATCACCCACACCAAGCGTGAGATTTCCTATGTCGAACTCCGCAACCGTGTGGCGACCCTTGCGGGCGCCTTGCGGGCCAAGGGGATCGAGAAAGGCGACCGGGTGATCATCTATATGCCGATGATCCCCGAGGCGCTTGAGGCAATGTTGGCCTGCGCCCGTCTGGGTGCCGTTCACTCCGTGGTGTTTGGCGGGTTTGCAAGCAATGAACTGGCAGTGCGGATCGACGACGCCAAGCCCAAGGCAATCATCGCGGCCTCATGCGGGATCGAACCGGGGCGCGTCGTGCACTACAAACCCCTTCTGGACGGCGCCATTGATCTGGCCAGCCACAAACCCGACTTCTGTGTGATTTTTCAACGCGAACAGGAAGTGGCGCAACTGATTGAGGGGCGCGATTTCAACTGGCACGGCTTTCAATACGGCGTCGAACCCGCGGAATGCGTCCCAGTAGAGGGCAATGATCCGGCATATATTCTGTATACATCGGGCACCACGGGTTTGCCCAAAGGTGTTGTGCGTCCGACAGCCGGTCATCTGGTCGCCTTGAACTGGACGATGAAGAACATCTACGACGTCGATCCCGGCGACGTGTTTTGGGCAGCGTCCGACGTCGGTTGGGTCGTGGGGCATTCCTACATCTGCTACGCCCCGCTGATCCACGGCAACACGACCATCGTGTTCGAGGGCAAGCCAGTCGGCACCCCGGATGCGGGGACGTTCTGGCGCGTGATAGCTGAGCACAAGGTCAAGAGCTTTTTCACCGCCCCAACCGCCATCCGTGCGGTCAAGCGCGAAGACCCCAAGGGTGAGCTGATCTCGAAATACGACTTGTCCAGCCTGCGCGCGCTGTTCCTTGCAGGTGAACGTGCGGACCCCGACACGATCGAGTGGGCACAGGACGCCCTGAAGGTTCCAGTCATCGACCACTGGTGGCAGACCGAGACCGGATGGACCATCGCTGGCAACCCGATAGGGATCGAAGAACTACCGGTCAAGCTGGGCTCTCCGGCGAAACCAATGCCGGGCTACGATGTTCAAATTCTAGATGAAGGCGGTCACCCGATGAAACCCGGTGAGCTGGGCGCGATCGCGGTCAAGCTGCCCCTGCCCCCCGGCACTCTGCCGACGCTGTGGAATGCGCAGGACAGGTTCCAAAGCTCATACCTCAACCAATTCCCCGGCTACTATGAAACCGGAGATGCGGGGATGATTGATGAGGACGGATACCTCTACATCATGGCGCGCACCGATGACGTGATCAACGTCGCCGGTCACCGCCTGTCCACCGGCGGGATGGAGGAGGTTCTGGCCGCCCACCCCGATGTGGCCGAGTGCGCGGTCATTGGTGTGACCGATCAGTTGAAAGGGCAAATGCCCGTCGGGTTCCTGTGCCTGAATGCCGGGTGCGAACGCGACCATGCAGAGGTTGTACAGGACGTGGTCAAACTGGTTCGCGAAAAGATCGGCCCGGTTGCGGCGTTCAAACAGGCCGTGGTGGTGGATCGCCTGCCCAAGACACGTTCGGGCAAAATCCTGCGTGGGACGATGGTGTCGATCGCGGACAGCAAGGACTACAAGATGCCCGCAACAATCGACGATCCCGCCATTCTGGATGAGATTACGGACGCGCTGAAAACCATCGGCTACGCCCAGTAATCGGGCTGAGGGGCACGGCGCGTCACCCCCTGCCCCGGCTTTTTCTTGCAACCCGTCACCGGGCCTCTACTGTCTGACCAAGACAGTGAGGCCCCATGACATCAAGTGACATCTGGCGTCTGAACGCCACCGATCTGACCGCCCTGACCCGCAATGGGGACATCAGCGCCGAAGACGCCGTAAAATCATCCCTTGATCGGATGCAACAGGTGAACCCCGACCTGAATGCCGTGGTCGAGGACCTGAGTGGCGAAGCCCTGACCCGTGCCCAAAATCTGGACAAGACCGTGGCCAATGGTGCCGAGCCTGGGCCACTGCACGGTGTTCCCGTAACGATCAAGATCAACGTGGATCAAAAAGGTCACGCGACCTCGAACGGGGTTGTTGCGCTGAAGGACGTGATCGCTCCGGCTGATGCGCCGGTTGTTCGCAATCTTCAGAATGCAGGGGCCATCGTCATTGGGCGCACGAACACGCCTGAATTCTCATTCCGGGCGGATACGGATAACGAACTCCACGGTCGGACGAATAACCCGTGGGGCCGCCACATCTCGCCCGGAGGGTCGTCGGGTGGCGCGGGGGCCGCGGTGATGGCCGGAATTGGTGCGCTGGCTCATGGCAATGACATCGGCGGTAGCCTGCGCTTTCCGGCTGCTGCAAACGGAGCCGTGACGGTGAAGCCGGGGCTCGAGCGCGTGGCTGCATGGAACCCCAGCCAAAAGACCGAACGGGGTTTGCTGGCGCAGTCGATGTCGGTGCAGGGTTTGATCACACGCTCGGCCGCTGATCTGCACCTTTCGATGCCCAGCCTGATTGCGCCCGACCCGCGCGATCCCTTCCATGTACCGATGCCGTGGCGCGGCCCTGCCGACGACGGCCCGATCAAAGTCGCATTCACAAAGGACACACTCGGATACGCGCTGCACCCCGAGGTTGACCGGGCCTTGGACACCGCCCGAGACGCGCTGGTGGACGCAGGTTATCACGTCGAAGAAATCGCACCCCCGGATGTATTTGAATGCGGCCGCGGCGGGTATCGCGCCTTGATGGGCGAAGTGCTGACCCTGTTGAAAAGCGATATCGAGGCGGCCGGATCGCAGACCATTCGCGATATCTTTGAGGTCTATTTTCAGGAGTTCCCGCCAATCACCGGAACAGACCTGATCGAGATGCTGGCCAAACGTACGCACTATGCCCGTGAATGGTCGCTTTTCATGCAGGACTACCCGCTGATACTCTCTCCGTTTCTGCCCCAGCCGTTCTTCAAACCCGACCGCGACACCGAAGGCGCGGAAGGCGTTCATGAGGTTCTAGGCTGTGCCGTCTATTCCTATGCGATGAATTTCCTCGGCCTGCCTGCGGCCAGTGTCCCCACGCATCTGGCGAACCTTCCGCAAGGGCCGCAGCCGATCAACGTGCAGATCGCGGCCCGCCGCTGGCGCGAAGACATGGCGGTGGACGCGGCTGCCGCGATCGAAGCGCGCGTCGGCCAGATGTGCCTTCCGCTCTGGGACAAGATGAGCGCGTCAGAGTAAACAAGCGCTCAGAACAAAATAGACCCCGGGTTTTTGTGCCCGGGGTCCGCTTGCTAAAATATGCCCGGAGATCCGATAACGAGCGTAGCACCACCTACCCCCGCCAGCGCGAAAAATGCGCATTCATTTCGAAAACACCGTTGGCGGCCACTCACTCCCACCTTGATGTGTTCTTCGGGCAAGTTCAGATTAAACCAGCGTTAATCCAATTCCTGTGAACTGGTTCACATAAGCCAAAAAATTTTCGTTGGCCGCAGGGTTACGTGAACTGTTCGGAAATAAGACGTTCTTCGAGACCATGACCGGGGTCGAACAGAATACGGTGTTGGATGGATGGTTCCGACCTGATCTCAACCCAGTCGATATCGGGAAAAGACACCGAGTCCGCATCCGCCATGACCGGCCGCTTGTCCGCATCCAGCACATCAAACCGGACCTTGGCGATTTTTGGCAGCAACGCTCCACGCCAGCGACGGGGCCGAAATGCCGCAATCGCTGTCAAAGCTAGAACGTCCGATCCGATTGGCAGGATCGGGCCATGCGCCGAATAGTTATAAGCAGTTGATCCCGCAGGCGTGGACAGCAACGCGCCGTCGCAGACCAACTCATCCATGCGAACGCGGCCGTCCACGCTGATCTTCAGCCGCGCGGCCTGAGGACCGGCCCGCAGCAGCGAGACCTCGTTGATCGCCAGCGCCTCGTGCATCTTGCCGGATTGGTCCATTGCACGCATGGCCAACGGGTTGATGACCTCTTCTTCGGCAGCAGCAAGGCGGTCCATCAGGTCGGTTTCGTGAAACTCGTTCATCAAGAAACCGATGGTTCCACGATTCATACCGTAAACCGGCGTGTCGAGATGCTGCATATTGTGCAGCGTGTGCAGCATGAAGCCATCTCCGCCCAGCGCAACGACGACGTCAGCATCGCGCGGCGCGGCGTTTCCATAACGCTTGACCAGCTTGTCACGGGCGGATTGCGCCACTTTCACGTCGCTGGCGAGAAAGGCGATTCTCTGGATCATCTTTTGCGGTTTCCGGTCTTGCACATTTGGTTCCGAAACAAGCATACCTTTCCCCGATAGGCCAGACTTGACGCCGCAGCAGGCCAATTCGTCGCTTTAAGCCTTTTGCCCCTGATCGGTTTCCGATAGGAAATCCGCAAGAATTACCCCCAGCATGTGGAGCCCCCATGAACGCCAATCTTCGTGATACCGGATTTTTCACCCAGTCACTTGCGGACCGCGACCCCGAGCTGTTCGGCTCGATCACGTCAGAGCTGGGCCGTCAACGCGACGAGATCGAGCTGATCGCATCCGAGAACATCGTCTCTGCCGCCGTGATGGAGGCGCAGGGCTCGGTGATGACCAACAAATACGCCGAAGGCTATCCGGGTCGTCGCTACTATGGCGGTTGCCAATTTGTCGACATCGCCGAGAATCTGGCCATTGACCGCGCGAAGCAGCTGTTCGGCTGTGAGTTCGCCAACGTCCAGCCCAACTCGGGGTCGCAGGCCAACCAAGGTGTGTTTCAGGCGCTGATCCAGCCCGGCGACACCATTCTGGGGATGAGCCTGGACGCAGGTGGTCACCTGACACACGGTGCAAAACCCAACCAATCGGGCAAATGGTTCAACGCCGTTCAGTACGGCGTGCGCCAGCAGGACAACATGCTGAACTACGATCAGGTCGAGGCGTTGGCGAAAGAGCACCAGCCAAAGCTGATCATCGCCGGTGGTTCCGCCATTCCGCGTCAGATCGACTTTGCCCGTATGCGTGAGATTGCCGATATGGTCGGCGCTTACCTGCACGTGGACATGGCGCATTTTGCCGGTCTGGTTGCGGCGGGTGAGCACCCCAGCCCCTTCCCGCACGCGCACGTCGCGACCACCACCACGCACAAGACCCTGCGCGGTCCGCGCGGCGGCATGATCCTGACCAATGATGAGGCGATCGCCAAGAAAGTGAACTCGGCCATCTTCCCCGGCATTCAGGGTGGACCGCTGATGCATGTCATCGCTGGCAAAGCCGTTGCGTTCGGAGAGGCCCTGCGCCCCGAGTTCAAGACCTACATCCAGAACGTGGTCAACAACGCGCAGGCTCTGTCGGATCAACTGATCAAGGGCGGTCTGGATACCGTGACCCACGGGACCGACACGCACGTCGTTCTGGTCGACCTGCGGCCAAAAGGTGTGAAGGGCAACGCGACAGAAAAGGCTCTGGGCCGGGCACATATCACCTGTAACAAGAACGGAGTGCCGTTTGACCCGGAAAAGCCGACTATCACCAGCGGTATCCGTCTGGGCTCGCCCGCCGGAACCACCCGCGGCTTTGGCGAGACTGAATTCCGCCAGATCGCGGATTGGATCATCGAAGTGGTCGACGGTCTGGCCGCCAATGGCGAAGACGGAAACGGTGAAGTCGAAGCCAAGGTCAAGGCCGAAGTGGCCGAGCTTTGCGCCCGCTTCCCGATCTACCCGAACCTATAAATCTGTTCAAATTCAGACAGTTAAACGGCGCCCAAAGGGCGCCGTTTTTCTGTCAGATCAGCCCCTGCCACCGCAGAAATACCAACACCAGAACAGTCAAAACCAGCAAGTTGAACGCCAGACTACTCAGCATCCCCAAAAACCAACCCATGCGCCGATCAGCCAGATTGATCCCGCTTAGATGTTTTTGCACTTCTTCCGATGCCTGAGCCAGCTTTGGCGTATCCAGAACCAGCCTGAGCTTGGGGTGGGCGGCCATCTGCTCGGCTCGGGCCAATAGCAACGCTTGTTTGTAGATACCTCGGGGAAGCTGGCGTTTCGCCTTTCTGACCGACTCGGTCAGCGTCTTACCGCGAACACCTAACTTGTCACGCAACAATTGCACGGTCTGCGCGATCTGAGTTTGAATGTCGGGGTTCTTCGGCATAAGGCGGTCTCCTGATGCGGCACTCTATCCCGGCTGCCCAGATGCGACAATGGGGCTGGTCGTTTCAAATCACGGCGGGTATCACACGGTCATGCTGAACACGATTGTACATGGCGAACCCACCGATAACCCACCGCTTCTTATCGCGCATGGGCTTTACGGCTCGGCCCGGAACTGGGGCGTCATCGCCCGGCGTCTGTCCGATGAACGGCAGGTTGTTGCCGTCGACATGCGCAACCACGCGAACAGCCTGTGGACCGAACAGCACGACTATCCCGACATGGCAGATGACCTGGCCCAGGTAATCAGGCAATTCGGTGGACAGGCAGACGTCGTCGGGCACTCGATGGGTGGCAAGGCGGCAATGACCCTGGCCCTGTTGCATGGTGAATTGGTGCGCAAGCTGGTGGTCGCGGATATTGCTCCTGTCACCTACACGCATAGCCAGATCCAATTCATCGAGGCGATGCGCGCGGTCGATCTGTCCAAGGTCGAACGCCGCTCGGACGCGGAACAGCAGTTGGCGGACCAAGGTGTTGAAAAAGCACTGCAGAGTTTCTTCACACAATCCTTGGACATCAAAGGGCAGCGCTGGCTTCTTAATCTGGATGACTTGGCGTCTGAAATGCCAAAGATCATGAGTTTTCCTGATCTGAACGCGTCTTGGACAGGGCAGACCTTGTTCTTGTCAGGCGGCAGTTCGGACTATGTGCTTCCGGAACACCGAGACAGAATTCGCGCGCTGTTTCCAGCCGCGCGCTTTGCCAAAATACCCGGAGCAGGACATTGGCTGCACGCTGAAAAACCCCGCGAATTCGAGGCTGCGGTCAGAACTTTCCTAAACGCTTAGATCGCCCAACAAAGGACGGCTTTGCGCTTAACTTTCAGAGGTTTCGCCCCCGGCATTCACCCAGTCGGCCAAGCCACCAAGGTTATACACCTGATCATAGCCCATGTCCTTTAGCAGCTTTCCCGCAAGGGCTGCGCGTCCGCCTGATGCGCAATACAGTACGATCGGGCGGTCCTTTTTCAGTTCGGGGTCATAAGACTGAAGCGCATCATCGGCGCGAAATTCAAGCATTCCACGCGGAATATGATGTGCCCCGCTTGCGCGACCTGTGTTCTGGACTTCCACCGCGTCACGGACATCAAGCAACAGGCCGCCCTGCTCTAGCAGGTCTTGTGCCTTTAGCCTGTCGATACGTTCGACCACAGCATTTGCGGCTTGCATCATTTCCTTCACGGTTGCGGGCATGGTTAAGTCTCCTGCTGACAATGACAGGATGCTAACATGCAAAAACTGGAAGGTGTAGGTTGATCGCCCTTGGTGGGCGATCAATGTTCCCGGAAAGCGCGCGACATGCTGTCTGTCACCGGTTTTGCAATATAGGCCGCAAAAGTGCGTTCTTCGGTCTGGATCATGATCTCGGCCGGCATCCCCGGCGTGGGAATAAAGCCGCGCACTCTTTCGATTTCTTCCGGCTCAAGCGATATGCGCGCAAGATACACCTCTTGCGGGGAACCAGAGGAATCTTCGACCAGCGCATCGGCGGAAATATAGAAAACCTCACCACTCAACACCGGCGTCGTGCGCTGGTTGAGAGCGACAAGGCGCACCGTGGCATCCTGACCGGTGACGACGCTGTCAATCTCTGTGCGGGGGATTTGCGCCTCGATAATCAGCGGAGCGTCTGCTGGCAGGATTTCCGCGATGGGCTCACCTGTTTCGATCACACCGCCGGGCGTGTGATAGTGCAGGCGAACAACCGTTCCCGTAACCGGAGCCCGCACAACGGCGCGATCCAGAACACTGCGGGCCTGCCGCGCCTTTTCGCGTACACTTTCCAGATCGGCTTCGATCACACCCAATTCATCCAGCGCAGCCTCGCGATAGGCAGATCGCGTGCGGGTGATTTGCTCGTCATATTTCAGCAACATCTGGTTGATCTCGGCCGTTTCTGCCGCCAACCGCGCCTGTTGGCCATCGGCTTCGGCTTGCACCCTGCGGATCGTGTTCAAGTCACCCTTGCGCACCAGCCCCTTTTCAAACAGCGCCTGCTTGGTTTCATATTCTTCCTGAAGAATTTCCGAGCGCCGCTTCATGCTGGCAAGCTGCGCTTCAAAGCCGCTGGACCGAATTTTCAGGGCTTCCATGTTGCGTTCCAAAAGGGCGATGTCGTTCAGCAAAGTTTTGCGGGACACATCAAAACTGATGCGTTGGCCGTCGAGGATCGTCATCACCTCAACATCGTCCGTGGCAGCCAGCAATCCTTGCGAGAATTCAAGCCGGTCGCTTTCGTTGTATTCGGCCTGCAAACGCTCGGTCATGGCCTGCAGGCGGATTTTTCGGATGAACAACTCGCGCTCGTTGGCTTCGGCCGAGGTCTGATCAAGCGTCATCAGCACTTGACCCGCCTTCACGGACTGGCCCTCGATCACCTTGATGTCTTCGATAATGCCCCCTTCTAGGTGCTGCACGATCTTGTTGCGACCCGTCGCGACAAAGCTGCCCTGTGCGATCACCGCAGCAGCCAGAGGCGCGCGGAAAGACCAGACGCCGAACCCGCCGAAACACAGGACCAGCAAGACAAAACCAATCACGATCAGCCGATTGATGGATCGCGGAACCTCGGCATACCAGACGGTTGGATCCTTGGGGTCGTTGTTGATTGCAACAAGATCGTTCATTGTCCATCCCCCTTCTGTCCTGCGATGCCTTGTTGATTGCGCGGTCCGTTCAGTTGTTGCAGAACCTGTTCGCGCTGCCCAAACAGGGCCACGCGGCCATCGGTCAGCAGCATGATCTTGTCGACCGCGTTCAGCAGTGTCGGCTTTTGCGTGATTACGACAACGGTGATCTTGCTTTCCTTGGCCTGGGCAATCGCCCGCGCCAACGCCTGATCCCCGGCGACATCCAGGTTCGAGTTCGGCTCATCCAGAACAACCATCCTTGGGTTGCCGAAAAAGGCCCGCGCTAGGGCGATGCGCTGTTTTTGGCCTCCTGACAATGGCGATCCGTCCGCAGCGACGACGGTCTCATAACCTTGTGGCAGCGTGGCGATCATGTTGTGGACATCTGCAAGAACCGCCGCGTCGTGGATCTGGTCGTCCGTCGCGTCATCGCGCATCCGTCCGATGTTATCCTTGATTGTGCCGGGGAACAGTTGAACATCCTGCGGCAGATAGCCGATGCTTTCGCCAAACTGCCGCGGGTCCCAGTTGCGAATGTCCATCAGGTCCAGCCGCACGCTCCCCGAGGTTGGCAGGATGGACCCGACCAGCGTTTTACCCAAGGTCGTCTTGCCCGCACCGGAATTTCCAATGATGGCCAGGGTCTCACCCGGGCTAAGAGAGAAACTGATCCCGTTCAGAACAACCCGTTTGGTCCCGCCGGGTACGTAAAGCAAGCGCTCGACATCCAGCCGCCCCTCGGGGCGCGGTAAGCGCAGCTTTTCAAACTGCAGCGCCGAATTGGACAGCAGATTGCTGATGCGACCATAAGCGCCGCGGGTCAACAGGAAGCCATTCCACCCCTCGATCGAGCCTTCAATCGGGGCAAAAGCGCGCCCCGCGATGATCGAGGCCGCGATGACCATACCGCCCGTGATCTCACCCTGCAGAGCAAGAAACGCCCCCCACCCCAGAATTGCGATCTGGGTCAGCAAACGCACCGCCCGCGAGATTGCGGCGAAAATGACATTGCGATCCTGCGCACGCACCTGCCACGTCAGCGATTGTGCCGTGTCCCGTCCCCAAATCCGCACGGCCTCGGGGATCATGGCCAGCGCATTGATGATCTGACTGTTGCGCGCCATCGAATCCAGATGCTGGTTTGCCATCGACTGCGCCTTGTTCGCCTCGGCAAACGGCTTGGCGGTCATGCGCTGGTTTATCAGGGCTATCACCATCAACAGCAGAGCCGTCGCGATAACGATCGTGCCCAACTGGGGATGTACGAGGAAAATCATCAGGATGAACAGCGGGGCGAACGGCACATCCAAGAAGGAGATCAGGGTTCCTGACACAAGAAACCCTCTTACCTGCTGCAAATCACCCAATGTCTGATATTCGCGCCCGGTCCCATGCAGCGACGCATGCGCCGCCGCACTCAGGATCGGTGCGCCAAGGCGTGCGTTGACCTCGACCGCCGTGCGCATCAGCATGAACCGACGCACAGCATCAAAGGCCGATTGAAAGATCACCGCCCCGGCGACTATCGCCGTCAGCATGATCAACGTATCCAACGAACGGCTGGTCAACACGCGGTCACTGATCTGGAACAGATAGATCGGGATGGCCAGGATCAGGATATTCGTCGCGCAGGTCAGCACCAGAACGAAAGCCAGGTTCCGCCAGATTGCGCGGAGTGACGTGCGGAGTGTGTTTTTGAAATCCTCGGGCGGGGTACGCTTGTGAAAAGTCTGGGGTGGCCCATTTCCGCCGCCGCCACCTCCGTTTCGGAGCAGCAACGGCTGGTTTGCCTTGGCCTCGATTGTGGTACCTATGGCTTCACCGCCTAGCGAGCGCGACGAGGGGGGTGTTCGTGCGGTCGAGTCTCTGGCGGTCTCAGGATCGGGACCTTTGGCATCGGCCACCCCAGCGCCACGACCCTTCTTACATTCGTCTTGCTTGGGTTGTGGCTGAACGCGCCGGGGGGAAGGTGCGGCGCGCTCTGGAGGTTCCGTTTTCGCGCGATGCCGCACAAAGCAAGCGGCTGTCGCGCTGATGTCGTCCTTTTCAACTGTTTTTGGTCTTGCTTCTTGGGTCTTCTTCAACCGCATCGCTTCGGTCAGACGCAAACCGGCCATCTTTGCCGGTTTGTGTACTGGCCCGTCGTGTGACGGCTTTTCTTGGCCAACCACGCCTTGACCAACCAACGAGTTGGCAAACGGGGTACGGCGCGACGAAAATAAAATCGACATACTCAAACTTTCGGGTCACTCGTAAATAAAAAGGGGCTTATGCTAGCATGCTCTGCATACCATCATCCAAACTGGCCGCCTCGGACGGCGTCAGTTTGTTTTGACCGGGTGCAAGATCGGAATTCCCCGGCCCGTTTGTTTCCTCCATCAGAAAAGCTATGGCTTCGTTGGCGATCTCTTCGGCCAAATCATCGTCGGGTGAGTCGATCAGGCTTGCCTGATGCAGCAGCACATCAGAGTACTCTCCCTCTGCCGCCATGACGACAGAGTCGACGCCGATCTTTGAAACGCTGGCCGCGTTCAGCAGTGCATTCCCACCGCCCAATACAGATGCTTCGGCGCCATTGGCTCCGTTCAGATGAACGTCATCCTGATCCTGCAACAGAGTCACTTGTGTAATCACGTTTGCCTGAACCAGATCACCTTCGATCTTGAGAACACGGAGTTGTTCCATCCCGGCATATTCAGGATCGTTCAGCAAAGCATCTTCAAGCGCTTCGGTATCCATTTCCTGCAGCGGCAGGACATCAGCCAAGTTCTGAGACAACTCGTCGTGCGAGTCTTCGCCCGTCGTGTTCAGCGACACCTGGTTCATGACCAAGTTGTCCTCTACCTCGTCCGGGACACCTCCGGCGACGACGTCGTCGTCCATCAACACAATGGTTTGGTGCACCATGTCCACCGAAACCATGTTTCCACCAACCAGTATCAAATCATAGAAATTGCCAAGCTGAACAATGTTGGTCACGTTGACCATATCGTTGTCTCCCAGCACGTACATGCTGGTCGATGCCGAAATCTCGGTCGAGATGTGGTCTATGTCGGTGGCGTCGATCACCTGCTTGACGAAATTGGTGACAAACAGATCACCGCTTATCCAGCTAATCACGACAAGAGGGTCTTGGCCTGCAGGCGCTACATTGTCCTCAAGCCAGGGCGCTTCGTGGGCTTCCACGCCGATTTGCGACGATTGGTAAACCTTTGTCTCGCCCTGCGCACCCGGCTCACCCTGGTCAACATCAGACACAACAGCAACCTGACTGACGACGGTCAGGTCATAGGACTTGCCACCAACAGCAATGACAGGCGCGTCGACCCAGCCTACGGTAATGGCGACTTGGTTGATCGCAAGGTTGCCGCCCGCGATCACCGTGTGGCCGTCGCCGAATTCGTCATCGTCCGACCTGTCCCATTCGTCAGGAAACAGGTCCGGCTGGTCGCTGCCTTCGTCCTCTGCCGTCTGATGGTGTTCCGGCAGAAGGTCTTTCCACTCCGGCAGTTCCTCTACCCGCTCGCCATTCACGATGAGACCCAAGGCTTCGTCGCCGTGGAATTGATGAACCGTGGCCCCTTCGACCTCGACGACCTTCACCGATTTCATCTGCTCGGCCAACGCCTCCAGCTTTTCAACCGACTGGTAATCCGCCATGTCCATTGACGGCACCGGCATCGCGTGCAGGGACTGGGCCACTTCCAGCATTTCGCGGCCTTGCTCCATCAGGACTTCGGCACTCCGAAAGTCGCCATGCCCAATCGTATCGTTGTCGCTGAGGTTCAGTGTTTGGAAAGTATAGGTTACCGCAGAACCAATCAGGTCGGGCACCAACTCGGGAACGAGGATGACCATCTCGAAGGAGGTTGAGAAAATCTGACCTTCTGGAATAGCGTCATCAGGGCCAGTCGGCGGCTCTAGGAAAATCGCTGGGTCGGATGCCGGAGCCCCGGGAACAATGGGAAGCGAACCCTCATTTGCAGGTGCTTGGAACTTGAAAGGAAGTGCGTCGTATTTTCCGGGATCCAGCTTGAGATCCGCCTTCACTTTGAAGACTTTGCCTTCTTCAAGTTCATCCAATTCCTGTTTGCGCCTTAGCGCTGCAAATTCCTCATACTGGTCACGCAATCTGGCCTGTTCACTGGTAAGCTCAAAGGTTCCGATAAAATGCGCAATCGTTTCACTAATACTGTCTAACGACATAACGTTTTCCTTTCCCCATCCGGCCAATAATTTCCGTTTTGGGATAAGCTGGGCCGAGGCCGCCTAAAGCGGCCTCGACGTTTTCTTTCAGCGGGTCAGGGTCATAATCTCTGGCACCCTGACCCTTGCCGTGTCAGCGAGTTACGCGTCGGTGTCGTCGCTGGAGTAGCTGGAGGTCATCGACCCGCCGACCATTGTCGTATCGACCGAGTTGCCAAGCACGTTGGCACCCATGACGATGGACTGGTTGAAGGCCGACGTATCAACAACGGCTGCGGCCGAAGCGTAGGACTCGCCGGTCACAATTCCGTCTCCGGCATTGTTCGAGCCCCACATTCCAGCGTTTCCGCCAGAACCGCCAGTGCCCGAGTTGGCACCAGATGCGTCGCCGCCGTTCACCATTGCGCCCGAAATCGCGCCGTTGGTGGCAGATCCCATGGCGTCACCGCTGGTTCCGCCGTTACCCGCGCCGGCACCACCGCCGCCGCCGATACCCGACATCGCCGAACCGGTCGCGCTGCCCGCGCCAGTCGAGGTGGCGTCATTGTCGGACATCGCATCGCCGCCGTATCCAGCAATGGCACTTGCCAGACTATCGGCTGTTCCGTCGGTATCAGAGACCGAGAACAGACCGGAATCGCCGCCCGCGCCAGCGGTATTCATGGCATCAGCAGATCCAGCACCGGTTCCGCTGGACATTGCGTCCTGCTGGATCGCGCCGCCGCCACCACCGAAGCCGTCGGCAGTTGACGAACCGCTTCCCGACCCTGTGGCAGAACCGTTGGTGTTGTTGCCGCCACCTGCGCCGCCATCGCCGCTGGTGTTCTGAGGCGTGCTGGCCGTGCCATTCACGTCACCCGGAGATTGCGTGATGTTCGGACCAGTGGTCGCCTGATCACCAACACCCTGAGCACCGGACTGTGCGCCGGCCGTTCCGCCGGTTCCTGTTCCACCGGTGCCGTCACCGCCTGAACCGAAACCACCAGTTCCGTCGCCACCCGAGCCGAACGCGCCATTGCCGTCACCGCCCGAACCGAACGCGCCAGCACCTTCGCCACCCGTTGCAGGGTTGCCGCCGTTGGTATCTCCACCGCCATTACCGGCGCCCGCTTGACCCGCATTTAGGCCAACCAGACCGTTCTGCTGGTTCAGCGCGGCCAGAGCCGCATCAACCTGACCAGAGGTTCCGCCGTTGGCTTCACCGCCAGTGCCTTCGCCACCGGTGGCTTCACCGCCGGTGCCTTCGCCACCGGTGCCTTCTGCACCAGTACCTTCAGCGCCGTTACCCTGTGCGCCATCGCCGTCGCCACCGTCGGCGTCTGCGTCGCTGCCAGCCAAGCTACCAGCAAGGCCAAGCCCGACATTTCCTGCCGCAGCATCATTGGCCTCGGTGTCGCTGCTACCGCCGTTTACCGCGATCGCGCCAGTGTCTGCGTCACCGCTGCCACCGTTGGCACCATTCGCGTCAGAGTCATTGCCAGCCAGCCCGGCACCAAGTGCGTTCGCGTCCGAGTCGTTGCTTCCGCCAGAGGACGAACCGTCATTGTCGGCATTCGACAGACCCAGACCCAGACCCAGACCAATAGAGCCAGCGTTTCCGCCTTCTCCTGCGGTGCTGGTGCCATCCGAATCTGCGCTTCCGTCATTGTCCGCGCTTGAATCGGCGTCGGCTTGGCCACCATCGCCTGCTGTGCTGCTACCGTTTGAGTCAGCACCAGACAGCCCGACACCCAGACCGAAATTGGTGGCGTCTCCGGTCGCGCCGCCGTTTCCGCCGCTGCCGGTACCGTCTGCATCACCGGTGTGGCCGCCAAATGCCAGTGCCGCACCACCATGAGTGTCGCCATCGGCCTGCCCACCATCAGCTGTACCGCCGTCACCAGAGTTGCCTCCGTCTGTGTGCGAACCGATACCTTCATCAGCAGTAGCACTTCCGCCCCGAGCGTTTCCGCTTTGATCAAAGCGTCCGTCGTTGGACAATTCGGCAGTCTCCAGGTAGTCGTCGTCGCTCAGATTAACGAGCTGATTGTTGATCGACGACATGTCATTGCCGGGACCATCCAAGCTGATATCCAGATTCAGATCGTCACCCGGATCATAGTCCAGATCGTTGCCGACAGTGATGACATCACCGAATTCCGAACCGTTCGCATCGATGTCCACGACATCGTCATCACGGGGAATCCACTCACCTCCGCCGAAATCAATATTGACGGAATTGGAGTTGTCGTTGTTACCGTTGACTTGTGCTTGACCTTGGCCCTGTTGCTGACCCTGTCCTTGGTCCTGGCCCTGGCCTTGATCCTGGCCTTGCCCTTGATCCTGGCCCTGGCCGTTTTCAACCAATGTCGCCTGGGCCTGACCTTGATCCTGGCCCTGACCCTGATCGTTATCCACGTCAGTGTCCTGTGCGTTCAAATCCGCATCGATATACGCTTCATCCACGTGAAGATCGGCGTCGATTGGTGCGTGTACGCTACCGACATTTACTTCTTCGATGTCGGTCACACTGTTATGCGTTTGATGACGTCTAGACATATCAAATTCCACTTTTTGAGCGCCCTGACCGTCATTCATCTACAAAACGGTTACTGGCGCGGTTAAATTTTTGATCTGAGCACCCAAACGCGGAACGCGCCTGCGTGCGGTATGGATTGCTGATTTTTCCTCCCACCCTCCTTTCTCGGCCCAGCCGACACAGCACCTGCGATGGAAAATTGTGAAAATGCACGATTCGCAGGCACATCAGGAAAATTGACTTCAAAAATTGAAGCAAACTCATGATCGCAGGAGGAAGGCAGCCTGAATAGCTAGCCGTAAGCACTAGAACGAACAGTCGGCTGTTATTATTGCGATAAATTGCTTGACGGCAGAACAATGGGAAAGTCGGCACAATATGGCCGGATAAAACTGCCAGTTTAGGAAACGCAGTAATTTCCTCTACTTATGCGGGAAAGACGGCAAGCGACCTAGCTAAAAGTACTAGAACCTAAACCTTTGGAATCACGCAATGTTGATGAAACTTGCACTTTTCGCTATAGTCTCGCGCCTATACACGTTAATATTCTATTAATTCTGCTCTTCGCGTTTTGTTTACTGTTTGGCCGCTTTAGCGGCGTTGGTTTTTAAAGGGGGGAATAATGAGCATTCCGTTTGAGGATAGTGCTGTTCAAGACAATTTTCGCGCTGAAGAATTCTCGATCAATTTCGTCGGCAAAGAACTGTTCTACTCAAACCAGACCTTAAAGGAAGTGGAGAACGAATTCGGTGTCGCCACGCACCGAATTGAAACCATCGCTTCGCTTCCTATCTGGAATTTTCCCGATACAGGGACTGGCAGAGTAGTGATCGTTGACCAGATGATAATGGATGACCTGTTGTCCCGCCCAAAGACGTACAGGGACTGCACCGGCCCCGGCAGCTTGGCTTTTGCCTATCGCAAAGAGGATGCCGCGCGCTTTCTGTTTGAAAACTGGGACCGCAACCGGCACGGCGACATCGGCTATTTACCGATGAATGTTGCGCCAGACGTATGGCGATCGATCCTGCGCCTCTTATTGCACGAAGAATTCTACATGCCGTGTTTCCTGGCAGACAGCCTGGCGGCACAGGACAAATCGATCACGCAGGCGCGTCCAGCGCCCCCTCCGACCGAACCTGCGCCGCACCCGGTCTATTCCAAGCTCACTCCGCGGGAAAAGCAGGTGTTACAGTTGGTTTCTCAGGGGCAAAGCAACAAAATCATTGCGTCCAACCTTGGCATTACCGAGCACACCGTAAAGCTCCATATACATAACGTGGTCGGCAAGATCGGCGTGAGCAACAGAACAGCAGCCGCCCAGTTCTTTTTTGAAGTCGCGCCCGGAGAAGCGCAGGAAATGGCCGTTGACTGATGATTTTGAAACCCGGTTTGACCGCCTGATCCTGCTGGTCGGTCGGTTAAACTATATGTGGACCAACACAGAGAGCTTGTTGATCCACCTGATCGCAGGGTTAAGCGGAACCAACAAGGACGTGGCGGTCATTATCTTTCTGACCCTGAATACGACACGCGCCCGGATCGACCTGGTGGAACGGTTGGCCAAAATGGAGGGCCGCCCGGCTGATATTCGCGATCCCATTCTTGAGCACACGCAGAGGCTGGCCAAACTTTCAGGCGTTCGGAACAAATATAATCACTGCATCTATTCCTTTGACCCTGACAGCGGGAATCCCAAAACTATTTTGATGAGGATTTCCGACAGGAAAACCGATATTAAACTTGGTCGCGAAGACACCGTTGATGCCTCGGCGATGCAAGATATCGAGGGAATTGTCGATCAGCTCTCGGTTCTAAATCGTGACCTATGGCACCTGATCGGCAAGTTGGGATTTCCGATCTGAACTGTTGTGCGCCACTGTCGCTTGTTCCGCGCTAGTGAGAATGAGGGACGAGCACGCGACGCTCCGACCGCCCTCCGACAGCGACCACGATGACCAGAACGACACTACAAAACGCCGATATGCCGAGCAGAACACCGCCCAAGGCCGTCATCCCCCCGATCAGCGCCATCACAAACAGCAGCAACAGAAACTGTCTTGCATTCATATCAGTTTCCCCCTTGCGGTTAACTCCTAACGACTGAGTAAATAGGTCATGCCCTTTCCCAAGCCGTGTGGAAACGCGCCAAATTGTTGTGAATCCCAGTCACTTTGTTTTTTGCCAAGATTTCTGAACGCAATCGCTGACAGGTAGAACCTTGCACTAGCGCAGCAGCGCTCAAACGTGTTTTTCCGCGAAAGCAAGCCAACCCCGCCGAATAATGGCGCGTCGGCACACGCTTCTGGCATCAATTCGCAAGCGAAAACGCCGCGCGACAGTCATATGCGCCGCAGTCCCGTTGTATTGTTTGGTTGAATACCAATAGGGGAGACATGCAGCGGGAAAAGGGGGCGCGGCTCGCAGCTGACGTACCACGCACTCACAACAGTTGCGATGCCCCCCCGACGCGGTTGGCTACTTAGATTTTCGTTCAGGCTTGCTTAGGCTAAGGCTCAGCTATCCGACCGCGCGACTATCTTCAGAGTGTCTGAAAACGGATCGTACTTGCAGAAACCGGGCGCGATTTCAGACCCTCGTTGGTCCTGAAGGCCGATGCTCACGTAGTAGTCATCCCCCTTTGTCAGCCGTTGTGCCTTTCTTCCAAAGGGCACCCTGTATCCGGCGTCGTGCCAGAGGATTTTACATAGCGTTCCCCAAGCGGTCTGCGGATCGACAAAAATCCTTAGCGCCTGAACGCCAATGACAAATGCGAACACCATAGCCACCGGCCAAAACCATCTTTGAAACCGATACATTGAGCAGATTCCTTTCCAGAACGAATGGTCTTTGGATTTAAAAGGGCTGAGAACGCGAGTGTTGACGGCAGCCTAGCACGGCTAGACCAGCTAAAGGCGATTTACTTATCAAAACCGTTTGGATGGTACCAAATGGCCACTGCCCTTGATGAGACACCGGGGTGCAGCCCCGGCAGATTGGTCATCGGCCTACAAATAGTGAGCGCCCAACAGCGTCAGCGACGAACAAATAGCGAAGGCGGCACTCGCTTCATGAGTACCAACGAGTACCACAGCCAATTTGAAGAAGTCAGGAAAATCCGTTTTTGCCTTGCAAAACAAGGTGGTGCGGATGGCGGGGATCGAACCCGCAAGCCCTAGGGCGAGGGATTTTAAGTCCCTTGCGTTTACCTGTTTCGCCACATCCGCAGGGTGCCGAGCTATACAGGCTAGCACCTTTCGGAACTCTTAATGCCATCTAAACTGATTGAAAAGTCGGTAAGTTGATCACAGCCATGCCGAAGCACCCAAAAGCGGCTGTGGCCCCAAAAAATTCGGGCCAACGACCATTTTTGCGACCACTTCGCCCTTGGGTTCTATGGGTGGCCCTTTTTCACCAGCTATTCAGGTGGCGTATACCAAATCGGGGATGTGTATGCCCTTTCCTGTGTAAAAGTCGGAACCTCCTGAGGGACGTCATCACCAAAGCGGACCGCATCGTAGACCGTCCACCTGGGGGTCGGAATTTCCAGGACGCGAGCATAATAGAACGCGCGGACGGATGGATCGAATTCGGGGTCTGACCACACAGCGTACAGCTCGGGAGAGCCAATCGAGTTCGTGAAGGTCCCGGTTGTGGCATCTACGGTATTTCCGATTGCCGGCAATTTGCCATCGTCCCCAGGCGCTCGATCTCCGGACCAGACAACATCGAAAACCTTCTCCTCGGTTTCTCCGTCAGCGTTGAGCCATCCCTTAACAATCTGAATACGATCGAGATTCCCCGAATATGGGTCTTTCAATGCGGCGACAAGAAAGTTCGGCGCGCTTGCCCCATCCGGAGCGTCGGGAAAGTCGCCACCCATAGGCACGCCTTTTTCGTACCCGATATCAGCAGGCAGTCTGGAACGGGCATCTTCCTCGTCAAAGTCCCAGCCCCCGAAAAATCGAACCGAGATCCGGCTTCCGGTCGTGCCGTAGACTTCTTTCCGCTCCATCGCATCAAAGATAGCCTCACGAGTGTTGTCCTCTGCCCATACTGCGGCATAGCCCGAAGCGGCCATTTCCCACCCAAGTATGGTTAGCGCATCAAATTCGCCAACGACATGCTGCCATCGCCCAGGCTCAGGTTCGACGCCCGAATGTTTACCGAAAAAGTTGTCTTCTTCGGCGGTCGCAAGAGCGGTGTGGCTATCGGTCGAACCCACCACCCCGAACTTATAGGGGTTTGTTCCAAGTTCCGCTTCCAGTTTCAGCCCGTTCTTCAACGCCTCACGCGCATATTCGTACTGAAGCATCCATTCTTCTTTCGGCGTGGGGCCAAGGTTGGATTTATCCCACGTCTCGTAATCGGCAAATTCGTCGTTCGGGCTTAGGAAAGGGTGTGTTTCACCATCGCCTTTGATCTGGGTAATTTCATACATAGGCTCCCATTTGGCGCGCCGCTCGGCATAGTCCCCGGTCAGCGGCTCGCCAGTCTCAGGGTTGGTTTCCACTGGGAACATAAGACCGTTGGAAACATTCCCATTGTGGGCCAAGGCCAATACCCGGCCGCCGGTCTTCAACTCGTAGTCCTCCATCCAATCCCACAGCTCTTCTGGATTGAACGTTTCGGCTGTCGTGAAAGGCAGCATTTGCCGGGCTCGGATCGCATCGTCCCGATAGATGACGTTTCGATGCAGATTGTTACCAGATTCAGTCGAGGTCCACTCGTAACCTATGAAGGCCGTAAACCTGCCCGGATCATCGAACGCATCGGCGGTTTGCGTAAACTCGTCCCAGACAGACTGCACAAAGCGCCGGTCCGAAACCGCCTCGGGCAAGGCTTCACCCGAAATTCCAGCAAAGGTTTCGATAACCTCCATCGTCGCACCCAAAGCAACATCACCGCCCTGATTTAGCCTATCGTTCCAATCCCGCAGAGTCGGATCGCGCATCAACGTCGCGTTTCCAGCGATAATCTCATTCATCGCGCCCATCGCATCGGAATGATCCGATACAACCAGCCAATCGAGCGGCCGCGATAGCTTTACACGCAGACCATGCGATGTCGTAACCTCGTCCCCTCGGGCAAACCGGTAGGCATCCGCCGGAGAGAGAACGACACCGAACCCGCGTGCATCAAGTCAATTGGACGTGTGCAGATGCGTGTCCCCCCAAAGCGGTCGGGTCGGAAAACCCCGCCCTGCATAGGGTGAGAAATCCGCCGGTTCAGGGTCGCGCATGTCCTCGGCGGATATTGTCATCTCACCGACCTGCCCCCCTTGAACGGCCTCCTGCGCAATCGCTGCCGTGGCAGTTGCGGTGAACGAAAGAATAATCGAAGCGGAAAAGAATTTCACATCGGCCTCCCATAGATGCCCAATCAAGCTTTATGCGAGCACTTCCAACTGCGATGTGTCAAGTGAAGCCTGCTGAATCTCCGACGTCAGCGCCATTGGGACAGTTTAGGCCGATTTGATACGAGAGGGCTTCTGGCTCATCGTAACCGCCAAGAAATGGGGATGAGACAGAAACCCGGAACCCGTAAGAGCCACGCAAGGAGCGTGCAATCGGATCATAGGCCAATGTTCTGATGGCGCGACATGCTTCACGCCTGCCCAAAGCGGCGCTAGTCTCTGGTCATAGCAGCACTGAAAGGATCCGCCAAATGTCCCTCTTCTCTAAACTCTTCGGTGGCGGCGAAAAGTCAGAGCCAGAGCCGGTCTCTTACAAAGGGTTCGACATCTTTCCGGACCTGATGCCCGAAGGTGGCAATTACCGCCTTTTGGCCCGCATAGAAAAGACCATCGATGGAGATCGCAAGACCCATACAGTGATCCGGGCGGATGTCTTTGAAACCCGGGATCAGGGCGAAAGCTTCAGCATCGCAAAGGCGAAACAGGTGATTGACGAGCAGGGCGAGCGCATTTTCGATTAGAACCGAAGCTGTCTGCGCGCCATTCGGGCGCGTCAGTTGAAGAGTATTCAAGTACTGATTGATTTCGAGGATCGGCAGTTCGTCCACGTGAACATCTGCCCAGCGCGAAAAACGCAGCTTAGACGTTATGCGGTAATCCTTGGCAGTTTTCTCGACCATCGGAGCCTTGCCAGACGCCCGTTCGCGTGTGCGGTGTTCTATGTATTGTTCCAGAGCCTCGGCAAACGTCGGGATGCCAAGAACCGCTTTCTGAGTTTCGCGCTCATCCTTTGTGAGCACATTGCCTTTGTAGATGTCGAGTAGCGTCGCGCCCTTCTGCTTCTTGGCCCAAGCACAGTGCGCGCCTTTGCTCGCCCCCTGCGCCAGCTTGACCGAGCGCATCTTTTGTGCGCCAGAATCCCTCTTGGCTTCGTACCAAGTTTTGACGCCGCCCTTGGTCACGCAGAAGCGTAACCTTGCAGAACGGGTCTGAGAACCATGTTGTCTTGGTTGTGGACAGCGACTTGAGCGTCGAATCCGTGAACTTAATCTGCGGCATACCATGTCCTTGTAATGACCGTTTCGTTACAATGTTCATGATACGTTCCAACCACAATCAAACCCAACCGAAGATTAAGAATGCACCTCAAGTATTTGAGGAAACATCTTATTTTGCCGGTGTTTGACTGGGTTTTGAGTGGTGCCCCCACACTGATTTTTTCTATCCGGAATAGCTCCATAAGTAGCTGTTTTTTAACACCATCTCAAGACAATGACTGCTCTAAGTGGCCCCTTTTGTGTCACCTATGCGATGATCCCCTTTGCTCCGGTACTTGGTAAACTCGGCTCGGAACTTCGCTTGGCCTGTGGCTGACACCTTGGGCTTCTTCAGCCCCAAGATGATTTCAAACGTAGCCTCAAGGGCTGTCGAACCTCTCATGCTGTGGCCGCCCTTGTTGGCATGGTGAACCAAAACTCCCTATTCAGCAAATCGCTTGTGGTCGCTGACTTCAGTTTTGAAAGTTCGTTCACGTGTGTTCCTTTCCATATCCGTATGTTCTACGGATTTCGTGTTTTCGGTTTTCTAGGGTGGGCAGAGCTCAACCAGCCGTGGCAGATGGTGTTTCAGCCAGTGCTGGGCAGCTGACTTGGGAACAAGTCGGCATGGACAATTTTCTGTAGATGTTCAGCCAGAACACTAGCCGAGTAACCCTGACCGTAGTTCGCCCCCATTCCCTTGGTTTGCCAGCCGCAGATTGCGTCTTGGATTTCCTTTGGTACTTGGGCGTCCCTCAGCCTGTCTTGAACGGTGTGGCGGAACGAATGCGCCGACTTTTGATCCTTCCTGTCCAGCGGAAAAGACCTCAACCACTTGTTGATTGTGTTTGAAGCGTAAGTGGCCTTATTCGCGTATGGTGAACCTCGAAAATCGATGTAGCGTGGGAACAAAAACCCGTTCTGGGCATGATCTTTGGCCCGTCTCACAGCCCACAGCCCAGCGCCGACGAGCGGCACCAATCTTTCTGACCCTTTTGTCTTCAGGCTCCGTGCCTCATTTGGGCGCAACATCAGATAAGGGGTGGGTTCGCTCAAGAAAACGTCTTCGACCCTCAAACCCACCGCTTCTGCACAACGCATTCCGGTGTCAGAAAGCAGGGCAATAACTCCACCCTCTTTCTTCTGTGTAATGTATTTCGCTGAGATCATAATCGCTCCAAGTTCAGCGATGACTAGAGGCATAGCGTCACCTCGAATGTCACCTTTGAATCCAGCGAATGCGCTTTAATGCGCTGATATTTAAGAGATTTCATGAGTTTTGTGGTGCCCCCACACGGACTCGAACCGCGGACCTACTGATTACAAATCAGTTGCTCTACCAGCTGAGCTATAGGGGCACTTGGTGTCGATTACTTCCTCTGGTTCAGGACTGCAACCCTGATTTTTTATCTTATCTTTAGGATTTTGGATTTTCATTGCCGGACCCCTCATTTCACTGGTCCTCGCTGGCGGGTTTGACTGCGCCGCAGGCAGCATGTAACTCGGCAGATGGGGCAAAATATGCAAGGGTAAGAACCGAATATGCAGGTTGCGATCCACGCAGGAGCCGCATTTACTGACGAAGGCAGGCTATCAAGGTCCTTACGGGCCAACAAGAATGTGCTTTCTGAACAAGGCGTTGCAACATTTGGGCCGCGCCGATACCGGCAGGTGTTCAAGCCTGCTTTTGCTGCGCCTCCTACGCGCCCGCTAAAGCCACAGGAAATCGATCAAGTTCAGGCAGCCTTGCCCTCTGACCCGCAAGTTCGTCGCACTGTATTTCTAAGCAACGACCTTATTGCCGATGGAAAATCTGCCATACAGCACGGACAGTTTTATCCACTGGCCGGGCAGCGGATGTCCCTGTTGGATCAGGCGTTGGGCAGCACACAGGTTGAACTTTTCTTTTCATTGAGAAATCCGGGCAGCTTTGTGCCGAAACTCCTCATGTCACTGCCGGATGCAGACCGCGAAAACATCACCCGAAGCACTGACCTGAGCTGCCTAAGCTGGACAGGAATGATTGACGACATCCGCGATCTGGCACCGGAGGTTAAAATTACGCTCTGGAGCAATGAGGAATCGCCGTTTCTGTGGGGAGACATTGTCCGATCAATCTCTGGTCTGCCGGATGACACGCCCATTCAAGGCGAACACGACCTGTTGCTCTCGCTTTTGACTGAGGCGGGGAAGGAGAAGGCACAGGAAATTGTCAGCGCAGGGTCAGATCAGAATCAAGCCAGCACCCGTGACGCGCTAGCTGAGGTTCTGGAAGAACATGCGCGGCCCGATATGGTCGAAGAAGAACTGGAACTTCCCGGTTGGAACACCGAGATTATCGAAGCGTTTTCAGAGCTGTACGAACAAGACCTTGCAAGGCTGGAAACCATGCCGGGGGTTCGGCTTCTGAGACCTTGATTCACACGCCCCCGGGCAGGTTACAGTTCGCTGTATTCCCTTTGGTTTGGAAAGGCCCAGCTTTGACCGCAGCACGCCTCAGAGCGGACTGGTCGGAATATTTGAACTGCACGCGAAACGGCGCCCTTAACGGACCCTGGGCTGACCGGTGTCAGCCCATGCCCAACGCTTCTTTGTACATTTCCAGCACCGCCTCTTCTTCGGCGATATCGTCCTTGTCACGCTTGCGCAGAGCAATCACCTTGCGCATGACCTTGGTATCGTAACCGCGCGCCTTGGCTTCGGCCATGACCTCTTTCTGCTGCTCAGCGATGTCTTTTTTCTCGGCGTCCAGACGCTCAAACCGTTCGATAAACTGACGCAGCTCTCCCGCGGTTACGCGATAGTTGGCGGCGGCTTGATCTTCGGTCATATCTTCCATTTATTTTTCTCCCGGAGGCTGAGGTCTGTTACCGCAGAACGGCACTAAGCCGGATACATCGCTGCCGCGCGCGCCGCAAGCGGACAATCCGGCGCCGGGCTTGTGTGGCGCGGGGTGATCCGATAAGCGCAGTAGAAATTTGCAGGCCAATGTGGGGAACCATGTTTGAAATCATCACCTGGGGCGGAGCAGCCCTGTCCCTCGCCGGTCTTTTGGGGCTCGTCTGGTGTATTCTGCGTGTGATGAAAGCGCGCAAATCCGGGCTATCTGACGACGAATTGCGCGCTGCTGTTCAGGGTGTCCTGCCGTGGAACCTGGCCTCGCTATTTCTCTCCGTAATTGGACTGATGCTGGTTATTCTGGGAATATCGTTCAGCTAGCTCTGCGCGTTAAATTGGCAGATTGTCGAACTGAGCCTCCATCGCGTCTTCACACAGCGCAGCATCCAGTCGCCGCAATCGCGACGGTACACGGACACCCTCTTGCCGCATCCGCTCAATAACCTTTGTCACACTCGGCTGAAGGGCCAAACGCGTTTCAAGGCAAGCCCCCTGCAGGTTCCGCTCAAGCTGTTCAGCCTCGGAATACAAGTTCAGTGTAGACATTTCCATCCTCCCAAATGGTGCCTTATTACCCTGATATAGGTAACCGTTTTAAGACTTGCTGATCTTAACCCGGGGACACGCGAAAACCCGCCTGCGCCAAATGCTGTTTCGGCAGCGAACTGCGGAATGGTTAAATTCTAGGCCGTTCTGCTTTAACCTGCCTTGACAAACATCAAATCACGGACAGTTGATCCCGATACATTCCGTAATTAATATACGTATTGGGCAGCAATGACGGAGGGCGAGATGACACCCAAGGTGAAAGCGTTTTTTGATACAGACACGTTTACGGTGTCCTATCTGGTGCAGGAACCCGAGGGCACGGCCTGCACGATCATCGACAGCGTACTGGATTTCGACCACGCGTCGGGCCGAACAAACACCGGCTCCGCCGACAAGATTATTGAGTACGTCCGCGACAATGGCCTGAAAGTCGAGTGGATTCTGGAAAGCCACGTACACGCAGACCATCTGTCAGCCGCGCCGTATCTGCAGCAGGAACTTGGCGGAAAGATCGGAATTGGGGATCAGATTGTCACCATCCAGGAAACCTTCGGCAAAATCTTCAACGAAGGGACTGAGTTTCAGCGTGACGGCAGTCAGTTCGATGCGTTGTTCCGCGAAGGCGACAGCTTTCACGTGGGCCAAATGCGCGGTGACGTGCTGCACACACCCGGCCATACTCCGGCTTGCCTGACCTATGTCATCGGTGATGCCGCTTTCGTCGGCGATACCCTGTTCATGCCAGACTTTGGCACCGCAAGGTGCGACTTTCCGGGCGGGTCTTCGGAAATGCTGTATGCCTCAATCCAAAAAATTCTCTCTTTGCCCGACGAAACCCGTATCTTCGTGGGCCACGACTACAAGGCTCCGGGCCGGGATGAATACGCCTGGGAAACAACGGTCGGAGAGCAAAAGGCTCTCAATGTCCACATAGGACAGGGCAGATCGATCGAGGAGTTTGTCGAGATGCGCGATGCTCGGGATGCGACACTTGGCATGCCCCGCCTGATCCTGCCATCTCTGCAGGTCAACATGCGCGCAGGACAGATGCCGCCAGCGGACGAACAAGGGGACGTTTTTCTGAAGATCCCGGTGAACAAACTGTGACCCTGCAAGGCGCAGAAACAAGGAAATAACTATGCAGTCAGAATGGATATGGGGATTGGGCGGAGGCATCCTTATTGGACTGGGTGCCGCCGTTTATCTGCTTGGAAACGGACGAATTATGGGAGCAAGCGGCATACTGGGCGGGCTGGTTGACAATAGCGACCGCACGCTCGAGCGGCTGGTATTCGTAGCGGGCCTTATCGGGATGCCCCTACTGCTTCGCCCTTTGCTTTCCCCCGCACCGGAAACGCACCTGACCGGCAATTTTGCAGTGATCATCCTGGCAGGATTGTTGGTCGGCGTCGGCACCAGGATCGCCAATGGCTGCACTTCGGGCCACGGGGTTTGCGGTATCTCACGGTTTTCTCTGCGCGGGATAGTGGCCACTGTCGTCTATATCTTGGCCGGAGCGGTCACCCTCGCGGTTCTGCGACATATGTGGGGGGTGATCTGATGCGTTTGCTGATTTCATTGATCGCAGGGTCGCTGTTCGGAGCGGGTCTTCTGATCTCGGGTATGACCGACACGACCAAAGTTCAGGGATGGCTGGACGTGTTCGGGAACTGGGATCCAACCTTGGCTTTTGTAATGGGCGGAGCGATCCTGCCGATGTTGCTCGCGTGGCGTCTGACGGAACATCGCCACCCTTTGACCGGTGGGGACTTTCCCGCCATGTCGCCACCAGAACTGGACCGCCGCCTGATCCTTGGTTCGGTTATGTTTGGCGCGGGATGGGGATTGGCCGGGCTTTGTCCGGGACCTGCAATCGCGTCTGTGACATACGGCGGTCTGGGCGGGCTTGTGTTTCTGGCGGCAATGATCGCAGGTATGTACGCTGCGCCAACCGTAGGGGCACAACTGGACAGATCCGCAAACGCAGCCTAAGCAATTGGCATGGAGATTCGACCCATTACCCCCCGCTACGCCGTCTCGCCGCAAATCACGGTCGACGATATTCCAGCCATTGTCGAAGCCGGTTTCGTCAAGGTCATTTGCAACCGCCCGAATACCGAAGTTCCAACGGGCATGCAGTCAGACGCGATCGGTCAGGCCGTCCGTGCTGCGGGACTTGAGTATGAAGTTCTGGAGCTGACCCATCAGACGATGACGCCTGAAAACGTTGCCCTCCAACGCGAGCTGGCAGAAAGCTGCAGTGGACCGGTTCTGGCCTATTGTGCGTCTGGCACACGCTGTTCGGTCGTCTGGGCGCTGGGCCAATGCGATCGGATGAGCACCGACGAAATTCTGGATGCAACCACCAAGGCTGGTTACGCCCTGGAAAACCTTCGCCCTGCTCTCAATCAGATACGGAACTCGGGCGAATAATACCGCAGGATCAACTAAGCTGTCCTGAGTCATCACTCAGACCGGCCAGCTTTGAAATTTCCGCGGCAATCTGATCAGAATCGCCTAACTCCAGATCGTCCACTAGGCCGTTGGCTTCGTTCAGGACAATTTCGGCTGAATCTGCTGAGATGTCTGCCGCAGGCTGGTTGTGCGCCCGAGCTGCGAGAAATTCCTGTGCGTCCGCACCCAAGGGTGAAGGCAACGGAACCTGCTCATTCAGACGAACGGCACGCATCCCGCCACATTGCCCCAACCGCCCCACGGCTGCACGAGAACGATCAATCGTCAATACTTCGGCCTGGTCAAGTCTTGCGCCAGCCAGCGGCAGAATGTCCCCGGTCGCCAGCGCGGACAGAGAGGCCAGCGGCACCGACATTCGACATATCACGGTGTCCAGTTCAGCGCGAAGAACACCTGCCCCTTGCCCGAGTTTAAGTGCAGCATCTTCATCATGTTCCTCGGCATCTGAACCGCTTGAAAGCTCTGGCAAAAGGACAGAAACTTTCCCTTGCCGCAGACCATTCCCCAGCTCCACAGTAAGGTCATATGAGACATACGCGTCTTCGACCAAAGCAAGCGACAAGGTTCGCAAATCGGCCAGTCTAAGACGGTATTGAAATCCGGTCAGTCTTTCCTGATCCCGTGCTTCCTCAACCAGATTTGCCGCGCGTCTGAAGACTTCTTCGACCCAAGGCGCAACCATTGCGGCGTCCGTGTCTGTAAATGCGCGTTCCACTGGGGGCGACGGCATCACTTCGCCAACCGTCTGAACCTGCACGATCGCCGACACGGTCCCCATATCCATGCATACTGCAGCTTGCAGCCCTTCGGCGCCGGTGAATTGCAACAACAGCCAGTCATCACCAACCTGACCTCCCAGCGTATCCGGACTCCCCGCCACCTGCTTTGCCGCGATCACCGCCAGCGGCAGCCGCAGCCTGTCAGCAGCCGCGCGTGCCAAGGCCAAACGCAGCGCGCGCAGCACCGAATGAGGTCTATCGCCCCGCCCCTCCTGTCCTGCAGTTAGTTTTCGCGCCAAGGCTGCGCTGACCGGCTGTGTCATGCCCGAAACCGTCAATCCAAACTTTGTCTGGTATCAGGTCTACCCCAGCGCAGGTTACGAATACCTTTACGTCGGGGCTATTGCGCGGCCTGTCTGTAAGCCAGCGGCACTCTTACACGGAAGGCTGCGCCGCCCTGCCCGGGCAAATAGCTGATTTCTCCACCAAGACGCTGCATGATCTCACGGCAGATTGCCAAGCCCAGACCTGCTCCGCCTGCCTTGTCGCCTCCTACTCGGGCGAATTTTTCAAACACCATGGAACGGGCTTCGAGTGGAATGCCGCTTCCGTTATCCGCAAAATCAATCACGACTTGCCCGCCGACGTCGTGCGCCGAAATAGTCAGGACCGGCTCGTCAGCATCACAGTATTTCTGCGCGTTGGAGATCAAATTGATGAACACCTGACCTAACCGATCCAAATCTGTGTGCAGGGGGATGCGTTCAGAGGTTTTCGACCGGCGCACCGTCAGGGACTTGCTGGTACCGGCCAAGGCGCTGGATACAGCCCGATCCAACACCGAGCGCAGGGTATCCCCGCCCATATTCAAGTTGACCTGACCGCTTTCCAGGACACTCAGATCCAGCAGGTCGTCAAGCAATCGTGTGAGCCGCAGAGCCTCGTCATGGATGATCGCGGCATAGCGTGTCTGCTCCTCTGGGCTAAGTCCGTCGGTGTCTCGCATGATCTCGGAAAAGGCGCGGATCGAGGTCATGGGCGTCCGCAATTCGTGGCTGACTTGACTGAGGAAGCTGTCTTTCTGCTCAGAAATCTGCGTTAGTTTGGTATTTGCCTCTCGCAACTGCAGCGCAGTGCGGCTGAGCTCTGCGGATTTCACCTCTAGCTGGCTAGAATACTCAAGCAGTTGCGCGGATTCGTCGGCCACCGCCAACAAATCCTCGACCGACACCGAAGACCCGCCGACAATCTGGCCGATCATGGCATGCGCCGTCGCCGCCCCGACCGAGCCGCTCAATTCACGCTCCAGACGCTCAAGAAAGGCAGGTGTTGGTTCGGGCAGGCTGGACCGTCCGCCTTGTTGTTCGGCTTCGGCCTGAAAGAACTCCTGCGCGGGACCAGCCCCCAGTATTCGCTGGGTCATGATCATCAGATCCTCGCTCTGCGCAACTGAGCCGGTCCAACCGCGCGGCGCGACAGAATGGTCAAAGACGTTGACGAACTGTGCGCCCTGCAAGCGTTCCAGCGGGCTGGGAAAGCTCAGCAGCGACGCCACGCAGAAAGCGACGGTATTCAGGGACAGCGACCACATGACCGTATGGACCATGGGATCCATACCTTCGATCCCGAACAATGCCTGCGGCCGCAGCCAGCCGATCCCAAACGGACCGTTCTGCAGAACCGACTCGGACATCAGCGCCCCACCCATCCCGGGCAGAAGCAGCGTGTAGATCCACAAGAGGAACCCCACGGTCAGCCCGACCAGCGCCCCCGTCCGCGTTGCCCCGCGCCAGAACAAACCTCCGACCAGAGCGGGCAGAATCTGAGAGATACCAGCAAAGGCCACAAGTCCGATCGAGGCAAGCGCCGCGCCGCCACCGGACAGCCGATAATAGAAATAGCCCAGCGCCATGATAGCCGCGATTGAGACACGGCGCGCGACCAATACAACGTGCCGAACGTCGCCGGATACGGACCCCGACCCCTCCTGAGTGCTTAACCAGATCGGCATCACCAGGTGGTTCGAGACCATGGTCGACAAGGCCATCGCTGTGACGATCACCATCGACGTGGCCGACGAGAACCCGCCGATGAAGGACAGCATGGCCAGCCAGTCATTGCCCTGCGATAGGGGTACAGTCAGGACGAACAAGTCCGGGTTTGATCCTTCCGGCAACAGGTCCAGCCCCACCACGGCGATCGGCACCACAAAGAGGCTCATCAACAGCAAGTACAACGGAAACGCCCACGCCGCTGTCCTCAGGTGTCCTTCATCTGCGTTTTCGACCACCATGACCTGAAACATGCGCGGCAGGCAGACAAAGGCCGCAGCCGACAAGAAGATGAACGTCGTCCAGCGCCCCGCGTCCACGTTCCATTGACCAATCTCCGAGGCGTCTATGCGATCCATCATCGGCCCAACGCCGCCTGCGACCCCCCAGACGACAAAGATGCCGACCGCCAGCAAAGCGAACAGTTTGACCACAGATTCCAACGCGATAGCGGTCACGACCCCGTGGTGACGCTCGTTCGCGTCCAGGTTTCGTGTCCCGAACAGGATGGCGAAAACCGCTAGCCCAGCGGCCACCCAAAACACGCTCGACCCTTCGCGGTAAAGGCCAGAAGGGTCAGCCTCGGCAAAAATCGAGAAAGACAAGGTGATGGATTGCAGTTGCAGGGCGATATAGGGCGTACCACCAAGCACCGCCAGAATGGTCACGCAGATCGCCAGCGTATTCGACTTGCCATACCGGGACGAGATCAGGTCAGCGATCGAGGTCACCCGTTGGCTGCGCCCGACCCTGACCAGTTTCCTGAGCCCCCACCACCAACTGATCATGACCAGCGTGGGACCCAGATAAATCGTCACGAACTCCAGCCCTGACCGGGCAGCATTTCCAACCGCGCCGTAGAATGTCCATGCCGTGCAGTAGATCGACAGCGACAGCGTATAGATCAGCGGAGATCGCAGCCACGCGCCACGCCCAGCGGCTGCCATTCGGTCAGCGGCAAAGGCCACACCGAACAAAAGAACCACATAGCCCAGACAGACAAGGATCAGAAGGTTCAGCGTTGCCATCGGTCCGCGTCCAGGTCGGTGTCATCCCGCGCCGCCGTGCGACGGGCGGCGAAGCCAAAGATCAGGCTAATCAGTATCAACAGCCCCCAGCAGGTAAAGATATAGAGGATGGCCGACGACAAAGTGACCGCCCCGGTTTCCCCCGGCTCGGGCCAAAGCAACGGAATTGCGATCAGCGCAGCCCCGAGAATCGGCAACAACCGAGCCGCATCCGTCAACCGGCGACGACGATAGCTTTGGCGTTCCAGAAACAGCGAAGGCCGAACACCCTGAGGCTGCCGATCTTCGCCATTGCTCATGATTGTGTGGCCTGTGCGTGCAGATCCCGCACGGCGGTCAGGACCTCGGCATTGGAAAACGGCTTGGTCATAAAGCGGCTGACGCCCGCGCTTTCGGCCATTTCGCGATCCCGAAGCTGGCCGCGTGCGGTTAGCATCAAGACCGGCAGACCCCGAAGGTCCTCCAACTCGCGCAGATCGCGCAGAATATCCATGCCGCTTTTGCCCGGCAGCATGACATCCAAAATGACAAGATCAGGATTTGCGCCCTGAATGACCTCGACAGCGTCCGATCCTTCGGCGTGCGTTTCGACCTGCCAACCCTCACGCGTCAGCAGAAACCGAATGGCCTCGGCGATGTTCGGCTCATCCTCAATCAGTAGAACCTTACGGCTCATATGTTTCATTCCTCCCCGTGACAGGATACCCATCCGCAGTCCTGTCTGTGCCAGCTTACGCCGTCTGTCAGGAAAGTGTCAAAAGCCTTCGCTCAGAATCGACGGCTCTCGGCGCGACTCGCAGTCAGCGTTCGGACATACCCTGCAACTTGGCCCGACCTTGGCAACCGGCTGGCCGCCCTGCCCGCCTTCTTCGACGGAACGGACCAGCATGACCGAGCGGTAGACAGGCGCGTCGTCATACCCAGAGATCGTTTGCGGCCAAGCATAGGCAAAGCAATCAAACTCGGCCGCGGACCGGCCTAGCTGCACGATACGCTTGCGGATCGGCACCAAAGGTCGGTTCAACGCCTGAAACAAAGGCCACAAAGGACACGCTTCACCAAAGCGCGGCATCGCAAATCCCGGCACCGACTTTGTAAACAAGATACTTCCAGACGCGTCACAAACAACCAGCCCGGTCGGACGTGACAGAACCCCGTCGGGCAAAGCCGCCAAGCGTCGCAGAACCGTCGCAATGTCCACTGAAAACTGTGCTGCCAGCCTGATTGGGTCAGGCTCGGCACCAGCCAAAGCATCTATTACTGCTTCCAATGGCATGGCCTTCGCGTCAGCCGCATAGATGTCCAAAAAGCCACGAGTCACAGTTTTCGCAGCCACAGAATCCATCTCGCTCAGGTCTATTGCTGCGATCTCTCCTCCGGCCTCAACCTCGGGAAAGTGGTGCCCGTGCTGTTCAAAAAATGCCTCAACCTCCTCAAGAGGAACGCCCCGGCGGTCGTCGGCACTGTCAGAATCGTCGAGATAGGCAACCAAGGACTTGGAACTGTCGGCAAGGCGTTCCGCATCTTGGTGCAGGTTTCGATGAAAGCGGTCCTGCCATTCCGGTTCGATTTCCTGCGTCTCGGCCAGAATCGCTGCGGTCGAACGAATCGCAGCCGCGGTGGACAGAACCTCATGCATCGAAGCAGCCAGATGTGGATCATGGGTCAAGCGGTCGGACAGGGTTTCGACCGTCCGCTCAAGCGAGACAACGCGCCTGTGCATCTGTGCCAGCACAGCAGCCCACCCCGGAAAGCGCCCCGCGAACTCCTCTAGACTGTCGACTTCGGCCTGCTGCCCCACCGCATCCGCCGCAGCCTCGCGCAGCGCGGAAATAAGCGTCGCCTCCAGCCCCTGCGTCAGCAGCGAAGGTTCAACAGCCAGAGCCGAGGCGATATCGACCAGCAGCTTGCCGCCAATCCTGCGGCGATTGTGCTCGATCAGGTTCAAATACGAGGCCGAGATCCCGACCTGACGCGCCAGCTCTGCCTGACGCAGACCCGCGATTTGTCGCCTCTCTCGGATACGGCTGCCTGTCAGCGTGTCGCGCATGTTCTCGCTCCTTCCCAAGCGAAATCCATCTTCAAGAACCTTCAGTCTTTTCTGAACTCTATATTGTTTTCTATCTTTTAGACCTGAATTTTCAAACCCAGTTTACACCTTTGACAGAGTATTTGCACAATCATGAGGAGCGCCCTGACGCCCGTCAGCACCACAATCTGCGTGCTACCCCTTCTAATTCCAACCAATTCCCGGCACGATACCAGGATGAGTGATGCTGCCTTTGAATATGCTCCTATCGGATTGGTGGAACTGGAAAACCGTATCATCCGACGCTGCAATCTGCAGTTTGCTCGCACCTTCGGCGGGGACGAAGCCGACTATCGCAACATGCCCCTGCTGCATCTTTATCCCTCGGTCGCGGATTGGGAACGCATTGGTGCGCGTAGCCTTCAGGTCATGCGCGATACCGGATATTACACCGACGAACGCGTCATGCGGCGGCGAAATGGTGACTTGTTCTGGTGCCGCGCGCGCGGTCGTTCACTGACCCCGGACGATCCCTTCCGCCACGGCATCTGGAGCTTTTCTGACATCTCGGAAGAACGCCCATTGGTCGAATTGACCACGCGGGAACGCGAGGTCGCGATTTTGTCCTGCCGCGGCCTGTCTGCCAAGGAAATCGGCGTCGAACTTGGCTTGAGCTATCGCACCATCGAAGCATACCGCGCGCGCCTTCTCGAGAAATTCGGGGCGCGTAAACTGCCTGAACTCGTCGCGAAACTTTCCGGAATGCCTCTCTGACCCCTTTCGCCCCTCGCAATCTTCGTTAAAACCCCCATCTGACAGGCCGAGACTGCGCTTTTCATGACCGAGCGCATGGCTTATAACGCTGCGTAATCAGACCAAAGCCCGCAAGAAACAGACGGGCCATAGGGGAACCGTCGAGGACACTCATGACAGAAACCAAACACGAAGCGGATGTGGCATTCATCAAGGCATTGGCCGAATTGCTGCGCGAGAATGACCTGACCGAACTGCAGGTCAAACGCGAATATGGCGAGGAAGACAGCCTGAATGTACGCGTCAGCCGCTTGTCGCAAACCGCTGCCGTAGCCCCGGTTCAGGTGGCCGTTCCGACTGCGGCCCCTGCTGCTGCTGCTGCTGCTCCGGCCCCGGCTGCTGCTGCTGCCGAAGCACCGGCCGCCGCTGAAGACCCAGCCAGCCATCCGGGTGCGGTAACCTCGCCCATGGTCGGCACCGTTTACATGCAGCCCGAACCCGGCGCGCCCGCATTCATCTCGGTCGGCGCATCCGTGTCCGAAGGCGACACGCTGCTGATCGTCGAAGCCATGAAAACCATGAACCACATCCACGCGCCCAAGTCGGGCACCATCAAGCGCATTCTCGTGGGCGACGGGGATGCCGTCGAATTCGGCACACCTCTGGTCATCGTTGAGTAAGGCGGGCCCATGTTCGACAAGATCCTGATTGCCAACCGAGGCGAGATCGCCCTGCGCGTCATCCGCGCCGCGCGCGAGATGGGGATAAAGACGGTCGCCGTCCATTCCACCGCCGACAGCGACGCAATGCATGTGCGCATGGCGGACGAGTCGGTCTGCATCGGCCCTCCGCCCAGCCCGCAAAGCTATCTGTCCGTGCCCGCGATCATCTCGGCCTGTGAAATCACAGGCGCGCAGGCGATCCACCCCGGCTATGGCTTCCTGTCCGAGAACGCTGAATTTGTGCAGATCGTCGAGGACCACGACATCACTTTCATCGGCCCCACCGCCGAACATATCCGTGTGATGGGTGACAAGATCACCGCCAAGGACACGATGAAAGCGTTGGGCGTGCCGTGCGTTCCCGGCTCGGATGGTGGTGTTCCCACTCTGGAAGACGCTAAGCGCATTGGTGAGGAATTCGGCTATCCCGTCATCATCAAGGCCACCGCCGGTGGCGGCGGACGCGGCATGAAAGTCGCGCAGACCGCCGATGAGATGGAAAGCGCCTTCATGACCGCGCGGGCCGAAGGCAAAGCGGCCTTTGGCAATGACGAGGTCTATATCGAGAAATACCTCACCACGCCGCGCCATATCGAGATTCAGGTCTTTGGCGACGGCAAGGGCAAAGCGGTTCACCTGGGCGAACGTGACTGCTCGCTTCAGCGCCGCCACCAGAAAGTGTTTGAAGAGGCTCCCGGCCCCAGCATCACCCCCGAGGAACGCGCCAAGATTGGTAAAATCTGCGCCGACGCTGTGGCCAAGATCAACTATATCGGCGCGGGCACCATCGAGTTCCTGTATGAAAACGGCGAGTTCTATTTCATCGAAATGAACACCCGCCTGCAGGTGGAACACCCTGTAACCGAAGGCATTTTCGGCGTCGATCTGGTGCGCGAACAAATCCGCGTGGCCGCAGGCGAGGATATGTCCTTCGGTCAAGACGATCTGGAAATCAACGGCCACGCCATCGAGGTTCGGATCAACGCGGAAAAGCTGCCCAACTTCTCACCCTGCCCCGGCAAGATCAGCGCTTATCACGCGCCCGGCGGTCTGGGTGTGCGGATGGATTCGGCGCTCTATGACGGGTACTCGATCCCGCCCTACTACGACTCGCTGATCGCCAAGCTGATCGTGCAGGGCCGCGACCGGGCCGAGGCGCTGGCGCGTCTGGAACGCGCCTTGGGTGAATTGATCGTGGACGGAATCGACACGACTGTGCCGCTATTTCATGCTCTGCTGCAAGAAGCCGACATCCACAGCGGCGACTACAACATTCACTGGCTGGAGCATTGGCTTGCGGAGAATATGGCCGAGTAACACAACCACTTCGAGGGGCTTTTGCCCCTCGAACGTCGGACCGTCTGTATGAGCCTTTCTCCCGAACTCCTGCTACATGGTTATTCCATCGGCATTTTCCCGATGGCCGAACACCGCGACGACCCGGACTTGTTCTGGGTCGATCCAAAGTTTCGGGGCGTTATCCCCCTGAACGGGTTCCACATATCGCGCAGCCTTGCGCGGCGAATCCGCAAATGCGGTTTCTCAGTTACGATCAATCAGAACTTCGCTGGTGTTGTCGATGGCTGTGCCGACCGCGCCGACACCTGGATCAATGCAGAGCTGCGGGATCTGTATCAACGCCTGCACCAATCCGGCTATGCGCACTCATTAGAAGTCTGGGACGGCCCCGCGCTTATCGGAGGTGTCTACGGAGTTTCCCTGGGCGCTGCGTTCTTCGGTGAAAGCATGTTTTCGCGGCGAACGGATGCCTCGAAAATTGCGCTGGCCTATCTGGTCGATCGGCTAAGGCGCACCGGTTTTTTGTTGTTCGACACCCAATTTCTAACCGCGCACTTGGCTTCACTGGGCGCAATTGAAGTTCCGCGCTCTGAATACAGGCAGGCCTTGGAGGAGGCGATCAACGCCAGCGCAGACTTCACCGCTGAGCTGGATCAGTCGCCGGACGGCGTTATACAGCGGATCACCCAGACATCGTAACGTGAATGATCCAACGCATTCAGCGCCGGGGAAGTGGCGATCATCCATCCGTCAAATAGTTGATCTGTCTTGCCCTTTTCCCAAATCGTGAGATAGGCGAAAGCGTCCCCGGTCGGGTTTTCTGCCGGATAGCGGCAATCGCCCAAAGCAACATCCAAGCCGAATATCGCTTCGGTCTGACCGCTCTGCATCTCGACATCAACGGTCTGTCCGCTCACCTTATCCAAACCACGCAGCATCGCGCCCGGACCAGATTGGACCTTTTGCTGGGCTGCTGCGCCCGTGGACACAAGCAGCGCTGCAATCAGAAATAAACGCTTCATTCGCCGCCATCCCCGGCCACGAATTTGACCAGAAGCGAAATCAGGCTGACCGCACCCTGCGTATCCTCGACCTGATCACCGGGTTCAAAGAAGAAGGGCGATCCACCGGGCATTACCTCGACAAAGTTTCCACCCAGCAAACCTTCGGACGAGATGACGATCGCGCTGTCATCCGGCACCAGTATCCCGTCAGAGATCGAAAAAGTTGTGTCCGCGCGATAAGTATCCGGGTTCAATTCAACACCTGTCACGGTCCCGATCTTAACGCCGGCAAGTCGAACATCCGTGCCGACACCGACACCCTCAAGCGATCGGAAGGATGCACCCAATTCGTACCCCGGCCCGCTTTGCGACAGGCCGGTTGACTGGCTGGCATAAACGCCAAAAGCCACGGCACAGGCAAGAACGGCCCCGCCCACCAGGACTTCGGTTACATTATAGCTCGACATTGCTCGCCTCGCTTATTCTGGGGTCCATGCCTCATAGTCCGAACGCTCGACCGGGTCAGGTCGGCGCAACGAACCCGCAGGCGCATAGGCCAGGGCTGTACCTGTCAAATTTTCCTGATGCGGTTTTTCCCAGGACTTATGCTGCAACGGCTTGTCCGTTGGAGGCTCATCCCAGGTCCGGTGCAGCCATCCATGCCAGTCAGGGTCGATCCGACTTGCCTCGGCCTCACCATTGAAAATAACCCAGCGTTTGCTGTCGTCGGAATTGCGATAGAAAACATTGCCTTCGTTATCTTCGCCAACCTTCACTCCCTTACGCGCAGTGTAAATCTGCGTATTCAGAGTGGCCCCGTTCCACCAGGTTACGGCCCGCAAAAGACTGTTCAGGATTCCCATCGTCTGACTCCGGCATTTCTGTTCCTGCAGATATGGACCAAAGGCTCGCCAAGGTCCAGTGCCACACGGACCACAGCCGCTATTCCGGCAGATATGCGGTCACTTCGATTTCGATCCGGAACTTCGGATCAATCAATGCACATTCGATCATCGTTGTCGCCGGAGGGTTTTCCCCAAACGTTTCACGGAGGATCGGCCAGCAGGGTTCAAATTCGCTTTTGTCAGGCAGCATGTATGTCACGCGCGCCACATCCGCAAAGCTGGCGCCGGCTTCTCTCAACGCCTTTTCGATCACCTCAAGTGCAGATCGGCACTGTTCAACAACACCGTCACCCTGTCCGACCGTGCCAGAGACATGAACCCATCCGCCTGCCACAACAGCGCGGCAATAGCCGACCTTGGCCTCAAATTCTCCGCCCGACGAAATTCGTTTGATTGCCATACCGCCCTCATAAGAAAACGGCGCGGGTGAACCGCGCCGAATATGCCTGAAATCTTTGGAATTATCCGGCCGAGGCAGACTCGGCCGCATCCGCGTAAATGATCAGCGGCTGCGAGTCGGAAGACACCGCTTCCTCGTTCACAACGACCTCGGTCACGTTTTTAAGACCTGGAAGCTCGAACATCGTATCCAACAGGATGTCTTCCAGGATCGACCGCAGACCACGTGCACCGGTTTTCCGTTCAATCGCCTTCTTCGCGATCGCTTTCAGCGCGTCATCCGTGAAGGCAAGTTCAGCGTCCTCAAGCTCAAACAGACGTTGGTATTGCTTGACCAGAGCGTTCTTCGGCTTGGTCAGGATGGTCACCAGCGCGTCCTCGTCCAAGTCTTCCAGCGTTGCCAGAACCGGCAGACGACCGACGAATTCCGGGATCAGACCGAACTTCAGCAGGTCTTCGGGCTCAAGGTCTTTGAAGATTTCCCCGACGCCACGCTCATCATTGTCGCGCACGTCTGCACCAAAGCCCATCGCCGAGCCCTTGCCGCGCTGAGCGATGATCCTGTCCAGACCGGCAAACGCACCGCCGCAGATGAACAGAATATTCGTGGTGTCCACCTGCAGGAATTCCTGCTGAGGATGCTTGCGCCCACCTTGCGGTGGCACGCTGGCCACGGTGCCTTCCATCAGTTTCAGCAACGCCTGCTGTACACCCTCACCCGATACGTCGCGCGTGATCGAGGGGTTCTCGGACTTGCGCGTGATCTTGTCGACCTCGTCGATATAGACGATGCCGCGCTGTGCGCGTTCCACATTATACTCAGACGCTTGCAGCAGCTTGAGGATGATGTTCTCGACATCCTCACCCACGTAGCCGGCTTCGGTCAGCGTGGTTGCATCCGCCATTGTGAACGGCACATCCAGAATGCGCGCCAGCGTTTGCGCCAGCAGCGTCTTGCCGCAACCGGTGGGGCCGATCAGCAGAATGTTGGACTTGGCCAGCTCAATATCGCTGCCCGCTTTCTGCGCATGGTTCAGACGCTTGTAGTGGTTGTGAACCGCCACCGACAGAACCCGCTTGGCCGTGGCCTGACCGATCACATAGTCGTCCAGAACCTCGCAAATATCCTTGGGTGTCGGCACCCCATCGGAGGACTTCAGGCCGCTGGCTTTGGTTTCCTCGCGGATGATGTCCATGCACAGTTCGACGCATTCATCACAGATGAAAACTGTGGGTCCGGCAATCAGCTTGCGCACCTCATGCTGGCTCTTGCCGCAGAAGCTGCAGTAGAGCGTGTTCTTGCCGTCACCGCCTGAATTCGTCGCCATGTTCTACCTTTCGGACTTCGTCCCTGCGGCCCCCGCCTGAGCGTATGTACCGCCTGTTGATGCAGCTTAGGCCACCACAAAGGCGGCTACAATCTCAAAAATGGCCCCCACGCCGTTGACGCGGGGACTTATCTTCAAGCCTCATCGCCATCCATTTTGGCGCGGTTTTCGACGATTTCGTCGATGTGACCCCAGTCTTTCGCTTCTTCCGGGCTCATGAAGTTGTCCCGATCCAGCGCTTTTTCAACAGCCTTTTTGGTCTGCCCGGTGTGGCGCACGTATATATCATAAAGGCGATCTTTCAGTTTCTGCGTCTCGGCCGCGTGAATCATGATGTCGCTCGCCTGGCCCTGATAGCCGCCGCTGGGCTGGTGGACCATGATCCGGCTGTTTGGCAGCGAAAAGCGCATTCCCTTCTCGCCACCGGCCAACAAAACCGACCCCATCGAGGCCGCCTGACCGATCACCAGCGTTGAACATTTCGGCTTGATGTACTGCATTGTGTCGTAGATCGACAATCCGCTGGTAACCACACCACCCGGAGAGTTGATGTAGATCGAGATTTCCTTGTTCGGGTTCTCAGCCTCAAGATGAAGCAACTGCGCAACGACCAGATGGCTCATTCCATCATGGATCGGACCGTTGATGAAAATGATCCGCTCTTTCAATAGGCGCGAGAAAATGTCGTACGCGCGTTCCCCACGGCTGGTCTGCTCAACAACCATCGGGACGAGCGTATTCATATAGGTATCAACGGGATCGAACATTAGGAACCTGCCTGCTTTGCTATGGATCGGGACATTACCCGAAGAAACGTTACCTGAGTCTTAGTGTCGCCACCCAAGGGCTGCAAGGGGGGCCGATTACTTCTGACCAAGACAGCGTGTTTTCGTCTGCATCAACGCCCCTTGGCCGTTTCGTGCAAACACATCCTGACGCGAAACAAAGCAAGCGGCTGTTAAAGTTGGCAGGCGGACTTTTTCTCATCACGTCATTTTGATTCATGCATATGGAAATGCGTTGCCAAAATATATAAGTGGGCGGCGCGCGCAGGCGATCATCGAATACACAGCAGACTCTCGTCCATGACCGGACCAACAAGGAATACACAAATGGCACTGCCTCAGATTTCACAGGAATCGTTTTCCGACAACTTTGAACTTATTGCCGGAAGCGCCACGCGTGCGTCGAATTTCCTGAAGGCCATCAGCCATGAAGGTCGTCTTATGATCCTGTGCCACCTTGTATCCGGCGAGAAATCCGTGACCGAGTTGGAGGAACTGCTTTCCGCTCGACAGGCCGCTGTATCACAGCAACTGTCGCGATTGCGGCTCGAAGGATTGGTAACGCCCCGCCGGGAAGGCAAAGCGATCTTCTACCGGCTGGCCGATGACCGCCCCCGTCGTATGCTCGAAGTCGTTCACGAACTTTTCTGCACCGAGGAGGCGGCCTAACACTGCCAAAGGCTCTCGGATTTTACGACCCGTTGGCGCATCCCAGGTATCCGCTGGCCATACCGCGCAGCAAATTGGCATAGTGTTTTGCACCGGGCTCGATAGATACTCCGATCGGGTCCAACTCAAAGATTGTCACGTCCGTCCCTTCGATCGCGGTTTCCACCAGCCGCGTATCGAACTGAGGTTCAACGAAGGCGCAATTGATCCCATCTTTGGCAACCTTGTCCTGCAGTGCCGCCAGCCGCGCGGGACCGGGATCGCTTGCATCCCCAAGGCTGACCGAGCCGGACGTCTCCAAACCAAACCGCTTCTCGAAATATTGATAGGCATCGTGAAAGGTGATGAAGCGACGGCTCTGCATTTCAGCCAAATCTGCTTCGATCTGTTCGCGCAGGCTGATCAACTCAGCATCAGCCGCCGCCGCATTTTCCCGGTACAACTGCGCATTGTCAGGGTCGGAAGATGCCAAGGCTTCAGCAATCACCTGAACCCAAACTCGAGCGTTCTCGGGGTCAAGCCACGCATGCGGGTCTACCCCATCGTGATCGTGCCCGTGATGATCCCCTTCATGAGCAGCGTGGTCGTCATGGTCATCATGACTTTCGTGGTCTGCATGATCGTCGTGATCAGCGTGGTCGTCGTCATGACCTTCGTGGTCCGCATGATCGTCGTGGTCGTCATGGTCCGCATGATCGTCGTGGTCTGCGTGATCGTCGTGGTCGTCATGATCTTCACCATGGTCACCAGCGACCACATCCCTGAAGTCAAAAAGAACAGTGCCGTCTAACTCCAGCAAGGCGATATGCTGCGCTTCTGCGGAAAGCGTGCCAAGTGGCTTTTCCATCCACGGCGTCAATTCATCTCCAACCCAGATCACAATGTCCGCCGATTGAAGCGCCCGCGCCTCAGACGGTCGCATCGCATGGTCGTGCGGCGAAGCGCCCGGCGGAATAATCAACGCGGGTTCGCCCACACCGTCCATGACACGCGCCACGAGGGAATGAACCGGCGCGATATCGACGGCAACTTTCGGGGGTTCAGCGGCAACCTGGCTAGCCAAAGCCGCACCAAGGACGCTTAGGGTTGATCGTAGCATATTCGCTCCAGAATGATATGTTATTACATTTCTCAATGGCTTGATATGCCCCACGTTATAACATATCAAGTCTAAAAAATGCGGAGCAGCGAATGAGCACCGTCGGATTCAGACAACATGATCACGCCCACTGCGTTCATACCGCCTTGGCGCAGGCCGAAGCAAAATGCAAAGCGCAGAGGCTGCAGTTCACCCCGGTCAGGCGCCGTGTATTGGAGATCCTTCTGGAAAAGCATAAAGCCATGGGCGCTTATGACATCCTTGGAATTCTGGCGGCCGAAGGTATGGGATCGCAGCCGCCTGTCGCCTACCGTGCGCTGGATTTTCTGGTTCAGCACGGCTTTGTGCACCGCATAGAACAGCTAAACGCCTACGCAGCCTGCGCACACCCGACCCATGACCACGTTCCCGCCTTTCTCATTTGCCGGTCTTGCAAAGCGGTCGCAGAAACTGAAACTGAACTGACCCAGGGACGCCTGGGAGCCGCCGCAAACACATCAGGCTTCCTGATCGAACGAGTTGTTGTCGAGGCCGAGGGGCTTTGCCCCGAATGTATCGGGATGAAAGCGTGACCGACCCTTTGATAACACTTCAAGATATGACCATCCGTGTTGACGGCAGGACGATACTCGAGCACGTAAATGCCTCGGTTTCCGCGCCAGAGATTGTGACGATCGTAGGTCCGAACGGGTCAGGAAAGTCTACCCTGTTGCGCGCGATGATCGGCGCCATTCCACCAGCAGAAGGAGCAGTGGTTCGCAGACCGGGCCTTCGTATAGGGTATGTTCCGCAGAAATTGGCCTTGGACGCGGCCTTGCCAATGACTGTTCAACGCTTCCTGGGCCTCCCAAGACGGGTTTCTGCCAAAAAGGCGATAAACGCGCTTGAACTGGCCGGTGTTCCCGACCTTCGAAACAGGCAGATGACAAAGCTGTCCGGCGGTCAATTTCAACGAGTTCTGTTGGCGCGTGCTCTGTTGGAAAACCCACAACTGCTGCTTCTGGACGAAGCCACGCAGGGGCTTGACCAACCAGGTGCCGCGGCGTTTTACCAAAGAATTGAGCAGGTTAGACATGACATTGGCTGCGCCATCGTCATGGTCAGCCACGACCTTCACGTCGTTATGGCGGCATCCGACCGGGTTCTTTGCCTGAATGGGCACATATGCTGTGAAGGATCCCCGAGAACCGTTGCGGACGCTCCGGAATACCGCGCCCTATTTGGCAGCGGCACCAAGGGCACTATGGCGCTGTATCAACATCAGCACAGTCATTCCCACGACCACGATCACAATCACGCGCAGGACAAGGGCCACTGATGCTAGACGACTTCATGGTACGTGCGGCCCTCGCGGGTGTCGGCGTTGCAATAGCTGCCGCCCCGCTTGGGTGTTTCGTGGTCTGGCGGCGCATGGCGTATCTCGGTGAAGCCACCGCGCACGCCTCGATCCTTGGAGTTGCCTTGGCGCTGGCCTTTTCCCTGCCCTTGCTGCCGGCAATTATCGCCGCGGCTCTGGCCATGGGGCTGGCCGTGACCCTGCTGAGGGGCAAGGGGTTTGCGATGGACACATTGCTGGGTGTGATTGCGCACACGGCTCTGGCCGCTGGGTTGGTTACAGTGTCGTTGCTTGCTGACGTGCGCCTTGACCTCAGCGCGTTTCTGTTTGGCGACATTCTGGCGGTGACTAAAGGCGATCTGGCAACAATCTGGATCGGAGGCGCCGCCATTCTAGCCGTCATGGTCCAGAGGTGGTCCGCCCTGCTGGTGGCCACTCTAAACCCGGACCTGGCATACGCTTCGGGCATTGATCCCAAGCGCGAGGAATTGTGGCTAACGCTAGCAATGGCACTGGCCGTTGCGGTGGCGATTAAAGTTGTCGGTATCCTATTGATCGCCGCGCTGCTGGTCATTCCGGCTGCGGGGGCTCGGTCGCTTGTCAAAACACCGGAAACAATGGCTTTTTTCGCCGCAGGCATTGGCTCTTTGGCGGCACTGGTCGGGTTAGGAGGCGCATATCTGGCGGACACTCCTGCGGGTCCAAGCATAGTCTGCGCAGCCGCTTTGATCTTTGTTTCAACAGCCCTTTTGGGGCCAATAATCCGCAAGGATTAAGGCGAGAGCAAAACGCTGGCTACAGATTAAAAAAACTGTTAGGCACAACCGAAAGAACACCTATGGAGAACGCAATGATCCGTACAATTCTGATTGGATTGACCCTGTTGTCACTTACAGCCTGCGAAACGGCGAAAGGTGTTGGTCGAGACATTGAAAAAGCGGGTGATGCTATTTCCAACACTGCCAGCGATGTTCAGCAGGCAATCTGATCCTGACCACCATATTGCGGGACGGGCCCAACCAAGCCCAACATATGGTTGATCCACACCTCCGGTCGCGGTAATGTACTGATACAGGTGCATAGACGCGGCATTGCATTTCTGACACGACCTCGGGGTTCTTGTGCACGCACAAGAACCCCGATCCCGTTCTAGAGGGGGTGGAGTGGCAGCCTGTATGAATCCAGAGTCTGGCAAAAGGAAAAGGCGTCAGGTGCGCAGACGCGGTCTTTGCACATGCCCTTGCGGACACTCCTGACGCCTTGCCGGGTCGACACGCCCGAGGGACGCTCCGATCCAGTTGTCCCGGCCCGGATCAGGGTCGAAACTGCCGCGCAGCGTCTGCGGACGCCTTGCAGCACGCACTGACCTTCTGTGAGGGTGATCAAGCGGCCGGGACCTGCGTCCAAGTCAATCAATCATCCACCGGTAAGCCTTTGTGAACAGACGCAAATCCTAAGACCCGCCACTTCCACACAGACCCCCTTGGCCTTTGCGTCCCGCCGCGGTTCCTAAGAACCTCTGCGGTGATTTGACTTTTGCATCCGGGTCAGAGTCCGACAAGAAAATAGCACTGCAGCATGGAAATTAGCCGTGGATAAAGTGTTGATATCCGCTGGGACTGTTTTGTGGACAACTCCAGAAACCGCGATCCTGTGCAGGCTTGATGAAGGAAAAGTTCAAACAGTGGGCACCCGGTCTATTTTTCATCATTTCTGCGGGTGCAAACGTCTTTTCAGGCGCACGGGTCAAGATTTCTACAACCTTCAGACGCGCAGGGCTGCGAATCGTACTGACCAGGATTCGCGGAAACCGCTCGGCATCCAGGCGGGCCAAACAGAAAACCGAGGGCGGCCGGTACCCCCGCAAGCGCTAAGGGTGCCGCCCGCCCTGCCTCCTCCCTGTGGAGACACTGGTTCCGTAAACTGAGAAGCGTCCGGCCCGATCGGCAATACCTACTACGTGCCACGAGCGAACGCAGCCAGTACCCCCTACAGCCCAATCAGGCCGGAAACGCTTCAGTTCACCTGACGCTCCAGAACGGTGCTGTAGGTCGTTCCGTTTCGCAGGCTACGGAAATCCGCAAATATCTTTCCGTCCTCATACCGGGCGTCGATCAGCGCGTTTGCACCAATCACCATTGGCGAGGTCTCGACAATCCCGATCTTGCCGGACCCATCCAGGCTTATCGTCCCGGTGGCCTCATTTTCGTTCCATGCGGTGTCACCGTCCCGGCGCCAGAGGCTTGGCCCCCAAAAGACGTTGTCTTCCTGCACCTGCACATCCAACATCCACTCGGCCTGATTGAACCGTGGTTCACTACCGCTCTGGGCATGCGTCGGCTGAACAGTCGTATAGGTCCCCACCCATGTGCCGCGCAGATCGGGCGTGGTATCGGCCATCGCAGCCGTTCCGAGGGTGAGTGTCGTGGCCAAAGCGGCCGCTCCGGCAGTCATGTATCTGGTCATTGGCTCTCCTCCCTGAGGTTTGGGCCGTTGCTGGCCTGCTGAACAGATTGGAAGGGAGAGGGTCGGATGCAACTAACCTTAGGGAAACTTCATGAAGGGTTTAGGTGGCGCTTACCTGCCGCTCAAAGCAAAGGGCGCTCTGGCCCGAGCGCCCTTTCTCTAAGCCACTGTTAAAAATAGAAATTCAGTTCAACTCAAGGCTACCCGAAATCGTGTTGACGAATTTCTGCGTATCCGGGTCGGTGAAGGACGAGAACGTTCCGCCCCCCGTGGCGCTGGCCCAACCGCCCGTGCCGCCGGACACTGACCAGTCGCCGGTCAAAGCGCCGTCCGCACCGATCCCCGTGGCGGTCCAGCTCATCACTGCCTTGTCGCCGGAGGTTGTATCAAAAACGCAATTGCCCGCGCCCGACACCTCGGCCCCCTTGACCAGCATCGAACCAAAACACGACCCCGTCGCCCCTTCTAACGGGTGACCGGCGGAGACCTCGAAACTGTCATAGTCGGTCTGAGATTTGATCACCGCGTGCCCGTCCGAGATGCCGAAAACCTGGTTCGAGCTTACGCCCGACCCCTTACCGGCGGCGTCATAACTTTCGGCCATAGCAAAGGTGCTGGACAGGCCGATGGTCAGGGCTGAGATTGCGGTCGCTGTTAAGAACTTGTGCATAATAACCTCTCATTTCTGAAGGTCTCGCGTTGCAAGCATATAATCAAAAAGGCCGCCTGAACGCGGTCCCTCGGGGCCGAGGATAACACATTCCGATCTTTGCGTCTAAACCGCGCCTTAACCTTCCAGCTTGCGCGCCACCATGTACGAGGCAGGGAACGCCGCAACAAAGCCCGCCACCGCAGCGATCAGCATGGCCGTCCACGAAGCAAAGCCCAAAACCAAAACCGCAATCACGGCGGACCCGGCAAGGGTAGAACCAAGGAAGATGTGAAGGATCAGCGTCAGCGGTGACATTGGGGCCTCGTGCGTTCTGAGTGTTTTGGTGGAGACTAGAACTGAGACTAAGGGTGGTCCTTGATCTGGGTCAGGACGGGTTGCGCTTAGGCTGAAAACTCGGCGATAGTTTAATTGAACTGGGAGAAGCGCCGCCCAATAGAGGCGGGTCGGCGCGGCCAGGCGGTGCCTACGGTCGAGCCTTTACTATACTGATGCCCACAGAGAGATACTTAATGTTCCACCGCCTCCAGCTCTAAATAGTTCGAAAAAAGCCAGAATAGTCACTGACCAGTTGCGCACAATCTGTCTTATGAAGCTGGAAGCCACTCTCACGGACGCCGCCTTGTTTGAGCCAACTCGCTAATCCATTTCTAGCAATTTTAGCGTTGAAATCTGACATCCCTCTCAAAGTGCCAAAGACTCTAAACAGCGCTTCTGTTTCAGGCTTAAGAAATTTCATGTTTAGATCAAGAAAAGAGAAACCTAAGAACCACACAGAATCGGTGTCGAGTATCGATTGTCTGATAGCTTGGCGTGCGTGACGCTCACCACCTTCGGTAAACACCTTGATGTTCTTTGATGCCGATAGAAGAGCTTTTTGGTGGTTGTTTTCGCCAAACCCAGATTCACGGTTTCTTGGTTGAAGTCGACCCAGCGATCCGTATGGATGCAAAACTGTTAAGTGCTCTTCGCAAAACTGAAAGGCTTCTTCTTCATTAAAATCAAACACAACCTGTACTGCTAGGAAGAAAAAGCGATGAATGACTCGATCATAGTTAAATGGCACAAAGGTTATTCTATCGAGCCAATCGGCAAGTTGCTCTACTTTTCCAGCTGTCACAATCGCCCTGAACAATGCAGCGAGCCACGTATTATCTACTTTTGCAAAGTTAAAGGATTCATAGATATTTTGAGGATTATAGTAGAGCGAAGAATTTCGTTCAGCTTTTATTAATGCATCCGCAATTAATAGCTTGCCAAGCTTTACCCTAACTGCGTTATCTGAATGCGCATGCAGATAATTGTCAATCGAGGGCATCAAAAGAACGCCAGAAGAAATCCTTCTTAGTTCTTCTATGAAATCAACGCGTCCATTTTCGAAGCTTATTTCCTGCGCCGCAGAAAACAGCTTCGGATCACCATTGTTTTTGTGAGATTCACCATTCATGTGAAGCAAATGGGCCGCTTTCGATATTTGAGCAGCTAGTTTCGATCCAACCGGCAGCCCAAACTCTGCGCTTGCTCCAGCCCCAACGACGATTACAAGTTTACTAGCCATCCATCTTCAGCGCCGAAATAAACGCCTCCTGCGGGATGTCGACCTTCCCGAACTGGCGCATCTTTTTCTTACCGGCCTTCTGCTTCTCTAGCAGTTTGCGTTTCCGCGTGGCGTCGCCGCCGTAGCATTTCGCGGTCACGTCCTTGCGCAGGGCGCTCAGGGTCTCGCGGGCGATGACCTTGCCTCCGATCGCGGCCTGGATCGGGATTTTGAACATGTGGCGCGGGATCAGGTCCTTGAGCTTTTCGCACATCGCGCGGCCCCGCATCTCGGCCCGGTCGCGGTGAACCATGGTCGACAATGCGTCGACCGGTTCGTCATTCACAAGGATCGACATTTTGACCAGCGCGTCCTCGCGGTAGCCGGTCATCTGGTAGTCGAAGGACGCATAGCCCTTGGTCACCGATTTCAGGCGGTCGTAAAAGTCGAAGACGACCTCGTTCAGCGGCAGGTCATAGACGACCATGGCGCGGCTGCCCGCATAGGTCAGGTCCATCTGGATACCCCGGCGGTCCTGACACAGTTTCAGCACGTCACCGAGGTATTCATCGGGCACCAGAATGGTCGCCTTGATGCGCGGCTCCTCAAGGTGATCGACTTTGGACAGGTCCGGCATGTCGGCGGGGTTGTGCAGCTCGATCATCTCGCCGTCTTTCATGAAGACGTGATAGATCACCGACGGCGCGGTGGTGATCAGCTCGATATCATATTCGCGTTCGATCCGGTCGCGGATGACCTCAAGGTGCAAAAGGCCCAGGAAACCGCAGCGGAAGCCAAAGCCTAGTGCTGCCGAGGTTTCCATCTCAAAGCTGAACGAGGCGTCGTTCAGGGCCAGTTTCTCGATCGCGTCGCGCAGGTCTTCAAATTCGGCGCTGTCCACAGGGAACAGACCACAGAACACCACCGGCTGCGCGGGTTTGAAGCCCGGCAGGGCGTCCTCGGTCCCGTTGCGGTCATTGGTGATCGTGTCGCCGACACGGGTGTCGCGGACCTGTTTGATGGATGCAGTCAGAAAGCCGATCTCACCGGGGCCGAGGCTGTCGACCATCTCCATCTCGGGGCGGAATACGCCGACGCGGTCCACATGGTGCAGGGTACCGTTCGACATGAACTTGACCCGCATGCCCTTTTTCAGCGTGCCGTCCATGATGCGGACCAGAACGATGACGCCCAGATAGGCGTCGTACCACGAATCCACCAGCATCGCCTTGAGCGGCGCGTCCAGATTGCCCTGCGGTGCGGGCAAATGGGTGACGATAGCCTCAAGCGTCTCATGGATGCCCTGCCCCGTCTTGGCGCTGACCTGAATGGCGTCGGTGGCGTCGATGCCGATCACATCTTCGATCTGTTCGGCCACGCGGTCACAATCGGACGCGGGCAGGTCAATTTTGTTCAGCACCGGCACGATCTCATGATCGGCGTCGATGGCCTGATAGACGTTGGCCAGTGTCTGCGCCTCGACCCCTTGGGTGCTGTCCACAACCAACAAAGACCCCTCGACCGCGCGCATGGACCGGCTGACCTCATAGGCAAAGTCCACGTGGCCGGGGGTGTCGATCAGGTTCAGCACATATTGCTCACCATTGTCGGCGGTATAGTCGATACGGACCGTGTTGGCCTTGATGGTGATGCCGCGTTCACGCTCGATATCCATGCTGTCGAGCAGCTGTTCTTTCATGTCGCGATCCTTGACCGTTCCGGTCTCTTGAATGAGCCGGTCAGCAAGGGTGGATTTGCCATGGTCGATATGCGCGACGATGGAGAAATTGCGGATATGAGCGAGGTCTGTCATAGCGTCGGGATATGGTTTGAAAACGGGCGCTGGTCAAGGTGGGGCAAAGCGGTCTGCGATCCTTATTTCCTTGGCGCAAGCCGTTGGGTCACACGCAGCCGTGTTTAGCCCCATTTTAGCCATTCTTTTCGCCATAATAAAAGAAATCACATTTCTGCATCGTGAGATTGATCCCGAGTCCGGTTTGATTCATACTCACGCACAAGCCGAGAGAGGCGTCAGATCTCTCCGGTCAGGCAAAAACGAGGCTCGAGCATGAAACAGTTCATCTTGACAGCACTATGCGCCACGGCGGTTTCAATGACAGTTCCAACCGGGGCAGATGCGGCTCAGATCAAAAAGGCGTGTCTGGCATCCGATCGGGATGCCGCGACCCGCGACCGCTGTAGCTGCATTCAGCGCGTGGCAAATCAGGCCCTTACGCGCAGCGACCAGAAAACCGTCGCCAAGTGGTTCACCGACCCCCATCAAGCGCAAGAGTTGAAAATGTCTCAAACAGAGCGCGATGACGCTCTGTGGGACAGATACCGGGCATTCGGTCAAATGGCGCAGGCTATTTGCAGCTAGCACGCCTGGAATCCTTGACCTAACCCGCCCTGCGCCCCAGAAATGGCGCAGCGAAAGGTGCGTTGCATGGTTATGAAAGGGCTTACCCTGCGCGGCCTCGAAGTATTCGAGGCATTGGCGCGGACAGGGTCGGTGGCTCAGGCAGCCGAGATTACAGGGCTCAGCCAGCCATCTGTCTCGCAACAATTGCGCAATCTCGAAAATGCCTTGGGCACCGAACTGGTGGACCATGGACGCCGCCCGATGCGGCTGACGCAGGCCGGGCGCAGTTTCCTGACCCGGACCGAGGCGATTCTGGCCGAACTTCAAATGGCCCAGAGCGAACTGACGGTGATGGACCTTGGCCATCTGACCACGCTGTCCATTGGGCTGATCGACGATTTCGACAATGACCTGACGCCGCGGTTGGCCACTTTGCTGGCCGACAGCCTGACCCGGTCAAAATTCAAGCTGATTACGCTGCCCAGCCTTGACCTGTTTGCAGACCTCGAAGCCCAACGCCTGCACATGGCAGTATCCGCGCATTCCGGCGAAGTGCTTGAGGGCGTTGTCGAATACCCATTGGTTCAGGACCCATTCATTCTGGTAACGCCCAAAGGGGCCGCAAACGCGATGCAGGAGTTGCCCTTTTTGCGCTATGCGCGGGAACAGCTAATTAGCCGTCAGATCGAAGCGCACCTATCCCGACAACAGCTTGAATTTGAGGAACGATTTGAAATCGGATCCCACCTTGCACTGATGGCGATGGTCGCGCGTGGGCTGGGCTGGGCGATAACGACTCCGCTGGGGTACATGCGTGCAGCACGTTTCCACGACGGGCTCGAGGCGCACCCGGCACCGTTCGGAGATTACGCCCGCATGATCTCTCTGTTCACCCGCAACGACTGGTCCGATCAGGTTCCGCAAGAGGTCGCAGGCATGATGCGCCGTCTCATGCGCACTCAGATCGTCGATCCAACCCTAGAGCAACTGCCATGGCTCAGCGACCGGCTGAAAGTCATGGGTTAACGTCTCAGATAGTCAGTCAAGCCGTCAACCGCAGCCTCAATCAAATCCAATGCGCCATCGAAATCGCGGGTGTAGTACGGGTCGGGCACATGATCGGCCCCCAAGTGGGGTGCGAAATCGGTTAGCAGGCGCACGGGGGTTTCATTTCCCGCCGGGCGCAGGTCCTCGATATCCGAAATGTTATTCGCGTCCATACCGATAATCAGGTCGAACCTGTGGAAATCCTCGGCCGCAAACTGGCGCGCGCGCAGATCGCCTAGTGCAACCCCACGCGCATGGGCCGCCTCTTGCATCGGGCCGTAAGGTGGATTGCCCACATGCCAACCAGCCGTCCCCGCACTGTCGCTGGCATGATGTGGCGCGCGCGCCCGAAAAATGCCTTCGGCGGCAGGGGAACGGCAGATATTGCCCAGGCAGACAAACAGGATACGGTGGGTCATGAGCTAAGGTGTAGCGCGAAGGGCAAAGATGGAAAAGATCGTCATTTTGACTGGGGCCGGGATTTCTGCAGAAAGTGGGCTGGGCACGTTCCGCGACGAAGGGGGCTTGTGGTCGCAGCACCGGATCGAAGATGTGGCGACGCCCGAAGGGTTTGCCCGCGATCCCGCTCTGGTGCAGGGGTTTTACAATGCCCGACGCGTGCAGGCGGCAAAAGCGGAACCCAACCTAGCCCACCGCGCGCTTGCACGCCTGCAGCAAGACTGGCCCGGCGAGGTTGTGATCGTGACCCAGAACGTCGACGGCCTGCACGAGGCGGGTGGTGCCCAAGATGTAATCCACATGCACGGTATACTCGCAGGCGCGCTCTGTGCTGCGTGCGGCCATCGCTGGACCGCGCCGCCAGAAATGTCAGTGGGCGAACCCTGCCCCGCCTGCGCTGCCCCCGCCGCACGGCCGGACGTGGTATGGTTCGGCGAAATGCCCTACCACATGGACACGATTTACGATCACCTGGCTGGGGCTGCGATCTTTGCATCCATTGGCACATCGGGCCAGGTCTACCCCGCAGCCGCATTCGTACACGAAGCCGCCATGTCCGGCGCCCGCACCGTTGAGCTGAACCTTGAGCCCTCGACCGGCGCATCCAGCTTCGATGATGTGATCCTTGGCCCGGCATCAGAAACCGTACCGCAATGGGTGGACGAACTGCTGGGGCGGCGATAACCGGCAGACAGAAGCCCGGATTATCGTTATCATTTAAGGTGTAACCATTCTCGAAGGGGCTCTCATGACCGATCCCAATACCCAACAGGGCGAAATTCTGGACGATCAGGGACCGGATGGCCGCGACGCGCTTGGCGATCAACTGGCAGACCTGTGGTGGACCTTCCTGCTGCGCGGCATTCTGGCCGGGGTGCTGGGTATCGCGGCGCTGTTCTGGCCGACGGGCAGCATCGCCCTTTTGCTCAGGCTGGTTGGGCTATTGCTGGTCTTCGACGGCGGCCTGACCTTGCTGGGCTTCGGACGGCGCGGCCTGATCGGGGGCGTTGGAATTGGCGCCCTCCTGATCGGCCTCATTCTGCTGATCTGGCCCGAGGGTGTCGCCCGCCTGACATTCTTCCTGCTAGGCGCATGGGCGTTGATTGTCGGGGTAGGCTCGCTGATGGCCTGGCGTCAGATGCCCGACGATAACCCGGACGCAGCCACAGTGCGCAACTCGGGGATTGTGGCGTTGGTCATCGGGCTGGTGCTGCTGTTCTGGCCCGGCAGCGGGATGGTCGCGCTGGGTTGGGCAATCGCGTTTTCCGCGCTGGCCTTCTCGGTCGTTATGTTCTTTCTCGCCGCGCGCTTCAAACGGGCCCATGATCGCATCGCAATGCGGGTTGTGAACCGCTGAGGCGCAACGCAAACAGGCCGGGGTTTACCCGGCCTGACGCATGGATGACGGCCGCATCGCGGCCCGAAGACAGGCGTAACTTTAGTTGTTGTGTGACCCGTGGTCGCCTTTACGCTCTAGATCAACCGGAATGTCGACCTCGATCTCACCAGCCTTTTCAAAGATCAGCGTGACCGGCACGGTTGCGCCATGTTCGAACGGGGCGGAAATCCCCATGAACATGACGTGATCCCCGCCACGCTTCAGCATATGAGTTTCACCCGCCGGGATAACGAACCCTTCTTCGACATGGATCATCTTGGCCACACCATTGGCGTCAACCTGATGCGTGTGCAACTCTACCCGTGCCGCAACATCCGATTCAGCCGCGATCAACCGGTCGTCGGCCTCACCTGCGTTCTGAATCATCATGAAAGCGGCTCCCGCCTTTGCAGATTTCCCCGAGGAGCGCGCATAGGCGTCCTTGACGGTGATGCTATCCTGTGCCCAGGCAGCGGTTGTCAGGGTTGCAGCGGCAACGGTGGCCAGCATTTTGAAAGTGAAGGACATAAAGCTTCTCCTAATTTGAGTTCTTAATAAGTTGGAAAACCGCATCAAGACCAAAAAGGAGGCGCACGCGCTGGTTGGGACGCAACCACCGGAATGGTGAGATCGCCCAAATCACGTTTCAACGTCGGCCGGGGTTGCTTCGGCGCGTCTGGAAGTGCCGCTTCTGCCAAAGAAACAGCACCCAGCACCGTCAAAGCGTAGTCGGGACAGAAATGCGGTGCCTGCGTCGGTTGCCCCTCGGCATCGACATACACAACCACTGGGCCGTTCCCGGTGCATAGCACCATGTGCCCGACCGCAACATCCATCCCGCGAGAAGCCGCAAAACCCTGCCCCGTCAAAATAACGAGCAGCGAAAGAGCAAAGGGCAGAATTCTATTCAGAGCGGATTTCATTCTGCCCAAGGTATATGCCAGAGACAATTCCGGCTTCAAGCGCATTCAGGCGCTTGAAGCCTGGGGGTCAGAGGAAAGTGTCAGCTGTCCATTTCCGGTCGTTTGACTGAACCTTTGGTCAGACTTGTATGCAGCCGGTTCACCTGACGTTGCATCCGAAAGCATGTCCCAAAGGTCTTGCCGAAAAATGCGGCCAACACTGAGAAAGAATCGAAAGATTTGAAAGACATGAGGGCAAACTCCGCCAGAAAAATATGCCTAAACATATTCCTCTCAGAGTCCGGTGTATGTGAACAAAGTTACGCTACACGGGTCGATTGCGCCAAAACCGCGAACATCTTTAGCTCACACAAACGAAAAGACCCTGCACCACTTGGGTCCAGGGTCAAAAAATTCGCAGTCAAAAAGGATTAGGCCGAAGCTTGTGCTTTGGCGATTTCCTTTTTCACTTTCAGTGCGTTCGCGGACAGTTCTTCGTCCTTGGCTTTTGCCAGGAACGCGTCCAGACCACCGCGGTGGTCAACCGAGCGCAGAGCAGCAGCCGAAATGCGCAGCTTGACGCCACGGCCCAGAGTCTCGGACTGCAGGGTAACGTCGTTCAGGTTGGGCAGAAAACGACGACGAGTTCTGTTTTTGGCGTGGCTGACATTGTTGCCAGTCATCGGGCCTTTTCCGGTCAGTTCGCAACGGCGCGACATGGTTTCTTCCTTTGTTTCTGGAGGCCGGGCATACCGCCCTCGGCCAAATCACAAGGGGCGCAACCCGAAGTCGCGCCCGAAAACTGGTTGGATGCGTGTAGTGGGAATCGCCGGAAGGGTCAAGACGGGCCAGCAGAATTCTTTGACTTTACCTGTCACCCCTTCAAGTCAGGGTTATCAACATCTGTTCCGCCGCCGCCGCGGGGCTCATGCGGCCTTGCGAAACTTCGACGCTCAGGCGCTCCATCTCGGCGCGCGCCTGCGCAGTCGACAGCCGCGACAGAAGCGCCGAGCGCACTTCCTGCTCGAACCAATACTGCGCCTGCACCGCCCGGTTCCTCTCCCAATGACCCGAGTCGCGACGCCATTGGGTCAGAGATTGAATTTCGGACCAGGCGTCCTCTAGCCCATGCTCCTCAACCGCAGAAACCGTCATGGCCTTGGGAAACCCTTCGGGGTCCTGAGGGCGTTTGCGCATCAGGCGCAAGGCACCGGCGTAATCGGCGCAGGTGCGGGTGGCCGTGGCCTTGAGGTCGCCATCCGCCTTGTTCACCAGGATCATATCCGCCATTTCCATGATACCGCGCTTGACGCCCTGCAACTCATCCCCACCCGCAGGCGCGAGCAGCAGCAGGAACAGGTCGGACAGCTCGGACACAACGGTTTCCGATTGCCCAACGCCCACGGTTTCGATCAGCACAACGTCAAACCCGGCCGCTTCGCACAATGCGATCGCCTCACGTGTGCGACGCGCAACACCACCTAGATGAGACTGACTGGGCGAGGGGCGGATAAAGGCGGCGCGCTCGCGGCTCAGACGTTCCATTCGGGTCTTGTCGCCCAGAATTGACCCGCCCGAACGGGCCGAGCTGGGATCAACAGCCAGAACCGCCACGCGAAGCCCCTGGCTGATCAGCATCATGCCAAAGCTCTCGATAAAGGTGGATTTGCCCACCCCCGGTGTCCCTGACAGTCCGATCCGCAGCGCCTGCCGTTCTGACCCGGCCAACTGAGCCAGCAACTCTGTCGCCTGCGCCCGGTGATCGGCGCGGCCACTTTCAACCAGCGTAATGGCACGGGCCAAAGCACGCCTGTCCCCGTTCAATATCCTGTCTGCCAGGCCGACTATTTCCATTTTGACCCCGATCCTTTGCGGCAGGTCTACTTGCCGCCCCAACAGGGGGTTTGTCCAGACCGTAGAGCGTGCGAAATGCGCCCACCGCCTGCTATTCGCGCCGGGGTGTTGCCGCCGGTCCTCTGTTGGACGTCCGCAGGTGCGGCGTCCGACTTGCCGTCGCGCAACTCAGTCCAAAGGCCGACAGGGGAACTGGACGTTGCCGGACCATTCGCGGATAAAGCCACAATGACACGCCTGCCCATCGACGACGCCATTCCCGATCTTATCGAAGCCTTGAAAGCCTCGGGTCGCGCCGTGTTGCAGGCGCCACCGGGTGCGGGCAAGACGACGCGGGTGCCTTTGGCGATACTGGATGCCGGGCTATGTGACGGTCGGATTGTCATGCTCGAGCCACGCAGACTAGCCGCTCGCGCAGCGGCTGAACGCATGGCCGAAACGCTTGGCCAGCGCGCTGGCGAAACGGTCGGATACCGCGTGCGTGGCGAGACAAAAGTATCCAAGGCCACTCGGATCGAAGTTGTGACCGAAGGGATTCTGACACGCATGCTGCAATCCGAACCCGATCTTCCGGGTGTGGACGCGGTTATCTTCGATGAATTTCACGAGAGGTCCTTGAACGCGGATCTGGGACTTGCCCTATGCCTTGAAGTCACGGGGGCGCTCAGGGATGACCTGATCCTTCTGGCAATGTCCGCGACCTTGGATACCGAACCGGTTGGACGTCTGATGGACGCCCCGCTGGTTACGTCCGAAGGCCGCAGCTTTCCGGTGGAAACGCGCTGGCTTGACCAGCCGATGGGGACACTGGCACGACGGCTGGACGCCTTGGTCGATCTGGTCGTTCAGGCCGAGCGGGAAACCAAAGGGGGAATGCTGGTGTTCCTGCCCGGCGAAGGTGAAATCCGCCGTGCCGAGGCGGCGTTGACCCGGCGCCTGCCCAAGGATTGCGTGATCCGGCCGCTTTTTGGCTCAATGCCTTTCGCAGAGCAACGCAAGGCGATCGCTCCGACTGATAGCGGCCGCAAAGTGGTATTGGCCACGTCGATTGCCGAAACTTCGTTGACCATCCCCGATATTCGGGTGGTCGTGGATATGGGACAGGCGCGGCGGGCCAGATTCGATCCGGGTTCGGGCATGTCCCGCCTTGTGACAGAACGCGTCACACGTGCCGAAGCGACGCAACGCGCAGGCCGCGCCGGGCGGGTGGCCGAAGGCGTTTGCTATCGACTGTGGTCCAAGGGGGAAGAAGGCGCGCTGGCCGCCTACCCCCCTGCCGAGATCGAAGCAGCCGACCTGACCGGGCTGGCGTTGGAATTGGCCCTATGGGGCGCCGACCCCGGTGATCTGGCCTTTCTGACCCCTCCGCCAGACGGCACGATGGCCGAGGCGCGCAACTTGCTGCAAATGCTGGGTGCGCTCGACGGCAAGGGCCGGATCACCGATCACGGACGGGCATTAGCGGCGCTGCCCTTGCATCCACGCCTTGGACACATGCTGGTGCAGGCCGGACCCGATGCGGCAGTTCTGGCGGCGCTGATGGCAGAACGGGACCCGCTCAAAGGGGCTCCGGCGGATATTCTGCTGCGGCTTGAGGCGTTGCGAGACACACGGGCCTTTCAGCGCAATCGGGTCTGGCAGGTGAACACAGGCGCGGCAGACCGGATCAGGGCCGAGGCCAAGCGACTGCGCAACCGGGGCAGTCGCTCAGACCTAAGCCCGGCATCCATGGCCGCGCTTGCTTATCCCGACAGGATCGGACAGCGACGCAAGGGCGACGTGCCACGCTATGTTCTGTCCGGTGGCAAGGGCGTTGTTCTGGACAGCGAGGATACGCTGGCAGCGGCCCCCTACCTTGTGGTCACCGACACCGATGGAAACCCGCGCGAAGCACGCGTGCGCATGGCCGCCCAGATTTCCAAGCGGGAAATCCGCGACTTGTTTGCAGAGCAGATCGACTGGGTCGAAGCGTGTGAATGGTCGAAACGCGACCGACGCGTCATCGCTCGGCGGCAAGAGCGGTTTGGCGCGATCACTCTGGATGACCGGATATGGAAAGACGTCCCAAGCGATGCCGTCGCCCAAGCCATGCTGGACGGCGTGCGAGACCTCGGATTGGTCCTGAACGGGGCCGCCGCGCGTCTTGCAGCGCGTGTGGAACTGGTAAGGGCCGAAGGCGTCGACCTGCCGGACTTCTCCGCCCAGGGGCTGATGGACACGGTGGAAGACTGGCTGCTGCCCATGCTCGGGGGGGTGCGCAATGCTGAAGATTGGAAACGGTTCGACCTGCTGCCCGCGCTTCGCTCTCGTCTGGACTGGGGGCAGACGCAGGAACTGGATCGCCGCGCGCCCGGGTCTTTTGAAACACCACTCGGGCGCAAGGTTCCCATCGACTATGGCGGCGCGGTGCCCGAAATATCGGTACGCTTACAAGAACTGTTTGGCGTCACGCGTCACCCGATTGTCGGTGGTGAGGCTTTGAAGATCACCTTGCTTTCGCCAGCCCGACGACCAATCCAAATCACCCGTGACTTGCCGGGGTTCTGGGCCGGATCCTATGCCGATGTTCGCAAGGATATGCGCGCGCAATACCCTAAGCACCCCTGGCCCGAAGATCCCACCCAGGCCGATCCTACCCTACGGGCCAAACGGCGCAGCTAGGGTGCGCGTTGCGATTCTTTAACTATTACCATCGAATATCATCTTTGCCTGATGGCGGGTTGGCGCGTGGTTCCGCGCAACAAGGATAGGTGCATTGAAGATATTGCATTTCGTTGTTATGTCACACGCGTTTCCACGGTTGGCTCGTGTAAGTGACCCTGATTTGACAAAATGGCTGCGAAATATCTGGGAGGAGGTCGCCAGACCTTTGTTCCTGCGCCCCCGCCGGGTGCAGTTTGCAGCTTTGTGCGTCCGGGATGCCTATGACAGGCCAGAGGTTTTGCTGATCACCAGCCGGGATACTGGTCGTTGGGTCATCCCTAAAGGTTGGCCGATAGATGGGCTGGACGGGTCTGAAACCGCACGGCAAGAAGCCTGGGAAGAAGCCGGGGTACACCCTCAAAGGCTTGGAAAAGATCCGATAGGCCAATACACGTACGACAAAATCCTCAAAGATGGATCCGCTCAGCCGGTTTTGACCAATGTGTACCGGGTTGAGGTACGAGAGCTGGCAGACGACTTCCCCGAAGCAGGTCAGCGCCAACGGGAATGGGTTTCACCTTTGACGGCGGCCGAACGCGTCTGGGAACCCGAACTAAGCGAACTGCTGCGTCAAATGTAACAAAATCGCAGCTATTTGATGACAGACCGGTTGCTTGCAGAGGTAAAACCGTTTAGCGGCCTGCGTCGAACACAGAAACCCGATGAAACCCCATGTCAAACTCGAACACCAAAACCCGCTGGCAGGCACTGGACAGCGATCTGCACCGCATTTCACGTGTCGAAAGCGCAAATGTTCATGTTGCGCGCCCTTTGCTTGCTCCGGGTATCGCGCTGGCTTTTATTGCCTTGGCGGGCCTCTCGGCTGCAATTCTATTCGGGCGCGCTGATGGCGGTCTGATTGTTGTCGCAGCGGCGGCGTTCGGGGCGTACATGGCGATCAATATCGGCGCCAACGACGTTGCCAACAACATGGGTCCGGCCGTGGGTGCAAACGCGCTGACGATGGGCGGCGCGATCGTCATCGCGGCCATTGCCGAAAGCGCAGGCGCGTTGCTGGCAGGCGGAGATGTGGTCTCAACGATCTCCAAAGGGATCATCGACCCGGCATCGGTTGAGAACAGCAACGTGTTCATCTGGGCCATGATGGCAGCGCTGATTTCCTCTGCAATGTGGGTCAATCTGGCAACCTGGGTCGGCGCACCGGTATCCACCACCCATTCGGTCGTGGGCGGCGTGATGGGCGCTGGCATCGCAGCAGCCGGGCTGAGCGCGGTAAGTTGGGGCACGATGAGCGCCATCGCCGCAAGCTGGGTGATATCGCCGGTATTGGGCGGTGTCATTGCAGCCGGGTTTCTGGCGCTGATTAAGGCTAAAATCCAATATCAGGACGACAAGATCGCAGCCGCGCGGCGCTGGGTTCCCATTCTTGTTGCAGTGATGGCTGGCGCGTTTGCCACCTATCTGTCGGTCAAAGGGCTAAAAAGGATCGTTAAGATCGATCTGGAAATGGCCCTGCTGATTGGCTTGGCCGCCGGTCTTCTGGCGTGGTCCGTCACCGTTCCGTGGGTCCGCCGCAAATCCGAGGGGCTGGAGAACCGCACAAAATCTCTGAAAACGCTGTTCGGCCTGCCTCTTGTCATCTCTGCCACTTTCCTCAGCTTTGCCCACGGCGCGAACGACGTCGCCAATGCCGTGGGTCCGCTGGCAGCGATTGTGCACGCCGCTGAATTCGGCGATTTTGCCTCGAAGGTTGCGATCCCAACCTGGGTGATGGTGATTGGCGCATTTGGCATCTCTTTCGGCCTTTTCTTGTTCGGGCCCAAGCTGATCCGAATGGTTGGAAGCCAGATCACCAAGCTGAACCCGATGCGCGCCTTCTGCGTGGCATTGTCGGCCGCGATCACAGTGATTGTGGCAAGCTGGCTGGGCCTGCCGGTCAGCTCAACTCATATCGCGGTAGGAGCGGTCTTTGGGGTTGGGTTCTACCGCGAATGGCACTCGGACCGCCGGTGGAAAAACTCGAATCACAATCGTCCTCCCGAGCGGCGCCTGGCGCGTGAGGAACGCAAGCGGCGCAAATTGGTCCGCCGTTCGCACTTTATGACGATCGTGGCCGCCTGGGTTATCACCGTACCTGCAGCCGCGACCATGTCCGCGTTGATATTCTGGATACTGACAGCCTTTCTATAAGGCGCTAGCGTGTAATCTGTTCAGGGCGCAGCGCGTCTGACCGGCCCTGTTCGATCAGCGTGCGCACCCGTTGGCAGATCGGTGTTTGAACGCCGCTTTTTTCGCCCAGCCGGATGATCTCACCCTGCAAACTGTCAATTTCAGTTTCGCGCCCCGCCTGAACATCATAGGCCATGGACGTTCGTGCCGAAGGGTCGATCTGTATCATCCGCGCCGCGATCCTCGAAAACAGCGGTGTCGGCAAGCGCAGGATATGCGGGGTCATCCACGCGGGCAGAGGCGTGGTCGAGGCGACCGGATGTCCGGCGGCCTTCAGAACGGCCAGCGCCTCATCCATTTGATCCGCCATCAAGCGACGCCAGCTTCGGTCAAGGAGCTGCTGTTTCAATGTTAGCCCCGACAGAGCATTCAGCGCGTTATTGAGGTTGATGACCAGCTTGCCCCACTGAACGGAGTCTATGTCGTCACTCTCGACAACCGGCAGATCAGTACTGCTTAGCACGCGCCCCAGTTCGCCCGGGCCGCTTTCGATAACGATTTCGCCCGATGTCGCACGGTGGAAACGGCCGGGACCGGACGGCACGACGTTGAACGGAACCATGCCCGCACGGACATCGCGGTCTGGCAGGGCAGCGCGCAGGATGCGGACGTTCTCCAACCCATTTTGCCAAGACAGGACCGGTGCCGATTTCGGTGCAAACTGCGCAATTTGGGCCGCCATTCCCGCCGTTGCCCTGGTTTTTACCGTCACAATCACCAGCTCTGCACAGCCCATCCTGCTGGCGTCCTGGGTCAGCTCCAAATCCGCTGCTGCTATAGTGCGCTGCATGCCGGAAAAGTCGGTGACAGTAAGCCCCCCCGATCGGATCGGATCAAGAATTCGCGCACGGCCCAGCAGTGTAACGTCATGCCCGGCATAGGCCAGCAACGCCCCACAATAGCACCCAATGCTGCCAGCCCCAGCAATCACGATTTTCATGATGTCCTCCGTTGGCCGCAAGGATCGCTGGGAATTGCGACACGGGCAAGACCCCCTAACGCTTGGTCAACGCGCAAGCCGGGGGCGGGTGCGATCCAGCTCTTCAGAGATTGGAATGAACTCCTGATCGTCTCCGGGCGGCAGATGAAACGCCCCGTTTGCCCAATCTGCGGCTTTCCATTCCCGGCTGGCCGCTTCGATCTTTTCCTTGGACGACGACACGAAATTCCACCAGATGTAGCGATCCTCGTTCATCGTTGCCCCGCCCAAAAGCATTAACCGCGCCCCCAATGGCCCGGCCTTTGCCGAGAGGTGATCGCCGGGACGGAAGACCATCATGCGGCCTTCCTCGAACGTATCCCCCGCGATCTCGACAGTTCCCTGGGTGACATAGACGCCGCGATCCTCATGATCGTCGGGCAGCGGGAAAGATGCCCCCGGTTGCAACTGAACATCCAGATAGAAGGTTTCCGACATCATCGTAACAGGGCTGGTTTCCCCATAGGCCGACCCGAGGATCAACCGCGCACTGACCCCATTGTCTTCGATATGAGGCAAAGCCCCCTGTTTGTGGTGTTCAAAATCCGGTGCCATATCCTCATGCGCTTCCGGCAGGGCGATCCAGGTCTGAATACCGAACAGGCTGTGTTTCTTGCCCCGCGTTTCCTCGCTGGTCCGTTCCGAATGGGTCACACCTCGGCCCGCCACCATCCAGTTGACCTCGCCGGGGTAGATCATCTGATGCGTGCCGAGACTGTCGCGGTGCTCGAACTCTCCCTGATACAAGTAGGTTACCGTACCCAAACCGATATGCGGATGCGGACGGACATCAATACCACCATCGGTGATAAATTCGGCGGGACCCATTTGATCGAAAAAGATGAAAGGACCAACCAGTTGCCGCTTGACCGATGGCAGAGCGCGGCGCACCTCGAACCCGCCCAGATCTCGAGCGCGCGGGATTATCAATGTCTCAAGCGCTGGATTTTCGGATACACATTCGGGGCTGTGGGTGGGGTTCCAACTCATTCCTGCTTCTCCTGCGGCCAAGGGTCCATCGTTCACAAATGCAAGATATAGAACGCAATTTACCAATGTAATCCGCGCAAGTGCACATGAAACGTGCGGAACATACTGTTATGTTATTTCATAACGTCTCGCGCGGCCATAGTTGCGGGAAAAAAGCTCCGTCTATACTGTCGCCCTCGCGATAACCTGCTGCCTCGAACTGTGCGCGTTCACCCTTGGCCCAATCCCCTCGATACCGTATCACGCCGTCTGGCGCGGTCATGCGGAGAGTAAAGCGACGAACGGTTTCGGTCGGCGTGACCGAGGACAACCCGCCATGCAAAGTGCGCATATCAAAGAAGATACAGTCGCCCGGTTCCATATCCCATTGCAGCAGGTCATACGCATCTGGGTCCGCATTTACATCAGGAGGCGGGTGGTAGGTGCGACCGGCAACCTCGGTCGGCTCATAGCTTGGGTGCCCGTCGGCAAATCGGACGCGCATAAACAGCTTGTCCCACAGGTGCGAACCTTTGACGAAGGCTATTCCATTCGCCTTGTCTACCGGTTCCAGCGGCAGCCACAGCACGCACATCGTGCCTTCAAAATCGAAATAGGACAGATCTTGGTGAAACGGAGGGCGAGAGGTTGATCCCGCTTCACGCAGAAACCAATTGTCCATAACCAGATTGATCGAAGGCGCGCCTAGCAACTGCGCCGCCAGCGGAGCGCAAGGCGAGTTATGGACGAAGTCCGAGAATTGGGGAAATTTGCTCCAAGCCCAGTAGTCCTCGAAATAGGCAGGGGCGTCGGGATCTTTAGTGTGACGTGTGAAATTTCCAGTTGGATTAGCAAGGTCTGCGTCGATACCATCGCGCAAGGTATCCAGCCACCTAGTCGAAAACTTTGACCGCAACATCACTGCTCCGTCCCGCTGAAACGCGGCGATCTCATCGTCTGTTACACGATCTGTTTGGGTCATACGGCACGTCTTTCGAGCAAAGATCGGACCCTGAAAAGATTGCACCTCAAGAGGCAGGCGGTCAAAGGAATTCACATTTCCCGTCTCAGCCTCGGAATATGCGGCAATCGTGCTATTCTTCTAACCCAGACATGCCCGGCATAGCCCGGGCGGGTGACTTGTCTTTGAATACGAGGTTCGCATGACCGGTGTTTCAATTTCTCGACGTTCTCTGATTGCCGCTGGCGGAGCTGTCCTTGCGTCGGGCTTCCTCTTGCCTGCGCGGGCCAAAGGTCTTGCACCCACCCCATCAATGCGGGGAGGTGCGAACAATTATCGCCCCGGCGCGCCCATCGTAAAGCAGATCGGAGGCGGCGGCTTCTGGATGACCGGCACGGTGCGGCGCGCCGGAGACGGTGCCCCCCTGCCCGGCCAGCGCATTCAAATCTGGGCTCACACGACCGAAGGGCACGAGCGCGACCCGCAAAGTCACGGCGCGACCCTGACCGATGCGAATGGGGCATTCCGACTGGAAATGCCCCAGATTGTACCGGCTTTTGGACAACCCCACGGTCATCTGGCCTATGACAGCGGTGAATTTGAGACAGTATTTCTGCGCCCTGTCATGGCGAGCGCGAAAGACACGACCCTGACCGCTCATTTCGTGTTGCAACCCGTCTGAGACGCGTGTTTCGGACAATCGTGATCTGGGCGATCCTGATCGCCGTCCTGCTGGTACCGCTCGTGGCTGCGGGGTTTAGCCCCTATCTTGCGTGGCGCGACCCTGTCTACATCGTTGCGGGTTTTGCCGGAATACTCGGCCTGTGCCTGCTGTTGCTTCAGCCGTTGCTGGCGGGTCGCTGGCTTCCGGGCCTTTCACCATTGGACAGTCGGCGCTGGCACCGCAGAAGCGGCATAGCGTTGGTTGCGGCTGTTGCTGTGCATGTGGTGGGGCTTGGGATCACCAGTCCGCCGGACGTGGCGGACGCCTTGCTGTTTGTCTCTCCCACCCCGTTCTCGGCCTGGGGCGTTGTCGCAATGTGGGTGACACTCGCGGTCGCTCTGCTGGGCTTATTCCGACAACGCACGAAACTCCGTTTCCGCGTCTGGCGCCTCTGTCACTCGGGGCTTGCCTGCGTTGCAGTTGTCGGAAGCGTGGTGCACGCATTGCTGATCGAAGGCACCATGGAGATCATGTCAAAGACCCTGCTGTGCGTTCTAGTTGTGCTGGCAAGCGCCCGAACGCTTGCCCGCATGCGTGTATGGGACGTGCAGAGGCGCGACTAAACGCCCAGACACCAGCGCATTACCGCCTTTTGCGCGTGAAGACGGTTTTCGGCCTCGTCAAAAATCACCGAATTCGGCCCATCCATCACTTCGGATGTCGCCTCCTCCTCGCGGTGGGCAGGCAGACAATGCATGAACAGCGCGTCGGGCTTGGCATGCGACATCAGCTCCTCATTAACCTGATAAGGCCGCAGCAGATTATGACGACGTTCCTTGGCAGACTGAGAGTCGTGCATCGAGACCCAAGTATCCGCGACCACGAGGTCCGCGCCCTCGACCGCCTTGAAAGGGTCACGCTCCACCACGATCTTGGACCCTTTTTGGCGCGCAAAACCCATGAATTCTTCTTCGGGGTCGAACTGCGCGGGGCCGGTAAATGTAAGGTCGAAACCGAACTGGCCAGCCGCGTGCAGGAACGAGGCACAGACATTGTTACCATCGCCGGTCCAGACAACTTTTTTGCCAGCGATCGGGCCACGGTGTTCCTCGAACGTCAGAACGTCCGCCATGATTTGGCAGGGATGCGTCCGGTCGGTCAGGCCATTGATCACCGGCACATCTGAATATTCCGCCATCTCGGTCAGGATCGTTTCGTCAAAGGTTCGGATCATGATCATGTCGACATAGCGCGACAGAACGCGCGCGGTATCGGCGATGGTTTCACCATGCCCAAGCTGCATGTCCTTGCCGGATAAGACCATCGTTTCACCGCCCAACTGCCGGACCCCGACATCAAAGGACACGCGTGTCCGGGTCGAGGGTTTTTCAAAGATCAGCGCGACCATACGACCCGCAAGCGGTTGCTCATCATCAAGGGCAGCTTTCGGGCGGCCAAGGCGGGCCTGCTTCATCGCGCTTGCCTGATCAATCATGCCCCGCAACTCGGCAGCATCGGTCTTGTGGATATCAAGGAAGTGGTTCATCTGATTTCGCTTTTCTATTCAATTACATCTCAGGCAGAGGCCATGTCGCTTTCGATCTGGGCGGCGGCCTTTTCAAGCCTGATGACGGCCTGCGCAATGTCGTCCTCGGTCAAGGTCAGAGGGGGCAGCAGGCGGATCACGTTGTCGGCGGCGGGAACGGTGATGACTTCGTTGTCATATCCGGCATTTACCACATCCGTGTTTAGCGGCTTGCACTTGACGCCCAGCATAAGACCGGTGCCACGCACCTCTTCAAAGACCTCTGGGTGATTGGCGATCAAACCTTCCAGTTTTTGCCGCAGCATCCCGGACTTTCGATTCACGCCTTCAAGAAACGCAGGCGTCGCAACCTGATCAATTACGGCGCAACCCACAGCACATCCCAGCGGGTTGCCGCCATAGGTCGAGCCATGAGTCCCCGCTGTCATGCCACTGGCCGCATCTTCTGTCGCCAGAACAGCGCCCAAGGGGAACCCTCCGCCGATGCCTTTGGCCACCATCATGATATCGGGTGTGATCCCCGCCCATTCATGAGCAAACAGCTTACCGGTACGCCCCACCCCGCATTGCACTTCGTCCAGAATAAGCAACAGACCATTGTCGTCACAAATCTGGCGCAGGGTCTTCAGCTCGGCGTCGGGAACCGGACGGATGCCGCCTTCGCCCTGAATGGGTTCTATCAGGATGGCCGCCGTTTGATCGGTAATGGCATTGGTGACACCGTCGAGATCCCCGAACGCGACATGCACGAACCCGGGTAGCAGAGGGCCGAACCCCTTGGTCATCTTCTCTGACCCTGCAGCGGCGATACCTGCGGATGAACGACCGTGGAACGAACCGTCAAATGTAATGATCTCAACCCGTTCAGGCTGACCTTTGTCATAGAAATACTTGCGGGCCATTTTCACGGCCAGCTCGCAGGATTCCGTACCGGAATTTGTGAAGAAAACCGTATCGGCAAACGTATGCTCGACCAGCTTGTCGGCCAGCGCCTGCTGCTGCGGGATGTGATAGAGGTTCGAGACATGCCACAGCGCATGCGCCTGTTCGGTCAGCGCGTTCACCAGCGCCGGATGCGCGTGGCCCAGCGCGTTGACCGCGATACCCGCGCCGAGATCCAGAAAACGTCGGCCGTCCGCCTCGGTCAGCCATGCGCCTTCGCCCTTTACGAATGTCAGGGGCGCGCGGTTATAGGTCGGCAGAACGGACGGGATCATCGGATCATCCTTTTCGATATGTTGAGCCCCGTGAGTGATACACTAGGCCCATGTTAGTCAACTGATTTGGTGGGAAGTGCGCGCTTTCTAAGCGCACGCAGGATCAAACTGGCCGGTTACGCAGCGATGCGTCGACGTCGGAGGTGCAGGATATGTGCGCGTTTGATCATGGGCGGTCGTATAGCCGTACTCGACACATCTGAAAACCCCGATTTTTCAGGGCTGTCGTTTTTCATCCCCAGACTCTGCATTTGCCACTTGCCATTTGCCAGCCGCTGGCGCACCGGTTGCGCATGACGCCAACTCACCAAAACCCGCCGCTTGCGGCTCTGCTGATCCTCGCAGCAAGCTCTCTGCTGGCGGGGACGACGCTGTTGGCCAAGGCTTTGGGGACTGATGTGCTGGGCCCGGCATTACACCCGCTGCAGATCAGCCATGGTCGCTTTCTGTTTGCATTTCTGGTGATCGTCAGCGCGGTGGCCATTTTGCGCCCACGCCTTACCCGCCCACATTGGGGGCTTCATGTGGGTAGAACCAGTTTCGGATGGCTGGGAATCACGTTGATGTTTGCCTCGGTCGCCTTCATCCCGATTGCCGACGCAACGGCGATTTCCTTTCTGAACCCGGTCTTTGCAATGGTTCTGGCCATCCCCTTGTTGAAAGAGGGCGTCGGCCCCTGGCGGTGGCTGGCCGCAGCCGTTGCCCTGGCTGGTGCGCTGGTTTTGCTACGACCAACACCGCAGAGCTTTCAACCCGCCGCGCTGCTGGCTCTGACTGCCGCCGCCGTGATCGGGATGGAACTGATCTTCATCAAGAAACTCTCTGGTCGCGAAACTCCGATCCAGATCCTTTTGGTCAACAATGCGATGGGGCTGACCATCGCCTCGGTCGCCGTGAGCTTTGTGTATCAATGGCCAACGCCTCAGCAATGGGCGGCCTTGGCGGGCATCGGTGCACTGATGGCCTGCGCACAGGCCTGCTTTGTGAACGGGATGGCACGCGCTGATGCGTCATTTGTGGCACCTATCAGCTATGCCACGCTGGTCTTCGCTGCATTTTACGATTTCGCCGTATTCGGTGTGATCCCGGATGAAATCAGCATGATCGGCTCTGCGATTATTCTGACCGGTGGGATAATCCTGGTCTGGCGCGAAGCACGACACCGCCGCTCAGCACCTGATTCGAGAACCGCTTGTAACTCGGCACACAGTGATTAAAATAGGGACCGAGACGAATTCCCAAGGCGGCCCGAATCCGGGGCCGCTTTCCGCTTTTGAAAGGCAAATGATGTCCTGGACTGACGAGCGTGTAGAGCTGCTGAAAAAGATGTGGGGCGAGGGCCAGTCGGCCAGCCAGATCGCCAAGGAACTGGGCGGTGTGACCCGCAACGCGGTGATCGGCAAGGTCCACCGTCTGGGCCTGTCGAACCGCGCAACCGGCGCGACCCCGGCCAAGGCCGAACCCAAGGAAAAACCGGCCCCAGCACCAAAGGCCGAGGCCAAGCCCAAACCCTCGCCCAAGACCGAGCCCGCGCGCCCTGCGCCTGCTCCGGCGGCCGAGGCGAAGCCTGCCGTGCCCGCCCGCCGTCAGATCATCCCGGCGGGCCAACCGCTGCCGCCGCAACCTTCCGCAAATGAGATTAGCCCCGAGGCGCTGGCCAAGGTAAACGAGGTCGAGAAGAAGGCCAAGAAGCTGACCCTGATGGAACTGACCGAGAAAACCTGCAAATGGCCCGTCGGCGACCCCGCGACCGAGGATTTCTGGTTCTGCGGCCTGCCGGTTGAGGCAGGCAAACCCTATTGCGAGGCACATGTGGGCGTGGCGTTCCAACCCATGAGCTCGCGCCGCGACCGTCGGCGGTAACTACAATCGGATAGCACGCCAATATTCAGGCGTGCATCCTAGAGGTAGCATATTGGCTGGCCATTCGCCCTGAGGCGACTGGCCGGTTCCACTGATCAAACTGTTTGCATCACACCCGGCTAAATCGGCCGATGTGCTCCGATTTCAGGCACAATGGATGTATCTGGCGGCATGGCTCGTCCAACTGTGTTGCAATCCATGCGCCGAACTCGCCGGTCAAAGCTCTGCATGAGCTACGTGGCTTTTCCTTTTGCACAACGGTGACAAGTTACTAGTCCATGTACAAATGGTACTTTCACGGGCTGCTGATTGTAGACGCTTTGGACGGCCTGAGCATCTACAACTGGCCCTCAAGAAGACAGAAGTTTGATCCGGTCGATCACCATAGCTTGTTGATAGTACCTGCCAGCAAGGCCTGCACGCCAACATGACACTATTGCGCCGGGTGCGAGGGCAAATCAGGCATCGGCACCCAGCCCGGAAGATCGTCCGGCGATACCGAGACGTGCAGCCGTTCGGAGCGGTCGCGGCCCACTTTACGGTGTTTCCGCAGGAGGAAAATCTTGCCCCAGCCGCGCCACGTTCCGACAGATCGGGCCGATGTATCGGTCGGAAAACGCTCGCGCCAACCTTCTGGCAGCGGCAGGCCATGAAGCTCGGCCTTGTCCAACATCCAGATGAGGGAAATGTTGCTGAGCGGGCGGGCTTCTTCAAAGCCGTTCAACTGGCCTCCGACATCCCCGTGCGTGCCCCGGAACCAGACCTGTTCAACATGACCTTTAAAATCCGGGGTACATTTCCAAAGCACGGGTTCGAACACCTCGCGCGTCTCGTCCAGCGCCATGGCGTGGTAGCCGTGGCGGGTGGCGGGGCCAAGCTGGTGGTTGTGGAAGGCGTGGCGTTCCTCGGCCCAGCGCCACAGCAGTGGCAGGCGCAGGCCCAGCGCCTTCACCGTGTCCCACACGCCGACCATCTCGATCGCTACATCCTCGTGACAGAACTTTTTGCGGAACACGCCAGCCGCAGAGCCGTTCGCGTTGCACTCATAGTGGCGGTATGCCTGTTTGATATTGCGCTCGGTCGCGTGCTCGGCCTTGAGCAAACCGATCATGTCGATCACTCCGGCAAGGCTGCGGACGCCATACGCCCCGCGGGAATAGCCAATGAAATAAATGCGGTCACCGGGTTTGTATCGTGACGCAAGATAGCCATAGGCGCGCCTGATTTGGCGGTTGATCCCGCGCCCCATCATTACGTCCAGAGAGGATTTCCAGCTTTCCCACTGCACGCCGGATTCGTAGAAAACGGACACTTTGCTGCCCATCTCGCAGCAAAGCCGCAGCGTCTGGCCCGCATGGGTCTCGTACCCCGGCTCCAGCTTGGACATAGTACCGTCAAGGATGATCACATGACTGATCGGCTCGCGATGAAGCGCTTCGGCAGAGTGCTCGGACTGTAAAGGCCGTCCGAGCCATCCCAGTACCTTTCTACTCAGCCGCGACAGATCCATGTGTCAGCAATTCCCATACTCTGTTGGGTGTGAAAGGCATGTCCGCCTGCCGCACCCCATGTTCCCAGAGCGCGTCCTGCACTGCGTTTGCAACAGCAGCCAGCGCGCCCACGGTCCCGGCCTCGCCGCACCCCTTCATCCCCATCGGGTTTGAAGTTGACGGAACCGGCGCCGAGGTAAACTTAATCATGGGTATCTCGGCGGCGCGCGGCAAGGCATAGTCCATCAACGAAGCCGTGAGCAGTTGCCCCTGCGCATCATGCACGACACGCTCGGTCAGCGCCTGCCCAATTCCCTGGACGACGCCACCATGCACCTGCCCTTCGGCCAGCATCGGGTTGATAAGGTTACCAAAATCATCAACGACTGTATAGCGGTCAACCCGGGTTTCTCCGGTGAAAGAATCAATAACGATTTCGGCAACATGCGCGCCATTTGGATAGCTGCGCGCATCAAGGTTGGCGCGTGCTTCATGCCGCAACAAATCCGTGCGGCCATCGGCACGGGCCATGTCCGCAGCCTCGGTCAATGTCGGCGTCAGGTTCGACCCCGGTGCGCGGAATGTTTCGTGATCGAAGCTCACATTGTTTTCCTCCACCCCAATCTTATCCGCCAGATAGGGCGTGAATGCGGCGATCATGACGTCGATTGTGGCCAGCGTCGCCGTGCTTTGCACCGTCACGGACCGTGACCCGCCGGTGCCGCCCCCATGTGGCAGTTGATCGCTGTCACCCTGAACAACATTGATCCGGTCCACCGGCACGCCCGTCTGGTCCGATAGGAACTGGGCATAGACCGTCTCATGCCCCTGCCCGTTGGATTGGGTTCCGACATAGAGGTTCACGGTGCCATCCTCACAGAACTCCACTTTCGCGTTCTCGGAAGGATCCCCAAGGATACTTTCGATGTAGTAGCAAAGGCCCTGACCACGGATCAGGCCGCGTTCAGCATCTGCGGCTTTGCGAGTGGCGAACCCTGCGGTCTGGCTGGCGGTGCGCGACAGGATCATGTCAAAATCGCCCACATCATAGGTCTCACCGGTCGCAGTTTTGTACGGAAACGCCCCGGGGCGGATGAAGTTCTTTCGGCGCAGCTCCCACGGGTCCACGCCCAACTCGCGCGCGGCGCGATCCATGACACGCTCAAGGACATAGATCGCCTCGGGCCGTCCTGCCCCGCGATAGGCATCGACCTGCGTGGTGTTGGTGAAAAACCCCTCGACCCGCAGATAGGTTGTCTGGACGTCATAGACGCCCATCAGCACTTTGCTGAACAGGTTCGTCTGGATCGCCTGCCCGAAATGGCTGTTATAGGCGCCCAGATTGACCTTGCTGTGGACGCGATAGGCGGTAATCCGATGATCGGCGTCAAATGCCAGTTCCGCAAGCGAGGTCAGATCGCGGCCGTGGTGATCGGACAGCATTGCCTCGGACCGGTCGGACATCCAATGTACCGGTTTGCCCAACTTCATCGCGGCTACGGCGGTGCAGAAATACTCGGGGTACGGCATCACCTTCATACCGAACCCTCCGCCCACATCGGGGGTAGTGACCCGGATCGCCTCGGGTTCCAGCTGCAGCTTCTCGGCCAGTTGTGCACGCATCGCCCAAACGCCCTGCCCGCCATAGGCAAAATGCAGGCGGCCATCGACCCAGTTGGCCTGACAGCCGCGCGGCTCGATCGAGGTTATGATGACGCGGTTGTCGGCCACATTCAGCGAAACCCGATGCGCCGCTGCCTGAAATGCGGCCTCGGTCGCCGCCTCATCGCCCAACCCCCAGTCAAAGGCACGATTTTCGGGGGCTTCCTGGTGCACAACTTCTCCGCCCGCGTCTACGTCCAGCTTTGCAGGCAATTCGTCGATTTCGGCCCAGATCATCTCTGCTGCGTCGCGGGCCTGTAACGCAGTATCGGCGATGACAACCGCGAGCGGCTCGCCGACAAAGCGTACACGGTCACTGGCCAGCATGTGGCGGTCCGGCGCGGCGGCTTTCGATCCGTCCCGATTGTTTACGATTGCGGCGTTCATCACGGTGTCGATCCCTGCGGCCTTGAGGTCGCCCAGTGTCATCACCAGACGCACTCCGTCCGCAGACCGTGCATCTTCGAGATCCAGACCGGATATCACCCCATGCGCCACCTGCGAGCGCACGAAAACCGCATGCAGTGCACCCTCGGGCACCACGTCATCTATGTAGTGCCCCTGCCCGGTCAGAAAACGCTGATCCTCGGTCCTTTTGACGGGCTGACTCTTACCGAACTTTTCCATGGAACGCTCCTGCCGCTGCTCTACTGCGCGACACTAGCCTGCGGTTGGCCGATGTCCATAGGGGCGCTTGGCCCTTCCCCTTCTTGCAACCATTCGCTATTGCAGGCGCTGACCAAGGATTGATGACGCAGGACGCACCCATGGCGATGGAAAAGACATTCAACGCGGCCGAGGCCGAGGCCCGTATTTACAAAGCCTGGGAAGAGGCAGGCGCTTTCAAGGCAGGCGCGAACAAGTCGCGCGACGAGAGCTTTACCATAATGATCCCGCCGCCCAACGTAACCGGCGCGCTACACGTGGGTCATGCGTTCAACAACACGCTTCAGGACATTCTGATCCGCTGGCACAGGATGCGCGGGTTCGACACGCTGTGGCAGCCGGGCCAAGACCATGCAGGCATCGCCACACAGATGCAGGTGGAAAAGATGCTGGCCACCACCCAGCAGCCCAGCCGGACCGAACTGGGGCGCGACGCGTTCCTCGAAAAGGTGTGGGAGTGGAAAGGCGAATACGGCGGTACGATTATCGAGCAGCTAAAGCGTCTGGGTTCGTCCTGCGACTGGTCGCGCAACGCGTTTACAATGGCTGGTGCCGCTGGCGATCCGCGCACGGGGCACGAGAACTCGGCCAACTTCCATGACGCGGTGATCAAGGTCTTCGTCGATATGTACGAAAAAGGGTTGATCTACCGTGGTAAGCGGTTGGTGAACTGGGACCCGCATTTCGAGACTGCGATCTCGGACCTTGAGGTCGAGAATATCGAAGTTGCAGGCCATATGTGGCACTTCAAGTACCCGTTGGCTGGCGGTGCGACCTACACCTATGTCGAAAAGGACGAGGATGGGAACGTCATCCTCGAGGAAGAACGCGACTATATCTCGATCGCCACCACGCGCCCCGAAACCATGCTGGGCGACGGCGCGGTTGCGGTTCATCCATCGGATGAGCGTTATGCGTCAATTGTCGGCAAACTCTGCGAAATTCCGGTTGGTCCGAAAGAGCATCGCCGCCAGATCCCTATCATCACCGATGAATACCCCGATCCCGATTTCGGCTCGGGCGCGGTGAAGATCACCGGCGCACATGATTTCAACGACTATCAGGTCGCCAAGCGCGGCAGCATCCCACTGTATCGTCTGATGGACACGCGCGGCCATATGCGGGCCGATGGCGCGCCCTACGCCGAAGAAGCGAGCAAAGCTCAGGAATACGCACGCGGACGGGCGTTTACGGAAAATGAGATCGACGCGATCAATCTGGTCCCCGACCACCTGCGTGGGCTCGACCGGTTTGAGGCCCGCGCGAAGGTGGTCGAGGAAATCACCAGCGAAGGTCTGGCGGTCATGACCCGCGCGGATGATCCGCGTTTGGGCACCAAACTGAGCGAGGATGAGGATGCCTCCGCGCCGGTCCCGCTGGTCGAGAGCAAGCCGATCATGCAGCCCTTCGGCGACCGCTCGAAAGTAGTGATCGAGCCGATGTTGACCGACCAGTGGTTCGTCGACGCCGAAAAGGTCGTTGGCCCTGCGCTGGATGCGGTCAAGGACGGCACGGTCAAGATCATCCCGGAATCGGGCGAAAAGACCTATTATCACTGGTTGGAAAACATCGAGCCGTGGTGCATCTCGCGCCAGCTATGGTGGGGGCATCAGATTCCGGTTTGGTATGGGCTGGACCTGTCCGCCGAAGACTTTGTCGACGACGAGAATGACGGTCACCTCGATCTTGTCGAATTGGGTCGTCTGCTGAACGAAGGCGGCATGCTGCACCGTGGCAGCGTCATGGAATGTGCGGCCAGTTTTGAGGCCGTCACCGAAAAATTCCTTGACGACAACGCCAATATTCCCAGCCCGCTGAGCCATGCGACCGTTATCGAAGTTGCTGACAAGCAGGAAGCCATTCATCGTTTCGCGGAAAGCCTCGCTCAATATGCCGTCGAACAAGACCCGACCAAGCTGGTCTATCCTGTCTGGCGCGACCCTGATGTTCTCGACACCTGGTTCTCGTCTGGTCTCTGGCCGATCGGAACATTGGGCTGGCCCGAGCAGACCGAGGAGTTGGAACGTTATTTTCCGACGGACGTTCTGATCACTGGCTTCGACATCCTGTTCTTCTGGGTTGCCCGGATGATGATGATGCAACTGGCCGTGGTCGATCAGATCCCCTTCCACACCGTCTACCTGCACCAGCTCGTCCGCGACGAGAAGGGCAAGAAGATGTCCAAGACCACCGGCAACGTGATTGATCCGCTGGAGATCGTGGACGAATTCGGCGCCGACGCGCTGCGCTTTACCAACGCTTCAATGGCGGCGATTGGCGGAGTGTTGAAACTGTCCCGCGAACGTATCACTGGCTATCGCAACTTCGGCACTAAACTTTGGAATGCCGTCCGCTTTGCCGAGATGAACGAGGTCTTCACCGACGCCGTTCCGCAACTGGACGTGGCCGACCTGAAGCCCAAAGCCGCCGTAAACCGCTGGATCATCGGCGAAACAGCGCGCGTGCGCGAAGAAGTCGACGCTGCGCTGGAAAGCTATCGTTTCAACGATGCGGCCAACGGGCTTTACGCCTTTGTCTGGGGCAAGGTCTGCGACTGGTACGTGGAACTGTCCAAGCCCCTGTTGCAAGGCGACGACGCCGAGGCTCAGGCCGAGACTCGCGCCACAATGCGTTGGGTTCTGGATCAGTGCATGGTCCTGCTGCACCCGATCATGCCATTTGTCACCGAGGAACTTTGGAGCCTGACCGGTGATCGCGCCAAGATGATCGTTCACGCCGACTGGCCCACCTATGCGGCCAGCGACCTGATAGACGCCGATGCGGATCGTGAAATGAACTGGGTGATTTCGGTCATTGAAAACACCCGCTCGGCACGGGCGCAGATGCGCGTTCCGGCGGGACTTTATGTTCCGATGCTGGTGACAGAAATCGACCCGCACGGACAGGCCGCTTGGGACCGCAACGAGGCGCTGATCAAGCGTCTGGCCCGGATCGACAGCCTGACCCAAGCCGATACACTGCCCAAAGGCACCATTTCGATTGCCGCCCCCGGCGCGTCCTTTGGCCTGCCGCTGGCGGATATTATCGACATTGGCGCGGAAAAGGAGCGGCTGGAGAAAGCCAAGGGCAAGCTGGCCAAAGAACTGGGTGGTTTGCGAGGTCGTCTGAACAATCCGAAATTCGTGGCCGCGGCACCCGAAGAGGTTGTCGCAGAAGCCAAAGCCAATCTCGCCGCCCGCGAGGAGGAAGAAGCAAAACTGAACGAGGCGCTTGCCCGCCTGTCCGAACTTGCTTGACCGGAACCACCTTTAAACACGACAACCCCGCCATTCGGCGGGGTTTTCTTTTGAGAGCAAAGGACTTGTTCCCGGATACGATTGCTTGCTAGCAGTTGCGGTGAATAACCCTGCGAGGCTCTGATGACGCGCGCACTCCCTCCGATCCAGACGGTCTCAACAGGGCTGGTCGTGGCCGTTGTAGGCTTTTTCAGCTCGTTTCCGATTGTGCTGCAGGGGCTTTCCGCAATGGGAGCCACCCCAGACCAAGCCGCATCCGGCCTGATGATGGCCGCAATCGCAATGGGATTAACCGCCATCGGGTTGAGCCTGTGGTATCACCAGCCCATCAGCGTGGCATGGTCCACGCCCGGCGCGGCCCTTCTTGCGGTGTCTTCACTTCCCGCCGCCGGGTTTTCGGACGCCGTGGGTGCATTCCTGTGTGCCGGAGCTTTGACCGTTCTGGCAGGTCTTTGGCGTCCGCTGGGCCGGCTGGCGTCGGCGATACCGACGACTTTGGCGCAAGCGATGCTGGGCGGGGTTCTTTTACCCTTGTGCATCGTTCCCTTTCAGGCCGCCGTCGACCTACCTTGGCAAGCCCTGCCGGTGATACTGACTTGGTTCGTCGCAGGACGGATCAACCGGCTGCTTGCCGTTCCTGCCGCGGTGGTCGCGGCCGCACTGGTTGTCGTCCTGAACGCCGGAGACGCGTCAGTCGTTCCAACGCAGATTTTGGCTGCACCGGTTTGGACGATCCCGACCTTCTCGGCTTCATCTCTGATTGGCGTTGGCGTGCCCCTATTCGTTGTCACCATGGCAACGCAGAACGTGCCCGGGATCGCGGTCATGCGCAGCTTTGGCTACGCCCCTGCGTCTGGCAGATTGTTCTCGGCTGTTGGCGGGGCAAGCGTTCTTTCGGCACCGTTCGGAGCACCGGCTACCTGTCTTGCGGCGATCACGGCTGCGATGTGCTCGAACTCTGACAGTCACCCGGACCCGGCACAGCGCTATTGGTCGGCTGTCATGGCCGGAGCGTTCTATTGCCTGTTTGGGGTGTTCGCGGTCGCAATCACTGGCTTCGCGGTTCACGCCCACCCGCTGTTGATGGGAACGTTGACCGGAATAGCCCTGATCGGTGTGATGGCGAACGCTACCTCGGCGGCTTTAGAAGTGCCAGCCGAGCGCGAAGCCGCGATCCTGACCTTTGCCATCACTGCCTCTGGCGTCTCAGTCTTTGGGCTGGGTGCCGCCGTCTGGGGCTTGCTGGTCGGAGGGGCGGTATTTCTGGTGACAAACCGCACCCGCTAGCGGTTGCTTTCTGTGTAAGCTATGGTTGCGCTATGTTTGGATCGCTAGGAAGACTTATCGAGCGCCAGATCAAAAAGGCGCAGGCCGAAGGCCAGTTGCAGGGTCTTGAAGGCGAGGGTCGCCCCCTGCCCGACCGCTCGTCCGAGGCGCATGGCGATGCGGCAATGGCCGCCGGGCACCGGATCATGGCTCAGGCGGGGGTTCTGCCAGAAGAGTTCAGCATCAAAAAGGAACTGGACGAGGCCAAGGCTTATTACGCCGCCTTGACCGACCCCGAAGAACGCAAAGTCGTTATGGCCCGCATCGCCGATCTGGAAATGCGGTACAACATGGCACGCGACGCGCGACGGGCCTTTTTGCGCTAGTTATTTGAACTGAGGCTTGCGGCCCTGCATCTGGGCGGCAATCACCTCTATCTGTTCGGGCTTTCCGATCAGGTCGACCTGCTCGGACGACTCGGCCAGCAAGACTTCGGCCCGCGACTGAGTTTCCGCCACTTCGATCAACCGTTTGGCCGCGCGAATGGCAGAGGGGCTTTGACCAGCAATATTTTCGGCCAATGCAATGGCCTCAGTCAGCGGATCGTCGGACAGCTTTGTCACAAGCCCCCATTCCGCGGCCTGTGCCGCGCCGATGGGCCGTGCGGTGTAGGTCAGCAGGCGGATGACGTCCGATCGCACCAGCCCCGGCAAAAGCACCATGCCGCCCATATCGGGAATGATGCCCCACTTCATCTCCATCACAGCCAGTTTGGAATTGGGGTGCGCTATACGAATGTCCGCGCCCAGCGCGATCTGAAGACCCCCGCCATAGGCAACGCCTTGAATGGCGCAAATCACCGGCACCGGAACGCGGCGCCAGATCATTGCCAGCTCTTGCATATCATTGGCATCTTCGTGGCTGCGGCTCATCAGCCATTCGGTCGGGTCTACATGGGCCATCGTCGCAAAACTGGCCATGTCCAATCCCGCGCAGAAACTTTTGCCCTCGCCAGAAAGAACCACGGCGCGGACGTCCGAGGCGGCGACCTCCTGCCCTGCTGACAAGATGGCCTTGATCATCGAGTCATCCAACGCATTCATCTTGTCGCCCCGCGTCAGCGTGACATGGGCAATGTGGTCTTTGTATTCGATGGATACGCGTGACATGCGGACCTCCCAGTTCCGGTTTCGACAACCATGCCCGGAAGGTCAGTCAAGTTCCAGATCAACGTTGGGGCAGATCTTCGACAGCCATTCGGCCAAACCACGGCGAGTCCAGAGTCATGACGTAAAACTGGTCTCCCAAGACCTTGCCTCCTGTCGTTATCCCAAGCCGCCCTTCTGGGTCTTGAAGGGTTTTCAATATGTTCCCATCCCAATCGAACTGCACCATCATTCCACGGTGAATGGGCGCGGGTCGCACCATCGGTCCCAAGCGCCAGATCACTTTGCGCAAGAATGGATATGGCATCAGGGCTTCGGTTGGCACGCGCGGACTGGCAAATGCCATCCAATATGTGCCGTCGCCCTGCGCCTCGATATTGTCAGGATAGCCGGGCAGGTTTTCCAACAAAATTTCGCGCTCGCCCGCTTTTGGGCCTTGAAGCCACAATTTGTGCACCCGCGCGCGCCCGGTTTCAGCGATAAGCAGGAACCGCTCATCCGGTGAAAGCGCAACACCGTTGGTGTAGACGAAACCCTCGGCCACTTTCTCGGTGGTGCCGTCGGGATTGTATTTTGCGACATAGCCTGTGTCTGATTGTTCCCAGATGGTCAGCACGGACGTGGGCTTCGTTCCACCCATTGTTTCGGGGTCAAACCGATCAGATGAGTTCGAGAAATATACGGTCCCGTCCTGCGCCACATCCAACTGATTGGCGTAGATAACAGGCGAACCATCGACTTCTGAGGCCAGCAACTCTAAAGAGCCGGGTCCGGTCCAGCGCATCAGGCCGCGAAAACTGTCGGCAAGATACAGCGCCCCATCCGGCCCTGCTTTCACGCCCAATGGTCGACCGCCCAGATCGTCAACCTTCACCGGAGTGTCGCCGTCTATCCGATAGAGCGCGCCGGACATGGCGGTTGTGTAAGCCGTTCCGTCGGACATGACAGCTATGTCTTCCGGGCCTGTGTCGCCATCGGGCAGGGCGACAAGTTCAATCTGACTCAATGCGTCATTCTCTGCGAAGCCCCCTGTGAAACCAGGGGCTTCCGGCGGCTCCCAGGCTACAGGTTCAACCTCGACCGGCCAAAAAATCAGATAGGCGAGACCGATCAGGGCCAGTCCGAAAAAAATGCGCATTATCTTCCTCCCAATGCTGTTGCGCGCAGGGTGAAAGGCAATCACACGCAACACAAGGTTGCCCGACAAGTGACCTTACGTTTATCTGCCAATATGACAGACCCACGCTACACCCCGCTTGCCACATCCCTGCCCGCAACCGTTCCGTTCGTTGGCCCTGAAACCCAGGAACGAGAGCGGGGTACGCCGTTTGTCGCGCGGCTTGGCGCAAATGAAAGCGTTTTTGGACCGTCGCCGCGCGCGATTGAGGCAATGGCGAATACCGAAATCTGGATGTACGGAGACCCCGAAAACCACGATCTGCGAAACGCTCTCGCAGAACACCACAACGTACGCGCCGAAAATATTGTCGTGGGTGAAGGGATCGATGGGCAGCTTGGGTATCTGGTGCGACTGCTGGTCGGGCCGGGAGATGCCGTCGTGACCTCGGAGGGGGCTTACCCCACGTTCAACTACCACGTTGCAGGGTTCGGAGGGGTGCTGCACAAAGTCCCCTATCGCGACGACCATGAAGACCCGGCCGCGCTTTTCGCCAAAGCCGCCGAAGTGGACGCCAAGCTGGTTTATCTGGCCAACCCGGACAACCCTATGGGCAGTTGGCATTCGGGTGCGCATATTGTTGCAGCCATGAACTCCTTACCGGATGGATGTCTTCTGGTCCTGGACGAAGCCTATGTCGAATGCGCTCCTGAGGGTACTGCCGCCCCGGTCTCGGCGGATGACCCGCGCATTATTCGGATGCGAACGTTTTCAAAGGTTTACGGGATGGCAGGTGCGCGCGTTGGGTATGCAATCGGAGCGCCCGGATTGATTTCCGCGTTCAACAAGGTGCGTAACCATTTCGGAATGAACCGTGCTGCGCAGGCCGGTGCGCTGGCGGCTCTGCAAGACACAGGATGGTTGGAAAGGGTCCAGCATAAGATTGCAGAGGCCCGTATTCGGATCGAAATGATCGCACGTGAAAACGGACTGGAGCCACTACCATCGGCCACGAATTTCGTTGCCGTAGATTGTGGTCAGGATGGGGTGTTTGCCAAAGCTGTTCTGGACAGCCTGGTGGCACAGGGTGTTTTTGTACGGATGCCTTTCGCCGCCCCACAGAACAGGTGTATTCGGATAAGTTGCGGAGAGGTGGCTGATCTAGATGCCTTTGCGGCAGCTTTGCCAAAGGCACTGGCAGAGGCCGATGCCCAAACAAAGTGACGTTTTGTTTTGCGGCAAGGGAAACGGGGGCTGTCTGCCCCCATCGCGCTGACGCGCGATTCCCCCGAGGATATTTTTAGCCAGATGAAGGGCGGATCCGCGCAGGGAAAAAGGTGTCAGGTGGCCAAGGCTGCAGCGGCGGCGTCCAACGCCCCTTTGCCGCGCGGGATATCAAGCGCAGCCATAGCAGTTTCCATCCCGCCCAGCATAGCCATCACCATCTGACCGTTGATGTGCCCCATGTGGCCGAGCCGGAAACAGCTGTCCCAGTCCTCCATCCCAAGTCCGATGCCTAGCGTCAGGCCCAGTCGAGACTCGGTGTATTCACGCAGCAAGGTCCCCTGCCCGCCGGTCAGACGCAAAGCGGTGACGGCGTGGCTGCGATGATTGCGGTCTGCTACGTTAAGTTGCAGTGCGCCACCTTCGGCCCAGGTGTCGCAGGCTGCCCAGATTGCCGTTGCAAGGCGTTCGTGGCGCGCCCAGACCTGCTCGATCCCTTCGGAGTGGATCATGTCGAGTGCCGTCCCCAAACCGTACAAATGGTGAGTTGGCGCCGTTCCGTTGAAATACTGGTAGAACAGGTCAGGATTGACGCGCGGTTGCCAGTCCCAATACTGCGAAACCCGTTGCATGCTGGCGCGTTTGGCCTGCGCCTTTTCGTCGAAGAAAACAAATCCAACTCCTGCAGGGGTCATCAATCCCTTCTGGCATGCCGTGACCATCACATCGACGCCCCAAGCGTCCATTTCAAATCTGTCGCATCCCAACGAGGCAATACAATCTGCCATCAGGAGGGCCGGGTGATCCAGATCGTCCAACAGTGCGCGAAGGGCCGGGATATCGTTTCGGATCGAGCTTGAGGTATCCACATGTACGGCAAGCACCGCCTTGATTTCTCGTGCTTTATCTGCGCGCAGTGCGTCAGAGATGCGATCAAAATCCCAGGCTGAGGATGTTCCGAAATCAACCAACTGGGTTCTGGCACCGATTCCTTCGGCCATCTCTGCCCAGCCATGTGTAAAGCGGCCCGAGGCCGGGGCCAGTACCAGTTCGCCCGGTGCGATAACGTTTGAGAGTGCGGCCTCCCATGTTCCGTGGCCGTTGGCGATATAGATGGCAACGTGATGATCCGTCCGCGCCACGCGACGCAAATCACGCGTCAGGGCGGGCATCATCTCGATCAGCTCGCCATCATAGATATTGGGCGACGGACGGTGCATCGCTTGCAAAACGGCGTCAGGTATTACCGACGGGCCGGGAATAGCCAAATACTCGCGGCCCTGCGCGAGAGAATTGTGATTTGTCATGGGATCAACCTGTTAGAATTGGCCTCACCCTAACGTGTGGCCGGGCAGCGTCAATCCATCAGCTTGGACGCTTCGCGTGCAAGGGTTTCGATGCCAGCCCAATCCTGATCCAAAACCATCTGCTTTGGCGCAACCCAGCTGCCACCAGCGCAGACGACGTTGGACAATGACAGGTAATCGCGGGCGTTCGCAGGCGACACGCCTCCGGTTGGGCAGAACGTGATCTGCGATAGCGGAGCGCCGATTGCTTTGAGGGCGGGCGCACCGCCCGAAGCCTCGGCAGGAAAGAACTTGAGCATGTCATAGCCCTGTTCCAGCAAGCGCATGGCCTCGCTTGCCGTGGCCGCGCCGGGTAACAAGGGCAGATCTTCGGCTTCGCACGCTGCGATCAGAGCGTCGGTCGCACCCGGAGAGACGCCGAATTGCGCGCCGGCCTCTTTCGCAGCACGGACGTCATCGGGGGTCACCAGTGTTCCGGCCCCCACGACACCACCGGGCACCTGAGACATTGCACGGATTGCGTCCAGCGCGGCAGGCGTCCGCAGCGTGACTTCAAGCGCGGGAAGCCCACCAGCGACAAGCGCTTCGGCCAGAGGACGCGCATCTTTGGCATCGTCGATGACCAGCACCGGAACGATTGGGGCAAGCGCGCAAATCTCGTGGGTGCGTTGGGTTTTGGACATGAGTTAAACTCCGAAAATACTGGCACCGGTGTCGGCGGACCCGACATTCTGGCGGAACGCACCAAAGAGGTCGCGGCCGACGCCGTGCTGGTTTGCCGACAGGTCTGCGGTTGCCGGGGCGCGGTCGAGTACGCCCGGAGTCATGATCTCCAACTCTCCGCTGACCGCATCAACACGCAGGATGTCGCCATCCTGTAAGCAGGCGATTGGGCCGCGATCAAGCGCCTCGGGCACGACATGGATCGCAGCGGGGACTTTGCCCGAAGCCCCTGACATCCGGCCATCGGTCACCAAAGCCACCTTTTGCCCCCTGCCCTGAAGGATCGAAAGCATTGGTGTTAGTGAGTGCAGTTCAGGCATCCCGTTGGCTTTCGGTCCCTGAAAGCGGACAACAACGATGACGTCATCCGTGAACTCTCCGGCTTTGAAAGCTGCCTTGACCTCCTCCTGATCGTGGAAGACGCGTACCGGAGCTTCAACCACTTGATGCTCGGGCGCGACGGCGGACACCTTCATGACGGCGGTGCCCAGATTTCCGGTCAGGCGCGACAAGCCACCCGTGGGCTGGAACGGATCCTTGGCCGGGCGCACGATCTTTTCGTTCAGGCTGTGCCCGGTGCCGTCTTCCCAGACCAGTTCGCCCTCTTTCAGCTTGGGTTCTTTGGTATAGTTGTGCAGACCCTGACCCGCGACCGTCAGCGTATCGGGATGCAGCAGGCCGTCTTCGAGCAACGTGCCGATGCAGTAGCCAAGGCCCCCCGCTGCGTGGAAATGGTTCACATCGGCCAGACCATTTGGATAGACCCGCGCGACCAGTGGGACCACGGCGGAGATGTCTGAGAAGTCCTCCCAATCCAGCACGATACCTCCGGCACGCGCCATGGCGATCAGGTGGATCAGCAGGTTCGTGGACCCTCCGGTCGCCATCAACCCGACAATGCCGTTCACAAAGGCGCGTTCGTCCAGAATTTGGCACACAGGCGTATAGTGATTCCCCAACGCGCTGAGCGACAGGGCGCGGCGTGCTCCTTCCTCGGTCAGTGCATCGCGCAAGGGCGTGTTCGGGTTGATAAAGCTAGAGCCAGGAAGGTGCAGGCCCATGAACTCCATCAACATCTGGTTCGTATTGGCGGTGCCATAGAAGGTACAGGTGCCCGGCCCGTGATAGGCGGCCATTTCCGCCTTCATCAATTCGTCGCGGCCGACTTCTCCGGCGGCAAACTGCTGACGAACCTTGGCTTTTTCGTCGTTCGGCAGGCCACTTGTCATGGGGCCGGCAGGCAGGAAGACCGCCGGCAGATGACCAAATGCTTGCGCGCCGATGACCAGACCCGGCACGATCTTGTCGCACACCCCAAGAAACACGGCGGCGTCATAAGTGTTGTGACTCAGCGCAACACCGGTGGCCAACGCAATCACATCGCGCGAGAACAGCGACAGTTCCATCCCCGCTTCGCCCTGCGTGACGCCATCGCACATGGCGGGAACGCCGCCCGCAACCTGCGCCGTTCCGCCCGCCGCGCGGATCGCATCACGGATCAGCGCCGGGTAGCGTTCAAACGGCTGATGCGCCGAGAGCATGTCATTATAGGCGGTGACGATGCCCAGATTGCCAGCCGTTCCAGTTGCCATGGAATGCTGATCTTCACCTGCCCCGGCATAGGCATGAGCCTGACCGCTGCACGACAGGTGCCCCCGGGCTGGCCCTTTGGATTTGGCGTGTTCCATCCGCTCAAGATGCGGGCCGCGCAGATCGGCGCTGCGGTCGACGATGCGCCGGGTGACGTCGGTGATGACGGAATGTACCATGATTACCCTCCGATCTGACGCCAGCGGCGTCCATCGCGATGCATCAGCATCAATGCTTCTTCGGGCCCGGAACTGCCCTGATCATATTTGGACGGACGGTCGCCCCGATCTTCCCACCCCTGAATGATGGGATCGACCCAAGCCCATGCAGCCTCGGCCTCATCCCCGCGCATGAACAGGGTTTGATCACCCCGGATCACGTCCATCACCAGCCGCTCATACGCGTCCTGAGCACGCGCATCCGTGCCCAGCGCCTCAGCAAAGCTCATATCCAGCGACACATCTGACAGGCGGAACCCACCGGGACCGGGGTCTTTGATGGTGGTGCGCAGCGTGATGCCTTCGTCCGGCTGCAACCGGATGACCAGCACGTTGCCACGCAAGGGGCCGACATTGGGGAAAATCGTATGCGGCGGATCGCGGAAAAACACAGCGATTTCGGATTCGCGCGCACGCAGACGCTTACCGGTTCGCAGATAGAACGGCACTCCGGCCCAGCGCCAGTTGCCAAGATGCACCTTCAGCGCGATATAGCTTTCGGTCCGGCTGGCCGGGTTGCCGACGTGATCCAGGTAGCCGTCCCTCCCCTTGTCGGTGCGGTATTGGCCGCGCGCGATATCCGAGGGGTCCACGGGTTCCAACGCCTCGATAACCTTGACCTTTTCGTCTCGTACCGCATTGGGGGAAAACTTGGACGGAGGCTCCATCGCGGTCAGGCATAACAACTGAACAAGGTGGTTCTGCACCATATCGCGCATTGCGCCGGACTGATCATAGTAAGCCCCGCGCCCCTCAACGCCGACGGTCTCTGCGACCGTGATCTGCACGTGGTCAACATGGGTCGAGTTCCAGAGCGGCTCGAACAGAGAATTGGCAAAGCGCAGAGCCATGAGATTCTGGACCGTTTCCTTGCCCAGATAGTGGTCGATGCGATAAATCTGATGTTCTTCAAAACTGGCGCGCAACCCTTCGTTCAGCGCCTTGGCAGAAGCCAGATCATGTCCGAACGGTTTTTCCACCACAATTCGGCTGTCTGGTGTTGCCAGTCCGTTATCATTCAACCGCTGCGCAATGCCAGAAAACAGGCTGGGGCCCACAGACAGATAGAACGCGCGCACCACGTCAGGGCGCAATGTATCGGCAAGGTCCGCCCAACCTGAATCACCCAGCGCATCAACGGGGACATAGTCGACCCGGCTGAGGAACCGGTCCAATACGTCCGCTTTAAACTCGGGCGCATAGTTCTTCATTGACGCGCGAATCTGCTCTCGGAACGCATCACTGTCTATGTCCGACCGGGCTGTACCGATGATACGGGCGTCTTCGGGCATTTGGCCCACTTCAAACCGGTGATAGAGACCCGGCAAAATCTTACGCTGCGCCAGATCGCCCGTTGCACCGAACAACACAAGGTCGAACGGATTTACCGGAATTACGCGTGAAACCATCTGCAGGCTCCTTCAAATCTGACCCGAGCACCATAACATCGTCTACGCACAGCATGCATGATGCGGGTCATGTTATCGCTAACATTTGCGGTCTGAATAGGGAATGCAGACGCGGAAAGCAAGCCCGGATCAGACCATCACCCCTGATTTCGCAACCACTCCATGACCGATGGGCGAACGGATTGCTCTCCTCTGTGGCGTGCATCTGCAATGATCTTGCGCAACGATTGCAGATCCGCGCGCAACAGAACCGTTTTGACCGGTCCAATTGACGCCGGACGCATAGATAGCGACCTGATACCCATTGCGGCAAGGCACAGCGCTTCGACCGGGCGTCCCGCATCCTCACCGCAAAAGCTAAGTGGCGTATTGGAGATGTTGCAGCGCTCGACAATACGTTCGATGAAACTGAGAAAACTGACATTCAGAGTATCGTACCTACGGCGCACCAGTTCATTTTCTCGGTCAGCGGCAAAGAAGAACTGCTTTAAGTCGTTGCCCCCAATGGACACGAAGTCCACTTCGTCAAAGAACTTCTGCGGAGCGAAAGCCAATGACGGAGTTTCAAGCATTGCGCCCACTTCGATCTTTTCCGGCAGGACATGCCCCAGCCGCTTTTCGCGCTCGATCGTCTTGTTGACTTCCCACCGCGCTTCGCGGAACTCATCTGCCTGCGCCACAAACGGGAACATCAGCGTCAGGGGCCGGCCATTGGCCGCGCGCATCAGGGCTTGCAACTGCATCCGCATCACACCGCGCTTATCCAGTCCCACCCGAATCGCACGCCAACCCAATGCAGGATTGGGCTCTTCCACGTGCTTCATGTAGGGCAGAACCTTGTCCGAGCCGATATCCAGCGTTCGGAACACCACACGCTTTTCCCCTGCCGCGTCCAGAACGCGTTGATATTGTGTAACAAGTTCCGACCGCTTTGGCATTTGGTTTCGGATCAGGAATTGCAACTCGGTCCGGAACAGGCCCACGCCTTCGGCCCCGGAATTTCCCAGCGAAGGCAAGTCCGCCATGAGGCCGGCATTCATCACAAGATTGATGCGCTCCCCATCCCGAGTGACCGTCGGGGTATCCCGGATCGAGGCATATCGTTCCTGCGCCTTGGCCTGCATCGCGATCTTGTCACGAAACGCGCTGACGACCGTGTCTTCGGGCCGCAGATGAACGGTGCCCTGATCCCCGTCCACAAGAATATGATCGCCGTTCAGCGCCTCGGTCGTGATCCGACCGACATGCACCACCAGCGGAATCGCCAGCGCACGGGCCACGATCGTCGCGTGGCTACCGACTGATCCTTCCTCCAGCACGATCCCCTTCAGAGATCGGCCATATTCCAACAGATCGCCGGGGCCGATGTTGCGCGCAATCAGGATCGGATCGGGTGGTAGGTCCGCCCCGTTTGTACTGCCCTGCCCGGTCAGAATACGTAGCAAGCGGTTGCTGAGGTCGTCCAGATCGGCCAGCCTCTCGCGCAGGTAAGGATCGGTGACCTGCCCCATCCGTGCACGCGCCTGTGACTGTTCCTTTTCAACTGCTGCTTCGGCACTCAGGCCGCGAGCGATGTCCTCCTCCATCCGGCGCATCCAACCTTTTGAGTTGGCGAACATCCGGTAGGCTTCCAAGACCTGTAGCTGTTCGGTGTCCCCGTCCTTTGAAATCTCAAGCATCTTGTCGACGCCTACGCGCAGCTCATCCACCGCTTCGGTCAGGCGCTCGCGTTCCCGGTGGGGATCATCTGCGATCGGGTTTGTGACCACGACGCGTGGTTCATGCAGCCAGACATGCCCTTCGGCAGACCCTTCCTGCGCCGGGCCTCCCATAAGCTGCACAGACTGCTGGTGGCGCGGCGACAATGCGGCACCCTCGCCCACGAACGCACCCAGCTCGGCCATTTCAGCCAGAACCATCGCGACAACTTCAAGTGCATAGACCTCGTCAGCAGAGTATTCCCGTGCATCACGGGACTGCACGACCAGAACACCCAGTTTTTCGCCCAGACGCTGGATCGGCACACCGAGGAAGGACGAAAACCGCTCTTCGCCCGTTTCCGGCATGTACCGGAACCCCTTGGCCGAGGGCGCATCCGCTGTATTGACCACTTGGCCCGATTTGGCCACACGACCGACCAGACCTTCGCCCATACGCATCCGAGTCTTGTGAACCGCCTCGGGCGACAAGCCCTCTGTGGCGCACAGTTCGAGCGTATCCTCATCGCGGAACAGGTAGATCGAGCACACCTCGGCCTGAATGCTGTCAGCAATCAGGTGCGTTATCCGGTCAAGACGTTCCTGACCGGCGGCCTCGCTCGCCATTTCTTCGCGCAGCCGCCTCAGCAGCTTGCGGGATTCGGTTTCGGTGCCGTCCGCCATGGCCCACCCAGATTAGTGCGTCAGGCGAGACCTTGGCTGAAATGCTCAGGCCGCCTTGTCCAGTTCAAAGGCATCATGCAGTGCCTGAACCGCAAGTTCCATGTATTTCCTGTCCACAAGCACGGAAATTTTGATCTCAGAGGTTGTAATGACCTTAATGTTGATCCCCTCATCCGAGAGAATCTTGAACATTTTTGCCGCCACACCGGATTGCGACCGCATCCCGATCCCCACGACCGAGACCTTGCAGACGTCTTCATCCGCAACCAGTTCAGCGTAGTTCAGCTCACCAGCGTCCTTGATCGCCAACAAGGCCTTTTCCGCGCGCGCCACCTGATCGGTCGGGCACGAGAACGTCATGTCCGTGCGCCCTTCGTCCGAGATGTTCTGAACGATCATGTCCACATTTACGCCCTCATCGCTGAGCGCGGTAAAGATGGTCGAGGCGATACCGGGACGGTCCGCCACGGATACGACGGTCATCTTCGCTTCGTCACGGGAATAGGCAACACCGGCCACAACATTGGATTCCATGATATCCTCCTCATCGACGACCAGTGTACCGGCCTCGTCGGATTGTTCTTCAAAACTTGAGAGAACGCGCAGTTTCACCTTATAGCGCATCGCCAGCTCGACCGAGCGGGTCTGCAGCACCTTGGCCCCCAACGAGGCCAGTTCGAGCATTTCCTCGAACGAAATCCGGTCCAGCTTGCGCGCTTTTTCACAGATGCGCGGGTCGGTGGTATAGACGCCGTCCACATCGGTATAGATATCGCAGCGTTCGGCCCCAAACGCCGCGGCAAAGGCCACAGCGGTGGTGTCCGACCCACCCCGACCCAGCGTGGTGATACGCCCTTCGGGGCTGATCCCCTGGAACCCGGCGACGACGGCGACCTTCATACCCTCATCGAATTTCTGAGTCAGGTTCTCGGTCGGGATTTCCTCGATCCGGGCCTGACTGTGGGCGCTGGTTGTCATCAGCGGCACCTGCCAGCCCTGCCAGCTGCGTGCAGGGATATCCATCTCTTGCAACGTCAGCGCCATCAGACCGGCGGTCACATTCTCACCCGAAGACACGACCGCATCATATTCGCGCGCATCAAACAGCGGAGACGTCTCATTCACCCAGCCAACCAATTCGTTGGTTTTGCCCGACATGGCCGACACGATGACAATCACATCATATCCCTTGGCCACTTCAACGCCGATGCGTTTCGCCGCGCGGCGGATACGGTCAAGGTTGGCGACCGAAGTGCCGCCGAATTTCATCACGAGTACGGGCATGGGGGCTGGTGTCTCCGCGCCTTGGAATTCAGGTTCCGTGCGTCTTATGTCAGGGGGACCCCAAGGGCAAGTGTTCAAAACCGTTTAGGTCCTTGCCTTGGATTGCTTTACATCGGATCACAGGGGTGTCAGCTTGCCAGTGTCAGATTTCTCAAGAGGTTCTCCATGTCACGTTTCATCCTCGCTTTAGCTGTCCTTTCAACGCCCGCTCTGGCACAGGAAACTACGCTGGCCGGAACTGACGGCAAGAATTCCTTGGGCACCATTCCTTGCGCGACCGTTGCAGGCGACGCCCTGCGCAGCTGCAACGCCGAGCTCAGGCGGCGTGACGATGGCGGCGCAACGCTGGCCGTGGGCATGCAGAACGGTCAGGTGCGTAACATCTATTTTACGAACGGCATCCCGGATTCGACAAATTCCACCGCAAAGCTCAGCTATGAAACACGCGGCGACATCCTGGTCATCTTTGTTGAACCGGGCGAAGTCTACGAACTGCCCAAAGCTGCGTTGAGTGACTAATACGCGTGCGGCCGACCGTCATAGGTTTCAAAACACCCCGTCGTGTCCCGAGACAGGGCTGAAAAACGGTCAATCAAGCCATCTGCGGCCTCGTCCACGGAAATGGCGGCCGCCGCTCCGCCCATATCTGTCTGCACCCAGCCCGGATGGTAGATTCCCACAGCGATCCCGTCGCCACGCAGGTCTGCGGCCAGATTCCGACCCAGATTAAGCGCAGCCGCCTTCGATGCGCGATAGATATAGCTGCCCCCCGGCGCGTGCGTATGCGACGCCATTTGCGAGGAAATGATCGCAATTTTACCCTGCGACGCGCGTAGATTGGGCAACAGAGACTGAACGGTCAGGAAAACACCCGTCACATTGGCCGCAAAGGTCTGAGCCCACATCTCGGCGGGATAGCCGTCAATACCTTCCGCCTTGTCCAGATACACGCCAGCATTGCAGATCAGAAGATCAACGGGCCGATCGCCCAGTTGCGCAGACATCGCCGCGTGGTGGCCGGTGTGCGTTACATCCAGAACGACCTCGGCGCTGCCATCCCGCGCGGTTCCCGTCACGTCGTGGCCCTGCGCCCGATACCGATCTGCGAGTGTCTTTCCGATCCCTCGATTGGCTCCGGTAATCACGATATGCATGATCAGTTCGTCTTCCGGCTAGGCAGGAAAGGTAACGGAGCGACGGGCACCCCATCTTCGATCAGGGCTTTGGCCTCTTCCGGCTTTGCCTCGCCATAGATCGACCGCTCAGGCACGTCCCCCAGATGCATTTTCCGGGCTTCGCTTGCAAAGTCCTTGCCGACATAGTCCGAATTTTCTTCAACCTTGCGCCGCAGCTCGCTCAAAACCTGCTCAACATCCGGGGTTGGGCTTGCCATATTCACGGCTTCTTCGGATGGCGCTGTGGTTTCGGACCGCGCTTCAACACTGCGGGCAGAGCGAACGCGCGGGGTCATGATCGCCTTTTCAACCTGCGCATCGCCGCAAACAGCACAGGTCACCATACCAACAGCAGCCAGCTTGTCGTAAGCCGAGGCCGACTGAAACCAGCTATCAAAGGTGTGCCCCTTGCTGCATTTCAAAGCGTATTGAATCATGGTCCGTCCAGAGTTCGATTGCCAAATAGATACTGACCCGCAAACCAATAGCAAGGCCCGTTGAACCCGCGTCAGTGCGCAAAGAGCGCTACCTTGCGTAAAAACTCGGCGAGATCAAGCGAATGAACCCAAGCAGCGGCCTGTTGCTGCGAAAGCCACGCGCGCCGGCGTTCATGACATTCAGGATAGAGAAACTTCGTCGAGCGGACCGAAAGTGGAAACACGTCTGCCACATGAAGCGTTTTATTCCAAGAACTTAGGGATATTCACATGCGGGCCGCCAGCTTTCGGACCAGATCATCATGCGGAATATCGGCATCCAATGCCAAACGCCGCAAGCCAAAATGGACGCGTGCGATCTGTTGGTAATACCGGGTGTAGACAAAATTTGTCCCTCCGCCCGCAATCGCCCCCAGAACAGGGACAGACTGCGCAGCCAGTTTCTGACCCAATACAACGGATAATTTCGGCGCAACGGCAGCGATCAACCGCTGCATCGCGGGGCCAGTCAGGGTCAACCGTACCGAGAAAAATCCAAGATCCGCGCCATCATCAAAAGACAACGGACCAGCAGCGGACAATACGCGGACACAGTCGAATTTCACTCCATCCTCAGAAGGGTTGAACCCCTCTTGCGCGGCAGCCCCCTGAATGGCGCGCAACAACATGGTGGTCGTGGCTGGCAACTCCATCAAAGCGGTTGAGACGCCGCCAATTCCTCCGGCCGCACCCATCGCCGTTGTCAGCGCAGTGTTGACCCAAGGCTGCTGATCCGGCACAGCCCGGCGAGAGCTTTCTGCCGCGTGCATGGCAATCCACAGCGCCTGCTCGGTCGCCCCTGTTAAACCTTGCCTGACCGATGCCGGCAGTTGTTCCAACAGGGATTCAGCCGAGCCCCCGAGACTGTTCAGCAACTTGATACCCGGCCCTCCGGCAGACCTGTAGTAGCGGGCCAAGCGGTCAAGTTCGGCTTCGGCGTCCAGTTTTTCGACAAGAACCACGTCCTGCATCCGTTCCCTCCTGCCCTAAAAACATTGGAACTTACCTTTGCAGATTCAATAGCTCACCGCGTCCAACGTGTAACTGGACCGGTCACACCACGCCAAACACCCGGCTCCAGTTCCGCGCCCAGAACGCGGTCAGGGTTGGTAGGAGGCGGCATCTCCACCCCATTCAGACGCGAGAATCCAAAGCGCGCGTAATAGGGGGCATCTCCGACCAACATGACCCGCTGCCAGCCCATGTCGCGCCCGGCCTGCAACCCCTCGTGGATCAGGAAACCGCCAAGCCCCTCACCCTGATGGGTTGGGTGAACTGCGACCGGCCCCAACAGCAACGCGTCATCACTTCCCACATGAACGGGCCAGAACCGGATCGCCCCCGCCAGAATACCCTGCGCGTCGCGTGCCACCAAAGACAGCCCGGACACCGGCGGAACATCATCGCGCAGGCGATAAGACGACAGTGCCTCGCGGCCGGGCGCAAAACACAGGTCATAAAGCGCCTCAACCTCCCACCAATCGTCCGGCTCTTCCGGCCTGATCCCGAATTGCTGCACGCCTGCCCTCTTTTCCTTGCTGGAATTTGGCCTAACACTTCGTTACGCCTTGGGCAAATGCTTGGAGACCATATGTTCTATCGCCCCGAAGATGGCCACGGCCTGCCACACAACCCCTTCAATGCTATCATCACCCCCCGCCCCATCGGATGGATTTCTTCGCGTGATGTCGACGGGATAAACAACCTTGCGCCCTACTCGTTCTTTAATGGGGTCGCCTACACGCCCCCACAGGTCATGTTCGCAACGACAGGCACAAAGCACGATCAGGACAGCGGAAAAGATAGCGTCGCCAATATCGAGGCAACAGGGTTCTTCTGTGTCAATGTCGTTGCCCACGCGCACAAGGACGCAATGAACGCCAGTTCAGCAGGGCTCGCGAAACACGTTGACGAATTTGAGCACGCGGGTCTTGCCTCGATAGAATGCGAAACGATCCCTTGCGCCCGTGTTGCGGACGCGCCTGCAGCGCTTGAATGCAAACTGACGCAAATCGTCACCCTCCCAGGAGCGTCCAACCGCGTTGTGTTCGGAGAAGTTACCGGCGTGCATCTCAGGGACGATTGCTTGAAAGACGGTAAGTTTGACGTAACGACGTTCCAGCCGCTCGCCAGGCTTGGATATCGGGACTATTCAGTCGTAACCGAGTTGTTTTCGCTGAATCGCCCTGATGATTGATGGCGCAGGGGGCGCTGCCCCCGCCACCCTTCGGGTGACTCCCCCGGGATATTTTCAGCCAGATGAAGTACGGATCCCCAGCTTCATCTGGCCCCAAATATCCCGGAGCGCGAGGCAGAGCCTCGCAAAACTCAGTGGCCGCCGAGAACACCGGTACGCACTGAGTAGTCGACGGCAAGCTCGTAATCTGGGTCATCGTCACTGTCGATCATGAGGTGACCGGCCTTGTTGAGCAGCTTGTGGCAGTCGCGGCTGAGGTGACGCAGCATGACGCGCTTGCCTGCCGCTTCATACTTAGCCGCAATATTTTCTATCGCTTGCAGCGCTGATTGATCCACGACACGGCTTTCGGCAAAGTCTACAATTACGGTTTCCGGATCGTTCGGAACGTCAAACAATTCGACGAACCCATCCGACGATCCAAAGAACAGCGGTCCTTGGATTTCGTAGACTTTCGCACCCTTTTCTGTTGCGGATTCGCGGGTAATCGCATGGATGCGTTTGGCGTTGTTCCAAGCATAGGCCAGCGCCGAAACAATCACGCCTACGACAACAGCAACTGCCAAGTCCTCCATAACAGTTACGACTGTAACCAGGACAATGACAAAAGCGTCCATAAGGGGCACCTTGCGCATGATATTGAACGAGTTCCACGCGAAGGTTCCTATAACGACCATAAACATCACGCCGACCAGTGCCGCCAGCGGGATTTGCTCGATCAGGGGCGAGGCGAACAGGATGAACACAAGCAGGAACAGTGCGGCCGCGATACCAGCGATGCGGGTCCGGCCGCCAGACTTTACGTTGATCATAGACTGCCCGATCATGGCGCAACCACCCATACCGCCAAAGAACCCCGTGGTCACATTCGCCACGCCCTGTGCGATACATTCTTGCGATGCTCCGCCCCGTTTGCCGGTAATTTCGCCAACCAGGTTCAAGGTCAACAAAGACTCGATCAAACCAATGGCCGCCAGAATGACGGCATAGGGCAGAATGATCTCAAAAGTTGCCCAATTCAGTGGCACCATGGGGATGTGGAATGCGGGAAGGCCGCCTTCGATCGAAGCCAGATCGCCCACACGCGGTACCTCCAAGCCAAGGCCGATGACAAGCGCGGCAACGACGACGATTCCAGCCAGCGGCGCCGGGACAACGCGCGTAACGCGCGGCATGATCCAGATCACGGCCATTGTCAGCGCGACTAGCCCAAGCATCGTATATAGCTGCATTCCAGACAGCCATTCACCACCGCTCATTCCGTGGCCCGTGTTTTCCATTGTGCCGGGCACTTTGAACTGGCCCAACTGAGCCAGAAAGATCACAATAGCCAAGCCGTTCACAAAGCCCAACATCACGGGATGGGGCACCAGCCGGATGAAACGCCCCCAGTGCATAGCCCCAGCTATCACCTGAAGGATGCCCATTAGTACAACGGTTGCGAACAGGTATTCCACGCCGTGCTCTGCCACCAGCGCCACCATCACAACGGCCAGCGCGCCAGTCGCGCCCGAGATCATACCGGGCCTGCCACCAATCAGCGCTGTGATCAAACCGACCATAAATGCCGCGTACAAACCTACCAGCGGGTGAACACCTGCGACAAACGCAAAAGCGACCGCTTCGGGGACCAGCGCCAAGGCAACGGTCAAGCCCGACAGAAGCTCAATCCGCAGACGCGAGGCAGTAAGCCCTTCGTCCGGCACCCAGCGCAGGTCGGGTTTCGCAATACGTGAGGCAAAGCTGGCCAGCATAGCTCGGGGCATGAGTGGGTCCTGTAGATTGGTCTGTTCGCGCGAAAGGGGTCTTCTACCCGTGATCCGGCCCCTGAGCCACCGCAGCAGGCGGGAGGCTGCCATGCAATCTGTGCATACCTTAGACTTTTCATGCAATACCCCCAGTGTTATTTTGCGCGACAAACCGCCTTGGAGGGGACATCGCCGGGCACGCAACTTGTTGAACACCAACTTGCTGACATTGTTACTTGCCAAATCTGGCGACCGAGCGCACAAATCCTTGAACACGCACCATAATCGGAGAAATTCAGTGAACCAAACCAAGATTGCCGTCATCGGCGGATCAGGCATCTACGACATCGACGGGTTGCAGAATGCGGAATGGGTCACGGTTGAAACGCCTTGGGGTGAACCGTCGGATCAAATTCTGACAGGATCACTGAACGGCGTTGAGATGGCCTTCCTTCCGCGCCACGGCAGAGGGCATGTGCATTCCCCGACCGAGGTGCCGTATCGCGCAAATATCGATGCATTGAAACGATTGGGCGTAACCGATGCGATCTCGGTTTCGGCCTGCGGGTCGTTTCGCGAACATATGGCACCGGGCGATTTTGTGATCGTTGATCAGTTCATCGACCGGACATTCGCACGGGACAAAAGCTTTTTTGGAACCGGATGCGTCGCCCATGTCAGCGTCGCCCATCCGACCTGCCCGCGCCTGTCAGATGCCTGCGAAACTGCCGGCAAAGCCGCAGGTATCACCGTTCACCGTGGAGGCACTTACCTGGCAATGGAAGGGCCGCAGTTCTCGACCCTCGCCGAATCCAAAATGTACCGCGAACAGTGGGGCTGCGACGTGATCGGAATGACCAATATGCCAGAAGCGAAGCTCGCTCGTGAGGCCGAGATTTGCTATGCGTCCATCGCCATGGTCACTGACTATGACAGTTGGCACCCCGACCATGGAGAGGTCGATGTGACAGCCATCATAGCCACGCTGACCGGCAACGCAGAGAAAGGCCGCGCGCTGGTCAAACAGTTGCCCGCCCTGCTGGGCACGGACCGGTCCCTGTGTCCGCATGGCTGCGATCGGGCGCTTGAATACGCGATCCTTACAGCACCGGAAAAACGGGATCCGGCGCTACTTTCCAAACTGGATGCGGTTGCCGGGCGAGTTCTCTGAAACCGCTAGGATCACACCGGGATGTGGTTTGCAAAGCAAGCGGCCAGCCCGCCATATCCCGTGTCAGCTACCAAGAAGGTCTTGACCTTGCCCTGCGAGCCGGGGCTAGGTGCTGAAAACACAATGACGGATTTTTTCGATGCCCCTTGACCTTTGGCTGGCTTTCGTCGCCGCATCAACTGCATTGCTACTGATCCCTGGCCCAACCGTTCTTCTGGTTCTCAGCTATGCTTTGTCGAAAGGCCGCAGCGTCGCTGTTGCATCGGCCACAGGTGTCGCGGTCGGGGATTTGATCGCGATGACAGCTTCGCTTTTGGGCTTGGGCGCACTGGTTCTGGCATCGGCCACTTTGTTCTCGGTATTGAAATGGGTGGGGGCAGCCTATTTGATCTGGCTTGGCATCAAACTCTTGCGTAGCGCTCCGTCAGGGGGATTGAAGGCGGTTGAAACCGGGCGCGATGTCACCGCGCGCAGTGTCTTTGGCCACGCTGCTGCCGTTACAGCGCTAAACCCCAAATCCATCGCCTTTTTCATCGCGTTCGTACCGCAATTTCTGCGCCCCTCAGACCCGCTGGGGCCACAGTTCGCTATCCTGATTGCCACATTTGTTGGGTTGGCCTGGCTTAATGCACTGGCCTACGCGCTGCTTGCCGATCGGTTGCGACTGATGATCGGGCGCGCCGAGGTCATCTCGGGAATGACCCGTTTCGGAGGACTGACACTTGTCGGCATGGGTGTTGCAACAGCAGTCCTGCGGCGCCCGGCCTAACCCGTCAATCCTCTGCGTTTTCCTTCATGAAACTGCGAATGAACCGCCGTATTTCCCGCGCGGCCGAGGTGTCCAGTTCCTTGCACAATTCGACAAAAGCGTCACGCTCATCTTTGTCCAGACGCAAAACCAACTGACTGTTTTTCTTGGTAGACCCCTTACCGTCCTTCTTTCCCACGCGCCTTATCCCCGTCCAACACTTGATTCCAAAAGCGATGCATTGTATATACATAGCATAGAGGTTGTAATTAACGAGCACCTAACAATAAAAAAGGATTATGGCAATGAACCTTCATACAGCCCAGGCGTTTCTGTTGCGGGATCAGCGTAATTGGCGGAAGCCTCATCTTTCTTGGCTACCTGCTGCGCTATATCGCTATTATGGCCTGCCAAACGCCGTTTCTAAACGCCGCTAGAAAAGCTGCGGCAATCTTTCCTTGCATGACTGACCCTGATGGGCCAAACAGCCCAGCGTGTTTTCACGCCAAAGGGGTTGATCATGTCCAGAAACAAGTCGGTCAAGGACTACATCCGAACCATTGTTGATTTCCCACATGAAGGGATCATGTTCCGGGATGTCACGACCCTTTTCGCAGACCCGCGCGGCTTTCGCATGGCGATCGACCAGATGCTGCACCCTTATGCAGGCGAACGGATCGACAAGGTCGTGGGACTTGAGGCGCGCGGTTTTATTCTTGGCGGAGCAATTGCGCACCAGCTCAGCGTCGGCTTTGTTCCGATCCGTAAAAAAGGCAAGTTGCCCGGAACCACCATCAGTCAGGACTACAAGCTGGAATATGGCGAGGCGATTGTTGAAATTCACGACGATGCCATCCAGCCTGGCGAGAAAATTCTGGTCGTCGACGACCTACTGGCCACTGGCGGCACCGCAGCCGCCGGAATTAAGTTGATCGAACGGCTGGGCGGCGAGATCATTTCCTGCTCATTCATCATCGACCTGCCCGAGCTGGGAGGGCGCAAGGTGCTGGAAGACATGGACATGGATGTGCACGTCTTGTGTGAATTTGAAGGTTTGTAAAAGCCTTTCCTTCACAAAAACGTGAGTGGAAATCCCGAAACACACTGGCTTAGCGCGTTTCAAAGGCCATTCAACGCGAAAAAACTGACAATTGCGGTGATCTCTTTCAGCAGAGATGCCGTACCCCTTTTTGATGCCGATGAGGGCATTCCAACAAGGGAACTCTTGAAATGCTTCGCAAACTTGCAATTGCCGGTGTAGCCGGCGCTCTGGTCGCTTCAGCATCTTTCGCGGGCGGCAACAAGGACATCGTGGACACCGCCGTTGGCGCAGGCAGCTTTGAAACGCTCGTCGCTGCGGTTCAGGCCGCCGAATTGGTTGATACGCTAAAGGGCGAAGGCCCGTTCACCGTTTTTGCCCCAACGGATGAAGCGTTCGCAGCCTTGCCCGAGGGAACCGTTGAAACTCTGTTGAAGCCCGAAAACAAAGACCAGCTTATCGCAGTGCTGACCTACCATGTTGTGCCGGGCAAAGTGATGTCTGGTGACTTGTCAGACGATATGACAGCCGCGACAGTTCAGGGCGGAGAGGTCACAATCGATCTGGACAACGGCGTGATGGTTAATGACGCGTCTGTCGTTCAGGCGGACATTGAAACCTCGAATGGTGTGATCCACGTGATCGACAAGGTGATCCTGCCCGCTTCGTAAAATCTGATGGGCGGCCCGCGTATCCTCTCGGGCCGCTCCTAGCCTCTTAGTACAGCACCGGGGTTCATGATCCCTTTGGGGTCAAGAGCCGCCTTGATCGAGCGCATCGCGTCAAGTTTGACCGGATCGCCGTATCGCTCCAGATCCACCGCCTTTAGACGCCCGACTCCGTGCTCAGCGCTGACAGAGCCTCCGAATTCGTGCACAAGATCGTGCACGGCGCGCTTGATATCACTCCGCACCGCGTCGAACTCAGATCGGCTCCGACCGGATGGAGGGAATACGTTGTAGTGCAAGTTTCCGTCGCCCAGATGCCCAAAGCAGTTGATCCGAAACGAACCAAGTGCCTGAACAACGCGAGCCCCCTGCCGAACAAACTCTGGGATCTCGGAAATCGGGACAGAAATGTCATGGCTGGACACTGACCCAACCAACCTGTTTGCCTCGGGGATATGTTCCCGAACGGCCCATAACTCCAGACGTTGCGCCTCGTTCTGTGCGATGACAGCGTCCGCAACCAGGTTCCGTTCTTCCGCCGTCTGAAAAAGCTGTTCCAGCGCAGCCGCTGACGACTGTCCAGCCGACAAACCGACCTCAACCAACACAGACCACTCTGGTTGCTCGGAAAATGGCTGTCGGACGCTGGGCAGAACTTCCGAAAGGAATTGCAAACCCTGCCGATGGATCAGCTCAAACGCGCTTACACTATCGCCGATCTGATCCCGCGCAATCGTCAGCAGCTCGATCGCGGCTTCAGGCGAATTCACCTGCATCAAGGCGGTACCAACATCAGCCGGTTGCGCGTACAGCTTTAGCGAAGCCGCAGTAATGATCCCCAACGTCCCCTCGGACCCGATCAGCAAGTTCCGCAAGTCATAGCCCGTGTTATCTTTCCTCAACCGACTGAGACCGCGCCAGATTTCCCCGCTGGGCAATACCGCTTCCAGCCCCAGACACAGATCCCGCGCATTGCCGTAACGCAGCACATTCACGCCACCCGCATTGGTGGCAAGGTTACCGCCAATCCTGCAAGATCCCTGCGCAGCCAAGGACAAAGGGAACAAGCGGTCGACTTTATCCGCTGCCGTCTGGACGTCGGCCAACACAGCACCAGCCTCAGCGATCAGGACGTTTTCGTCGGGGTATACCGCGCGGATGGCCGACATACGCTCCAACGAAATCAGCAGAGGCGCGGGGCCGTCTGGCATCACCTGACCACCAACCAGCCCGGTCCCACCTCCATAGGGGACAACAGGCACTGACGCTTCCGAGGCCAACCGCACCAGCTTTGAAACGTCTTCGGCAGACTTGGGCAAAGCCAGCAACCCGACCTGACCGTCAAACCGCCCACGGGGTTCCTCGACATACCGCTCGGACACAGGACGCAAAATATCGCCGCCCAAAGCAGCACGAACAGATCGTTCAAAGATGTCGTCGGCCGGGTTCAGTCTCATACGCTTTCATTGCCCAAGGCATGCCCCAGCCACAAGCCCTATTCCAGATCGATCAGGTATTGCGGCTCAAGAACAACAACCGTGGGCCTGTCGGGAAGCGTTCGCAACGACACAGTGATATCCGACACCCCATCCCGCCGCACGGGGAAATCATCGCGAATATCCACTAGAAACCGATCCAGTGAGAAGCTGGAAAACCAATGCATCGGAATGATGACCGAGCTTTTCAGCCTTTTTAACACCTGGATCATCTCTGGCAGCGGCATTGTCGTGCCTCCGTCCACCGCGGCCATGACCACGTCAAGCCGCCCCAACGCGGCGAACTGTTCGTCCGAAGGGACATGGTGCAAGTGACCAAGGTGGCCGATGCACAACCCTTCCACCTCGAATACGAAAATCGAGTTGCCGCGTTCTTCTACCCCGCTATAGGCCGAGCGGATATCCGTCGAGACATTCCGCACCAGCATCTCGCCCAAGTCGAGATAATGTTCGATCCCCTGCCCGAACTCGCCCCAGCCCGGCAGAACATGCGGAATAGCCGGGTCGGGATGGGCCGTCCAATGCGTGCTATGCGCATGGTTCATGGTCACAACATCAGGAATAAGGGCGGCACCGCCAATGAAACCGGTAAAGTCCGTGACGGCATTCAGCCCACCCTTTGTCTGGATAAGAAACGAAGCATGGGCGATATAGCTGATCCGGATGGAATAGTCCGGCACGGGCTCCTGCCAGGACGCCCTGTGCAGATACGCGATGCCGGGCGCGGCATCGGCAATGGCGATGCAATGGCTCGGCCGCCGCTCCTGCGCCGCCACCCCGCCTGAAATCATCATTAATACCGCAACAATCCAGCGCATGCCCTGATAGTAGCGCAAGCACTCACCAAGTCATGCCCCTTGTTCATCTGGCTAAAAAATATCCCGGGGGAGCCGCGGCCCGCCGCGGCGGGGGCAGAGCCCCTACCCCGCCTCAGTCTTTCCCCTGCGGTCCGATCTCAGACTGGCGTACAGTACATGCGTCCGCCACCGTCCGTTGATCTGAAGGTAAGACTGCGCCACTCCCTCGTACTTGAACCCAGAGCTTTCCAACAGCCCGCGAGAGGGCTTGTTCTCGGGTAGGCACGCAGCCTCGATCCGGCTCAGGTCCAGCCGGGTGAAAGCGTGGTGCACAACGGCTCCGATCGCTTCGCGCATATAACCGTTTCGGGCAAAAGCCTCACCGGTCCAATACCCCAGCGTTCCAGCCTGCGCCGGGCCGCGTCGAACATTGTCCAGCGTGATCGCGCCGACCAGCACATCATCCGACCGGCGAAACAGAAACAACGGAATCGCGGTTCCACTGGCAACGGATCGCTGCGCCCAATAAACGCGGTTGGTAAATGACTTGCGGCTCAGGTGATCCTTGGCCCAGACCGGCTCCCACGGCGTAAGATACCCTTTGGACGCACGCCGCAGCGCGGCCCAGTCATTAAAGTCGGAATGGGTGGGCGGGCGCAGGCTCAGGCGCTCGGTCTCGAGTTTCAGCTTGCGTCGGCCCAACAGCATCACGCCGCACGCCTCTCCTGCAATTCTGCCAGCGTCGGCGCGCCTGAAACCGGGCCATACAAGGCCAGCGCCGCCGGAGCGTTAATCGCGAGGCGTTCGGCAAAGGCACGCACGTCGCCCGTGCTTACAGCGTCGATTTTGGCGATTGTTTCTTCAAGCGGGGGCACGTCGCCCCAAATTTGAACCAGCCGCGCCAATCGCTCGGCCCGGTTCGACGGGCTTTCCAGCCCCATCAACATACCGGCCTTCATTTGGGCGCGGGCTCGGGCGACTTCCCCCGGGTTCATGTCATCGGCGGCCCGCTTCATCTCATCGATTGTGATGGTCGCCAGCTCGCCAACCTGATCCGCCGACGTTCCGGCATAAATCGTCGTGGTGCCGGTATCGGCATAGGCTCCGGTCTGGGCGAAAATCGTGTAGCACAGGCCGCGTGTCTCTCGGACTTCCTGAAACAGGCGCGAGGACATGCCACCACCCAGCGCAGTCGAATAAATCTGAGCCGTATAGATCGCATCATCCCGGTAACCGGGGCTTTCAAAGGCCAGCGCGAAATGGGCTTGCTCCAGATCCCTTTGCTGCCGGGCTTCCCCACCGGTGAACCGGGCGGCCTCGGGGATCAGCCCCTTGCGCGGTTGTAGATGGCCAAACATCTCTTGAGCCATTTTCATCAGCGCGTCGTGATCCACGGCACCAGCGGCCGACAGGATCATCTGCTCGGGACCATAATGCTCGGATACGAAACCGGAAAGATCCTCACGCGAAAACGCGCTGACCCGCTCGGACGGTCCCAGAATGGTGCGGCCCAAGGGTTGGTCGTGATAGCTCTGCTCTTGCAGCCAATCAAAGATCACATCGTCGGGCGTGTCATAAGCCTGACCGATTTCCTGCAGGATCACGCCGCGCTCAACCTCGATCTCGCGTGGGTCGAAGATGGGATTCAGAACGATGTCGCCGATCACGTCCATCGCCAGCGCCACGTCATCTTTCAAAACGCGCGCGTAATAGGCCGTCACCTCACGCGAGGTATAGGCGTTGATATAGCCGCCCACATCCTCGATCGCCTCGGCGATTTGCAGCGCGGACCGGCGTTCGGTTCCTTTGAACGCCATGTGCTCAAGGAAATGCGCGATGCCGTTTTGTTCGATCCGTTCGTGCCGCCCACCGGCGGTCACCCAGATGCCGATGGCAGCAGATTGCAGCCCCGGCATATGTTCACTGACGATCCGAAATCCGTTCTTCAGCTGGTCTTGTCTGACAGTCACTCGGCGATATGCCCTTTGATATGATCCTCGAGGGCACCCAGATCATTGGCAATCCGCGTCACCCGTTCCGGACGTTCATACAGATCAGACATGCGGGATGGAAGGGGCGGATGTTCCCCGCTTGCTTTCTCGACCGCCGCCGGGAATTTCGCCGGGTGCGCGGTGGCCAGAGTGATCATTGGCACATCCGCCGCGCGATGATCCTCACCGACCTTGATCCCGATGGCCGAGTGCGGGCAGACCAGTTCGGCACTATGGGCCAGCGTGTGTTTGATCGTCGCCAGCGTTTCATCCTCGGACACGCGACCCGAGTCAAAACTCTCACGCAGCGCTTCCATCGCGCCCTGGCTTACGTTGAACCCGCCGGTTTTAAGTTCTTCCATCAACTGCGCAACCGCGCTGCCGTCTTCGCCATAAGCATAGTACAGCGCCCGCTCAAAGTTCGAGCTGACCTGAATATCCATCGACGGGCTGATTGAAGGGATGGTGTCGCCTTTGAAATACCCCTCACCCGACAGGCAGCGGTGCAGGATGTCGTTCTGGTTGGTTGCCACGACCAGACGGTCGATGGGCAGCCCCATGCGCTTGGCCAGATAGCCTGCGAAGATATCGCCAAAGTTTCCGGTCGGCACGGTAAAGCTGACCTTGCGATGCGGCGCGCCAACACTGACAGCCGCCGAGAAATAATACACGATCTGCGCCAGCACCCGCGCAAAGTTGATCGAGTTCACCCCGGCCAGCTTCACCCCGTCGCGGAAGTCGAAATCGTTGAACATATCCTTCAACGCGGCCTGACAATCGTCGAAGTCGCCATCCACTGCCAGCGCATGAACATTGCTGTCCGCAGGAGTTGTCATCTGACGGCGCTGCACCTCGGACACGCGACCATGGGGGAACAGGATGAACACATCCACTGCGTCCAGCCCCCGGAACGCCTCAATCGCGGCCGAGCCGGTATCTCCGCTGGTCGCACCCACGATGGTCACACGGTCATTGCGCCGCTTCAGAGCCACCTGGAACAGTTGGCCGATCAATTGCATGGCAAAGTCCTTGAAGGCCAGTGTCGGCCCGTGGAACAGCTCCAGCAGGAAGTGGTTTTCGTTCAACTGCTTCAACGGCGCGCGGGCGTCGTGGCCGAAACCTTCGTAGGCGCGCGCGATGATGTCCTTGAACTCATCCTCGGTGAACGAGCCGCTGACATAGGGCCACATCACGCGGAACGCGATCTCTTCATAGGGTAACCCCGCCAATGCCGCGATTTCATCATGGCTCATCACCGGGATCTCGGCTGGCAGGTACAGGCCGCCATCGCGGGCCAAACCGGTCAGCATCGCCTCTTCAAAGGTCAGTTCGGGCGCTTGGCCACGGGTCGAGATGTATTTCATTGTTCTTCACTCTCAGAAGGGGCGCGGTTGCGCCACAGGAAATAACCGGTCATCGCGGCCCAGACCAGAGCCAGACCAAACCATGTGATTGCGTATTGCAGGTGATCGTTGGGGATGCCTGCGGTATCCACCGGCAATGGCGTAATCCCTGGACCGGTTTCGGATCGCGCGATCAGCAGGATCGGCTCTGCCCCAAGAGCCGCCGCCAGATTGGGCACGTCGCGCGCGAACCAGATATTGGCATCGATGTCAGGTTCGGGCGTATAACTGTCAATCTCATCCGGCCAGTGCAGATTGCCGGTGACTGTCATAGGCCCATTCAAACGTTCAGTTTGCTTTTCGGTTGTCGGCACAAAACCACGGTCCACCAGAATGGTCCTGTCCTCGGTGCTGAAGGACTGGATAATCCGATACCCCGCTCCGACCTGCTTGACCGAGACAAGAACGTGGATCTCCCCCGGCTCCATATCGCCCGAGATCGTGACGGGCAGGTATTTGTCCAGCTCAGCAGAGACGGTCGCGGGCAGATCGACTGGATCAGCGGCAATCCGCGTGTCGATCTCGGCCAGAACATCCTTTTTCCACGCCAACCGCTGTACCTGCCAGACACCCAGCGAGATCAGTACGCCCAAACCGGCGACACCAAAAATCAGCAGGAACAAAATGCGGCGCATGGCGGGGTCGAGACTTTCTTTCAGAAACCGGCGTCTTGTTAAGGGCGGAGCGGCCAGAATTGCAACCACGCAATTGTATGGGGCGCAATCTTGCGCCCAAATAGAGAAAAAGCCGCCCCAAAGGGCGGCTTTTGCAATTGGATCACCCGACCGGCGTCACATCAGCGGGGCTTGTCCCCAGATGTAGACGGCGAAGAACAGGAACAGCCAGACAACGTCAACGAAGTGCCAGTACCAGGCGGCAGCCTCGAAGCCCACATGCTTCTCGGGGGTGAAATCTCCGCGTAGAGCACGGATCAGACAAACCGTCAGGAAGATCGTCCCGATGATCACGTGCGCGCCATGGAAACCGGTTGCCATGAAGAAGTTCGAGTAGAACTGATCACCGCCGAATTCCCAGCCTTCATGGGCCAGCAGCTCGTAGTATTCAAACGCCTGCAGGAAGGTAAACGCGATACCCAGTACGATGCCGATCGCCAGGCCGTTGATCAAAGCCTTCCGGTCATTATCATGCACCAGCGCGTGGTGCGCCCAAGTAATCGCGCAACCCGACAGCAGCAGGACCAGAGTGTTGATCAGCGGCAGGTGGAACGGGTCAACCGCGTGGATATCCGGCTGGATGTATTCGGTGCCGGCATAGTCGTACATCGGGTACATGCGATGTTTGAAGAACGACCAGAACCAGGCGAAGAAGAACATCACCTCGGACATCACGAACAGGATAAAGCCATAGCGCAGCCCGATGCGGACAACCGGCGTGTGATCCCCAGCGCGGCTTTCGGCCACAACTTCGGACCACCACGCGAACATGGTGTAAAGAACGGCCACCAGACCAGCCCAGAACAGGAACGGCGTGATGCCGTGCATCCATAGGACGGCTCCGAACAGCATCACAAAGCCACCGACCGCGCCGATCAGCGGCCAGATCGACGGAGCCAGAATGTGATAATCATGGTTTTTAGCGTGTGCCATCAGCGTCCCTCACCTAAAGGCATTAGTTCGTTGTTGTATCAGCCTGCGTCTCAAGGGCGGCGTAGCCCTCGGGCAGGTCAATTTCGTAGAATGTATACGACAGCGTGATCGTATGCACATATTTGGCTTCTAGATCCTCAACCATTTCCGGATCGACGAAGAACGTCACCGGCATCTGAACCCGCTCTCCGGGCTCAAGCACCTGTTCTTCAAAGCAGAAACAGGCGATTTTCTGGAAATACCCGCCCGCCGAGTAAGGCGCGACGTTGTAAGACGCCTGCCCTGCAATCGGACGGTCGGTCGGGTTATAAGCCTCATAAAAGGCCAGACCGGTTTCGCCGATGCGCACTTCCATCTCGCGCTCGACAGGCTTGAACTCCCACGCCATATCCTTGGCTTTGGATGCGTCAAAGCGGACAGTGACGGTGCGGTCCAGAATATCCTCGGGCGCGGTCTCGGCCACTCCGGTCGTGCCGCCAAACCCGGTGATACGGCAGAACCAGTCATAGAACGGCACCGCAGCCCATGCGAGGCTGCCCATCAGGATCACCACGCCCACGGTCTGCGCGACAGTCTTCTGAGGACCCGACAACGCCATCAGTTCTGCACCTCTTGCGTTGCCATGTTAAAATCGGTGCCCGAGACCTTGACGATGGTCAGGCCGAAAATGATCACGATGAACGCAGCCAGTGTCAGGCCAACCCCCAGATTGCGGCTGAACCGGCGTTGATGCAGTTCATGGCTTTTGCGCAGGCTCATGACCAGCCTCCCAAACCATAGGGTTTCAGCAGCGCTTCGACCAGAATCGCGCCGAAATGCAGGAAGAGATACAGCAGAGACAGCTTGAAGAAACTCCGTTCAACCTTGAAGTTGTCAGCTTCCGAGTCATCCTCGGTCCGGCGAGAGATCTGCCACGCGCCGCGCAGGAACAGAGCATTCATCACAACGGCTACAGTCAGATAGATCGGGCCACCTATGCCCGAAAACGCAGTGCCAACGGCCAGGGTCGCAAGCAGCGCGGTATAGATCAGAATATGCCAACGAGTTGCGCGGCGTCCATGAGTCACCGTCAGCATCGGTACGCCAGCATCGTCATAGTCCGAGCGCATGAACAGCGCCAAGGCCCAGAAATGCGGCGGCGTCCACATGAAGGTCAGAGCGAACATCAGCCAAGGCTCGATCGACATCGACCCCGTGGCCGCGACCCAGCCGATCACCGGCGGGAATGCCCCTGCCGCGCCACCGATCACGATGTTCTGCGGCGTCGAGCGCTTGAGCCACATCGTATACACGACGACGTAAAAGAAGATGGTAAACGCAAGGAAAGCCCCTGCAAACCAGTTGGTCGCCAGCCCCAGCATGATCACCGACAGCCCCGACAGCGCCAGCCCCAGCGACAGTGCCTCACCTTCCTGCACTTTGCCTGCGGGGATCGGACGGCCCTTGGTGCGTTTCATCACCCGGTCGATATCCGCATCCCACCACATGTTCAGAGCGCCGGAGGCACCGCCACCGATAGCGATGAACAGAATCGCGCAGAAACCAACAAACGGGTGCACCGGAACGGGTGCCGCGAGCAAACCAACCAACGCAGTAAACACGACCAGAGACATCACGCGCGGCTTCAGCAAGGCGAAATAGTCGCCAAAGCTGGCCTCATCCGCGTGCGCCGAGGCGGTCACTTGGCTGGCATTGATGCTTGCGTCGCTCATGTCTGGTCCTTTTGGGGCAAAAGCTGCGCGATCACCGCGCAGCCCGATTGTTTTAACCTAGGCCGCTTGCGGCTTAGTTCGAGGCAACCTGATACGAAGCAGGCTGGCCCGCATACTCTTCCAGAGCACCTTGCAGCCATTCCTCATAAGCTTCTTCGCTGACCACTTTGACGGTGATCGGCATATAGGCGTGGTCCTTGCCGCACAGTTCCGAGCACTGGCCGAAATAAACGCCCTCTTTGTCGGCCTGGAACCAAAGCTCGGCCAGACGACCGGGAACACCGTCCTGCTTCACGCCGAAGGACGGGATGGTCCACGAATGGATCACGTCAGACGCGGTCACCTGCATCACGACGATCTTGCCAACCGGAACAACGACGGCGGTGTCCGTGGCCAGCAGCCACTCATCTTCGCCGTAACCTGCATCAGCAAGCTTGGCGCGCATCGCGTCGTCCAGAACGAACGGCGTGACATCGGCGTCGGCCGGGCGCGCACCTTCGTCCAATGTGGCCGGGTGGCCCAGCAGATAGCTGTCAAAAGCAAAGTCGTGGTCAACGTATTCGTAGGTCCAGTACCACTGGTTGCCAACGACCTTGATGACCACGTCCCCTTCGGGAATTTCCTGCTGTTTGAACAGAACCGGCAGCGAAAAGGCACCGATGAAGACCAGAATCAGGATCGGACCCAGGGTCCATGCGATCTCGACCGGGGTGTAGTGAGAGAATCTCGCTGGCGTCGGGTTTGCGCGGCCGTTGTAGCGCACGACGCAGTAGATCAGCAGGCCGGCAACAAACAGGCAGATGGCGGTGATGATCACCAAAATCATTCCGTCCAGCCGCTGAATCCCCTCGGCCAAGCTTGTGGCTGCGGGTTGGAACCCCATACCGCCATCAACCGGCTTACCAATAATCTCAAGCTCCTGAGCCATGACGGGCAGGCTGGAGAGGGCTGTCATTAGCCCCGAAAGCATCAAAGCATTCTTCATTTTCTGTCCTGATCGTTTGATCTTTGCGTCCCTGGCGAAAAGGTGTGAATCGGTCACACCTCTCCCGTTGTCTTTGGCAGCGTTAAAAACCATATTCCGGGTGGTAGATAAAGCAAAATGCTTGCGTCAAACAGACGCTATTTTTGATCTGGATCAAACTCGAAAGGTCCCATCCATGCCGAATGACCCGTTTCGCCCCTTTGAAAGTGCTCTCCCCCAGGACGAAGCGCTTGCGGTTCTGCAATCCGCCACTGCCGGGGCCGAGGACGGAGAGTTGTTTGTCGAACGCCGAAAGTCCGAGTCCCTGGTCTTTGACGACGGACGTTTGCGCACGGCTTCTTACGATGCCTCCGAAGGGTTCGGACTGCGTGCCGTTCAGGGTGAGGTCGCGGGTTATGCCCACTCGACCGACGTTTCGATAGCCGCACTGAAGCGGGCGGCCGAAACAGCGCGGCTGGCCGTGGGCGACGGCGGAGGCATATTGGCTGAGGCACCCCGAGCCACCAACACACGCCTTTACACCGACGAGGACCCGATTGAATCGGCCACGTTCCCCGTCAAGATCGAAACCCTGCGCGAGATTGATGCCTTCGCGCGCGATCTGGACCCGCGCGTCGTACAGGTCACCGCCGCCATCGCCGCTGCCGTGCAAGAGGTTGAAATACTGCGACCTGACGGGGTGATGGTGCGAGACGTGCGCCCGATGACACGCTTGAATATATCGGTCATCGTCGAACAGAACGGCCGCCGGGAGAGCGGCTCGACCGGCGGAGGTGGGCGTGTGGGGCTGGACGGCCTGATTGACCCGGCAGACTGGCAGGACAAGGCGCGCGAGGCGTTGAGAATCGCGTTGGTCAACCTCGAAGCAATCCCTGCTCCGGCTGGTGTAATGGAGGTGGCGCTAGGACCCGGCTGGCCCGGCATCCTGCTACACGAAGCCATCGGACACGGGTTGGAGGGTGACTTTAACCGCAAGGGAAGCTCGGCCTTTGCCGGACTGATGGGACAACAAATCGCCTCAAAGGGTGTGACAGTTGTGGATGACGGCACCATACCGGACAGGCGCGGGTCAATATCCGTCGACGACGAAGGCACGCCCAGCGCGCGCACAGTGCTGATCGAGGACGGTATCCTCACCGGTTTCATGCAGGATCGTCAGAACGCACGGTTGATGGGGGTCGCTCCTACCGGCAACGGACGACGCCAAAGCTATGCCCACAAGCCCATGCCGCGAATGACCAATACCGTCATGCTAGGAGGCGACGCGGACCCTGCGTCTCTGGTGGCGGACATCAAGGACGGCATCTGGGCCGTCGGCTTCGGCGGTGGTCAGGTAGACATTACCAACGGAAAGTTCGTGTTTTCATGCACCGAGGCGTACCGGGTCGAAAACGGGAAAATCGGCGCTCCGGTCAAAGGCGCGACGCTGATTGGCGATGGACCTTCCGCGCTCAGGCGAATCCGGGGGCTTGGCAACGATATGGCCTTGGACCCGGGGATGGGAACTTGTGGTAAGGATGGACAATGGGTGCCCGTCGGGGTTGGCCAGCCAACCGTTCTGATGGACGGCCTGACCGTTGGCGGCTCGGCCACTTAAAGGGAATCAAACAGGGGTGCAGGGTTAACGCTGCGCTCCTGCCACCTTGATGCATGCGACCCAAGGAACTTGTTCCGCACATCGCGCGCAAAATTTTTACCTATATTTTTCAAAGCATTAGTTTTCCCCTGTCGCTAATCTAAGAAAATTATCCGAAAAATTTGATCGGATTCAGAAGCTGTTAACCCCTGCAGTCGTAAACCAGTTTTGCAATCAGGCGGAGCGACGGATGACCGAGGAGCAGCTTTCTTCCAATCACCCCACACTCCCACCCACCACGGAAGAGGATCGGTTTTCCTGGCTTCGTCTGTTGCGCTCGCGCAAGGTCGGCCCGGCGACGTTTCGTCGGCTGATGCGGGAACACGGCTCAGCGCAGAACGCGCTGGCCGCGCTGCCTGAAATGGCACGCGCTGCCGGTATAGAAGGGTATGAAATCTGCCCACCCGGTGTGATTGAGGCGGAACTCAAGGCAGCAAAAGCCGCCAATGCGCGGCTATTGTGCCTTGGGGCCGCCGATTTTCCGTGTGCACTGAATGATCTGAACGACGCGCCGCCGATACTTTGGGCGATGGGGGACACGTCTTTGCTGCACCGGCCTTCTATTGCGATGGTTGGGGCGCGGAATTGTTCCTCGCTTGGGGCACGGATGGCGCGCGGTTTGGCTGCTGATCTGGGCAAGCAGGGATACACCATAGTATCGGGGCTTGCGCGCGGAATTGACACCTCCGCCCATATCGCCGCGCTGGAGACTGGAACGATCGCGGTCTTGGCCGGGGGCGTTGACGTTATTTACCCGGCAGAAAACACCGATCTGGCAAAGAGTATTGAAAAGTCCGGCCTTCGCATTTCGGAACAGCCTATGGGGGTAACCCCGCAGGCCCGCCATTTTCCGCGGCGCAACAGAATCATCTCTGGGCTGGCGCAAGCCGTCGTGGTGGTTGAGGCCGCCGCCAAGTCCGGCAGCCTGATAACCGCTCGTGACGCTCTGGATCAAGGCCGCGAGGTGTTGGCAGTGCCCGGTCATCCTTTCGACGCTCGCGCTGCCGGTTGTAATCTGCTGATCCGTGACGGCGCAACTCTGGTCCGGTCTGCCGAGGACGTGATCGAGGCGCTGCCGCAGCGCCATGAAGCCACGGTACGCAACCCAGCCCCTTCAGCCGCCGCAACCGAGAAACGCGCCATTCCTGTCGACGCATTGCATCAACAAATTCTATCCCGGCTCGGACCTTCCCCGATTGCCGAAGATCAGTTGATTCGGGATATCGCGGCCACGGCAGAACAGATTGGACCGGCATTGCTGGATCTGGAACTGGACGGGCGCGTTCAACGGCAACCTGGCGGGTTGCTGTCTTTGACCGCCTGAGGTGATCTGTCCAAGAGACTACGCAGGTTTCGCGGACGCATCTCTCTGAAATCACCCGCAAATTCACATGGCAAAAGGAACGCATTGACAATTCGCTCTTGCCCCACACATTTTGCCCATCATAGAAGGCGCCAATTCCGTCGAGCGAGGTTTTCCCCTAAATGCCTGTAGTTGTTGTAGAATCCCCTGCCAAGGCCAAGACAATCAATAAATACCTTGGCCCCGACTACACGGTTCTGGCGTCATATGGCCATGTCCGCGACCTGCCGCCAAAGGATGGATCGGTCGATCCCGAGCATGAATTTTCAATGAAGTGGGAGGTCGGCAACGACAGCCGCAAGCACGTCAAGGCGATCGCGGACGCGTTGAAGGAAGACAACGCCCTGATCCTCGCCACTGACCCCGATCGCGAGGGCGAGGCGATCAGTTGGCACCTTCAGGAGGCGCTGACCAAACGGCGCTCGATCAAGAAGGATACGCCGGTCAGCCGCGTGACCTTCAACGCGATCACCAAGGATGCCGTGACCGAGGCCATGCAGAACCCGCGTCAGGTCGACATGCCTCTGGTCGAGGCATATCTGGCCCGTCGCGCTTTGGACTATCTGGTTGGGTTCAACCTGTCGCCTGTGCTTTGGCGCAAACTGCCCGGCGCGAAGTCCGCTGGTCGTGTGCAGTCGGTCTGCCTGCGCCTGATCGTCGAGCGCGAGATGGAGATCGAGGCGTTCAAACCGGTTGAATACTGGTCGGTGAAGGCATTGTTTGAAACCCCGCGTGGTCAGACCTACGAGGCGCGACTGGTCACGTTGGCCGGGAACAAGCTGGACAGGCATGATCTGAAAAACGCGACCCAAGCGGAACTGGCAGTTCAGGCGATCACCAGCCGTGCGCTGAGTGTGACCTCGGTCGAGGCAAAACCCGCCGCGCGCAATCCGTCGGCTCCGTTCATGACCTCGACCTTGCAGCAGGAAGCCAGCCGCAAGTTTGGCATGGGCGCACGTCACGCGATGCAGGTTGCGCAACGGTTGTATGAAGCCGGCTACATTACCTATATGCGGACCGACGGCATCGACATGGCGCCCGAGGCCGTGGCCGCTGCTCGTGACGCGATTGCCGACCGCTATGGCGCAGAATACGTGCCGGACAGCCCGCGCATCTATAAGAACAAGGCCAAGAACGCGCAGGAAGCGCACGAGTGTATCCGCCCCACAGATATGGCGCGCGATGCAAGCGACTTGAAAGTCACGGATGAGGACCAGCGCAAGCTCTACGATCTGATCTGGAAGCGTACCATTGCCTGTCAGATGGCGGCCGCTCGGTTAGAGCGTACCACCGTTGAGATCGGCAGCGATGACGGCCAGGTCGGTCTGCGCGCCACCGGCCAAGTGGTCATGTTCGACGGGTTCATGCGCGTCTACGAGGAAGGTCGCGACGACGTGACCGACGAGGATGAAAAACGCCTGCCGCAAATCATGCAGGGTGATCCCGCTCGTTTTGCCAAGACCTCTCTGCGTGATCAATTCACCAAAGCGACCAGCGACAATGGCGACAAGGTCGCGAAAGAGGCCGTCCTTTCGGAAAACGAGTCCGTGCTGGCGCTGCAGCACCACACGCAGCCGCCACCCCGCTATACCGAGGCGACACTGGTCAAGCGGATGGAGGAGTTGGGGATCGGACGTCCGTCCACTTATGCCTCTATCGTGACCACGATTCAGGACCGCGAATATGTGCGTAAGGACAAAAACCGCCTGATCCCCGAGGAAAAAGGCCGGATCGTCACGATCTTTTTGCTGAACTTCTTCCGACAGTATGTGGGCTACGAGTTCACCGCCAATCTGGAAGGTGAGTTGGACGATGTCAGCGCGGGCGAGCGCGACTACAAAGACCTGCTGGGCAAGTTCTGGCACGATTTCTCAGCCGCAATTGGTGAGACATCGGAACTGCGAATTTCCGAAGTGCTGGACAAGCTGGACGAGGCGCTGGCCCCACAATTGTACCCCCCGCGTGAAGACGGCTCTGACCCGCGTGTCTGCCCGAAATGTGGCGTAGGGCAGCTGCATCTGAAGACCTCGCGCACAGGTGGGTTTGTGGGCTGTGGCAATTACCCCGAATGCACCTATACCCGCCCCATCGCGGGTGAAGGGGCCGAAGGCGACGAACGTCTGCTGGGTGAGGATGCGGGCGATGAGATCTGGCTGAAGTCCGGTCGTTTCGGTCCCTATGTGCAGCGCGGCGAGCCGACGCCCGAGAATAAGAAGCCCCCGCGTGCCTCCCTGCCCCGCGGTTGGAGCAAGGATGACATGGATCTGGACAAGGCGCTGACCCTGCTGTCTCTGCCCCGTCAGATCGGAGAACACCCCGAAGGCGGCATGATCAGCTCGAACTTTGGTCGGTTCGGGCCTTACCTGATGCACCAACTGCCGGACGAAGCGAAACCGGTCTATGCCAACCTCAAGGACCCGAATGACGTGTTCGAGATCGGCATGAACCGTGCGGTCGAGATGTTGGCCGAAAAACGCGCCAACCCGGGGCGTGGACGGCGTGCGGCGGCAAAACCGCTCAAGGAACTGGGTGACCACCCCGATGGTGGCGCAATGCAGGTTTTGGACGGGCGCTATGGGCCATATGTGAAGTGGGAAAAGGTCAACGCAACCATCCCCAAGGACATCAAGCCCGAGGACGTGACGCAGGAAATGGCCATCGAACTGGTCAACGAACGCGCCGCCAAGAAAGGCACCAAAAAGAAAGCCGCGCCAAAGAAGAAGGCAGCGGCAAAAAAGACGACCAAAAAGGCGGCCACATAGGTAGAAATACCACCACCCCCTTGGATTCGTTGACTTCCCCGTGACGTGGCGGCACAACCTGCCCATCACCATGTCATTGGGGGAGTTTCTTCATGAAAAAAGTCTATGCCAATGCCTCCGAAGCGCTTGATGGCGTGTTGTCGGACGGCATGCTGATTGCAGCGGGCGGGTTTGGTCTGTGCGGCATTCCCGAGCTGCTGCTCGAAGCGATCAAGGAATCCGGCGCTCAGGACCTGACATTTGCCTCGAATAATGCAGGCGTTGATGATTTCGGCATCGGCATCTTGCTGCAAACCAAGCAGGTCAAGAAGATGATCAGCTCTTACGTCGGCGAAAACGCGGAATTCATGCGTCAGTACCTGGCCGGAGAGCTGGAACTGGAGTTCAACCCGCAAGGTACTCTGGCCGAGCGTATGCGCGCCGGTGGTGCTGGTATCCCCGGTTTCTATACCAAGACAGGTGTGGGCACCGTGATCGCCGAAGGCAAGGAACACAAAGACTTCAACGGCGAGACCTACATCATGGAGGAAGGCATCTTCGCCGATCTCGCCATCGTGAAAGCGTGGAAAGCCGACGACACCGGCAACCTGATCTTCCGCAAAACCGCGCGCAACTTTAACGTCCCCGCGGCGACTTGCGGCAAGGTCTGCGTGGCCGAAGTTGAGGAAATCGTGCCCCGTGGCTCGCTGGACCCCGACAGCATCCACCTGCCCGGCATCTATGTGCACCGTATCATTCAGGGCACCCACGAAAAGCGCATCGAACAACGCACTACGCGCAAGAAGGAGGACGCATAATGCCTTGGGACCGTAATCAGATGGCCGCCCGCGCTGCGCAAGAGCTGGAAGACGGCATGTATGTGAACCTCGGCATCGGCATTCCGACGCTGGTGGCGAACTTTGTGGGTGACAAGGACATCACGCTGCAATCCGAAAACGGAATGCTGGGCATGGGCCCCTTCCCGTTCGAGGGCGAGGAAGACCCCGACCTGATCAACGCGGGCAAACAGACGATCACCGAACTGTCCCGCACGTCTTACTTCGACAGCGCGACCTCGTTCGCCATGATCCGGGGCGGCAAGATCGCCGCCGCCGTTCTGGGCGCGATGGAGGTCGATGAAGAAGGCGATCTGGCCAACTGGATGATCCCCGGCGTGCTGGTCAAAGGCATGGGCGGTGCGATGGACCTTGTGGCTGGCGTTGGCCGCGTGATCGTGGTGATGGATCACACCAACAAACACGGCAAGTCCAAGCTGCTGAAGAAGTGCACCCTGCCGCTGACCGGCAAGAAGGTGGTGAACCGGATTATCACCAATCTGGGCGTTCTGGACGTTGCGGACGGCGGCCTGAAGATTGTCGAGATCGCTGAAGGCGTTACAGAAGACGAAATTCGGAGCGCAACCGAAGCCACCATCGTCAACTGATAAGCATCAAGGGGAAGGCCCACCAGAACGGTGGGCCTTTTTAGTTCTGCGTCTGGAACACGCACCCGTCCGAAATCAGCTGAGGCGGCGTGGAACACAAAGCCCGGGCTATTTGAAACGCGGCAAGCACCTTGGGAACGTAGTTGCGCGTCTCGGAATATGGTGGAACACCACCGTGTTTCCGCAAAGCCCCTTCGCCCGCGTTGTATCCGGCAAGAACGAGGATGGGATCATTCCCGAACTCCTCCATCAGCCAATTCAGGTATTTTACTCCGCCAGATATGTTTTGGCCCGGGTGGAAGCTGTCTTTCACGCCAAATCGCTTGGCCGTCGCAGGCATCAACTGCATCAGCCCCTGCGCCCCGGCTGAACTGACCGCGTCCGAACGGCCCGCTGATTCCACTGAAATCACAGCCAACACCAAAGCCGGCGAAACATTCGTGCCCACTGTAGAGCGCAGAATCTCAATCCCCTGTTGCTGCGCAATGTTCTGAAGTGTCTGCAATCGTGGCGAGGCAACATTGATCGCAGCCAGTGCATTTATCGCGTCATCCAGACGCCCGGCACCAGATCGGGCCAAGTCGGGCGAGATCTTCTCCCAGAACGCTTTGTAAGTGCCGGTGGGCTTTGCTGCCCCTCCCGGCAGGCTGGGGGGCGCGACGCGGGTCCGCGCGATAATCTCGGGAACCGCGATTTCTGTCCCGGTGCTTGGGGCAGAAGGAGCAGTGGCATGTTCTTCGGGCGAGATTTGAACCGTAATCTTGGGTCGCGTTCCCGGCTTTGGCGCTTTGACTCTTTTGTAAACGCCTCTTGGTTCTGCGGATTGCGCAGCAACGGGTGCAGGGCCAAAAAACAACGCAGCCACGACACCGACGCAGAGTATTGCGTCCCTAATATTCATTTTGCCCGCCTCATGCTTTTATATTTTGGTTGATTTGAACCCCAGAACCGCTCGCAAAACCAGAAAAACCACAGGAAATGGGGCATTTTCGCCTCATTTGGCGCAATTTTGCATCGGGCAAATGGGTCACCTCAACTAATCTTGCATTTTTTTTCATTTTATTTCAGGTGGTTAAAAGAAAAATTACCGAAAAGTTAATCTTCGGCGCAAAAAAATTGGTTTTGGCCCAATTCCTGCCACGCACGGCAGTCAAACATAATGCCATACCGAGACGGTCGGGAGCGGACTGAGAGACGAAGCTCTGAAATACGCCGCGGTTTAATTTACTTTTTGATCCTTTAGGAGGGACGTAACATGATCAAGTTCATCAAGAACTTCCGCAAAGACGAAGACGGCGCTGTAACGGTTGACTGGGTCGTTCTGACCGCAGCCGTAGTTGGCCTGGCAGCCGTTGCATACACTCAGGTTGGTAACGGTACCAACGAACTGGCAAACACTGTTGAGACTTCGCTGAGCAGCGTGACTGTTGCTACTCCGCAGACCGCAATTACTCCGAAGTAATTTAGCGTCTCGCAATTTTCTGAGGGGGCCGCACTCTTATGAGTTGTGGCCCTTTCTTTTTCGCAAAGTGGTGAAACGAAATGTCCAGCATGAATTGGTTTAAAAATTTCGCGGCGTGTGAGGATGGCGCGGTCACTATTGACTGGGTAATGCTCACTGCTGGTCTGGTAGGGTTCGGAACCCTAGTGTTTGTGAATTTCTCAGCCGGAATTCAACACGTGGACACCCAAACCGGAAACGCATTGTCCGAGATGGAAGTTCAGGAGATCGTGTTTGACTACGGCGGCTAGTGCTGAAGTTCGAAAAACGAGAAACAAAATACGCGGACGGGGAAAAAAATTTAAGATTGTCCCCCTTTTCGACACAATTGACTTTTAATCAGTAGCTAGGCGACGTCGTATTCCCTACGGCGATCCAATAGAAAACTTGAATGCGAGGGAACGCGCATGCGTGCAGTATTTGGACTTGTCTTAATATTTGGGTTGGCTTTGGCCGGAGGTGCCGTTTACATGGCGCGTGACTACATATCCCAATATCAGGCCCAACTCGCGGCAGAGCGTTTGGCCGCGCAGGAAGCGTTGGCAAATGTCAGCACGGTTGCGACCGTTGGCGTAATTGTTTCCAACCGTTCGCTGAAATACGGTGAACGGCTGGCGCAGGATGACGTGCGTATCGTGCAATGGCCCGAGGATGCAATTCCTGAAGGCACCTATCTGGCAATGGCGGAATTGTTTCCAGAAGACGGAAAGGGTGACCGTTTTGTCCTGAGAACCATGGAAAAAGACGAGGCGTTGATGGACGTCAAGGTCACCAAGCCCGGCGAGTCCGCCGGCCTGACGTCACGCATTGAAAAAGGAAAGCGCGCATTTGCAATCAGCGTCGACGTCGCGTCGGGTGTGTCAGGGTTCCTGCGTCCCGGTGACAATGTCGATGTTTACTGGACTGGATCGCTGAGCGGTGCGATCGCCGGAAACAGTGGTGAAATCACGCGCCTGATTCAAACAAACATCGAACTGATCGCGGTAGACCAAAAGGCAGGTTCGGACCTGACAGGCGCAACAATCGCCCGCACCGTGACCGTTGCCGCGACGCCGGAACAGATCGCGGCCCTGGCTCAGGCTCAAAACACCGGTCGCCTGTCGCTGGCCCTGGTCGGAGTTCAGGATGAAACGGTGGCAAGCGCGGTTGAAGTAGACCAGAGAAAACTGTTGGGCATCAAAGAATCGGCACCAGCTCAGGTTAAGGTGGAAGAAGAAGTTTGCACCGTGAACACACGGCGTGGAGCTGAGATCGTAAAAACCGTGATTCCCTGCACAAACTGACGTTTTATCAGAGATTTACACGCACGAGCCGCGCAGATCGCGCGGCTCGTGTCGTTTTGGATGTTGCGCATTATCCACATAAGGAAAATTCCAGAAACCATTGATTATTGCAATAAATTCTCAAGTCGCGCAGTGTTAACAGGCATAAGGCACTAGACCTACAACGAGGCGTGATCGGAGAGGCAGGTCACATGAAAATACATTCCTGGATCAGCGCGACCCTTCTCGGGTTGGCGCTAGTAATGAGTTCTGTCGGCGATGCCGCTTGGGCTCAGAATTTGCGCGTGGTTAAGAAGGGTACGGCTGAAACGCTTGATGTCCCGATGAACCGCGCGATTGTCGTAGAGAGTGAGGAACCGTTCGCCGAACTCAGCATTGCCAACGCAGGTATTGCTGATATTTCGTCGCTGTCGGACCGCACTATTTATGTTTTGGGTAAAGCTCCCGGCTTGACCACTCTTACGCTGTTTGACGCGGCTGGCAACTTGCTCGCCAACGTTCGTGTACGCGTTTCTCCGGATGTTTCGGAGTTTAAAGAGCGGTTGCGGCAGATTTTGCCAAGCGAAGCAATCGAAGTACGCACGGCGAATGACGGAATCGTGCTGTCAGGTACTGTTTCCAGCTCGGCAAAACTGGCCCGTGCTCTGGAACTGGCAGAACGTTACGCGCCTGAGCGTGTTTCAAACCTGATGTCGGTTGGCGGCGTTCAGCAAGTCATGCTGAAAGTTCGCTTTGCCGAGATGAGCCGTTCGGTCGCGAAAAGCCTGACTGCATCTCTGGGCTTCGGCGGCAGTGATGTAACGGGTGGTTTCAACACTCTGAACAACGCCGCCTCACTGGCTAACGCGTTGAACAACAACATTCCCATTCAGCAGACGAACACAGGTGCCATCCTGTTTGGCTTTGGCGCGGGTTCGACCCAAGTTCGCTTGCTGCTCGAAGCGCTTGAGGCCAAAGGGCTGGCGCGCAGTCTTGCGGAACCCAACCTGTCTGCCCTGTCCGGGCAAGAAGCTGAGTTCCTGGCTGGTGGCGAAGTTCCAATTCCGGTTCCGGCCGATGACGGTAACATCGCAATCGAGTATCGGGCATTTGGTGTTCAGGTCATCTTTACGCCGCGTGTCGTGGATGGAGATCTGATCAACCTTGAAATGGGTACATCTGTTTCGGCTATCGACGGCAACTCGGACTTTACGATTGCGGGCAACAACGTCCCTTCGTTCATCGCTCGTAGGACCAAGACAACGGTCGAACTGCGTGACGGCGAAAGCTTTGCCATCGCGGGTCTGATTCAAGACGACTTCGCAGACCTGAACAATCAGGTGCCATGGCTGGGTGACGTCCCCGTACTTGGCGCACTGTTCCGCAGTGCCGAGTATCAGCGTCAGCAGACCGAACTGGTCGTCATCGTCACAGCACATCTGGTGTCGCCGACTCGTGGCGAAGCACTTGCACTGCCAACTGATCGGGTCAAACCGCCTAGCGAATTCGACCTGTTCATCAACGGCCGGACCGCAAGAACCGAACGTGTGGGTTCCGGTGGTGCGTCTGAAGTCGCCAAGCAAGACTTCGGTAGCTCATACGGCTACGTGCTGGAATGATTAGGAGGATAGGACCAATGCAGAAGTGGATCATCACACTGGGTCTTTCGGTCGCTGTCGCCGCATGTACGCGTGAGGCCGGATATGAAGTTGACCAAGGCGCGTTCGGGAACGCGACCCTGAACAATTCGCAAGTCATGACTGGCGAATTGACATATGCCCAGATCCTGGGCCGCAGGTTCGCAGCCGAAGTGCCAACGCAGATCAACTTTGCCTTTGACAGTGCGCAGTTGGATGCAGGTGCACAGCGCGTCCTGCTGAGACAGGCCGACTGGATCAAACAGTTCCCCGAAGCGCGTTTCCGCGTTTACGGCCACACGGATGCCGTTGGATCTCAGGCTTATAACCAAAGCCTGGGCCAGCGTCGTGCGGACGCCGCGGTTGCCTTCCTGACACGTCAGGGAATCTCGCGGTCACGCCTGGAAGCTGTTGTTTCGTTTGGTAAAACTCGACCTCTGATCAACACACCTGACCGAGATCGCCGTAACCGTCGTACGGTTACAGAGGTTTCGGGCTTTGTGGATCGCGCACCTCAGCTGCTGGATGGCAAGTACGCAGAAGTCATCTATCGCGAGTATGTCGAGAGCGCGACCAACCTGAGCTACATCACCGACGTAGACGCGACAGACATCGCTGAATAATCTTTTGAATTGGGCGACATCGTCGCCCAATTCCCAACAATTGGTTCTTTTGCGCCTAATTCTTGCCTAAGTTCCAAGCCACATTTTCAACAATTGGGTGAACTGCGACCGGATAAGGTCGCAACAGGGCAACAGCAAGCCTGACCGGACCGACTCGGTTCGCAAGGTTGGCTGCCCTCTCGACGAGGATTGTGTTAATGACAAGCGCCGCAACGCAAGATGACAACACCGCCATTCTGGCCTGCACGATCAGCCGTGATGTCCAGAACTTCGATCTTTTGATCGAAGACATGGAAGCCGCTCTGGGCGAGCGTTGGGGCGATCTGGGTTTTGCCGAAGCGTTGGCGTTTTTTGGCCAACCCGAAGCTGACAATCTGGAATTCGTCGCGCTGGCCATCGATGGCGAGGACGAAGACAACCTCACTTTGATGAGCGAGATCATCACACAGGCCAAAGAAAAACTGATCAAGGTTGTTCTGATTGCCGAAGATGTCACGCCAGCCTCCTTGCATAAGCTTTTGCGGAAGGGCGCGGATGAATTTGTCCCCTACCCTCTACCCGAAGGTGAATTGCAGGAAGCGATCGCACGGATGAACAAGCCGGACCCTGTCGTTGTCGCGCAGGAAGCCGCCGTGTCGCTTGCCACCGGCGAATCGAAAGAAGGGGCATTGTTCGTGGTCCACGGCCTGGCAGGTGGCGTCGGATCAACCACGATGGCGGTTAACCTGGCATGGGAGCTGGCCACCATATCGGAAAAAGAGGCGCCCTCTGTCTGTTTGATCGACCTGGATCTGCAATATGGCACCGTTTCGACTTATCTGGACATGCCGCGCCACGAAACCGTCTTTGAAATGCTGTCAGACACAGCGTCGATGGACGACGACGTATTCTCGCAAGCCCTTCAGACGTATGAAGACAAGCTGCAGGTTCTGACGGCTCCTTCCGACATGGTCCCGCTGGACCTGATCACACCCGAAGACATTCAGCGGGTAATTGATACGGCGCGCAAACACTTCGACTATGTGGTGGTCGACATGCCGACGACCGTCGTTCAGTGGTCGGAAACCGTTTTGCAAGCGGCGCACGTGTATTTTGCGTTGATCGAATTGGACATGCGGTCGGCTCAGAACGCTCTGCGCTTGAAGCGAGCACTGCAAGCCGAGGAGTTGCCGTTCAACAAGCTGCGCTTCGCGCTGAACCGAGCGCCTAAGTTCACAGACCTAAACGGCAAAAGCCGGGTCAAGCGCATGGGTGAGAGCCTTGGAATCTCTATCGACCTGCTGTTGCCGGATGGTGGAAAACCCGTAATGCAAAGTGGCGACCACGGTCTGCCGCTGGCCAACTCTGCCGCCAAGAACCCGCTGCGTCGTGAAATTGCGAAGCTTGCGAAATCGCTACACAGCCTGGGCAGCAGCAACGCCGAGGCCGCGTAACATAGTCCCAAAAGGGGGAGCAGTCGTGTTTTCAAGATACAAAAAACAGCCCGAAGCGCAGCCGGTTCAAACAGCCGAAAAAGCGCCCGCCGCAGCACCCGCACCGGTTGCTGACACGGCATCTGCGGCCAATGCCGTCATCCGTCGGCCTTTGAAAAAGAAGGCTGCTGAGCCTGCCGCATCCGACCGGGAACGAAAACGCAAAGAGCGGCTCGGCGAAATCAAGATTGAACTGCACCGCGAGCTTCTAGAAAACCTGAACCTTGCGGCCTTGGAAAGCGCGGGCGAGGCAGAGCTACGCGCGGAAATCAGTGCGATCGCCAGCGAAGTTCTGGAAACCAAGAACATCGTTCTGAACCGCGAGGACAGATCGCAGCTTAACAAGGAACTGTACGACGAAGTCACAGGCCTCGGCCCCTTGGAGACATTGCTGCAGGACGATACGGTAAACGATATCCTGGTGAACGGACCTCAGCAGATATTCGTTGAACGCTCGGGCAAGCTGGAAATCAGCGACATCACATTCAAGGATGAAAAGCACCTGATGCGGATTATCGACAAGATCGTGTCCGCTGTGGGTCGTCGTGTTGATGAATCCAACCCGTATGTTGACGCTCGTCTGGCAGACGGTTCGCGTTTCAACGCAATGGTTCCTCCGATTGCTGTCGATGGTTCTCTGGTTTCCATTCGTAAGTTCAAAAAGGACAAGCTGGGGATTGATGATCTTGTCAATTTCGGCGCGTTCACAGAGGAAATGGCTGCCTATTTGCAGGCTGCTGTTTCAACCAGGCTGAATGTCATCGTCTCGGGCGGTACAGGTTCCGGTAAGACAACAACGCTGAACGCCCTGTCCAGCTTTATCGACGACGCCGAACGCATCCTGACCATCGAGGATACGGCGGAACTTCAGCTACAGCAGACCCATGTGGGCCGGATGGAAAGCCGCCCGCCGAACGTGGAAGGTAAAGGCGAGGTTAGCCCTCGCGATTGTCTGAAAAACGCTCTGCGTATGCGCCCCGACCGCATCATCGTGGGCGAGACACGTGGTGCCGAGGTGATCGACATGCTGCAGGCCATGAACACCGGCCACGACGGGTCGATGACCACGATCCACGCGAACTCGGCGCGGGACGGTATCTCGCGACTTGAAAACATGATCGCGATGGCCGGTATCGAAATGCCGATCAAAGCCGTTCGCAGTCAGATTTCATCCGCTGTGAACCTGATCGTGCAGGCAAGCCGTCTGCAGGACGGTTCGCGCCGGATGACCTCGATTACCGAAATAACCGGCATGGAAGGCGACGTCATCTCCATGCAGGAAATCTTTAAATTTCAACGCGTTGGGCTGACTCCAGACAACAAGATCATCGGTCACTTCACCGCGACAGGCGTCCGCAGCCACTATTCGGAACGCTTCCGTTTGTGGGGCTTTGATCTGCCCCCGTCCATCTATGAACCCACGACGATGTAAGGAGACCCTGATATGCAACTGCCTGTAGAGGCTCTTATCTATGTCGTTATCTTCGTCGCCGTACTGGCGCTGGTCGAAGGTATCTACCTTGTGGCTTTTGGCAAGTCCATCAGCCTGAACAGCCGGGTCAACCGTCGTCTCGACATGCTGGACAAAGGCGTTGGGCGGGAACAGGTTCTTGAGCAGCTGCGCAAGGAAATGCAGCAGCACATGAAAACTCAGAGCATCCCGCTCTACTCGTTGTTGGCTGACAAAGCTCAGAAAGCCGCGATTGCGTTCTCGCCTCATCAGTTGATCATGGTGATGGTGCTTGTATCTGCTTTCGCATTCGTGGGGCTAAGCATCGGCACCGCGACAGAGACGTATCTGCGTGTGGCTATCTCGATCGCCATTGGCGTCGGGGGTGTTTACGCTTGGATAAACCACAAGGCTTCCAAGCGCATGGCGCTGCTTGAAGAACAACTGCCTGATGCGGTGGAACTGATGGTGCGGTCCTTGCGCGTTGGCAACCCTTTTGTTTCGACGATCCAGATTGTCGCCAACGAAGTCCAAGATCCTCTGGCCACTGAGTTCGGCGTTATTGCTGACGAATGTGCCTACGGGCGCGACATTGGTGAGGCGCTGAAGGATCTGGCCGAGCGTCTGGATATGCAAGACTTGCGCTTCTTGTCCGTCGCCGTGGGCATCCAGCAGCAATCCGGCGGGAACCTTGCCGAGATTCTGGCAGGTCTTGCTCAGGTGATCCGCGCCCGTTTCCGACTGTTCCGTCGCGTCAAGGCAATCACCGCCGAAGCGAAATGGTCAGGCAAATTCCTTTCGGGTTTTCCCGTGTTTTGCCTGCTTTTCATCCTGGTCAAGGATCCGGGGTACTATGACGAAGTTCTGGATCATCCGTGGTTCATTCCGGGGTGCTTCTTTGTTGGCATCATGCTGACGCTGAACCTGATCGTCATGCGCATTCTCACCAACATCAAGGTCTGAGGTAAGCATCATGGAATTCCTGACCCAAATCAACGACTTGCTGAAAGACAACTTGGGTGAATTCGGCCCATTGATCGTCGTCGGCGTGCTGGGGGTCTTTATGATCCTTGTTGCGGTGCCGCTGATGATCAATCAGCCAGAGGATCCTCTAAAAAAACTGCAGCGCTCGAACGCAGCTCCGAAAAAGAGCAAGAAGGAGAAACGCGACAAGCTGCGCACCGCCAGCCGCAACGAGCAGCTTGAAAAATTTGCCACTTTCCTTGAGCCGCAAAACCAGGAGGAGCTTTCGGCCATGCAGCTCAAGCTGCGCCAGGCCGGGTATCACTCAAAAGATGCAGTGCGGTTTTTCCACTTTGCGCAATTCGCGCTGGGAATCGTCGGCATCTTGATCGGCGTCATGCTGGTCACCGTTTTCGCCGGAGATCAGGAGTTCACTTCATCGCAGATGGCGACTCGCGTCATTATTCCTGCTGCGGCGGCCTACTATCTACCGCGGTACTGGGTTACCCGGCGCGTTGCCGAACGAGAAGAAGCGATTATCGCCGGGTTCCCGGATACTCTGGACTTGATGTTGGTCTGTGTTGAGGCAGGGCAATCACTGGATCAGGCTATTGTTCGGGTCGCAGCAGAAATGAAAGCCTCGTACCCAGACATCGCGCAGGAATTCGAGGTTGTTGCGTATGAACTCAAGGCTGGTAAGGACAAGGATACGGTTCTCCGTGATTTTGGAACCCGCTGCGGTGCTCAGGATGTCAATTCGTTCGTGACCGTGATGATCCAGTCTGCAACATTCGGGACGTCCATCGCCGAAGCTCTGCGGGTTTATGCCAGCGAAATGCGAGATAAACGCGTGATGCGCGCTGAGGAAGCCGCTAACAAGTTGCCAACGAAAATGACACTTGCCACAATGATGCTGACGGTGCCGCCGTTGCTGGTCATTCTGGTCGGACCTTCGGCAAAAGGCATCGCCGATTTCGCAGGTGGCAACGCAGGGGGCGTATAACCCTATGATACCAATAAGCAGGCGTGTCCGTATCGGGATTCGCCGCGCATTTCAGGCCGCTATGGTGTTCACCATGGTGGCCTCTTGCACGGAAACCAGCCTTTCGGATCAACTGGACCCTCCGGGAATCGACCCGAACGGGCAGGTCGAAGATCCCCTGGTTGTTGGAAACCGTCTGTTGGTGGCCGGAGAATACGACTTGGCGCTGGATTCATTTGCGCGCGCCGCACTGGATCAGGGCATGACACCGGAAATAATGGCAGGCATGGGCACCGCAAACCTTGGCCTTCGACAACTAGGACCAGCCGAAACCCTGCTTCGCCGGGCCGTCGCGGACCAACCTGAATGGCCTGTGGCTTGGAACAATCTAGGCGTTATCCTTGTTGAGAAAGGCGAATACCCAGAGGCCGCGCAAGTTTTCCGACGCGCCTTCGCCTTGGACAATGGCGAAAGTGACGCAATTCGCGACAATCTTCGCTTAGCCCTCGCAAAAATGGAAAATCCCGTTAATACTACACCAGAAGAACAAGAATACACGCTGGAGCAACAAGGCGACGGGCAATTCAAGCTGCGCAAGCTCCGGTAACATAGGCAAGAGCAGTAAGGGACGCAAAATGCGCCAACAATTCTTGATTCCGGCAATGGTTGTCTGCGGGCTGACCCTGACTGCCTGCGCCAAAGAAACCGAGGAAGAAAAGGTCGAAAAGACGTTTCAAGAAGTGAACGTCATCGACGAAACAAACCTGAACGAAGTTCTGCTGACCGCGGCCGACCCGAATGAAGCCGTCACCTATTTCCAGGGCGCAGCGGCCAAGAACCCGGGCCGGATCGACCTTCAGCGGGGGCTGGCAATTTCCCTGTCTCGCGCCAAACGCACCACCGAAGCAGCCGCAGCATGGAAGAAAGTGACAACCATGAAGGGGGCTGGGAACGTCGACAAGATCGAGTATGCCGACGCCCTCGTGCGGTCCGGCGACTGGAATCAGGCAAAGGTCATACTGGACTCGATCCCTCCGACTTACGAAAGCTTCAAACGCTATCGCCTTGAGGCCGTCGTTGCCGATTCCAAAAAAGACTGGAAGCGCGCGGATCATTTTTATGAAACAGCGGTCGGCCTTACGACACGTCCCGGCGGCGTCATGAACAACTGGGGTTACTCCAAGTTGTCCCGCGGCGAATACGAAGAAGCCGAGCGCCTGTTCACCGAAGCTATCCGCCAGGATAAGTCTCTGTTCACGGCTAAGAACAATCTGGTACTAGCGCGGGCTGCTCAAGGCAACTACAGCATGCCGGTCGTGCCCTTGACGCAGGTCGAACGCGCCATGCTTTTGAATACAATGGGCATTTCTGCGGTCAAGCAAGGTGATGTGACCACGGCCAAGAACTTGTTCCGCGAAGCGATCGCCACGCATCCTCAGCATTTTGAAGAAGCCGTGCGCTCGCTGCGTGCGCTTGAGGAAGCCTGATTCATGACCATTCCCGCTTTGGCAGCGGGCTGGTTTTTGCCGTTCGTTCTGCCGATCTGCTTTTACGTTGCCTATACGGATATGCGCGACATGCTGATCAAGAACCACGCGGTCATCGCACTGGCCTTGGTTTTTGTAGTTGTGGGTCTATTCGTACTCCCGCCTTGGTCAACAGATTGGACCATGGGGCGAATTGGTCCATTCACCGTCACGTTGCCCCCCTATCTATGGCAATTGCTGCATATCGTCGTGGTGCTGGTCATAGGCATTTTGCTGAATGCCGCTGGCGTCATGGGGGCCGGAGACGCCAAATTTCTGGCCTCTGCGTCAGCTTTCGTATGGGCGGGTGATTACATGGCGATGGCGATGATCCTGATGTCCACGACGCTTGCCGCATTTGTGACCCACAGGTTGGCCAAGAACACCGCTCTAAGGGCAATCGCACCGGATTGGGAAAGCTGGAACAGGCCCAAGCAATTCCCCATGGGCTTTTCGCTCGGCGGAAGTCTGGCCATCTACCTGATACTAGGAACTGTTTACGGGTCGTAAACTATCATCAGTCCGCCTTTTCCCTGCCTTGGTGATGACACAAAGCAGGACCAGATTTTTCGCAAGCGGTCCAGCAATGGGCATGCGGCGTGAATACTGGATAAGACGGGCGACGCTCATGAATATGCAGACGACTTCGGTAATGGCCCCCCCCACCCCAAAGGGGTTGGGAGAGATGCAGCTACCCATCGTCATGATGCGGGACATTCTGCTGAAGACGATTTTTCGCAAGAACGTTGATACCGTGTCCGAGGTGGCAGAAGCCATTTGCCTGCCCGGATCGGTGACCCAGGAATTGATCGACATTGCGCGCGAACAGAAATTGCTTGAGGCTACCGGCACGCTGAACGCCAACAGCGGCAATGAAATGGGGTATCAGCTGACCGACGCGGGCAAGGCGCGTGCGCTGGACGCGCTCAGCCAGTCCGAGTATTTCGGGGCCATGCCTGTGCCGCTGGATGTCTATCGAGAGCAGGTCAAGCGCCAGTCCATCCGCAACATTCAAGTCACCCGTGACCAGCTCACCGGGGCAATGGGGCATCTGGTTTTGCCCGATAGCCTTCTTGACCATCTCGGCCCCGCCGTCAGCGCGGGTCGGTCCATCCTGATGTATGGTCCTCCGGGCAATGGTAAATCCTCGATTTCAAACGGGATTCGGGATGCGCTTGGGGACAACGTCTATGTCCCCCGCGCCATCGAATATGCCGGGCAGGTTATCACGGTTTACGACCCGATCGTTCACACCGCGATCGAGCAGGAAGCGGACGACCCCAACAGCCTGCGCCGTCGCAAACGGTTCGACACACGCTATGTCCAATGTGAACGCCCAACCGTGGTTACAGGGGGTGAGCTTTCGCTCAACATGCTGGACTTGGTCTATAACCCTACCGCGCGGACGTATCAGGCTCCGCTGCAGTTGAAATCGACCGGCGGCATCTTCATCGTGGATGACCTTGGCCGTCAGCAGGAACCGCCGCAGGCGTTGATCAACCGTTGGATTGTTCCGCTGGAGGAAAGCAAAGACATCCTCGGCCTGCAGTCCGGTGAAAAGTTCGAGGTTCCCTTTGACACGCTGGTCATCTTCTCGACCAACTTCCACCCGAACGAAATCTTTGACCAAGCGGCCCTGCGCCGGATCTTCTTCAAGATCAAGATTGACGGTCCGAACCAAGAGAACTTCCTGAAAATCTTCGCGATGGTCGCCCGCAAACGTGGCATGCCGCTGGACGAAGCAGCTCTGGTTCATTTGCTGAAGGTCAAGTACCCGACCATCAACAATATCTACGCGAACTATCAACCCATCTTCCTGATCGACCAGATGATCTCGATCTGCGAATTCGAGGGCATCCCCTACCAGATGAGCCCCGACCTGATCGATCGCGCCTGGGCCAACATGTTCGTCAAGGACGAACAGATCGTCAAATAACGCCGTGCCATTTCCGTGACGGGCCGGGTAGTCTGCGACTATGACGCAGATTCCCGCCCGGATCACCGACTGGTTTACCGCCAAAGGCTGGTCCATCCACCCACATCAGCAAGAGATGTTCGACCGCGCCCAAGACCCGGCTGCGTTGCTCATCGCGCCCACGGGTGGCGGTAAAACGATGGCCGGGTTCTTGCCCACCCTGTCCGATCTCGCCACTGGGGATCACACCGGGTTGCACACGATCTACGTCTCGCCACTCAAGGCATTGGCAGCAGACATCCGCCGCAACCTGCGCGGACCGGCTGACGAGATCGGCCTGTCGATCCGTATCGAAGATCGCACAGGCGACACATCGGCCACGCAGAAAAAGCGTCAGCGCGTCGACCCTCCGCATATTCTGCTGACCACTCCGGAAAGCCTGGCCCTGCTGACATCCTATGAAGACGCGCCAAGGATGTTCCAAGGTGTTCAAAGGGTCATCGTCGACGAAATCCACGCACTGGCCGAAAGCAAACGCGGCGATCAACTGATGTTGGCCTTGGCGCATTTGCAAAGTATCTGCCCCGATCTGCGCCGTGTGGGTCTGTCTGCAACGGTCGAAGACCCAGAGGCGATTGCGCGCTTTCTGGCCCGCCACCCGGACCCCTGCCCTGTCGTTCAGGCCGACCCCGGACCTGACCCCGATATCCGGATGCTTGAAACGCAAGAGATGCCGCCCTGGTCTGGCGGCGGCGCGGCCTATTCCATCCCGGCCGTGTTAGAGCAGATCAAACAACACAAGACGACGCTGATCTTTCACAACACGCGCGCACAGGCCGAGATTTTCTTTCACAACCTGTGGCTAGCCAACGAAGACGCCTTGCCGATTGGCATTCACCACGGCAGCCTAGATCGGCAACAGCGTGAACGGGTCGAGGCCGCCATGGTACGCGGCGATCTGCGAGCGATTGTCTGTACCGGAAGCCTGGACTTGGGGATCGACTGGGGCGATGTCGATCTGGTGATCCAGATCGGAGCCCCCAAGAACGTCAAGCGGCTGGTGCAACGGATCGGGCGCGCCAATCACCGCTACAACGCCCCCTCCAAGGCTTTGCTTGTCCCGGCGAACAGGTTTGAGGTGGTGGAATGCGTCGCCGCTCTTGAAGCTGCCAAAGCGAATGATCTGGACGGTGAACCGCGCGGAGCTGGCCCTCGGGACGTATTGTGTCAGCATATTCTGATAGCCGCAGCCTCTGGCCCGTTCGACGCCGATGCGCTGTTCACTGAATTGGCCGCCGCCGGACCATACGCGCACCTTCGCCGCGCAGAGTTCGACGCATGTCTAGAGTTCTGCGCCACGGGTGGCTACGCCTTGCGTGCCTATGACCGTTGGCAGCGGCTGCAGCAAAGACCCGACGGGCGTTGGCAGCTTCGCGACCCACGTGCAGCCCAGCGTATTCGCATGAACTTGGGCACAATTCAGGATTCCGACACGCTGAAGGTGCGCCTCAAGCGTAACAGGGGCGGCAAACCGTTGGGGGAAGTAGAGGAAGCCTTCGCCGCCTCGCTAACACCTGGCGATACCTTCCTGATCGGCGGTCAGATCGTGCGGTATGAAGGGTTGCGCGAAATGACGGTCGAGGTGAGCCGCCGCGCGGACCGAAAACCAAAGATCGCCACGTTTTCCGGAACCAAGTTTGCCACGTCCACGCAGTTGAGCGACCGCATCCTGCGCATGTTTGCCCAAGACGAATGGCCGCAGCTCCCTTCACATACGGCGGATTGGCTGGCCTTGCAGAGGCAAATCTCTCGGCTTCCACAACGCGACCGCCTGCTGATCGAGAGTTTTCCCAATGAAGGGCGTCAGCATCTTTGCGTCTATGGCTTTGCGGGTCGAAATGCGCAGCAAACGCTAGGATTGCTGCTGACAAAACGGATGGAAGAAACCGGGCTTGCCCCCTTGGGCTTTGTAGCCACTGACTACGCGACCCTGATCTGGGGGTTGGACGCCGTTACCGACCCCCGCCCCTTGTTCCAACTGGACGCGCTGCGCGAAGGGTTGGACACTTGGCTGGCTGGCAATGCTGTAATGAAACGAACCTTCCGAGCGTCGGCCACGATTGCCGGTCTGATCGAACGCAATACCGGCGGTCAGCGCAAAAGCGGACGGCAGGCGACGTTCTCGTCGGACATATTGTACGACACGCTGCTGAAATACGATCCCGACCACCTTCTGATGCAGATCACACGAGAGGAGGCCATGCGTGGGCTGGTCGATTTCGGGCGGATCGAAGCGATGATCGAACGCATTGGCGATCGTATCGACCTTATACGGCTGGAACGGGTTTCGCCGCTTGCCGCCCCACTGTTTCTTGAGGTTGGAAAAGTGCCCGTCAAAGGGGCAGCAGAGGAACGATTGCTGCAAGAAGAAAGCGACCGGCTGCTGCAGACCGCAGGCTTGGAGCCGATGTAAACCCTCTTGCGCTGCGCATCGAAAACCGCAAAGAACGTTCCATGAACGAATTGACGTTTTCCTTTGCCGGTCAAAACCTGTGCGCAATGGGATCGGGTGCGTTGTGGTGGCCAGAACAGCGCCTTCTCTGCGTTTCTGATCTGCATCTTGGTAAGTCCGAACGGATTGCGCGTCGTGGAGGCCCGCACCTGCCACCCTACGAAAGCCAGGACACCCTAGCCCGGTTGTCGGCGGATATTTCACAGACCGGCGCAGAGACCGTTGTCTGTCTGGGCGACAGTTTTGACGATTTGGATGCGCTGAGCGGTCTGGACGCGGCAGACACGATGCAAATCTCAACGCTTCAGGCCGGACGCCGGTGGATATGGATCGAAGGGAACCATGACCCCGGCCCGGTCAACCTTGGCGGAGCGCATCTGTCCGATTACGTGCTTGGCTTGGTGACTTTCCGGCACATCGCCCAACCAGACTCACAGGCCGAAATCTCGGGCCACTACCATCCCAAGGCGCGGCTTCGGGTCAAAGGGCGATCAATAACGCGCCCGGCCTTTTTGTTCGACAGCAAGCGCCTCATCCTGCCCGCCTATGGAACCTATACAGGCGGCCTTTACAGTTCCGACGTGGTTTTGGATGAATTGATGGACAACAATGCGATGGCTATTTTGACGGGCGATCACCCGCAGATGGTCCCTATGCCGCGATAGCTATCCAAGACGCCATACCAACGGTTTGGAGACCGTGCCGTCCGCACCGCGTACACCTTTCGGTATTAAACCTTTCAGTGCCCCAGACAGCGCCATCTACCACTGAAACCAGAGAGGAATACCCGATTTAGCTGGCCGCGCCTACTGCTCTATCTTTTAGACGAAGCAAACGGGCCGAAACGCATTACACGCTTCGGCCCGAAAACTCATCCAGCAACTAATAGATACGCGGCTCAGGCCGTCAAACCCTCTGGCTCTGGCAGACTGTTGGCGCGGCAGCAGGCGGTCAGCGTATTGGCCAGCAGGCACGCAATTGTCATCGGTCCAACACCACCCGGAACCGGAGTGATCGCGCCCGCGCGCTCGGCAGCGCTGGCATAGTCCACGTCACCGACCAGCTTGTTCTTGCCGTCACGCTCAATCCGGTTGATGCCCACATCGATGACGGTCGCGCCTTCCTTGATCCAGTCGCCCGGTACCATCTCGGGGCGACCAACAGCGGCGACGACGATGTCGGCGCGGCGAACGACATCAGGCAAATCTTTGGTGCGGCTATGCGCAATGGTCACGGTGCAGCTATCGCCAAGAAGCAGTTGCGCCATCGGTTTGCCCACGATGTTGGAACGGCCAATCACGACCGCATCCATGCCTGACAGCGAACCGTGATAGTCGCGCAGCATCATAAGGCAGCCCAGCGGCGTACAGGGCACCATCGACTTCTGACCTGTGCCCAGCAGACCCACGTTCGAGATATGGAACCCATCCACATCCTTGGCCGGGTCAATCGAATTGATCACAAGGTCTTCGTTCAGGTGCTTGGGCAGCGGAAGCTGGACCAGAATACCGTGGACGGCCGGATCATTGTTCAGCTTGTCAATGAGCGCCAGCAGGTCTTCTTCCGAGGTCTCAACGTCCAGCTTATGCTCATACGAGTTCATGCCGACCTCGACGGTCTGCTTGCCTTTCGAGCGGACATAAACCTGGCTGGCCGGGTCTTCGCCCACCAGAACCACCGCCAGACCGGGCGTGATGCCGTTTTCCTCTTTCAGCTTTGCGACCTGATCGGCCACCTGCGCGCGGACCTTTGCCGCGAACGCCTTACCGTCAATAACCTGAGCTACCATCCTGTCATCCCTTCCTTGAAAACGGATCGGGCGTTTGAAACGCCCGGTCAGTCAGCGCCGAGAACACGTTCCTCACGTGCAATCGACCAATCTATCAATATGCGCCACATCTGCTCGGCCAGATCCGGGTCCATGCCCAGATCATCCGAGCTTGCACGCACACGCTGAACCACGTCTTCGACACGATCCGGAATGCGAGCGGGCAGTCCTTCGGCCGGTTTCAGTTGCGCAGCGCGATCGATATACCCCGCGCGCGTCACCAACATCTCGATCAGTTGGAAGTCCAGCTTGTCGATCTGAGTCCGCAGTTCCTGCATCGAATGGCAGTCTTGCGGCGGTGTCAGAGTGGGCATGTTCGTCTCCTCATGGCCCGGGGATGTCCCCGGACCACGAGATGTCTCATTTGAGGGCTTAGAACAAGCCCTCGATCTCACCTGCGTCGTTAAGACAGATGGTTTCGGCGGCCGGTTTGCGGGGCAGACCGGGCATGGTCATGATCTCACCGCAAACAACCACGATAAAGCCGGCACCGGCGGACAGGCGGACCTCACGCACAGGGACCGAGTGGCCGTTGGGCGCGCCGCGCAGCGTCGGGTCGGTCGAGAATGAGTATTGCGTTTTCGCCATGCAGACCGGCAGGTTGCCGTAGCCTGCGTCTTCCCAATCGCGAAGCTGGTTGCGAATCTTGTTGTCGGCCAGAACCTCGTCCGCGCGGTAGATGCGCTTGGCGATGGTTTCGATCTTCTCAAACAGAGGCATCTCATCAGGGTAGATCGGCGCAAAGTTTGCGGAACCACCTTCGACGATTTCAACAACTTTTTCGGCCAGTGGCGCGGAACCTTCCGAACCAAGCTCCCAGTGACGCGACAGGATTGCCTCGACACCATGCTCGCCGCAATAGTCTTTCACGGCCTGAACCTCGGCATCCGTGTCGGTGACGAAATGGTTGATCGCGACGACGACCGGAACACCAAACGACTTAACGTTTTCGATATGACGGCCCAGGTTGGCGCACCCGGACTGAACGGCGTCAACGTTTTCGGCACCCAGATCGGCCTTGGCCACGCCGCCGTTCATCTTCATCGCGCGCACGGTGGCGACCAGCACCACCGCCGACGGCGCGATGCCCGCCTTACGGCACTTGATGTTCATGAACTTCTCGGCACCCAGGTCAGCACCAAATCCGGCTTCGGTCACGACATAGTCAGCCACTTTCAGCGCGGTTTTGGTCGCGATGACCGAGTTACAGCCGTGTGCGATGTTTGCAAACGGACCGCCGTGAACAAAGGCCGGGTTGTTTTCAAGCGTCTGCACCAGGTTCGGCTGCATCGCATCCTTCAGCAGAACGGTCATTGCGCCTTCGGCTTTGATGTCGCGGCAATAGACCGGGGTCTTGTCGCGGCGGTAGGCAACGATGATATCGCCCAGACGCTTTTCCAAGTCTTTCAGGTCGTTGGCCAGACACAGGATCGCCATAACCTCAGAGGCCACGGTGATGTCAAAACCAGCCTCACGCGGGAAACCGTTCGACACGCCGCCCAGCGAGGCGGTGATCTGACGCAGCGCGCGATCGTTCATGTCCACAACGCGACGCCATGCAACGCGACGGATGTCGATGTCGCATTCGTTACCCCAATAAATGTGGTTGTCGATCATTGCCGACAACAGCGAGTGGGCCGAGGTGATGGCGTGGAAGTCGCCGGTGAAGTGCAGGTTCATTTCCTCCATCGGAACAACCTGAGCGTAACCACCACCCGCGGCACCCCCCTTCATGCCAAAGTTCGGGCCAAGCGAGGCTTCGCGAATACAGATCATCGCGTTCTTGCCGATGCGGTTCAGACCGTCGCCCAGACCTACGGTGGTGGTGGTTTTGCCTTCACCCGCAGGGGTCGGGTTGATCGCGGTGACAAGGATCAGCTTGCCATCCTCGCGGTCCTGGACCGAGTTGATGAAGTCCTGGCTGACCTTTGCCTTGTCGTGACCATAGGGCAGCAGATCGTCACTGGAGATGCCCAGCTTGGCGCCGATTTCCTGGATCGGCTTTTTGTTCGCTTCGCGAGCGATTTCGATGTCGGATTTATAGCTCATTGGGCAAGATCCCTGATTGAATGCCGTGCAAACCAGCACAAAAAGGCCGGTGCTGCTCAATCCATACCGTTGTGTACCAAGTAAATGGATATGGATTCCGACATAATCGCGCCGCGAAACGGCGTAGCGTCAACCTTACAGCGTTCAATCGGAAACGCCCGGCGTTTATGGTGCCCATGATCGCTGATCGGGAACAAACAGCTTCAACTTGTCGCCAAGGTTCAGTTTTCCCGGCCTTTCCACCCACGCGGTGACGCCGCGACGCCCTTCTGCGGCGGGTTTGAACGCGGCTCCATGCCCCGGAAGATCAGATTCGATTTCGCGCCCCGGAATGACGCAGGGGCGATTCTCCATGTCCACAGTGATCGTTGCACCGTCTGGCCCCTGCAGGCGCGAGGATGGAGGGATATGCGTGAAGTCCGGAATACCACGCAGCAAGATGCTGACCCCAAGAAAACTGGGATCCAGATTCTTCAACCCCATCTCTGCCGCCGTTGCGTCCATTTCTTCGGCAGAAAGCACCGAAAGCTGGCGCACATTGCGGATTTCGGTCCCCTGCGGGTAAAGGTTTCTGACCCGCACACACGAGGCCCGATTGATGCCTTCGTGCCGAGCACCCGAATCGCCGGAAAAATCCAGTTGCAAAGACCCAACCGCCTGAGCGCGGATCGAGTCGCCGGCGGGGACGTGACCCAGCCAAACCACCTCTGCCGTGAAATTCGTTTCGCGCAGGACCGGCATGATCTCTCCTTCCACATCTCAGGTTTCTAAGTGGCAATAGAGTTCACACAGCGTGGTTTGAAAAGAAAAAAGACCCGGAAGAACCCGGGTCTTTTCGTTATGCTGTCGGTTCCGGTTCCATCCCGCCATCGGGCGGAGATTTCTTGACCTTCGTTTTCGGGATGGCGGTAACGCTTGGCGCGTTGCCCTCATCGGGGCTGCCGCCTTCGTCGTCACCTTCGGTCGGTGAATCACCGTTCATGACACGTTTGATTTCGTCGCCCGTCAGAGTTTCATACTCCAGCAGACCCTGCGCCAGACGCTCCCATTCCTCGTTCTGATCCGTCAGAATTTGGTGGGCGCGCTCATAACCCTGCTGGATCAGGCGCTTTACCTCTTCTTCGATCAGTTCCTTGGTGTGGGCCGAGACCGAGAAACCAGCGGTGTTGCCCTGATACCCCTCGTGCGCTTCGGCATAGTCGATATTGCCGACCTTGTCCGACATGCCCCAGCGCATCACCATGGCGCGAGCCAACTGGCTGGCCTGCATGATGTCACCGGCCGGGCCGTTCGACACGTGATCCTCACCGTATTTGATCACCTCAGCAGCTTTACCTGCCATCGTCATGGCCAGCTTCTGCTCACACTCATCACGGTGATAGTTCAGACGGTCCATTTCCGGCAGTGACACAACCATACCCAGCGCACCACCGCGCGGAATGATTGTCGCTTTGTAGACAGGATCACACAACGGAAGGGTCAGACCCACCACGGCATGACCGGCCTCGTGATAGGCGGTCTTTTCCTTCTGGTCCTGAGTCAGCACCATCGAGCGGCGCTCGGCCCCCATCATCACCTTGTCCTTGGCGTTCTCAAAGTCTTCCATGGTGACGAAACGACGACCAACACGTGCCGCCATCAGCGCGGCCTCGTTCACGAGGTTCGCCAGATCGGCACCCGAGAACCCCGGCGTCCCGCGCGCAATGATGCGCAGATCGACATCGGGGCCCAAAGGCGTCTTGCGCGCGTGCACGCCCAAGATTTTCTCGCGCCCTTTGATGTCGGGGTTACCGACAGTCACGTTACGGTCAAACCGGCCCGGACGCAGCAGAGCTGGGTCCAGAACGTCCTTACGGTTGGTGGCCGCCAGAATGATGACGCCTTCATTGGCCTCGAACCCGTCCATCTCGACCAGCAACTGGTTGAGGGTCTGTTCGCGTTCATCGTTGCCGCCGCCATACCCGGCGCCACGGTGGCGACCCACGGCGTCGATCTCGTCGATAAAGACGATACAAGGCGCATTCTTCTTGGCTTGCTCGAACATGTCGCGCACACGTGATGCACCCACACCGACGAACATCTCAACAAAGTCCGAACCCGAGATGGTAAAGAACGGCACACCCGCCTCACCCGCAATGGCACGCGCCAACAGGGTTTTACCTGTACCCGGAGGCCCAACCAGCAGCGCGCCTTTCGGAATCTTACCACCCAAGCGGCTGAATTTCTGCGGGTTGCGCAGGAATTCCACGATCTCTTCCAGTTCTTCCTTGGCCTCGTCGATGCCAGCCACATCGTCAAAGGTCACACGGCCATGCTTTTCGGTCAGCATCTTGGCCTTGGACTTGCCAAAGCCCATCGCGCCGCCTTTGCCGCCGCCTTGCATCCGGTTCATGAAATAAACCCAGACACCGATCAGCAGCAGGAAGGGAAGCAAGGTGATCAGGAACGATTGAAAACCGGACTGTTGCTGTTTTTCAGCACGCACCGGAATGTTTTCGTCGATCAACAGCTTGGTGACTTCGGCGTCACCCGGCTTGATCGTCACATAATTTGCGCCGCTTTGAGTGGTATAGCGAATCTGCTCACCATCCAGCGTCACATTCTTGACCTCGCCGCCTTCAACAGCGGTCACGAAATCGGAATAGGTTCTTTCATTGCTCTGAAGCGTTCCGCCTGGTCCGCTGAACAAATTGAACAGTGCAAGGATCAGCAGAAACAGAACGACCCAGAAGGCGATGTTACGAGCGTTGCCCAAGAAAAATCTCCCAAAAGATTTCGGCAGGTGGGGGTCTACCGAGTTGCTCTATAAAATAGAGATGATTCAAGCAGGTTCAATGCGATAAAAACGAACAGTGAAACTCGGACCTATTCTGCACCAAATTGGCCTGCCACCCATTACCAAAGCCAGCTAGGGGCGCAGACAGCAATACATCGCCATCCCACACCGCCGGAGTGGACAGCAGCGCCGCGCGTGGCTTTCCCAGCGCTCTCCATCCTTCAACGGTGTTCAGGCCGACCTCTCCGAGCGGTCCAATACGCGCGTTGGATGCCGGGGGGCCGGACAAAATCCAGCGTTTATCCCACGCCTCTCCGATCGCGCACCATTCGTCGGTCACCGCGTTTAGTTCTCTGCAAATCCACGTATTATTGCCTTTTGGGATCAGCATACAGCCACCGATGGTGCTGGGTTCGCCCTCTAAGATCGCGGCGATTGCTTGATCTGTGGCCGCACGGCGCGGTGGATATCCCGCACCGGCGATCCATGCCAGACTGCCAACCAGCAGACGGCGCTGTATTTCACCCGGAAGAAGCGAAAACTTCGCCCTGTCGATACAGACATCGCCAGAATCCGCGATGAGCACACGCCCTGCGGATTCCTGCGTATAGAGCGCCAAAGCCGCGTCCGCTTGGGCAAGATTTTCGGCGACACGGGTCAAAGATTGGGCAGAAATTCCAATACCGCTCAAAGTCTTCAACGCATCGCGGGCCTTGATCCGGTCAAATCGCCTGTCGTGATTCGAGGGGTCTTCGATCCAATCGGCGTCTATCTCCTTAAGGTACGCACGCAACTGCGCGCGCGTGACGCCCAGCATCGGCCGCAGCAAGTCTATGCCGCCCGTTTTACGCACTCTGGCCATCCCGGACAGGCCCGTCACGCCCGAAGCCCGCCCTAACCTTAAAAGCAACGTTTCGGCCTGATCGTCCGCAGTGTGACCCAGCGCAATCGAGCCAATTCCATTGCGATGCGCCCAGTCCGTCAGCAATTGATAACGGACCTGCCGCGCCTGATCCTGAAGGTTTCCGCGCCCATCCCACTGCTGCCAGATCAACGTTTCGTGCGGCACGCCCAAAGACTTCGCACGATGGGCCACCCACTCGGCCTCGTCTGCGGACTCGTCGCGCAGCCTGTGGTCTACCGTCGCTGCGAACAGCTCGATCTGTTCGGTTCTGGCGATATCGCTCAGCAGGTGCAGCAACGCGACCGAGTCACCACCGCCCGATACCGCAATGCCCAAACGGGCTGGCAAGTCCTTTCCCAGCCGCGCCCTGATCCCGGTTCGCAAGATGTCTGAAATTTCGGTCAAGAACAGCCCAGCGAAGCCATTTCCTGCGTCGCAGCCGAGGCCGCAGCCGAGCCCGGAAAGCGCACACCGACTTCGCTTAGGGTTATGCAGGCCTGATCAATTTGTTCCAGCCGCCCGAGTGCCGCCCCCAATTCAAACAGGGCTTCGGGCGCAAATGTGCCTTCGGAGTCGCCGGTAAAACTGGCCAGAAATGCGCGCGCGGCCTCGCGGGTGTCGCCCAGACCCTGCAACGCATGTCCCCGCCTCAGGTGAGCCTCTGGTGCGAGGGGGCTTCCGGGATAGGATGTGTCAAACAGCGCGAATTGTTCGGCCGCCGCCTGAAAGTTGCCGTCGGCCAGAGACTGTGCAGCGGCGTCAAAATCGGCACGCTCACCAACCGCGAGTTCGCCCTGCTCTGAGACCAGCGGAGTTTCTTGGGTCACGGACGGAGCCGCCGCCGTGATCTCTGTGTCGCCGCCCAAGGTCGTTGTTTCACCCAGCGTACTCAGATCGCCGCCTTCAAGTTCAACCAGACGGAACTCAAGATCACCGATCCGGTTGGTGCCATCGGTGACGACATTCTGAACCCGCTGATTCAACTGCTCGGTCTGGCGCGTCAGGCGCTGCAATTCAGCCTCGATCGCGTCCACACGTTCCAGAATTGAACTGCCGGACAGGTTTGGCGCTGGCGAACCTGTCGTCGAAAACTCGCGCTTGAGACGCTGAATTTCCACGTGCAGCACCGTCAGCTCCTGCCGGATATCGGCCAGAGTCTGCTGATCCTGCGCTTGTGCCACTCCAGCGGTCGCTACGACCGCGGCCAGAACCCATCCTGCAATTCTCATCGTCTTACCCCAAGGTTGAACCGGTCAGCACCGTCACCGCGCGGCGGTTCTTGGAATAGCAATCCTCGGTGCTGCAAATCTCGATCGGGCGCTCTTTGCCATAGCTCACCGTCGTCAGGCGATTACCCGCAACACCGCGAGAGATCAGATACTCGCGGGCCGCATTTGCGCGACGCGCGCCGAGGGCGAGGTTGTATTCACGCGTGCCCTGTTCGTCTGCGTGCCCCTCGATGGTCGCGGCAAAGTCGGGGTTGGCCAGAAGCCAGTCCGCCTGGCCCTGCAGGACCGTTTGCGCCTGCGGTGTCAGCGTTGACTGGTCAACAGTGAACAACACGCGATCGCCCACGGTTTGCTGGAAATATGCCGGTGACCGCGGATCGCTTGGCGAACCGGGCGCGATCGCACCATTAGCGCCGCTGCCAAATCCACCGCCCAGCGCCGACGGATCGTTGCTGGTACAGGCGGCCATCACACTCAGCGCGCCCAAAGCTAAAACTTTGCTCAATACGTTCATTTCAGGTGCCTCGTCATATTATCTGTTTATTGCCGTCTCTGTATCACAGTGCAGGTTTTTTGTGAACTTTTCCAAGCCCCTGCCCCGATCAATTCTGCAATGGACCCCATGACGGGTCACTTCCGCCATCCGGTGTCCGCACCGGGCGCAGGTTTCGTCCCGAAATATCCACCGAGTACAACGTCGCCCGACCACTTGCGCCCTGCGTTTCGCGCGTGAACATGATGACCCGACCGTTGGGCGACCATGTCGGCCCTTCGTCCAGAAAGGACGAGGTCAACAGGCGTTCTTCGCTGCCGTCCGTGCGCATCACGCCGATATGGAACCGGCCCTTATTCTGCTTGGTAAAGGCAACCAAATCCCCACGCGGCGACCAGACAGGTGTGCCATAGCGCCCCTGACCAAAGCTGATCCGCGTCGCCTCGCCCCCATTGGCGGGCATGATATAGAGCTGCGGAGTGCCCGAGCGGTCGCTTTCAAAAACGATCTGCGACCCGTCGGGGGAATAGCTGGGCGCGGTTTCGATGGCAGGCGTATTCGTCAGACGCACGCTTTGCCCTGACGCCAGGTCCATCTTCCACAGGTCCGTGTTGCCGCCCTGAATCAGCGAATACACGATCGAGCGACCATCGGGCGAGAACCGGGGTGAAAAGCTCATAGTACCGCCCGGTGTATTCAGCTCGGTCCGGCGGACGCTATCAACGTCCAGCACATAGATGCGCGGCTGGCCGGTTTCATAGCTGGTATACAGCAGCCGGTCGCCCGTGGGCGAAAACCGCGGAGCCAGAACGATGGCAGCGCTGTCGGTCAGGTACTGCACATTCGCGCCGTCATAATCCATGATCGCCAGACGTTTCAGGCGCTGGTCCTTGGGTCCGCTCTCGGACACAAAGGCGACACGGCTATCAAAATAAGCGCCTTCGCCTGTCACACGGCTGTAAACCTGATCGGCAACCTTATGCGCCATCCGCCGCCAGCCATCGGTGGTGCCCGCAAACTGTAGGCCATTGCCCAGTTCCTGACCCGAAAACACATCCCATACCCGAAAGCGCACTGTCAGCTTGTTGCCCGACACGTTCACAGCGCCGGTCACCAGCGCCTCGGCGTTGATGGCCTTCCAATCGGCAAACTGAACCGGAGCATCAAAACTGCTGACCCGGCTGATGAACGCATCCGATGAAATCTCACGAAACAGCCCGGTTCCCGTCAGATCAGCCGCAACAACCCGCGAGATGTCCTGCGCGAATTGGGCAGCAGCCGGGTTATCAGGTACGAAACTGGGCACCGCAAAGGGCAAGGGTTCGATGATCCCCTGATCCAGTTCCAGACGCAGCGGTCCGTTCTGGGCATATGCAGGGGCCGTCAGCATCGTCAGGCCCAGCAACAGGCTGGTCAGAAATCTCATCATTTGATCCGCATCCTCTCGGGATTGAATGTAATCTCAATATCCTGCCATTGCGCGTATTTGTCAGCAGGCAGGTCGTATCCTTTTGCCCCACAGCGCAAAATTGCACGTCTGGCAGCCTCATATGCCTGGCTCGCGGACCCGGCAGACCCGCCAGAACTGTCGATCATGCGCAAACTGCCGCCAACCACCTTGCCGTCCGGCGTCAGCGAAAACGCCACGACAACAACAGTCTGCAGCGCATCCGTTGACAAAGACCCAACATTCCAGCACCGCGAAACGGCCAGTCGCATCGCGTCCTTCTCGCCGCTGGTCAACGGAGGGCCAGAGGGTTCGCTGCCTTGGCCCAACGCCTCTGCCAGAGCGTCCTGAATGGCGCTTTCGTCGGCTGCCGGGGTCTCGGGTTCTGCGGTTTCAGCGACTTCGGGCTGGGCTGGCGGTGTTGGCCGGTTCGGACGGACCTGAGGGCGCGGAGACGATCGGGGGGCGTATTCCTCTGCCTCTTCAGCCTCGGTCACGATCTCGTCTGTGGCCTCTTCCGGGGCAGTCTGGTCTTGCTGCTCCTGCTGGATTTCTGCGCCTTCGTCCAGTGACACTGCCGGTGTTTCGATATCATCCGGAGCCGCCTCGGGCGGGGGCGGAGCAACAGGCTCGGGCGCGACCTTGTCCGCTGGGCGCGGCTGCGCTTCGGGGCCGGGTGGAACGGGCAATGCCGCAATTTCAGTGTCGGGCGGAGGGTCCAGTGCAGGGGGTTGTTCCACTTCGACAGGCGCGGGCGGCGGCTCGACCGCCTCTGGCTCGGGGTCCGGCTCTGGCTCAACCGCCTCCGAAACTTCCGAGGATGGCTGCCCCTCCTCAACGGGTTCAGGGGTGGCCGTGTTATCTTGCGGTTCTTCAGGCTGCTGCAAGGTCGATGGCGTCGGCACCTCGGGCGCGTCGCGCTGAGCGGTCATCGCCGCGAACTGCTCAGCCGAAATCACGGAAACATCCTGCACGGCCATAGGCAAAGGCTCGGACCGAAAGGTGCCGCCGAACAAGGCCCACCCGATCAGAGTCACATGGGCGATCGCCGAGATCTTGGTGCCGGTATCCACCGCGCGGCCTCACTCTCCACCTTCGTCCAGTGTCGGGCCGCCGGTATCCGTCACCAGCCCCACATTGGAAAAACCGCCCGCATTCAGCGCGCCCATGACCTGCATCACCTGCGCATAAGGGATCGCGCCATCTGCGCGCAGGAACACGCGATCACTGCTCCGTTCTGCCGCGATTGCGCGCAGTTTGCCAATCAACTCTTCGCGCAAAACATCCGTGGTCTGGATTTGCACCCGCCCGTCAGCAGTCAACGTCACGGTCAGCGGTTCTTCATTGTCGCCGGGCAATGCGCTGGCGGCAGTTTTGGGCAAATCAACCGGAACACCAACGGTCAGCAGAGGCGCGGCCACCATGAAGATGATCAGCAACACCAGCATGACATCGACAAAAGGCGTCACGTTGATCTCGGCCATCGGCTGGGCGCGACCCCGACGCCGTCCGCGCCGACGCCCATTCCCGCCCGAGGATTGCTGAACCGCAGCCCCCATGTCAGCTATCCAACTGGCGCGACAGGATGGTCGCGAATTCGTCGGCGAACGCCTCGTACCCGCCTACGATCCGGTCACTATCGGCGCTGAGCTTGTTATAGAAAATTACGGCCGGGATCGCGGCCAGCAGCCCCAGACCCGTGGCCAGCAACGCCTCGGCAATACCGGGGGCGACAACGGCGAGGTTGGTGTTCTGCTGCTCGGCAATCTCGATAAAGGCGTTCATGATGCCCCAGACCGTGCCGAACAAACCGATAAACGGCGCGGTCGAGCCAACCGTCGCGAGGATTGGCAACCCCTTTTGCAGCGTTTCAGCCTCTTTCGCTATCGCCACATCCATCGACCGGTCAATCCGCGCGGTTGCCCCGGCAATCAACCCTCCATCGGTGCGATGGGACCTGCGCCATTCGATCATGCCAGCCGCGAAAATCTTTTCCGAGCTTCCGTCCGGCTGCGTGCCAATCTGTTCAAACAGTTCGTCCAGCGGATTGCCTGACCAGAAGGATTCATCAAAAACCTGCGCCTCGCGCCGCGCGGCCCGATAGTTGATGAGTTTCTGGATAATGATGCCCCATGACCAAATAGATGCGCCGATTAGCATCAGCATCACCAGTTTTACGACAAAGGTCGCGCGGGCATACAGCCCCCACATGGAGAAGTCGATCTCCTGCGCCAGCGCCAGCGTTTCAGCTTCCATGAACCTGCTCTTTGTTTTTGCCTGACGGCCGTTCTTTTGGCCTTGTTTTGCCAAACGCTAACGCAGTTGGGTATGAAAAGCCAACAGAACCACCCTTGACCCGCAAATTGTTACAACAATGCGCGAATCTCTGCCGGAAGACGCACCGGCTTGCCCTGCGCATTCATGCAAACGGCGGTCACTGTCGCGCGAAAGACCTCGGTCCCGTCGCGTGTTACGACCTGATCCATGGTCAGGCGCACACCCGAAACAGAAGCGACTTCGGTTTCCACGATCAGCTCGTCTTCAAACTTGGCCGGAGCCAGATAATCCGCCTCGATCCTGCGGACGACCCAGACAATACCAGCATCGCGCATGGCGTTCTGATCGTTGCCCAGTTTACGCACATAGTCGGATCGCGCACGCTCGATGAACTTCAGGTAGTTTGCGTGATACACGACACCGCCCATGTCTGTATCTTCGTAGAAAACCTGAACGGGATACACATGTTTCATTGCGGCTGCTCCAACCTCGCAAACAATCGCAGAGCGTGCGATGGGTCCTGCGCGACGCTCGGCAGAACTGGATCGTAGGCCGCACGGATCAGTCCGGCAATGTCCGGCCTCAGTATCGTCGCGTCACCTGCAATCGCCAGCGGCGACGCGCTGCGAAAAGCAGCGTCAGACCACAGTAGGATCGTCTGCACCACCTGACTCAGCGCCAAGGTTTCAGCCGGAATTTTGGCCAGTTCCTTGTCCATCCGAAGGAACACGAACGCCGCCCGGATCGACCCGTCCTCTTCAAACCTGAAAATACGGTACTGATTGGCATCCGCCGCAACCAGTCGCTCGACCAAGGGGGCTAGATCAGGCACCAGGCGGTCCAGATCCGGAACCTCAAGCAATTCCTTCCAATCGCGGAAGAAGAAGACCATGCAGTTTGCGCCCAGTTCCGGGTCGGTCTCGGCCATTTTGTGACCGGCAAGGGTGACGACGGCTTCAAACGCGCCTTTGACGGTCGCCAGCGTTTCGTCTTCCACACCAAAAACGATGGGCACGATGGGGCGACCCCAGCGTGCAAACAGGAACTCGCCGCTTTCGCGGGTGAACAACGCTTGGATGTCTTCGGGTGTCACGCGCAATCCTCGGTGGTCACAAATGGGTTGCTCGAACCCTTAAAAGCTATGGCGACCAGCTTCAACCAAACAGATCGCTTTGTCCTATGGGCGCGGCCATTCCAAGATGAGTCCACGCCTTCTGCGCCAGCATCCGACCGCGTGGCGTGCGTTGGATCAAACCCTGTTGCAGCAAATACGGCTCGATGACTTCCTCCAGCGAGTCGCGGCTTTCCGACAGCGCCGCCGAGAGCGTCTCGATGCCAACGGGTCCACCGGCGTAATTCTCGGCAATCAGCGTCAGGTACCGCCGGTCCGCACCGTCTAGTCCAAGATTGTCGACCCCCAGCCGGGTCAACGCGCCATCGGCCAGATCGCGGGTAATGTGACCGTCGCCTTCAACAATGGCAAAGTCCACCACGCGCCGCAGCAGTCGGCCGGCAATACGCGGTGTTCCGCGTGACCTCCGGGCGATCTCACGCGCGCCATCGTCGTCAGCGGGCGCACCCAGTTTGCGGGCGTTGCGGGTGACGATCTCGTGCAGCTCATCCACGGTATAGAACTGCAACCGCGTCGGGATGCCGAATCTGTCGCGCAGCGGAGTGGTCAGCAGGCCCATCCGCGTCGTGGCCCCGACCAGAGTAAAGGGCTGCAGCTCGATCCGAACCGTGCGCGCCGCCGGGCCTTCACCGATCACCAGATCAAGCTCAAAATCTTCCATCGCGGGGTACAGAACTTCTTCAACCGCCGGGTTCAACCGGTGAATCTCGTCGATGAACAGCACGTCGCGCGATTCCAGATTGGTCAGGATGGCCGCCAGATCACCCGCCTTGGCCAACACGGGGCCAGAGGTCATGCGGAAATTCACCCCCAACTCACGCGCCATGATCTGCGCCAGCGTCGTCTTGCCCAACCCCGGAGGGCCGTGGAACAGCGTATGATCCATCGCCTCGCCCCGTTGCCGGGCCGACTGGATGAACACGCGCAGGTTCGCGCGCGCCTCGGCCTGCCCGATGAATTCATCCAGCCCCTGCGGACGCAGGGCGCGGTCATTGTCCTCGGGCAGCGGATCAGGGCGCAGGGTGGGATCAGCGTCTACCATTCACTCAGCCTTTCGGAGCCAGCAGCTTCAGCGCGGCGCGGATCAAATCGGCTTCGCCCGCTTCGGGCTGGCTGGCGGCGGCTTCGGCCACGGCGGATGCAGCATCAGACGGGCCATACCCTAGATTCGACAAGGCCGACAACGCACCAGCAGAGGCCGCAGCGTTCCCCGACGCAGGTTTGACAACGCGTTTGGGCGCAGGTTCGACCGCCTCGACAACCTCAAGATCAGGGCCGTCCATCGCCTCGGTCACCGTACCGCCCATCGCCATCACGCCCGGCGCTTTGTCCTTGAGGTCCAGAACGACGCGCTGTGCTGTCTTCGGGCCAACACCCTTGGCAGCCTTCACCGCGCCCCAATCGCCCAGCGCAATTGCTCGGCTTACGCCATCCGGTCCCAGCGCCGATAGGATAGCCAAGGATACCTTGGCCCCCACCCCCTGAACCGAGCACAGCAGCCGATGCCATTCCTTCTCGACCAGCGACAAGAAGCCGTAAAGCTGCATCAGGTCCTCGCGCACGACCATGTCAGTATAGATCGAGACCGCCTCGCCCACCCCCGGCAGAGCGGCCATTGTCCGATCCGAGCAATAGACGATATATCCCACCCCGCGCACGTCGATCAGAACGTGATCCGCCGCGCGGTAGTCCAGCCGCCCTGTCAGTTTCCCTATCATGCCCGAACCTCTTTCATTCGCGCCTGGGGCGCTGCACCGTAATATGAGTGACAGATCGCAATAGCCAGCGCATCTGCGGCATCCGCGCCTTTGGGCTGGCACCCCGGAAGCTGGAGCTTGACCATATGCAGGACTTGCTCTTTCTCGGCGTGGCCAACGCCCACCACCGTTTTCTTCACCCGGTTGGGCGCATATTCACCAATCCTCAGCCCGGCCTGCGCAAGCGTCAGCAACGCCACCCCGCGCGCCTGACCCAGCTTTAGCGTGCCCGCACCATCCTTGTTCACGAAGGTCTGTTCGATTGCCGCCTGTTCGGGCTGGTATTCCGCAATGACCTCGACAATCTGATTGTGCAAAGACAGCAGCCGCTCGCCCAAGTCATCACCATCTGACTTGCACAAACCATTGGCGACATGGCTCAGGCGGCTGCCATGCGAATCGATGACGCCCCATCCCAGGGTTCTGAGACCCGGATCTATGCCCAGAATTCGCATTTTTTGCCTCGGCCTGCTCGGGTTCTTGTGATCTTAAAACCGAATTAGCACGAAGCATGAACATTTTCCAAGTGTATTGACCCGCAGTCCAAAAACGACATCCCTGTTCCGGGTCCGACAAACTGGTCAAATTGCGACAGCGAAAAGTCTGTTTTCGACACGTTTTCTTTCGGAAAAATGGCCATAAAATTAAGGGCTTTTCACGCCATATTAGCTTTGCAGAAAACGCATAGGACACATGCAATTTCTGCGCTTGTATAGCCAGATTTAGATCACTAGATGCCGCTCAGATCGAATGATCGAGACATGAACTTTAACCAGAAGGAAACAGGATATGGCTGCACTGGATACCACCCGCGCCACCACTGGCTCGTTCGGCCTTGCTGGCCGTATCGGCGCATTTATTGCGTCGGCTGTCACCGCCGTTGTCGAATGGAACGACGCCCGCGTTACCCGAAACGTTCTGAATCGCCTGACGAACCGCGAACTCGAAGATATTGGTCTTTGCCGAGGCGACATTGATGTCGTCGCGGAAGGTCGTCGGTAGGGAATAGCACACCCCCACCACTCACTCGCCCCTTCCTCCTCCCTCGGGGGCAAAGTAGAACGCCGCGCATCTTTCAATGCGCGGCGTTTCTAGTCAGAGCGGACGAAACTCAGCGAAGGAACTTACCCAACTGAGCCGAGATATGTTCTGAGAGCGGATCAATTTGCATCACCCAGGCACCGGCCTTTTCAACCGACGTACCCTGAGCCAGACTATCGACCCGATACTGATAGGCAGACGAGCCGAGACTTGTCAGCAGAAACGTCTTGAAGGCAAACAGGCCAACGAGACACAGCAGCAGAACCTTGGCAGGCACGGCAGACTGCACACGCTGCGGCCGCATCACGACCAGACCATCCTTGCGCATCGTCGCGCGATAGCCGCGGCTTAGCTTGGCGTGCTTTTTGTTCAGACGACTAATGCGCCGATCAAATTCCAGTTGTTTTCCAGTCATGGCAGCCTCCAAAAACCGCCCCCGTTCACACGTTTAGACGGTAGATTGAGATTGCGACAAAAGCGTGGCGAGAATCCACAAAACTCCTGTAAATGGTCTAATTTCCGCCCTGTTTGCTTAAGATTAGCGTTGTCCACTCACCAATTTCGGAACGATTGGACAGATTAAATCCGTTTTGGAGATAAACGGAAATGACGTCATCCGCCTGCTCGTTGAGGATTCCCGAAAGGATTGCATAACCACCGACTCGCAGATTCGCGGCGATTTCCGGCGACAAGGCGACCAGTGGCCCCTTGAGAATATTCGCAAATATCAAATCGTATGGCGCATGGGATTTCAGATCCGGGTGATCAAAGCCTGCCGCTTCGACACACTTTACCTGTCCGGCCATACCATTGGCCTTCAGGTTGGCTTCAGCGACATCAACAGCCACCTGATCAATATCGCTTGCGATGATGTCCCCGTCCCAGACCCGCGCAGCGGCCATAGCCAATACAGCGGTCCCGCAACCGATATCGGCGACCTTTGCGGCGGCAAAGCCTTCGTCCAGCAGCAGGTCCAGCGCTTTCAGGCACCCCAATGTCGTACCGTGGTGCCCGGTCCCAAAGGCCATAGCTGCCTCAATCAGCAACGGGATGCGGCCTTCGGGCAGTTTATCCGCGTCATGACTGCCATAGACAAAGAACCGCCCGGCCTCGACCGGTGCCAGCTCGCGTCGAACATGAGCGACCCAATCGGTCTCGGGCAACTCAGAGACGACAAACGGCTTGGCCTCAAACGCGGCGGCCAGTACCGCCAAGGCGGTTTCATCCGGGGTTTCGGTGAAATACCCCCCAACTTCCCAAAGGCCCGAGCCGTCTTCGACCTCGAATACGCCAACACCTGTTGGTTCAGGCTCCAGACGCTCCATCGCCTCACCCAAGCCCTCGGCGGCCTTTTTGCCAGTCAAAGTGGTCAGCGCGGTGAAAGTGGGCATATGGGCCTCCTGTGTCATCTGCCACAGCGCCTATGGCCACTAACGGCCGAGGTCAAGCGCCGGCTTATTCCGCAGGTGCCGGAGCGTATTTCGACAGGATGGTTTCATTCCCAGGCTCAGGGTGGCGCGGGATCAGCAGAGACAGCGCCAGTGAGATTAGAGCCATTGCCGCAGCCAGCGCAAACACGGCACCGGGCGACACGACCCAAAGCAACCCCAAAAGCGCAGGCAGGAACACGGCGGCAATATGGTTGATCGTAAATGCCACCGCAGCTGTGGGCGCGATATCAGCAGGGTCCGCGATCTTCTGGAAATAGGTCTTCAAAGCCAACGCCAGTGCGAACAGGACGTGATCGATGACATAGAGGATTGCGGCCAGCACCACGCCCCAACCAAACCAATAGATCCCGCCATAGGCTGCAAACACGATAGCCAGACCTGCATATTCAAAGATCAGCGTGCGACGCTCGCCGAAGACCGACACCGCCTTGCCCAGCATCGGAGCGGCAGCAATGTTGATCATCAGGTTAATCAGGTAGAGGCCAGTCAGTTCGTGCACTTCAAACCCGAATTTTTCCACCATCATAAACCCGGCAAAGACAACGAAAATCTGCCGCCGGGCACCGGCCATGAATTGCAGCGCATAGTACAGCCAGTATCTGCGGCGCAGGATCAGTTTCTTGGTCTGCGGCGTGGGCGCGTCGAATTGCGGGTAGGCGACCAGGCAAAACAGCGCCAGCAATGCAGTAACCCCTCCGGCGGCCATGAAGACCGTATTGTAGGAAAGATCGAACCGGTCCCATGTCAGCACGATCAGCCCGTAAACCACCGCCGTTGCCGCCGAACCCATCGCCACAAGCCAGCCCAGCACCTGCGGCGCCCGGTCCTTGGGCAGCCACTGCAACTGCAACGACTGGTTCACGGTTTCGTAGTAGTGAAACCCGATCGAGCTAAAAAGGGTGACGAACAACAATCCACCAAGGCTTGGAAACCACGCAGTAACCGCCGTCGCGACGCCCAGCATGATCAGGGAAATCATGGCCAGCACCTGTTCACGAACGAACAGGATCACGGCAATTACGCCGACAGCCAGAAAACCCGGAATTTCGCGGACCGTGTGCAGCAGCCCAATATCCGCTCCGTCGAAATTCGCGACTTCAATCACGAAATTATTCAACAGCGCGCTCCACGCGTTGAACGCGATGGGCATGGTCAATGCCATCACGAACAAGAGCGTAACGGGACGACGCCAGAACGGAAGGCTCTGCGCCTCGGAAAGGGGCATTGGTTTCAGCATGGGACTCCCTCTACGCCTATTTTCGCGCTTTGGCGAGGGGGCAGCAGCCCGCGCACAGTCGATCTGCGTGGATGCAGAGATCAGTAGAAACTTTGAGGGTCAATATCCACCGTCAGGCGTATATCCCCCTTCAATCGCAAGGGGGCAATCCACCGGGCAATCGCATCCTGAATGGGCGCGCCTTTCGGAGCCTTGACCAGCAGTCGCACCCTGTGCCGCCCCCGTATCCGGGCGATCGGCGCGGGCGCAGGACCGAATATCTGCGCGCCGATGTCACGCAAAGGTGCATCGTTGCGCGCCATCGCGTTGCCTATGTCGAAAACCGGCCCAACCTCTGGCCCCGAGAGGACAATTCCAGCCATGCGCCCATAAGGAGGCACGCCCGCAGCCTGACGACCTGCTGCTTCGGCTTTCCAGAACCCTTCCTCATCCCCTGACAGAATAGCGCGGATTACGGGATGTTCAGGCTGGAAAGTCTGCAAAAGCGCCTGCCCCGGCTTGTCCGAGCGCCCTGCCCGCCCTGCAACCTGCCGCATAAGCTGAAAAGTCCGCTCGGCCGCGCGCAGGTCGGCACCGTGCAGGCTGAGGTCCGCGTCTATCACACCCACCAGCGTCAGCTTGGGGAAGTTGTGCCCCTTGGCCACTAGCTGCGTCCCGATAATGAGATCCGCGTCGCCTTCGGCAATCTCTTCAATCTTTGCCTTCAGCGCGCGGGCCGAACCGAACAAATCGGAGCTGAGCATCGCGATCTTGGCCTCGGGAAAGGTGGCCTCTGCCTCTTCCGCCAGCCGTTCGATCCCCGGCCCGACCGGGGCCAGCTTGCCCTCGACCCCGCAAGAAGGGCAGGCTTCGGGCATCGGCTTCGTCTCACCGCATTGATGGCACATCAGACGTTTGAGGAACCGGTGTTCGACCATCCGCGCGTCGCAATGGTCACAGGCGATCTGTTCGCCGCACGCCCGGCACAATGTCACCGGGGCGTAACCGCGCCGGTTGATGAACAGCAACGACTGCTCACCGCGCTCGATCCGTTGCCGCACTGCCTGCCGCAGCGAGGGGGAAATCCACGTCCCCGGCTGCATCTGCTCGGCCCGCATGTCGATGGGCTTCATCTCGGGCAAAACCGCCGCGCCAAAGCGCGACGTCAGGTCGAGCCGCTCATATTTCCCGGCCTCGGCATTGGCCCAGCTTTCCAGCGACGGAGTGGCACTGGCCAGAATCACCCGCCCTCCGCAAATTGAGGACCGCAGGACCGCCATGTCTCGCGCACTGTAATGCACGCCGTCTTCCTGTTTGTACGAGGTGTCGTGTTCTTCATCGACCACGACCAGCCCAAGATCCCTAAACGGCAGAAACAGCGCGGACCGAGCGCCCACGACCAGTTGCGCATCCCCCTGCCCAACCATCCGCCAGACGCGCCGGCGTTCGGTCATGGTTGCACCCGAATGCCACTCGGCCGGGCGCGCGCCAAACCGCGCCTCGACCCGGGTCAGGAACTCGGCGGTCAGGGCGATTTCGGGCAGCAGCACCAGCGCCTGACGTCCCATGCGCAAGGTTTCTGCCACGGCCTCCAGGTAGACCTCGGTCTTTCCCGATCCCGTGACACCTTTCAACAACGTCGTGCCGTAATCGCCCGTTCGAAGACCGGCCTGCAACCTTTCGACCGCAGCCGCTTGATCACCCGAGAGTTTCTTCCCCGGCAAATCAGGGTCCAGTCGCGGATAGGGCAGATCGCGCGGGCTGTCTTCCTCGCGCACGGCCCCCAGTTTCACCAACCCCTTGACGACCGACGATGTAACCCCCGCCTGCTCTGCCAGTTCCCTCAGGGTGAAGGCCAAACCTCCAAAATCACGGAGCACCTCAAGAACACGAGTGCGTGCATCTGTCATCCGATCCGGCTCGGCAGTCCCTAGCCGATAGACCTTCCTCATCGACGGCGGATCGCCCAGCCCCGGCGCGCGGGTTGCCAGACGCAGCATTGCGGGCATCGGCGTCAGCGTGTAGTCGGCCACCTTGCCCAGAAACAGGCGCATCTCTTCGCGCATTGGCGCGACCTCAAGCACTCGGATCACCGAGCGCGCCTTGGCCAGATCAAAGCCCCCCTGCCCCGGCCCCCAAACCACGCCCAGAACCTTGCGCGGACCCAGAGGCACCTCGACAAACGCGCCCAGAAAACACCCGCCTTCGGGCGCCTTGTAATCCAAGGTCCGGTCCAGCGGTTGCGTTGTCAGCACCGCGACCAGCTCACCTTGATTGAAATACTCCGGGCTGCTCAAAACTGGTGCATCCTCAGCAGGGGGTTTCAGCGTGGGTCTCTTTGAGGTAAAGGCATCCGCGACCAAGGCCAACCCATCAAAGGACTGCCCTCATGAAATTCTTCGTAGACACAGCCGAGATCGACGCCATCGCCGAACTGAACGATCTGGGCATGGTGGACGGCGTGACCACCAACCCCTCGCTGATCCTGAAATCGGGCCGCGACATCCTGGAAGTCACCAAAGAGATCTGTGATCTGGTCGACGGCCCGGTATCCGCCGAAGTCGTCGCGACCGAAGCCGACGACATGATCGCCGAAGGCCGCAAGCTGGCCAAGATTGCGCCCAACATTGCTGTGAAAGTTCCGCTGACCTGGGCCGGTCTGAAAACCTGCAAAACCCTCAGCGACGAAGGCCAGATGGTCAACGTGACGCTGTGTTTCTCGACCAATCAGGCGATTCTGGCGGCCAAAGCAGGCGCGACCTTCATCTCGCCCTTCATCGGTCGTCTGGACGATATCAACCTCGACGGCATGGACCTGATCGCTGACATCCGTCAGGTTTATGACAATTACGGGTTCGAGACTGAAATCCTTGCGGCTTCGATCCGCACCGTAAACCATGTGACCGACAGCGCCCGGATCGGTGCCGACGTGATCACCGCCCCACCCGCTGTCATCAAAAAGCTGGCTGATCACCCGCTAACCGACAAGGGGCTTGAAACCTTCCTTGCTGACTGGGCCAAAACCGGTCAGAAAATCCTCTGATTGTCCACACGACCGCGCGGTGCCGTCAGGCACCGCGCCCGGCCCAACTGCATGGAACCTGATCTCTGATCAGGCCCAGACAGGCGGGAGTTCCCCCAAACGCTCGAAATCCGGTCACTTTGGCATTTTTCCCAAGGCAAATTCGCCAAGCCGTGTTATAACGCGGCAAAACATAAAAAAGACCGGACGGGACATGAGCAGTAATACCAAACTCAAGGACACTCTCCGCGAGGCTATTCTGGCCGAGCCTTACGCCGTGTTGGATGACAAGGACCTGATGCAGGCCCTCGTCACTGCCAATGAGGAAGCACGCGGAGACAACATTATCGACCTGCGCGGCATAGCCATGCAAAGGCTCGAAGCGCGGCTGGACAGGCTCGAGGACACCCACAAGTCCGTCATCGCCGCAGCCTATGAGAACCTCGCAGGCACCAATCAGGTCCATCGCGCGATCCTGCGCCTGCTTGAACCCGTTGATTTCGAGGGCTTCCTAAGCACGCTTGGCTCTGACGTTGCTGATATTTTGCGCGTTGACCGCATCACTCTGGTTCTGGAAACAGCCGTCGTGCAGGAAGACCCCGCGATCGAAAAGATGGGCGGTGTGCTCGCCGTGGTGGAGCCCGGCTTTGTAGATAACTACCTGACCTTTGATCGCAGCGGCCCGGCTCGTGAGGTCGTCCTGCGCGAGATCATTCATCCCACGCATCGGATATTTGGCAAAGACGCCGATCATTTGCGGTCCGAAGCATGTCTACGCCTGGACCTGGGTGAAGGCCGATTGCCCGGCATGATCATCATGAGCGCGAAGGACCCAAATCACTTCTCGCCGCAACTGGGCACCGATCTATTGACGTTCTTCTCGGGCGTCTTCGAGCGTTCGATGCGCAACTGGCTGTCGTGAGCCTGATCTCTCCGGCCTGCCGCGATGCATTGCAGCTATGGCTGGACAGCCTGGGGGCGCTTTCTGGCAGGTCAGAGAACACGCAAACAGCCTATCGCGGGGACGTGACCGACTTCCTGTCCTTCATGACTCTGCATCATAACGAGCGTTCGGGTCTGGCGGCCCTGTCTCGGATCACCGTGTCAGACATGCGTGCGTGGATGGCGGATCAGCGCGCATCTGGCGTTGGTGCGCGATCTCTGGCCCGCAAATTATCCGCCGTCAAAAGCTTTTATCGATGGCTGGCCGAACGCGAAGGGTTTGAACCCACTGCCGTTTTGTCTACCCGCGCCCCCAAGTTTACAAAGAAACTCCCTCGCCCAATCGCCGAAGACGCGGTTCGCGCAATGATCGAAACGGTCGAATTGCAGTCCGAAAATGACTGGGTTTCAGCGCGCGATGTCGCCGTTGTCACGCTTTTATACGGGTGCGGCCTGCGAATTTCCGAGGCTCTCTCGCTGAGCGGTGCCGACGCCCCTCTTGCCAAGGCGCTACGTGTCGTCGGCAAAGGAAACAAGGAAAGAGTCGTTCCCGTTCTACCAGCCGCCCGCGCCGCGGTGGACCGGTATCTTGAACTCTGCCCCCACCCGCAATCCAAGAACGAGGCGCTGTTTCGCGGCGTGCGCGGCGGTCCGCTGAACCCCAAGGCCGTTCAAGGCGTCATGGCCCGGGCGCGGGCCCAGCTTGGCTTGCCAGCGACTGCAACACCTCACGCATTGCGGCACAGTTTCGCAACCCACCTGCTGACCGCAGGAGGCGATCTACGGGCCATTCAAGAGTTGCTCGGCCACGCCTCGTTGTCGACAACCCAAGCCTACACTGCCGTAGACACTGCACGGTTGATGGAAGTCTATAATCGCGCCCACCCCAAAGCCTGACGCATGGCAACTCGCGTCAACCGGGCTTTTGGTTTGCATCTGGGCCAAGCATCGTTCAAGAGACACGCATGACACTCAGATTCAAAGCTCTTTCCGTCCACCTCTTCACTGCGACCGGCGCCGTATTTGCAATGCTGGCAATGTTGGCCGCCGTAGAAGAGAAGTGGAGCCTCATGTACCTGTGGCTTGTGGTTTCCTTCGTTGTAGACGGTATCGACGGCCCTCTCGCCCGGCACTACCACGTCAAAAAGAACGCCCCCGAATTCGACGGAGTTCTTCTGGATCTGATCATCGACTATCTGACTTACGTGTTCATCCCGGCCTTTGCGCTGTTCAAATCCGGCCTGATGGACGGATGGACCGGCTGGTTCGCAATTATCGTGATCACCTTCGCCAGCGCCATGTACTTCGCAGACACACGCATGAAAACAAAGGATAATTCCTTTTCCGGCTTCCCCGGGTGCTGGAACATGTTCGTCATCGTGGTCTTCGCGCTCGAGCCTAATTTTTGGGTTATCCTGCTGCTTGTATCGTTGTTGTCGCTGGCGATGTTCCTGCCGCTCAAATTCGTTCACCCCGTGCGCACCGAACGCTGGCGCAGCCTGACCTTGCCGATGGCGCTTGCATGGACGTTCTTTGCAGGCTGGGCCGCATGGGTGGATTTCCACCCCGAAAGCTGGGCGCATTGGGGCCTGGTTGTTACCAGCTTGTATCTGGTTTCAGCAGGCATCGCGCAGCAGGTGATCCCGCCGCGCAGAAGCCGGGATTACAAAACTTCCTGAACCTCGAATTCAGTCCCATTATGGGTAAACACGTCACCTTGCCGAAGCCCCGTCATGGCCAGATAGATCGGGCTTTGGGTCGATATACCCATGTAGGTCTTGCCATCGACATCGAACCGAGTGGTCGAGACACAGACCACGAAACGGCGATTGTTGAACTGGACAACAGCACCGGGCTGCACCGTGTCAGTCACGCTGAAATCGGTATTTTCGATCACGTCAATCTTGGCATGATGGGCGTGAACCGGCGCGTCAAAAGCCGCGGCAAGGTCCGCATTCTCTCGTGACGCCGCGATGTCATCCTTATCGTGACCTTCGCGATCATCCAACTGCGAGTCCTTCAGAAACGCATCATAATGCGCCTGCGCAGTCGCAAGCTCCTGCGCTTCCAACGACATCAGGCGGTCGATGATTGCCTTCTTGCGGGCAGCCGAGTCTGATTGAGCAGTCATACCATTCGGTCCTTTGAATTCTCTATCTGATACAAGTTGGGCCTCAAGCACCGGGATTGCAACAGAAATCCGCGACTCAGATCAGCAAACCGGCGGCCCGTTCATGACGCAGCAAAGCGACCTTGGTCTCAACCCCGCCTTCGCCTGAGAAACCGCCCAACCCGTTCGCGGCCAACACGCGATGACAGGGGATGATCACCGGAATCGGATTCGCTCCGCAGGCTTGCCCAACCGGTTGCGGCGGTTGGCCCAACTCTTTGGCGATCTCGCCATAGGTTCTAGTCTCACCCAAGGGTATGGCAAACATCAGATCGCAGACTTGTCGCTGGAACTCGGATCCCGCAACACGATAGGGCAGATCAAACCGCTCTAACCGCCCCTGATCATAAGCCTTCAGTTGCGCCGCGGCCTCCTTCAGAACCGGCGACGCCTCACCCGCGTTTCGCCCATTCCAGATCAGACGCGTGATCGCCCCGTCCGTCTCTTCGACCCCAAGGCATCCAAATCGCGTATCAACAGCAATCATCGGCATAGCCAAATGCTGACCGCGTTTTGACAAAGGGCGCAACCCCAAACAGGTCGCGCCCCATGCTTCTTCTGTTCATAAATACTTCGGAGCGCGAGGCAGAGCCTCGCAAAATCCCGAAACTTATCCCAAAGCCTCGTTGCAGCGCCCACACACGCCGTCATGCGCATGGCGCCCCACATCCGGCAGGATTTTCCAGCAGCGTTGGCATTTTTCGCCCTCGGCTTTTTCAAACACCACCGCAACACCTTCGATCTCTGGCACACGGAACGCCTCGGCCGGGGCTGGATCACCGGTGACGGTCAAGCCCGAGGTGATGCACAGATCATCCACGTCGAAGGTCGCCAGCAGATCACGCACCTCGGTGTCTTCGACATGCACGATCGGTGCGGCCTCAAGACTTGAGCCGATGACTTTCTCCTGACGTTGAATCTCCAGTGCGGCAGTCACAGCACGGCGGACGCGGCGGATCTTGGCCATGCTGGATTCAAGGTCAGCATCGCGCCAATCAGCAGGCGTATCCGGGAAATCCACCAGATGGACCGAGCTGTCATCGCCCGGGAAACGCTCCAGCCAGACCTCTTCCATGGTGAACACCAAAACCGGTGCCAGCCACGTGGTCAGACGGTGGAACAGGATGTCCAGAACCGTGCGCGCAGCGCGGCGGCGCAGGTTGTCACCATCGCAATACAGCGCATCCTTGCGCACATCGAAATAGAACGAGGACAGATCGACCGTAGCAAAAGTAAACACGGCGCTGAACACGCCCTGGAAATCGAACGCGGCATAGCCCTTGCGCACCTGTTCATCCAGCTCGGCCAGACGGCTCAGCACCCAACGTTCCAGACGCGGCATATCTTCGGGCGCGACCCGGTCGGCTTCGGTGAAATCTGCCAGCGAGCCCAGCATGAACCGCATGGTATTGCGCAGGCGGCGATAGCTGTCGGCGGTGCCTTTCAGAATCTCCGGCCCGATCCGCTGGTCGGCGGTATAATCGGTCTGAGCCACCCACAGGCGCAGGATATCGGCGCCGTATTGCTTCACGACCTCCTCCGGCACGATGGTATTGCCCAGTGATTTGGACATCTTGTTGCCCTTGGCATCCAGCGTGAACCCGTGTGTCACCACGTTGCGATAAGGTGCGCGGCCCTTGGTGCCGCAAGCCTGCAGCATCGACGAATGGAACCAGCCGCGGTGCTGGTCTGTGCCTTCCATATAGACGTCGGCGATGCCGTCCTCGGTGCCATCCTCACGGTCACGCAGAACGAAGGCGTGGGTCGAGCCTGAGTCGAACCACACATCCAGGACGTCGAACACCTGATCATAGTCTTCGGGGTTGGCGATGCCGTCCAGCATCTGTTCCTTGAACCCTTCGGTGTACCAGATATCCGCGCCATCCTTCTCGAATGCCGCCTTGATGCGAGCGTTCAGATCGGCGTTGCGCAGCAGGTAATCCGCGTCGGTGGGCAGAGCGCCTTTCTTAGTAAAGCAGGTCAGCGGCACGCCCCAGGCGCGCTGACGCGACAGAACCCAATCCGGGCGGGCCTCGATCATGGAATACAGACGATTGCGACCGGTCTGCGGAGTCCATTTGACCAGCTCGTCGATGGACCGCAACGCACGTTCACGGATGGTATCGCCCATCTCGCCCATGCCATCGTCCAGCTTGCGGTCTACGGATGCAAACCACTGCGGCGTGTTGCGATAGATGATCGGAGCCTTTGAGCGCCACGAATGCGGATAGCTGTGCTTGATCTTGCCACGCGCCAGCAACCCGCCGACCTCGACCAGCTTGTCGATGACGGCTTTGTTCGCGTCACCCTCACCACCCTTGCGGGACAGGATGTATTTGCCGCCAAAGAACGGCAGATCGGCGCGGAAGCTGCCATCGTCCATCACGTTATAGGTGATGACCTGTTCCAGCATCCCCAAGTCGCGGTACAGCTCGAATTCCTCCATCCCGTGCGAGGGCGCACAGTGGACGAAACCGGTCCCTTCGGTATCGGTCACAAACTCAGCGGCGCGGAAGTCGCGGATGTCGTCCCATTCGCCATTGCCGCCCTCGGCCCCGGCTAGCGGGTGGGTCAGTTGGACGCCCTCCAGCTCATCGGTGGTCACGTCACGCACGCGGGTCCACTGGTCGTCGTTCAGGCGCGCACGACCCAGAACGTCGGCGGCCAGATTATCGGCCAGCAGGAACTTGTCACCCACATTGGCCCAGCATTCGTCGGGCGCGCCTGTGACTTCGTAAAGGCCATACGAGATGTCCTTGCCGTAGACCACGGCCTTGTTTGACGGGATCGTCCACGGGGTCGTCGTCCAGATCACGACAAACGCATCATCCAGATCGCCCGCATTCACGACCTTGAACTTCACCCAGATGGTGAAGCTTTCCTTGTCGTGATACTCGACCTCGGCCTCGGCCAAGGCGGTTTTTTCGATGGGCGACCACATCACAGGCTTTGACCCCTGATAGAGCGTGCCGTTCATCAGGAACTTCATGAACTCGTCGGCGATCACAGCCTCGGCGTGATAGTCCATTGTGATGTAGGGATCGGCCCAGTTGCCGGTGATACCCAGACGTTTGAACTCTTCCCGCTGGATGTCGATCCAGCCCTCGGCGAACTTGCGGCATTCCTGACGGAAATCGACGACGTTCACTTCGTCTTTGTTCTTACCCTTCTTGCGGTACTGTTCCTCGATCTTCCATTCGATGGGCAGGCCGTGGCAGTCCCAGCCGGGCACGTAACGCGCGTCGTGGCCCATCATCTGATGGCTCCGCACGATCATGTCCTTGATGGTCTTGTTCAGCGCGTGGCCGATATGCAGGTGACCGTTCGCGTAAGGAGGGCCATCGTGCAGCGTAAAGGGCGTGCGGCCTTTTTTCTCGCGCAGACGGTCATAGACGCCGATCTTCTCCCAACGCTCCAGCCATGCGGGTTCGCGTTTGGGCAGGCCAGCGCGCATGGGGAAATCGGTTTTGGGCAGGTTCAGCGTATCTTTGTAATCAGGTGTTTCGGCGCACATTGGGGGCGTCCTTTGGATGATCTGGTCGTCGTGTGGATCGAAGCGGTCGGTGCGAAGTCTCAAACACCTTTGCCCGGCGTCTCAGGATATCAGAGCGCCGGGGATATAATTCGGATAATGATGGCCATCCGGTCATACATGGCGGCGCTTATAGGACGCCCGCATCGGATGGTCCAGAGGTTCCGCCCCCTGCGGCGAATGGCGCGGGTTGCCTTGCCTGTCGATACACCAGCCCCTTATGGGTGGAACAACGACCCCACAAGATATGCGATCAACGCGGCCGCACCGCCAATCAGCAGCGTTTCGATCCCTGACCGCCACCAAGGGGCCAGCGACCAACGGCTTTTCAACGCGCCGATCGCAAAGAACACACCCATCGTCATCCAGACAGACACCGTGAAAGCGTTCTCGACGGACAGCAAAAACGGCAAAAGCGGAATCATCCCTGCAACTAGAAAAGCCATGAATGTCGCCATCGCAGCTTTGAAAGGGTTCGGATCAACGGTTCCGAGGCCATATTCGCCCTCGATCATAAGATTTATCCAGTTCTCATGGTTGGCCGTGATCGCATCGGTCGCTTCGTCAAGCACGCGCCCCGAAAGTCCCTTTTGCGCCAGAATTTCACGGACTTCTTGACGCTCACCGTCAGGGTAAAGGCTGATATGGCGTTCCTCGATCACACGGATGCGGCGGATGTTGTCCAACTCGGCCTTGGTGCCCGAATAATTTCCCGCAGCCATTGAGAAACCGTCTGCCAATACGTTGGCCAAGCCCAGCGCGACAATGACAAACGGAGATAAACCCGCTCCGGCCACGCCAGCTACGATTGCAAATGTAGTCACGGACCCATCAATGCCGCCGTAGACCACATCACGCAGTACCCCCCGACCCGGAGGAGCATTGATCCGTTCCGCTATTTCCTGATGGCTGTGTCCGTGCTCGGTCATGGCTGGCTCCGGCGCTGTTATGCAGGCCAGCAGACAGGAATACCTTGCGCTAGGTCAAGTCTTGGAAAACAACCCCGTCAAAGCCCGTTGAACCATCGCTCGGGTCGATGGCTTGTGCTGATCCGAGAATGGCAAAGGCCGACAGACTTCCATCGCTGCAACGCCGACGCGGGCACTTAGTGCGCCGTTTACCAACCCCTCGCCAAAACGACGGGACAGTTTACTGAGGACCGAGCCACCCAGAACCGGCTCTAGCAGATCGTCGCCGACTGCCACCGCGCCAGTGGCCACCAGATGCACGAACACAGCGCGCGTTAGCCGCCATCCCCCCAGAAAACCTGCCCGACCCCCGTAGATTTCAGCAATTCTGCGGATCATCCGAAGCGACGCGGCCAAAGCCGTTACAACATCCGCCAAAGCCAGCGGAACCAGAGCCGTCACGGTCGCAACCTGACGCGCTGCGGCCTCGACCTCGCGGCTGGCGGCAGCATCCAGCGGGGCCAGCAGTTCGTCCTCGGCCAGTGTCAAAAGGCCCGACGCGTCGAATTGTTCGCCCATACGCTCGTTCAACCGGTCACGGCCCCATTTCGTTTCGTCACGGCCCTTGTAGAAATTGATCAGTTTTTCTGTAACGTCGCGGGACTTTTTCAAATCTTCGTCGGCCAGCGCTTCGTCAGCAGCCCGGCGCAGGCCATCAATGCGAGACAACCGGCCAATCGCGGCCAGCTCGCGAACGGCGATAAGCAGCGCGACGAAAACCAGCGCGCCGAACAGCCCCGTTACGACCCAACCCAGAACAGGTGAGCGCAGCAAAAGTGACGTGGCAAAATCCCAGGCGGCGATGGAAACGACAGCACCCACCGCTGCAACGGCCAAACCCCAAAACCACCGAGACAAGACCGAAGGCTTTTTGGCCGCCAATCTGACCGCCGTTTGCATGGCCTGCCCCTGCACTGGCGCGACATCCGGTACCGGCGGCGCAGTAGACACGTCAACCGAAGGCTCTTCGGCGTCGAGATCAAAAACAACCGGACCTTTAGCCATCGACAGCCTCGCTTCTTTTCCAGACGTATTTGATGTCCGGCAGGTTTTCGTCGTTATCCGCCCCGTCGCTTCGGGCGACTTCGGCAAACCCGTTACGTTCGTAAAACCGACACGCCCGCAGGTTTAGCTGAAACGCAAACAGGGACAGTTCGGCCCGCTTGGACTTGGCGTCGTCCAACAGACGTTGTCCGATCCCACGCCCACGAGCCTTGGGTGCCAGATACAGGGAATGAACTTCGCATTGGTTCAACGCCAGAAAACCTACGATGCCCTCATCGGTTTCCGCAACGGTTACCCAGTCCTGATCAATCATCCGACCGCAAAAGGCTATGGTCTCGGCGCGCGAATGCAATTCCGGCATCCACTCATGCTCGAGCGCGAAACCATGCAGGATTTCACCGGTCGCACCGGCGTCCGTGCTGCGGGCTGGACGCAGGATCACGGTCATAGGCGGTCTCCTATGAGGAACTGCGCGGCCCTATCCAAACGGATATGGGGCGGACCATCCCCCGGTCGCAATGACAGTTGGGCTGGCTCAAATGCCATGAAGCCATAATCGGCGTCCAACCACGCACCTGCGCCGTCACGGGCCGGCCCCAACAGGCGGGCGGGGTCTTCGGGCAACTCACCGGGATAGAAGGCCGCGTGTTTTCCATCGGGCAACGTACCGCGCACACATGGAAGGTCTGCCCCCTGATGGGACCGGATTTCTTCGGTCGTCGCGCGTAGCGCAGCCAGTGACAAAGCCGCCGTTTGCGCACCGGCAAAATTCGCACGATCGCGGGCGTCGCGCGTTAAAGCCTCCATGATATTGGTCAGGCGGGGGTGCTGCAGATGATGCAGGTGATCGGCTTTGGTCGCGGCAAAAAGGACACGCTCGACCCGTTTCCCCAGAAGAAGCTGGCTCAGCCACGCGTTGCGACCCGGTCGGAAGGCCGACAGGATATCCGCCATCGCGCGCCGCATGTCTTCAACTGCCTGCGGACCCTTGTGGATTGCGCCCAGCGCGTCCACCAAAACGACCTGACGATCAATTCGTGAGAAATGATCGCGAAAAAACGGCTTTACGACCTGAGATTTATAGGCCGCGTACCGGCGTGCCATCTCGTGGTGAAGGCTGCGCCGCTGGGCTTTGCCTTCAACGGGCAACGGCGCAAAGGTCAGAACCGGAGACCCCGACAAATCGCCGGGCAACAGGAACCGCCCGGGCGTGCAGTCATAGTATCCTGCGTCCCGCGCCGCGTTCAGGTAATCCGAAAAGGCCTTGGCCAACGACAGCGCATTGGGTTCGTCATGCTCGGCCTCAGGCTCTGCGGCCTTGGCCAGCGTCAGAAACGCGTCGGCCTCGGCGCGACCCGCGATGCGGTTCAGCGTCTCGGTCGACCACTCCTCATAAGACTTGTCCAATAGCGCCAGGTCCAAAAGCCACTCGCCCGGATAATCCACAATATCCAGATGAACCGTCCGCGGCCCTTGTAGCCCAGACAGCAGACCGGCGGGGCGCACCTTGAACGACAGGCGCAGCTCCGACACCGCACGGGTGCTGTCCGGCCAATGTGGTTGCGGGCCGGTCAGGGCCGCCAGATGGGTTTCATAGTCGAACCGAGGCACTGTGTCGTCAGGTTGCGGCTGAAGATAGGCGGCGTTGATCCGACCCTCGCGCTGGGCCACCAGACCGGTCATGCGGCCACGGTCCTGCAAATTGGCAACCAGCGAGGTGATGAACACCGTTTTGCCCGACCGCGCCAATCCGGTGACGCCCAGACGGATAACCGGCTCGAACAGGGCTTCGGACACGCTGTCGCCGACACTCTCAAGGCCGCGCACCAGACTGTCTGACAGGGAAGAGATGACCAAATTGTCGCCCCGCTTTTTTCGTTTCTCTCAAAATAGGTAGCACGGACCTGACATACCAGCGCTTTCCCGCTCTTGCCCGTTGCGGTGCGGCGCGTTACCAGCAGCCCATGCCAAGATACGCACTGAAAGTCGAATACCAAGGGGAGCCGTTCGCCGGATGGCAGCGGCAAAAAGAGCTGCCCTCCGTTCAGGGGGCAATCGAACAGGCGTTGTCGCGTATCCAGCCCGGTGCCCATACGATTGCCGCCGCCGGTCGAACGGATGCCGGGGTGCACGCGCTGGGACAGGTTGCCCATTGCGATCTGACCAAAGAGTGGGACCCGTTCCGCCTGTCAGAAGCGTTGAACTATCACCTGAAGCCGCAGCCCGTAGCGATCGTGAAAGCCGCACGGGTCGAGGATGACTGGCACGCCCGATTTTCCGCTGTGGAACGTCAGTACCTATTTCGCATCCTGATGCGCCGCGCGCCCGCGACCCATGACGCCGGACAGGTCTGGCAGATCAACCACAGGCTGGATGTGGACGCCATGCAAGCAGGTGCAGATACACTGATCGGCCGGCATGACTTTACGACATTCCGATCCTCGATCTGTCAGGCCGCCAGCCCGGTCAAGACTTTGGACGAATTGAGGGTTGAACAGGTTCAGGGCTTTTCCGGCCCCGAAATTCACTTTCACGTCCGCGCCCGCTCTTTCCTGCACAATCAAGTGCGCAGCTTTGTCGGCACGCTGGAACGTGTTGGCGCGGGGGCATGGACACCCGAGGATGTGCGTGTCGCCCTGCAAGCAACAGATCGCGCGGCTTGTGGTCCGGTATGCCCTCCGCAAGGGCTCTATCTGGCGCGGGTCGGTTACCCTCAGCCGGTTTTTGACGAGCTCACATAGCGCGCAGCAACAGTCCGCTGGCAATAACGGCAATCATCAGCCCCGCAACCAGTTCGATGGTCGGGGCCAGCACTTGCGCGAACCGCGTGGCCGAGGCCGAGGCAAGCAATCCACCGCGCAGCCCCAGAGATGTCCAGCCGACCAGAGTCGTGACCATCGCCGTTCCCAGTGCCATTGCAAACGCCCCGGCGATCCCGACCATCGCGATACCCATCTGCCACGTCAGGATCAGCACAAACAGCGCGCCAGTGCAGGGCCGTGCCGCGATACCGGCGATCAGGATCAGCGCCTCGCGCAGGCTTCCGACATTGGCAACCTCCTCGGCGGTGGGGCCGTGGCGGTGGCCGCAATCCGAACAGACTTCGCCGTTATGGTGATGATGGTCGTGATGGTGGTCGCCGTGGTCGTGATGATGGTGATCGTGGTGGGATGTTTGAGATTTGTGTCGCCTTGCAAAGCTCCGCAAGGCTCGGAAAACCAGCCACAACCCGATTGCAACGATGGCGCCATAGCTTATGGGCGCCATAACCTGTTCGGTCGTTCCCACGAGGCTTTCCCGTGACATCTGGAACACCAGAACACCCGCATAGACAAGCACGATCGCGGTCACGGCCTGCCCAAGACTCGACAACACACTGATCGCCGACAAGCGCCAGAATGCGACGCGGCGACCCAAACCGTACCCTCCGATCAACACCTTGCCGTGCCCCGGACCGATGGCATGGAAAAACCCATAGGCGAAACAAACGGTCAGCAAGGTCGCGACAGCCTCGGGCTGTTCGGCACGGGCGGCCCTCAAAGAGCGGGCGATCTGGTTCTGGAAAGCGCGCTGCTCACCAGCCGCCCAAGCAGCAAGCTGGTCGAAGCCCCCGCTGCCCCAGAACCAAAGCAACAAACCAATGGCCAGAGCGACCGGTACAATCAGGTATTTGGACATGAAATACGAATCTCGGTCGCAAAATTTTCGCCGACGAGCGGGATATCATTTTCTTCAAGGTCGTAGTCGGCGTCCAACGTGCGCAGGAACGCCTGCATCTGGGCCAACTGCCCATCAATATCCGGTTCGATCCGGTCAATCTGACACGACTGCGACCCGGACACAGTAACGGGACGCGTCACTTCGTAGGCGGTGTAATAGGTTTCATCAAAGGCTTTGGCCGTCAGGTTTGCCGCCGATGTCGCTGCGCCCTCAACCGCCCTGAGATGGGTCGTGACGATACGGCCATCCTCGGTCGTGGCTGACGCCTCGGACGGGCCGGACAAGGCAACTTGTGTGCCATCTGCCCACACGATGAGATCGCCGTTATACCCCTCGACCCACTGCGCATCGAAACCCGCAAGAAAACTTTCCTCGGCAGGGGTCAGCACGCCGTCCGCGTCCTGATCCAGCTTCATATCCTCAAGAACCAAAAGAGAATAAAACTCATCATAGGCCCAAGTGACGCGCACATGTGTCAGGTTGCCGGTGTCATCCACGATGAACTCCAGCCCCGTGTCGATAAAGACGTGAGGGTGGGTCAATGCCGGGATCGGCACCATACAAGCCAAAAGGGTTACAAACCAACGCATGAGCAGAAGATAGGATGCCCGCCCGCGTCGGGCAATGCGTTTTGCATCAAGCATGCGGATTCCGACCATCAATCAGGTGGGCGGAAACAGGATCAGCGTTTGCAGCGCCGCGCCAATCGGACCTTCCGTGTCATACAGCACCGCCTGAGACATTCCGATTCCTGAAGGCTGCCAGTGGCAGACGGAATCAGAAGCAAGCCAATCCGACACAGGTTCACGATGAATCTGCACGGTCAAATCCGTATTCATGAACCCCATCTCAGTCGTCGGCGCGTTCCAAGAAATCCCGTTGGCGCAGTCGGCCAAGGGGCAAAGCGCCTGAATCGGGGACTGAGCTTCCCCCGGCAGCAACGGCGGGGTGCGCATCCAGATCGCCTTTGGACCCGGCCCCGGGGTGCTGTTTTTCGGATAGAGAACTTCGGAATAGTGGGCGAAACCGGTCAGCTTGTGGCGCGTCTCGCCAATCGGGAAGAGGCCGGACACCGCCCCCTCCAGTTCAGGTGGGTCGATAGACACATTCGGAACCGCGCCCAAGTCCCGGCGAACCAGATGCATAGTTGTCGCCTTGGCACACAAGGTGTCGTCCAGATCATGCACCGTGACCCGTGTCGTTGCCATGGTCTTCGTGTGGCGCTCGGTCTCTGCTGCCACGCGCAGCCCGGACAGCGGCATCGGGCGCAACATGTCAATCGTCAGCCGGGTCAGCATCTTGTCTGGCCCGACCTCAGTTTCTGCGGCGCGTGCGACAAGGCCGGTGACCGGTCCGGCGTGACAATGGTCAGCGGACCAGGGACCGCGGGCCGCTTCGTTGCCGACAAATACTCCGTCCGAGCGAAGTTGAAAAAATGCCTCTTGGCTCAGGTCGCGATCGCCGTACATTCCTGTCTTCACACCTTTTCCTGAGTGTATTTTTTCAACTCGGTACGTGCGACCTGACGGCGGTGCACCGCGTCCGGCCCGTCCGCCAAACGCAGCGTCCGCACATGTGTCCAGGCCGAGGCAAGCGGAGTGTCCTGACTGACGCCCTGCCCGCCGAACATCTGCACGGCCTCGTCGATCACCTTCAACGCGACCCGAGGCGCCACGACCTTGATCTGGCTGATCCAGGGCGCTGCTGCGCGCGCGTCACCCTGATCCATGTACCATGCGGCCTTCAGGCACAGAAGGCGCGCCATCTCAATTTCCATCCGACATTCCGCGATGATGTCGAAATTTGCACCCAACTGCGCCAGCTTCTTGCCGAATGCCTCGCGCTGCAGCGCCCGCTTGCACATTTTCTCCAACGCGATTTCGGCTTGCCCGACTGCCCGCATACAGTGGTGTATACGACCTGGCCCGAGACGGCCCTGCGCGATCTCAAACCCGCGCCCTTCGCCCAGCAAGATATTCTCTGCCGGAACCCGTACGTTGGTAAACCGGATATGCATGTGCCCGTGTGGGGCGTCGTCGTGACCGTAAACCTCCATCGGGCGCAGGATTTCGATTCCAGGCGTGTTGGCGGGAACAACAATCATGGACTGACGCTGGTGAACCGGCAGTTCATCTCCGCCGGTTTTCACCATCACAATATAGACCTTGCAACGCGGATCCCCTGCACCTGACGACCACCATTTCTCGCCATTCAGAACATAGCTGTCGCCATCCAACTTGCAGGACATGGCGATATTCGTCGCGTCCGAAGACGCCACCTCGGGTTCAGTCATCAGGTAGGCAGACCGGATTTCGCCTTCCAACAACGGCTTGAGCCATTCCTGTTTCATCGCGTCCGATCCGTAACGCTCGAACACTTCCATGTTGCCAGTGTCGGGGGCCGAGCAGTTGAACACCTCTGCGCCCAAAGGCGTCTTTCCCATTTCCTCGGCGAAATAAGCATATTCAACAGTGGACAGACCAAATCCCTTGTCGCTGTCTGTCAGCCAAAAATTCCACAGACCGGCGGCCTTGGCCTTTGCTTTCAAGCCTTCAAGGATTTCAGCCTGCCGCTCTGTGTACTGCCAACGGTCCCCCTTACCGATTTCCGCGTGATACTCCTCCTCCAGCGGCATGATCTCATCGCGGATCATGTCTTTGACACGCTGCAACAGCTTGTTGTTCTCATCCCGCAGACCGAATGACATATTCATGGGTTTTCTTCCTCCGACCCGGTGTCCGGGCTTTACCTTTGAACCGAGAATGACTTAGCTGCCGTCACGATGTCCAGTTGGGTGACGATACGTCACTTGAAACAAATAGCTACAAATGGAGGGCCAAATGGGGTTGTTGATCGAAACAGGGCTGTCCGACTGGATAAGCGACAGCGACATTGCCCGCGAAATCCGGCAATTACACCCCGGTATGGACGTGAGGACCCGGGATACAATCGGTGACGCCAGCGACATCACGATGATCGCCGTCGTCGGATTAAAAGATGATCAGCATCAACAGCTTCCGAATCTGAAACTTGTTCAAAAACTGGGTGCCGGGGTGGAGACAATTGTTGGCCATCCGAACCTGCCCGACCACATTCGCGTCGCACGCCTTAAACCGGATGCCCCAGCGCAGGGCATTGCCGAGTGGTTTGTGACCTATATCCTGCACCAACAGCGACACGTCTCATTTCACGAGGCGTCCCAGCGCAACGCTGAATGGCTGCCCAAGGCACCGGTTTATACACCCGAGAAAACCGTCGGGGTTCTGGGCTTGGGACATATCGGTGCGCGCAGCGCTCTGATGCTGCGTGCGATCGGGTTTAACGTCATGGGCTGGAGCCGCTCACCCAAACAACTTGACGGCGTGACGTGCCTGCATGGGGACGCGGCCTTGCCTGAATTGTTGGGCCAATGCGACCATATCTGCGCGATCTTGCCGTCGACCGCACAGACCATCGGATTGTTCGATGCGGAAATGTTGGCGACCATGAAGCCGGGCAGCCATCTGCTGAACGCTGGGCGGGGTGATCTGATTGACGAAACGGCGCTGATCTCGGCTTTGGACAAGGGCACGCCGGGACACGCGGTTCTCGACGTTACATGCACGGAACCATTGCCAGCGGACAGCCCGTTATGGGCCCACCCGAACGTATTGATCACCCCGCATGTGTCGGGGTGGCATTTAGGTGAAGCACTAGGCGATGTGGCCGAGAACTTTCAGCGTCTGACGACCGGTAAACCCCTGCTGCATGAAGTGGACCGCGTGCGCGGGTATTGATCTTTTATCAGGGCGTCAGAATCCAGGCACCGCTTGCGTCCTGACACCTGCGGGTTCTGACCTCTCGGGTCTGGTCCGTACCTTCGGGTTGGATGAAGTGTTGGAAGTGCACGCAATTGTCGCGCACGTCGCGGACACGGATGGTTCCCTTTGACCCCGAATCCTGATTGGACCAATTGCGTTCTGTGCCCACCGAAGGCGCACCATTTGCTAGCATCGAATCCGCTGTCGCATTCACCACATTGAAGTCTGCCGGGCTCAGCCCCATTTCCGCGATGATTCTGGACAATGGTTTCGCGTGAACGGCAGTTCCCGCACATACAATCGTTGCAAAGACCAATGCTGTGAACGCATGAGGTTTCATAAACACCTCGCCTTTCTGAAATGACTTCGCCAATCAGACTATACCGCCTGCAATGGGCGGCCAAGTCCCCTTGCGACCTTCAAATAATCCCGAACAAACCTATTGCGACTCTGCCGCTAGAGGCGAAAGTGCAATCCCAGCATAGTGCCCGAAACACGAGTGAGAGGCACGAAATGGCACAGCCAACATATTATGCGCCAACCGGCGGTCATCCTGGTCAGGATCAGCTTTTGACCGACCGCGCCATGTTCACCGACGCATATGCCGTGATCCCGAAGGGCACGATGAGGGACATCGTAACCAGCTATTTGCCGTTCTGGGAAAACACCCGCCTTTGGGTTCTGTCCCGCCCCCTCAGCGGTTTTGCCGAGACGTTCTCTCAGTACATCATGGAGGTGCAGCCCGGCGGCGGCAGCGACCGGCCCGAAACAGACTCAAACGCACAGGGTGTTCTGTTCGTGGTCGAAGGGGCCGTGACATTGACCTTGGACGGGGCTGTCCACGTCCTTGAAACCGGGGGATACGCCTATATTCCGGCCGGATCAGACTGGACCCTGCACAATCGCGCCGATGAAACCGCGCGATTCCATTGGGTTCGCAAGGCCTACGAAGCTGTCCCCGGCCTGCCAGCCCCCGATCCGATCATCACGAATGAGCGCGACGTTGCGCCGATCCCAATGCCCGGAACCGAAGGGCGCTGGGCGACAACCCGGTTCGCGGACCCTCAGGACCTGCGCCATGACATGCACGTCAATATCGTGACGTTTGAGCCCGGCGGCGTCATCCCGTTTGCTGAAACACATGTCATGGAACATGGCTTGTATGTACTAGAGGGCAAAGCCGTCTACCGGTTGAATCAGGACTGGGTCGAGGTCGAAGCAGGCGATTACATGTGGCTGCGCGCCTTCTGCCCTCAGGCCTGTTACGCCGGTGGGCCGGGCAGATTCCGCTATCTGCTATACAAGGACGTGAACCGGCACATGCCGCTGTCTTTAACCAAACGTTGACGGCAAATCGGCTTTTTCCCGCGCAGGGCTTCACAGAAGCGCTTGAATCTGGTGAAATAACACCTGTTTTTAGCACTGGAGATTGTTCAATGGTACTGCGCGGATCAATGCTGGCACTGGCGGCAACAGTTGGCCTGACTGCTTTTCAGGCAACCCCTGTTGTCGCCAAGGAAGAAACCAAACAGGTTTTCGTCATGAGCCGCACCTGGGCGGTGACGCAGATATCGGATGCGCCGGTCGTGTATCGCGCGACGCGGGACAACAACAATCTGAACCCCTTTGGCCCGCCACCGCGCCTGCGTACGCTTCAGGCCGCTGCCGCGATTCAGCAGGCCACGGGATGCAGACCGATTATCGGCAGCATGTATCAGAACATCTCGGGGCAGTTCTTCTCGCAAGTCAGCTGCAACTGACCCCGGGATCAAACGGGCATTGAGGTCGGCGCAACGCGCTGCCATAGCTTGCGCATGAAACTCGCGATTAACGGATTCGGTCGGATCGGCCGCACGATCCTGCGGCAGCTTCTGGCACAGCCGCAGGACAACGACGTTGAGCTGGTGCTGATCAACGATATCGCACCGCTTGAGACCTGCGCCTACCTGTTCAAATACGACAGCACGTTTGGCCCCTACCCCGGCACAGTCACGCAAGGTGATGCAGAACTGGTGGTAGACGGGCGCACGATCCCGGTCACGCACAGTTCGGACTTGTCGCAGGTGGACCTGTCCGGCGTTGATGTCCTTATGGACTGTACCGGAGTTGCCAGAACCTCGGACGTGGCCAGTCAGGGTCTAACTGCAGGGGCAAGCAAGGTGCTGATTTCTGGCCCTTCCCCCGCAACTGAGGTCACGATTGTTCTGGGCGCGAACGAAGATCAACTGGGCACGGCTCGGATTGTATCGAACGCATCCTGCACGACCAACGGTCTCGCGCCCTTGGTCAAGGTTCTGGATCAGATCGGGGGCGTGGCCTCGGCGCATATGACCACGATCCACTGCTATACCAACAGCCAGCCGATGGTTGACGCGCCGCGCGGCGATCTGGCCCGGTCTCGCGCGGGGGCATTGTCGATGGTGCCGACCACCACAAGCGCCACGCATCTGATTGACGAGGTATTGCCCCACCTTGCAGGTCGCATTTCCGGTGCTGCGGTTCGGGTTCCGACGGCCAGTGTTTCGGCGGTTGATCTGGTTGTGACTCTGGCACGGGGCATGACGCCCAAGTCGTTCGATGCAGAATTGCGCGCGGCGGTGTCATCCTCGCCAGTCTTAGGCTGGACGGATGAGCCGCTGGTCTCGTCCGACCTGCGCACACGCCCCGAGTCTCTGGTCATCGCTGGCCCCGAAACACGTCAGATCGGCGAAAACCAAGTCCGTGTTTTCGGGTGGTATGACAACGAATGGGGCTTTTCAGCCCGGATGCTGGACGTGGCGCACTTAATGGCCCGAGGATGAGCGGACCGCAGAACGCTGCGATCCGCTATCTTTTGACTATTCGCCCGGCAAGCTGCCCGACCCATGCCCGGACATCCCGCCCGAGACTTCTTCGGTCGCCTCATCCGCCAGTTCGTGCGGCAGGATCAGGTTCAGGACGATAGCGATCAGCGCCGCCGGCAGCAGGCCGCTTTTCATCAGGATGCCCAGCGTATCAGGCAGGTGCTGAACCGCGTTGGGCTCAAGCTGCAAGCCAAATCCGATCGACAGCGAGATCGCAAAGATCACCATGTTGCGCCGGTTCCAGTCCACGTCAGACAGCATCGAAACACCGGCAGCGACGACCATCCCGAACATGACAATCACGCCACCGCCCAGCACTTCGATGGGGACGGTACGAATGATCGCCCCGACCTTGGGCACAAGACCGCACAGGATCAGGAAAAGCGCGCCAATCGTGACGACGTTGCGGCTCATGACACCGGTCATGGCGATCAGCCCGACATTCTGGCTGAAGGAGGTATTCGGCAGGCCGCCAAACACGCCAGCCAAGGCTGATCCGAAACCGTCCGCATAGGTGGCCCCGGCGATTTCCTTGTCTGTGGCTTCGCGCCCTGCCCCACCCTTGGTGACACCAGACACATCGCCCACCGTTTCAATCGCCGACACAAAGGCCATCAGGCAGAAACCGATGATCGCCGCGAACGAGAACTCGAACCCATATTTGAAGGGCACCGGCAACGCGAAGGAGGCCGCGCGATCCCAACTTGTGCCGATCGCCTCGAACGTGACCATCCCGACCATCAGGGCATATGCGTAGCCAGCAACGAGGCCAATCAGGACGGCCGAGACAGACAGCATCCCACGCGTGAAGAACTTCAGCGCCAGCGTCACGATGATCACGACCAGAGCCGCCGACCAGTTCAGGGCCGACCCATATTCTGGTGTCCCAATGGCCGGAACACCTCCGGCTGCGTATTGGATACCGACTTTGACCAGCGCCAGACCGATCATGGTAACCACCAGCCCGGTGACCAAAGGCGGCAGCGCAAAGCGGATTTTGCCAATCACAGTGCCCAGCAAAGCGTGGAACAAACCGCCCACGATCACCCCGCCAAACAATGCCGCCAGACCATCGACACCTTTACCCGCGACCAGCGGGATCATGATGGGAAGAAAGGCAAAACTGGTGCCCTGCACGATCGGCAACGCGGCACCGACCGGCCCCAGAGTGACTGTCTGCAACAGCGTCGCGACACCGGCAAACAGCATCGACATCTGGATCAGATACAGCAATTCAGGAAAGTCCGGCGAGTTGGATCCAAATCCGAACCCAGCCGCGCCTGCCACGATGATCGCGGGGGTGACGTTGGATACGAACATCGCCAAGACGTGCTGGATGCCCAGCGGAACCGCCTTGTGCAAAGCCGGAGTATAGTTCGGGTCTCGAAGCTGTTCGGGGGTCCCTATTGAAGTGTCAGCCATGAGTTACTGTCCTCTCTGTCAGGTTCACGGGGGTCCTGCCGCTTATCCTGCGGCTTCAACGGTCACGACACGACTTCGTAGGGCGTGTCGAACCAAAATTCCTCAAGGTTGGCGCCTGTGCCGATCCGATCGACCACCGCGAACAGGCCGGGACCGTGCAGTGGCGTCAGAACGCCATGCCACGTGCCCTTGCGATAGTTCACGGCCTGCCCCGGAGAGGTAATGAACGCCACCGGTTCGCCCGGTTTGCCGTTCTCGTCCGGGGCAACGATGACCAGAAAAGGCTGATGGGTCATGGGGATAAAGGCCTGACTGCCATCTGGGTGACGCTCTACCATATCCAACTGATATGGCAGGGCGCGCGGGTTGGCGTTGAACAGGCTGATCCCAGCACGGCCGTCCGAAAAATCCATCGCGGCGCGATCATGGAACCGGCCACACTGACCCTGATTGATGATCTTGTCCGGGTCGCCTGCGACCTCGATCACATCCCCAAAAGGCGCGAATGCCGCAGGTGTCAGAAGGGTTGCCGTAATCCGCGTCATGAAGGCAGAACGTCCTGCAACCGGAACTCGGCGATACGTTCGACCTGACGACAGGCTTCGGCGAATTCCGTGTCTCGATCCTGTTCGATCCGGCGCTGGAACGCATCCAGAATCGAAGCCTTGTTGTGGTCGCGCACCGCAATGATGAAGGGGAATCCGAATTTCTGCGTATAGCGCGTGTTCAGATCCGTGAATGCGTCGCGTTCGGCATCCGTCAGCGCGTCCAATCCGGCCGATGCCTGCTCGGACGTACTTTCCTGCGTCAACCGCTTGGCCTGTGCCAGTTTGCCCGCAAGGTCCGGGTGCGCCGTCAGGACGCCCAACCGCTCTGATTCCGAGGCGGATCGGAACATGCGAGCCAGCGCATTGTGCAAGCCACCCGCCGTATCGTGGGCCGGACCCAGTTCCAACTCGTAGGCGCGTTCAGCGATCCAGGCGGAGTGTTCGAAAATCCCGCCATAGGCTGCAACAAAGGCGTCTCGGTCCATCCCAGACGGTTTGGGCCACGAAACAGGAGGATGCTGTTCCGCCCAATGCGCGGCAATTTGCTGGCGGGTCGCGAACCAGACATCCGAAAACCCCTGCGCATAATCCAAGAACCGCTTCAGGGCCATGACCCGCCCCGGACGACCGATCAAACGGCAATGCAGCCCGATCGACAGCATCTTAGGGGCACCCGCCTCGCCTTCGGCATAAAGCGCATCGAAACTGTCCTTGAGATACGCATAGAATTGATCGCCCGAGTTAAACCCCTGCGGCGTGGCAAAACGCATGTCATTGCAATCCAGCGTGTAGGGGACGATCAATTGGTCCCGCCCACCTGTATTCATCCAGTACGGCAGATCGTCAGCGTAGGTGTCGGCCACGTAGGAAAAGCCGCCTTCTTCGGCGGCCAGCCGCACGGTGTTTTCGGAACAGCGGCCCGTGTACCACCCCACCGGGCGTTCACCGACGACCTCGGTGTGCAGACGGATCGCCTCGGCAATCTGAGCGCGCTCTTCGTCCTCGGGCATGTCCTTATGTTCAACCCATTTGAGGCCGTGGCTTGCGATCTCCCAGCCTGCGGATTTCATCGCGGCCACCTGATCCGGGGAACGGGCCAAGGCCGTTGCGACACCGTAAACGGTGATCGGCAAATCCTTCATCAGCCGGTGCAAGCGCCAGAACCCGGCACGCGATCCGTATTCATAGATCGACTCCATGTTCCAATGGCGCTGTCCCGGCCACTGGGCGGCTCCGACGATCTCGGACAGGAACGCCTCGGACGCGGCGTCTCCGTGCAACACGCAGTTCTCGCCGCCTTCTTCGTAGTTCAGCACGATCTGGACCGCCAGTTTCGCCCCACCCGGCCATTTAGCGTCTGGTGGGTTGGCTCCGTGTCCGATCATGTCGCGGGGATAACGAGGGGGCTGCATGATGTCTTCCGTCTTGTCTTTGTCACATTACCTACGCTTTACCGCAGAAAGGTGGAGATGATTATCAAATCAATCCGAACGCTGTTTCCATTTCTTTCGGCATTCCCAAAGTTTCGGAATTCAAACCAGACTGTGTCAAACAAAACATGTGCGCTATGTGTGATAAGCAACAGCAAACCAATGAGACGATTAGAAATTAGGAGATTCCCGTGGCAGGTTATCTGACGACCCATGTTCTGGACACCGCGCGCGGCTGCCCGGCAGAAGGGCTGAAAATTGCGCTGTACGAAATCACGGGAGGGAACCGAAGCAAACTGACCGAGACCGAAACCAACGAGGACGGGCGCACAAACAGCCCGATCCTGCCGAAAGAAGACTTCAAGGCCGGCACATATGAACTGGTTTTCTTCGCCGGTGACTATCTACGTGCAACCGGCCAGTCCGCAGAAGAACCGCTGTTTCTGGACGAAGTTCCCATTCGGTTCGGTATGTCCGACGCCGAAGCGCACTACCACGTGCCGCTGTTGCTTTCGCCCTACGGGTATTCAACCTATCGCGGCAGTTGAGGGATCAAACCTCTGAATTGCGGACAACGTCCCCGATCCGGGCAATCATGAAGTCCATGAACAACCGCGCCTTTGGGTCCTGATGCCTGCGGTGCGTATAAAGACACGCCATCTGGACCGAAACCGGCGGCGTGCCTGTGGCAACGGGGACAAGACGCCCGGCCTTCAGGTGATCCGCGACCTCAAAGACGGGTTTCATTGCAATACCCTGCCCTGACAAGGCCCAATCCGTCAGAACGTCCCCGTCGTCACATTCAAACCGACCTGTTACAGCAAAGCGCTTTGGGCCTTCGGGCGTGTCCAGAAGCCATTGAAATTCTGTGGCTCCCGGAAACCGTAGTTTCAGACATTCGTGCTTTTCCGAGATCAGATCGGCTCCGGCTTTTGGCATACCGCGGCTTTTTACATAGTCCGGGGCCGCGCAGAGTACCCTCTGACAATCCGCGATCTTTCGGATGCGGAGGGTGCTGTCTTCCGGCTGACCTATGAAAAACGCAAGGTCCAGCCCTTCGGTCGTCAGGTCAACGGATCGGTCTGTCAGGCGCAACCGAACGTCGATCTCGGGGTATTCCTCAAGGAAGTCAGGCACGTGCGGCGCAAGCAGCCTGCGCCCGACACCCAGCGGCGCCGCGACGAACAGCGATCCGCGCGGCGCTTCGGTCAGGTGAACCACCTGCGCCTCGGCCTCGTCAACCGCATCCAGAACCGCCACCGCGCCGGGATAAAACGCCCGCCCCTGCTCGGTCGGGCTGAGGTTACGCGTCGTGCGCTGAAACAGCCGGACACCCAGATGATCCTCAAGCTGGGAAATCCGCGCCGACGTCACCGCAGGCGAAATGCGCAGGTCCCGACCAGCGGCAGACATGCTGCCCAGATCATAGACCCTGACGAAGGTTCGGATATTGTCGAGATAGGACATCTTTTCGTTTTTTTTGATACAGTTTGACAATATACGGGAATACCGAAGAAAAGCCTGTTTGCCTAGTGTGGCGGCAATCAATCGGAGAGACCTTTCATGTACGACTTCGCCGTGTTCTGGGATTGGATGGCATTTGCCGTGCGATGGCTGCACGTTATCACCGCAATCGCCTGGATCGGATCATCCTTTTATTTCATTGCGTTGGACCTTGGTCTGAACCGCAACATCCCCGGACCGGCGGATGGTGAGGAATGGCAGGTCCACGGCGGCGGCTTCTACCACATCCAGAAATATCTGGTCGCGCCCGAGCGGATGCCCGATCACCTGACCTGGTTCAAATGGGAAAGCTACGCGACCTGGCTCAGCGGTGCGGCCCTTTTGATGATCGTCTATTGGGTCGGCGGAGAGCTTTATCTGGTGGACGCGGAAAAGGCTGATCTTGCCTTGTGGCAGGGCATTTTGATCTCGGCCGCGTCGCTGACTGTCGGCTGGCTGATCTACGATTTTCTCTGCAAGTCGGGGCTGGGTGAACGGCCAACCCTGCTGATGGTTCTGCTTTTCGTTCTGCTGGTGGCCATGGGCTGGGGCTACAACCAGATTTTCACAGGTCGGGCGATGATGCTGCACCTGGGCGCATTCACGGCGACGATCATGACCGCGAACGTGTTCTTCATCATCATGCCGAACCAGCGCATCGTTGTGGACGACCTGAAAAACGGTCGCACTCCGGACCCGAAATACGGCAAAATCGCCAAGCTGCGTTCGACTCACAACAACTATCTGACGCTGCCGGTCGTGTTCCTGATGCTGTCGAACCACTACCCGCTGGCCTTTGCGACGGAATACAATTGGATCATCGCTGCTCTGGTCTTTCTGATGGGCGTCACGATCCGCCACTACTTCAACACGCGCCATGCCCGCGCTGGTGATCCCACGTGGACCTGGCTGGTCACTGCCTTGCTGTTCATCGCGATTATGTGGCTGTCCACCGCACCGATGTACAAACCGCTGGAAGAGGCCGAGGCACAACCTCTTACATCGTATGAGCAGAAGTTCGCAGCTGCTGACGGATTTGAAGAAGCTCATGACATCGTTTTGGGTCGATGCTCGATGTGTCATGCCCGCGAACCGGTGTGGGAAGGCATCCTTTGGGCACCCAAAGGCGTTTTGCTGGAAACCGAAGGTGACATCGCCCGCAACGCAAAGCAAATTTACCTGCAATCGGGCGTCAGCCACGCCATGCCACCTGCAAATGTCACGTATATGGAGCCAGAGGACCGCGAAGCTATCATCCGGTGGTTCCGTAACGTGGAATCCTAAAGCCGGGACTGGTCGAACACACAAACCGCTAATTCTACGGCTTTTCCAAATAAATTTCTTCCCTGCGCGAATTTTGATGCTCTAACGTAGAGTTAACGGGCCGTCGCTTTGCACAAGACGGCGACATTGATTTCGACTTGAGGCAGTTGGAGCCATCAGATGCAGGGAACCGGGCGGCGCACCGTTGTGAGGAATTGCCTTGTTGGTATGCTCGCCACCTTGCTGCCAACCTCTCTTGCCGCGCTTGAAACAACTTTGACCGCACCCGGCGCGCCTGCTGAGCTGGTTGAACGGATCGAACAAACGTCTTCCGTTGCAACAGCAGAGTCTCGGGGGCTGGACACTCCGCTGGAAATCCTGTCGGCAGCCTTGTCGGATTACCGCACGATTGTTCAGATACTTTACGACGAAGGGTATTTCAGCCCGGTCGTCAGCATAAAACTTGACGGTGAGGAAGCAGCCGAGATCAGCTCGCTCAGCGTTCCGGCTCAGATCAATCGAGCGGTCATTACGGTCAACACTGGCCCCAGCTTTAAGTTTGGCGAGGCGGTCGTTGATCCGCTGGCCCCTGAAACCGAGCTGCCCGAGGATTTTGCAACGGGTCAGTTGGCAACAACCGGCGCCATCCAGCGCGCCGCGTCTGCTGGTGTGCAGGGTTGGCGCGACGCGGGCCACGCCAAGGCCGGGGTTGAGGATCAGCAAGTCATTGCGCGACACGCGCAGGCCAGGCTGGATGCGCGCGTCGATCTGGCACCGGGGCCGCTCCTGACCTTCGGTAAAATGTTCATCAAGGGCGACTCGGACGTGCGCCATGAATCCATCGAGAAAATTGCCGGCTTCCCCTCGGGCGAGGTTTACTCACCCGAACAGGTTCAAAAGGTCGGAACCCGCTTGCGCAGGACCGGCACATTCAATGTGGTTTCCATCGAAGAACGGGAAGCCCCAAACCCGGACGGAACGCTGGACTTTGACGCCCATTTTGAAGACCTGCCCAAACGCCGCCTGACTTTCGGGTTCGAGGTCGCCTCGCGCGATGGGATCGACGTGACCGCGACATGGACGCACCGCAACGTGTTCCGACGTGCGGAAAGACTGCGCTTTGAAGCCGCGCTGCGCAATATTGGCGGGGCCGAGGATTTGGACGGGCGCATCGGTCTTCGTCTGGATCAACCCGACAGGCTGGGTCCAGACGACAACACATTCTGGAGCGCTCTGATCGAGCGTCGAAACACCGAAAACTACAACGTGACGGTCACGTCTCTGGCCTATGGTGCGCGTCGCACCTTCTCTGACCGCCTCTATGCCGAGGCCTCGGCCGGGTTCTTGTGGTCCAACGCCGATGACGCCTTTGGAGACGGTCGCAAGTTCCAGTATTTCATCGTCCCCGCACGGTCAGAGTGGGACCAGCGCGACAGCAAGGTCAGCGCCACACGCGGGTTTTATTTGGACTCCAACGTCATGCCCTTCGTCGGGCTATCGGGAACAGAAACCGGTATTCGGTTTTTCTTTGACGGACGCAGCTATACCAGCCTCAACACCGAAGGCCGCATCGTTCTGGCAGGCCGGGTCCAGATCGGATCGGTTATCGGCCCTCCGCTGGACGGTGTAACTCCGAGTTTTCTGTTCTTCTCGGGCGGCGCAGGTACCGTGCGCGGGCAACCATATGAAAGCCTTGGCGTCCCAGTCGGCAATGAGGTCGCCGGGGGCAAGTCATTCCTTGGTTTGTCCGGCGAGATACGCGGAAAGGTGACCGAAGCAATATCGCTGGTAGGGTTTTATGACTATGGTGTCGTGGACTCCTCGTCTTTCGTCACCAGCGCCGCGGCGTCTCATTCCGGTGCGGGGCTGGGTGTCAGGTATGACCTTGGTGGATTTGGCCCGCTGCGCCTTGATCTCGCCGTCCCTGTACAGGGCGATACGGGGGATGGCCTGCAGTTTTATATCGGGATCGGACAGGCATTTTGATACGGCGATACTCATATCCTGTTCTGACGGCGACGCTTATCCTGACCGCGCCGCCCGTGGGCGCGCAGGAAGATGGCGGCGGCAGCATGCTGGAGAACTTCCTCCAGGACACCCTGTCGGGCGAAAATCAGAATGTGACCGTGACCGGCCTTCAGGGTGCACTTAGCGCGCGCGCGACGATCGAGGAAATTACCATAGCGGACAACGAAGGCGTCTGGCTGACCATCAAGGACGCGCAGCTTGACTGGAACCGTCTGGCGCTGATCCGAGGTCGGTTTTCGGTTAATTCACTAACGGCGCAGGAAATCGACATCACCCGCGCGCCCGGTGCGACGACGACAGAGGAACCGGCAGCTTCGGTCGAAACGCAGCCCTTCCAACTGCCGGAGCTGCCCGTCGCGATTGAAATCGGAGAAATCAGGATTGACGAGCTGTCTCTGGGCGAACCTCTGATCGGGGTCGCTGCGGACCTCTCGGTCAATGGCAACCTGTCTCTGGCGGACGGAACGCTAGACACCTTGCTGGACATAACCCGGCTGGACCGCGCAGGGGATGAGGTCAAGCTGACGGCAGGATTTGAAAACGCCACAAGCGAGATCAATCTGGACCTGCAAGTGACGGAGGCCGCAGGCGGGCTGATTTCAACCGCCTTGAAAATCCCGGACAACCCCCCGATTGGCCTGACGGCCAAGGGATCGGGACCGGTTACCGATTTCACAGCCGATATCGGGTTGAGCAGTGATAGCCAACAACGCGTGACGGGCCAAGTACGCTTACGCGCAACCGATGATGGCGCGCAGCAAGGGATTGCCTTTACGACCGATCTGAGCGGTGACCTGACGCCGTTTCTGACCCCCGAGATTGACCCATTCTTTGGAACAGACACGCGCTTGTTCGTGGACGGACAAACCAAACCCGAAGGCGCGCTTGAGGTGTCGGATCTTGAACTGACCACACAGGCGCTGAACCTAAAGGGTGAGTTGCAACTGGCCGAAGGCGGCTCGCTCCAATTGGCTGCCCTTCAGGGCCGTATCACCCCGCCCGACGGTGAAGCCGTGGTGTTGCCGGTCGCTGGCGGTGAGACATCCATTGAAGCGGCGCAGATTTCAGCACTGTATGATCAGGAGAACGGAAACCTCTGGGATCTGAGCCTGACGGCAAATGCATTCAAGTCGCCGCAGGCCAATCTGCAAAATGCACGGATCAGTGCGCAGGGTGTGCTGGGCCAAGGCGAGGCTCTGGCCGTCAGCGGGGATGTTCAGGCCAGTGTCACTGGTATCGACTTGACCGACCCGGCCCTGAACACAGCTGTCGGCCAGCGCGTCACGCTGGACGGGCAATTCGACTATGGCAGCGATCAGTCCCTGAACCTGTCAGGGTTTGAACTGATCGGCTCTGACTATGCGCTGGCGCTGGATGCGCTGATTGACGGTTTGACAAGCGGACTGACCGTGGATGGAACAGCGACGCTTGAGGCAACCGATCTGGCACGGTTTTCGGAGATCGCCAATCTTGACCTCAAAGGGCAGATGTCAGCACGGGTCGAAGGGAAAGGATCGCCGCTAGAGGGCAGTTTCGACGGGACGCTATTCGTAGACGGCAGCGATCTGGCCACCGGGCGCGACGATATTGATCCGGTAATCACCGGGGAAACCACGATCTCTCTGGACGGCAAACGCGGGTCTGACGGCATTACGATCCGGTCCTTTGAACTGAACAGCGCAGCGGCACAGGCGCAGGCAAACGGGGTGGTCACGACGCCAAACGGGAACCTGACCATCGACGGACAAGCGCAAGTCAACGCGCCGGATTTGTCTGTTTTCTCGGGTCTGGCGCAGCGCGATCTTGGTGGCTCAGTACGGGCCGAGGTTGACGGCACTGGCACCGTGCAAACGCTGGAGTTTGACGGCACCGCAAGTGTGGTCGGCAGGAACCTTCGGACAGGCATAGCTGACATCGATCCGCTTTTGGCAGGGCAAACCACGATTCAATGGGACGGCGCACGCTCGGCCAATCAGATCGAGATTCGCAACGCGACGGTGAATGGCAAAGCCCTGAGCGCGCAGGTACAGGCCACCGTGACCGACCCGACCGGAGAGCCATCCGGCGAAGGCGAGGCGCGCATTGATGTGCCAGACTTATCCCTATTCTCGGGGCTGGCTGGCCAAGACCTAACCGGTTCCGTGACCGCCAATTTTCAAGGCAGCGGAGACCTGGCGTCCCGCGCCTTTGATATTCAGGGTAATCTGGACGCCGATGACATTCAGGTCGGCATGGACTTTGTCGACAAGCTTGTGAAAGGCCGCACGACACTGACCGTGGACGCCCAAAATGGGGAACAGGGTCTGGAGGTCCGAAATTTCCGCCTGCAAGGTCCGGCTATTTCTGCCAATGCGTCTGGAAAGATCGCGCGAGAGGCGGGCGGGCTGGACTACTTCGTTCAACTGGACGATGTCGCGCGGATCACACAGACTCTGTCCGGCCCCCTGACACTGGAGGGGAATGTTGCGCCCACCACGTCCGGCCTGGAGGGGACGGCAAACCTGCGCGGACCGGACAGTTCCTACGCGTCACTGGAAGGGTCTGTGGATTCAGACGGAACGGCTGATCTGGACTTTGACGCCAAGCTCAACCGGATTGAGCGGTTCGCCCCAGACTTCCCCGGTACGATCGCCGCCACCGGCACAGCGAAACGCGACAACGGCGTCTGGACAATCGACACGACCGCCGAAGGTCCGGCAGAGATTAACAGTCAGGTGTCCGGTACGTTTGACGAGACATCAGGCGAAGCCGACCTGAAAGCCGTGGGTGGGGTCAACATCGGCATTGCCAATCTGTTCATCTCGCCCAACAAGATTGAAGGCACGGCCCGATTTGATCTGGCCGTGAAAGGAAAACCGGCACTTGAAGCCGTCAGTGGATCAATCACCACGTCTGGCACGTCACTAGCTATTCCCAGTGCCGGGCAAACGATTACGGGAATAAGCGGCTCTGTTGAGTTGGCCCAAAGCCGCGCCACGATTTCACTGAGCGGCGGCCCAAGGGCTGGCGGCAATTTCACGGTTGCAGGACCGGTGGACCTTACCCCGCCTTTCAACGCGAATATTACAACGACGCTCAACAGCCTCGTGTTGACCGACCAACTATTGTACGACACCACCCTCAATGGCCAAATCGCAATGTCGGGCGCATTGGCTGGCAACAGCTCGATCGCCGGACAAATCACCTTCGACGAGACAAACATCAATCTAGCCGCAGCATCCGGGGCCGTTGGTGCGGCTCCGATCCCGGACATCCAACACATAGACGAAAGCACGGCCAGCTTCGTGACCCGAGAACATGCAGGACTGGTCGCCAAGGAAAAGACAACTCAGAACGATTCCCGCATTGCGCTTGATATTTCGCTTATTGCGCCCAAGGCGGTGTTTGTGCGCGGACGAGGGGTGAACGCCGAGCTTGGCGGACGGCTGTTCATTGGCGGCACCACGTCCTCGGTCGTTCCATCCGGGCAGATAGAACTGATCCGGGGCCATTTTGACATTCTCGGGCGCAGGCTGGCGCTGACCAAAGGCATCGTGACCCTGCAAGGCGATCTGACGCCTTATATCGAGTTTGAATCCTCGGCCAGCACCTCGGACGGAACGGCGACCATCGAAATTGCCGGTCCACTGGATGCGCCAGAAGTAGATGTCTTTTCTGACCCCGAACGCCCGGCCGAAGAAGCGCTGGCTATGCTCTTGTTCGGCAACCGCTTTTCCGAATTGTCGCCGTTTGTCATTGCACAAATGGCCGCGTCTTTGGCGCAGCTCAGTGGCGCGGGCGGAGATGCAACAAAGGGTGTACGGGATTCAACCGGAGTTGACACAATCGACATCGGCGCGACCGAAGGTGGCGCGGGTCGATTGGGTGCGGGGGCTTATCTGAGTGACAATCTCTACACCGATTTCACCGTAAACACCGAAGGCGATACCGAGGTGAACCTGAACCTCGACGTGACCGACAATTTCACCGTTCGCGGAACGGTAGACGGGCGCGGAGAAACAGGCGTCGGGGTGTTTTTTGAACGCGACTACTAAGCGCGCCGTATCCCTATCGCTTGCCCGACCTGTGGTGCTGCGTCCAACCCCGCGTGATCCCGCACCATTCTGGCAAGCCGTTCTGCCGCCCAGTCCGGGTAGGCGACCGATCGCCCGGTCTGATGACTGACATTCATGAACAACGCCTCTTGGGTGGCGCAAACTTCGCCGTCGTTTTCTGACAGCATCTGCGCAAAGTAATGGCCCCGCTTGTGGTCCGCATCCAGTAAGCGGATCCGAAAAAAGAAGGGTTCGTTTTCCTGCACTTCGCGTAGGAAAGTCATATGAGATTGCAGGACGTATGGTCCCTGCCCCAAAGCCGCCACTTGCACTTCGCCAAGGCCCAGATGCTCGACCATCAGTTTTTCCAGTGCCAGATCAAAGGCCACACCGTAGTAACCCACATTCATGTGGCCGTTATAATCGATCCATTCCGGCAGCACCCTGAAACCCCGAATTTCAACCGGCGCGTCATAGGGGCCGTCATGCCCGCTTAGGGGGTCAGTCATCTGGGTCCTCCTCAAAGATCGCAACGGCCCGAACAAATCCTGCCGACGCGCCCTTGATCTTGAAAGGAAAGCACGAGATTTCAAACCCCGTCGGCGGTAGGTTTTCCAGATTGGTCAGCTTTTCCATGTGGCAATAGCCGATCTCCATCGAAGCGCGATGCCCCTCCCAAATGATCGAGGCATCCTGCGTCTCGGCGTATTCCTGCGCTGTCAGGGCAAAGGGCGCGTCCCAGCTCCAGGCGTCAGTGCCGGTCACGCGCACACCGCGTTCCGTCAGATACAGCGTTGCCTCACGGCCCATACCGCAGCCTTTCATCAGATAGTCCGGCCGACCATAGTGCGTTCCTGCTGACGTGTTGACGATCACAATGTCCAGTGGTTGCAGATCATGGCCTATGCGCTTCAGCTCTGCCTCGACATCGGCGGCTGTCGCAACATAACCGTCATCGAAATGCCGGAAATCCAGCTTCACACCCGGATTCATGCACCATTCCAGTGGCACCTCGTCGATGGTTATCGCGCGCTCGCCATTATTCATTGTCGAGTGGTGATGATACGGCGCATCCAGATGGGTGCCGTTATGGGTCGCGATCTGAAGGCGCTCGATGGCCCAGCCTTCACCCCCCGGCAGATCATCCTGACGCAGGCCGGGAAAGAAAGACATGACCTGTTCTGCGGTCTGTTCGTGGGTCAGGTATTCGATCTCTGGCAGCATGATCGGCGGGTCGGATACGATCCCGGTTTCCAGCGGAACGGACAAATCGACAAAACGGCGCGGCATTTGAACCTCTATCACCCAAAGCGGTGACAGGTTTGGCCGCATCTAACCCGCTGTCAAGGAAAGAAAAAGGCGGTCACTGTGACCGCCTTTTCCGATTACTCCGCCGCGATCGCGTCTTCGATCTTTTCGACGCGAATGGCCGAGAACTTGAACTCGGGGATTTTGCCATAAGGGTCGATGGCCGAGTTGGTCAGGATGTTCGCCGCCGCCTCGACATAGGCGAACGGGATGAACACCATATCTTCGGCAATCGCGCGGTCTGCCCGAACCATGATGTCGATAGACCCGCGACGAGTGGTCAGGCGGATCGTCTCGCCCGGTTCGATCCCCATCAGTTTCAGCGTCCGGGGATTCATCGAGCAGTTCGCCTCGGGCTCAACCGCGTCCAGCACGTTGGACCGGCGGGTCATCGACCCGGTGTGCCAATGTTCAAGCTGACGGCCTGTGGTGGCGATCATCGGGTATTCGTCATCCGGGGCTTCGTCCGGCGGAATGACACTGGCCGGAGTGAACTTGGCCCTACCGTCTGCACGCGGGAAACCATCGCCAAATACGATAGGCTGCCCTGGGTCTGTTTCGCTGAGCGATGGGTAGGTGATCGTCTCGGTCTCGAGCCGTTCCCACGTGATGTTGTCCAGCGACTCCATCGTCAGTTTCATCTCGGCAAAGACCTGCGACACATCTGTGTAATCCCAATTCAGCCCGATGCGCTGCGCCAGTTCGACCGTAATCTTCCAATCCTCACGCGCCTCACCCGGAGGGGTCACGGCAGGACGCACACGCTGCACCTGACGGTTGGTGTTCGACACGGTGCCGTTCTTTTCATACAACGCCGAAGCAGGCAGGATGATGTCAGCATAGTTCGCCGTCTCGGTCAGGAAGATGTCCTGCACGATCATCAGGTCCAGCTTGGCCAGCGCGTCGCGCGCGTGGTTCACATCCGGGTCGGACATGGCCGGGTTTTCACCCATGATATACATGCCCTTGATGTTGCCTGCGTAAGCCTGATCAATGATCTCGGTGACCGTCAAACCTTTCTCGTTCGAGAAGTCGTCCGAGTTCCAGACGTCGTTGAACTTGGCGCGAATGCCATCGTCGGTCACGGTCTGGTAGTCCGGCAGGAACATCGGGATCAGACCCGCATCAGACGCACCCTGCACGTTGTTCTGGCCGCGCAGCGGATGCAGACCCGCGCCGGGTTTTCCAACGTTGCCGGTCATCAGAGCAAGGCTGATCAGGCAGCGCGAGTTATCAGTGCCGTGGATGTGCTGGCTGACGCCCATCCCCCAGAATATCAGACCGGCCTTGGCCTGCGCAAAGGTCCGCGCAACGCGGCGGAGTTGATCCGGTTCGATGCCGCAGATTGGTGACATCGCCTCGGGCGTGAACTGGCGCAGATGCTCTTTCTCGGCCTCCCAGTTCTCGGTCCAGCGGTGGATGTATTGGCTGTCATACAGCTCCTCCTCGACGATCACGTTCATGATCGCGTTCAGCATCGAGACATCCGCACCCGGACGGAATTGCAGCATCTCATCCGAAAACTTGCGCATCCCAACGCCGCGCGGGTCCATCACGATCAACTTGCCACCACGCTTGGCGAACTGCTTGAAATAGGTCGCGGCAACCGGGTGGTTCTCGATCGGGTTCGACCCGATGATGATCGCCACATCCGCGTTTTCGATCTCGTTGAAGGTCGCGGTCACAGCGCCGGAACCCACGTTCTCGATCAGAGCGGCAACGGACGACGCGTGGCACAGACGGGTGCAGTGATCGACGTTGTTGTGCTTGAACCCCTGACGGATGAACTTTTGGAACAGGTAGGCTTCTTCGTTGGTGCACTTGGCCGAACCAAAGCCTGCAACGCTGCGTGGATCTTCATCGCGCAAGCCCTTCAGCTTGGCGGCGGCCAAATCCATCGCCTCGTCCCAGGTCGCCTCGCGGAAGTGGGTCGACAGGTCAGACGGATCGACATTCAGACCCTTGGCGGGCGCATCCTCGCGCCGGATCAGCGGCTTGGTCAGGCGGTGCGGGTGGTGGATATAGTCGAACCCGAACCGACCTTTGACGCACAGGCGGCCTTCGTTGGCTGGGCCGTTGATACCCTCGACATACTTGACCTTACCGTCCTTGACCTTCAGCGAGACCTTACAGCCCACGCCACAGAACGGGCAGACGCTTTCGGTCTCAGAATCGTAATCCTTGCTATCGCCCTTCTGCTGGTCGTCCAGCACGGTGGCAGGCATCAGCGCACCGGTCGGGCACGCCTGAACACACTCACCACAGGCCACACAGGTCGAATCGCCCATCGGGTCGTTCTGGTCAAACACCACTTGGGCCGTATGGCCACGACCGGCCATGCCGATCACGTCATTGACCTGCACTTCGCGGCAGGCACGAACGCAGAGGTTGCAGTTGATGCAGGCGTCCAGATTGACGCGCATCGCGACGTGGCTATCATCCAGCAGCGGGATTTTCTCGGCCTCTTTCGCCGGGAAACGGCTGTCCGAGACATCGTTCAGCTTGGCCATGTCCCAGAAATGGCTGGAGGTGTCGTGGGCTTCCTCGGGTTGGTCAGCCACCAGCAGCTCCATGACCATGGCGCGCGATTTCTCGGCTCGGTCGCTGTCGGTTTTCACCACCATCCCGTCTGCGGCGGGACGGATGCACGAGGCGACCAGAGTGCGCTCGCCTTCCACCTCAACCATACAGGCGCGGCAGTTCCCGTCGGGACGATAGCCCGGCTGCGGTTTGTGGCACAGGTGCGGAATTGTGAACCCCTGCCCCTTGGCGGCTTCCCAGATGGTCCAGCCCTCGGGCACGGTGACGTCTTCGCCGTTCAGGTTGAAGGTGACGGTCTTGTTTGGGCTTGCGTCAAGCATGGCTCTGTCTCCCTTCAGATTTCGTCAGCGAAATGTTTGATGACAAGGCGGATCGGGTTCGGAGCCGCCTGCCCCAGACCGCAGATCGACGCATCGCCCATGACCTGACACAGATCCTCCAGCAGATCGGTGTCCCATGTGTCGGCTTGCATCAACTTGACCGCCTTTTCGCAACCGGCACGGCAGGGCGTACACTGGCCGCAGCTTTCATCCTCGAAGAACCGCAGCATGTTCAGCGCCGCATCGCGCGCGGTGTCCTGATCGGACAGAACCACCACCGCCGCAGAGCCAATGAACGTGCCATGCGGTTGCAGCGTGTCAAAATCCAGCGGAATGTCATCCATCGACGCAGGCAGCAGACCCGAGGACGGACCACCCGGCTGGTACGCCTTAAAGGTCTGACCCTCGGCCATGCCGCCAGCGGCCTCAATCACATCCAAAATGGTCGATCCTGCGGGCAGCAGATACACGCCCGGCTGCGCCACGCGACCCGAGACCGAATAGCTGCGCAGCCCCTTACGGCCGTTCTTTTCGGTGCTGTTGAGGCATTCCGGCCCCTCGCGGCAGACTTTCGCAACCCAATACAGCGTCTCGACATTGTGCACCAAGGTCGGGCGGTTAAACACGCCAACTTGCGCCACGAACGGAGGGCGATGACGCGGCAGGCCCTTTTTACCTTCGATCGATTCAATCATCGCGGATTCTTCACCGCAGATATACGCGCCAGCACCCCGGCGAAGGTCGATATAACCGGGCGCGACAATACCGGCGGCTTCCAGCGCGGCGATCTCGCGGCGCAGAATCTCCAGCACCGCCGGATATTCGTCGCGCATGTAGATAAAGCAGGTCTCGGCCTCGACTGCCCAAGCAGCGATCAGCATACCCTCAAGGAAGACATGCGGCGTGCGCTCAAGATAGTACCGATCCTTGAACGTGCCCGGTTCACCCTCGTCCCCGTTCACGGCCAGATAGCGCGGCCCTTTGTTCATACGAACAAAGCCCCATTTCTTGCCCGACGGGAAGCCAGCCCCACCTAGACCGCGCAGGCCCGAGGACAGGATGTCATCCTGTACCTGTTCCCAATCGTCACGATCGCGCAGCTCTTTCAGCTTGGCGTAACCGCCATCGGCTTCATAAGCCGCGAATGCTTCGTAGTCGGGCAGATGGGCGTGCGTATCATCGGCAGCAATCGCCGCCTGCACCTTTTCGGGGGTCGCGTGGTCGATATGGTTGTGGCCAATCTCAAGAACCGGAGCGGTATCACAACGGCCCATGCAGGGCGCGCGGACGACGCGGACCTCGGCAGGGTCCAGACCGTCCTCAAGCGCCTTCTGCAACTGCTGGGCACCAGCCATTTCGCAAGACAGGGAATCACAGACACGGATCGTCAGTGCGGGCGGCGGCACCTCATCTACTTTCACCACATCGAAATGGGCGTAGAAGGTGGCGGTTTCATAGATTTCGGCCTGACCGATGCGCATTTCGACCGCCAATGCAGCGATGTGGTCGGCGCTGATATGGCCGTGCGCGTCCTGAATCAAATGCAGGAATTCGATCAACAGATCACGACGGCGTGGGCGATCCCCCAACAGGCGATGAATCTCAGCCTGCGCCTCATCCGTGAACTGACGGCCTTTGGGCGTGTGCCGCCCTTTGCCTTTACCTGACTTCCAAACGCCCTTGGGTGCGCCTGATGGCTTGATGTCTAATGGTGCCATGATGCCCTCCGATTGAGGCCCCGTGTCTCATCAGATCAGCATATCGTCAAATCGCATAATCCAATGGCACGATAACGACACCTTATCATCGCAATGAGGCCACCACCGCGCGCAGCGCCTCGACCGTCGGTAATTCCGGCTCGCGGGTCAGAGTCGCCAGACAGATCGGTTTGCTGACAACGGGATCAACCAAGGGCAATACTTTGGTCCCTTTCAGATCGCCCAGCGCCCGCACCAGTACGCGCAGCACGACCGTGGCTGCCAAACCCTCGCGCGCCATGACCATCGAGGCGGTGAAACCGCTGGTTTCGGCCACCACATGCGGGTGCAAACCCTGTTCGGCGAAAATGCGGTCCAGAATGCGCCGGTTCTGCATCTGCGGCTCTAGCAGACTGATCGGAAACTCAGCCACCTGCGCCCAGGGAATTGACCCGGTTTCCTCGGTCATATGGGACGGCACCAGTAGAACATAGGTTTCCTCGTACAAAGGCTGGACCTGCCGCAAATCGGTTCCGATGCTGTCGCCATAGGTGATGCCCGCGTCCAGACTGCCCTCATCCAGCCGATGTTGAATCGCTGTTGCGGACATGGTTTCAATGCGGGTGACAATACGCGGATGCGCCTGTTGCAAGCGTTTGACCAGCCGACCCGTGAAGGCAATCGCCGTAGGAATGACGCCTAAAATCAAAGTGCCTGTGATCTCGCCGCGCGCGGCCAGAACTTGCTGTTCCAGAGCTTTGGTATCGTCCAGAATGCGCCGCGCCCGACGGACCATCATCTCACCTTCTTCGGTCAGACCTTGAAACCTGTTGGCGCGGCGAACGATCGAAACCCCCAACCGATCCTCCAGATTCCGTATCCGCATCGAGAACGCAGGCTGCGAAATCCCGCATTCCTCGGCTGCCTTTGCAAAGTGCTGATGCCGCGCAAGGGCGAGAAGGAGTTGGAGGTCGCGGATTTCGATCATTCGGGGTTTTCTCGGGTCTCTGGTCGGCCTGATATTACAGAACGATTTGCAGGAATAAGTGCAAGCTTTCAACTTCTGACTACTGAATTGACAGGCCAACGGACACGCGGAGACTAAACTTCAAACGCTGACGTCTGTGATCGAGGGCTGCCCTGTATTTAACTGTTCAGATTGCCTGCCAACTGCTGCCTAAGTGACCGTTCGTCCTGCAGCCCCCAGAATTCAGAAAGTTTTTCGTCCTTGATTTTATAGATGCTGATAATCTTGAACTCGACCTCGCGCCCGGTCGCTGGAACACCCAACCATTCGTCGGAATGTGTTCCCCTCAGCGTCTTGTAGGCAACAACCTTGTCGCCCTCAGCGATCAGCGCTTCGACGGTTGCATGCAAATCAGGAAAAGCCCTGAGGAAACTTGCATACCCTTGCTTCAAGCCCTCGATGCCACCCACAAAGGCTCCGCCACCACTCGCCGTGTGGTCAACGAAATCCTCGGCGAAAACATCGGAAATGGCATCAAGCGAATGGCCGTTCTGTATGTCGTCTATGTATCTTTGGACAACGGCTTTATTGGCTTCGACTCTCTCGTTATCCATCCGAATACAACCAAGTTTGGAAAACTCGGTTTCAGATAGCACATTTATCGAAGTGATTGCACTGCGTTACGTATTGAACAAAAAGTGCATCACATCGCCATCCTTGACGATATAGCCCTTGCCCTCAGCCCGCATCTTGCCTGCCTCTTTCGCGCCCTGCTCGCCGTTGGCGGCGATGTAGTCGTCATAGGCGATGGTCTCGGCGCGGATGAAGCCTTTTTCAAAATCACCGTGGATCACACCAGCGGCCTGCGGCGCGGCGGTGCCGGTGCGGATGGTCCAGGCGCGGGCCTCTTTCGGGCCGACGGTGAAATAGGTTTCCAGGTGCAGCAGGTCATAACCGGCGCGGATCAAACGGTCGAGGCCGGGTTCTTCCAGACCCATTTCCTCAAGGAACATCTGCGCTTCGTCATCTTCAAGCAGGCTGATCTCTTCTTCGATCTTGGCACTGATAATGACGTGAGAATTGCCCTGCGCCGCTGCCATTTCAGCAACCTTGGCAGAATATTCATTGCCCTCGGCGGCTTCTTCCTCGGACACGTTGCAAACGTACAGCACCGGCTTGGTGGTCAACAGTTGCAGCATCTTCCACGCCTTGGCGTCCTCGTCCGAAACCTCGACCAGACGCGCGGGTTTGCCGTTCTCCAGCATCTCTTGCGCCTCGGCCAGCAGACGGTCCTGCTGCGCGGCTTCTTTGTCGTTGCCCTTCAGCTTGCGCACCAAATTGGCGCGGCGCTTTTCGATGCTTTCCAGATCGGCCAGCATAAGCTCGGTCTCGATCGTGTCGGCATCGGCCACAGGATCGACACGACCGTCCACATGGGTCACGTCGCCATCCTCGAAACAGCGCAGCACATGCGCGATTGCGTCAGTCTCGCGGATGTTGGCCAGAAACTGGTTCCCCAGCCCTTCACCCTTCGAGGCGCCTTTGACCAGACCGGCAATGTCCACGAAAGTCATGCGCGTCGGGATGATCTGCTTCGAGGACGCAATAGCCGCCAGTTTGTCCAGCCGGTCATCAGGAACGGCCACATCGCCCACATTGGGTTCGATGGTACAGAACGGGAAATTCGCCGCCTGCGCAGCAGCCGTCTTGGTCAGCGCGTTGAACAAGGTCGACTTACCGACATTCGGCAGACCCACGATTCCCATTTTAAAGCCCATGTCGGCCTCCTGAAGCGATACGACGGCGTCTTCTATTCAGGTAAGCTCGAATGCGCAACCCAAGGCCCGACATGATCCGAGTCTGAATTGCAACATCGCAGATCCGTTAGACCTTTTGTTCAGGGGCTACTTGATTTTGTTTACCACAGGTAACCATTCTGGACCCTATCGCGAACAGATTGATGAAGATTCCCTATGAAATCCCTTTTTGCTACTACCGCCTTATTGCTTGCGACAACTTCAGTTCATGCGCAGTCAATTGTATTCGGTGCCGGGTACGCAGATTACTCTGGCTACAGCTCCAACAACAATGCCGTATTTTCCCTGGAATATCAGCACCCTGCCTTCCACCAAGCAACGCGCTTTGGTGCCACTTGGGGCGCTGCCCTGACCGTAGACACAGATGGCGACACTCACCTGGGCGTAGGTCTGATCGGCGTCTATTCAATCTCGGACCGTTGGTTCGGGGAACTTAGCGTAATGCCCGGATACTATAATGCCTCAAACAGCGACAACGATCTGGGAGGAGATTTTCAGATCCGCAGTCTGCTAGGAGTTGGCTACTCATTGGACGGTGGCAACAAAATCTCACTTGCGCTGACGCATATTTCCAACGCGAGCACAAACAGCTTCAATCCAGGCGTAAACTCTCTGTTCCTTCGATATCACCACGGGTTCTGACTCAAACTGACCCGTCGGGATTGATTTCCGGGCAAAGTTTCTGCACATCAGGTTCAAACCTGTTTGCAAGGACTGCTGATGACCCGTATCGACGCCAAGTTTGCCGCCCTGAAGGCTGAGAACAAGAAAGCCTTTGTCGCCTATATCATGGCCGGAGACCCAGATTTCGACACCTCGCTTGAGATCGTGAAAGGGCTACCGAGTGCTGGTGTCGATGTGATTGAACTTGGCTTACCATTCACTGACCCCATGGCAGACGGCCCCACCATTCAGGCCGCCGGGCAGCGCGCGCTGGACGGAGGCATGACCCTGCAACGGACTCTGGATCTGGCAGCCGCGTTCCGCGAAACCGACGACACAACACCGATTGTCCTTATGGGCTATTACAATCCAATCTACAGCCGCGGGGTCGACACGTTTCTTGCCGACGCCAAGGCCGCCGGTATTGACGGGTTGATCGTAGTTGACCTGCCCCCCGAAGAAGACGAGGAACTGTGCTTGCCCGCGCAGGCGGCAGGTCTGAATTTTATCCGCCTTGCCACTCCGACAACCGACGACAAGCGACTGCCCCGTGTTCTGCAAAACACGTCGGGCTTTGTGTATTACGTCTCGATCACCGGCATCACTGGTTCCGCCGAAGCACAGGCGACCAATGTCGGCCCCGAGGTTGCCCGGATCAAGGCAGCGACCGACTTGCCTGTCATTGTCGGTTTCGGAATCAACACGCCTGAAAAGTCACGCGGCATAGCCTCGGTTGCGGATGGTGCCGTTGTCGGCTCTGCGATCGTTAGCCAAATCGCCAGCGGAAAACCTCTGTCTGAGATTCTGGATTTCGTGGCAGGGTTGGCTGAGGGCGCACATTCCGCCTGATCGATTTCCGGTTTTAGCAATTAAATGACCGCGGCCGAACTGGATCAGCCGCGGTTTTTTACGTTTTGGCGACGCGTCAACGGACCGCATATTCTTTACGTTGCGGCACTTTGGAAAAATTGGTAAACAAAAAGAACCAATTTCAAAGGCCACAGCTCAATGCCAGTCATCACCAACATAGAAGACCTTAAACGGATCTACGAAAGACGCGTTCCGCGCATGTTCTTCGACTATGCCGAAAGCGGAAGCTGGACAGAACAGACATTCCGCGACAACAGCTCGGATTTCGAGGATATTCGCCTCCGTCAGAGAGTTGCCGTAGATATGGCCGGGCGGTCGACCGCCTCGCAAATGATCGGACAGGACGTGGCAATGCCGGTCGCGCTAGCACCCGTCGGCCTGACAGGTATGCAGCACGCCGACGGTGAGATGAAAGCAGCCAAAGCCGCCGAGGATTTCGGTGTGCCTTTCACACTGTCAACCATGTCCATAAATTCTATCGAGGATGTGGCCGAGCACACAAGCAAACCGTTCTGGTTCCAGCTATACACCATGAAGGATCAGGACTACGTCGGACGGTTGATTCAGCGCGCGAAAGACGCGAATTGCTCGGCTCTGGTCATCACGCTGGACCTGCAGATCCTCGGCCAGAGGCACAAAGACTTGAAAAACGGTCTGTCCGCCCCGCCGAAACTTACCGCGAAAACCATCGCCAACTTGATGACGAAATGGGCATGGGGAATCGAGATGCTGCGCGCCAAGCGCCGCGAATTCGGAAACATCGTCGGTCATGCAGAAGGCGTGTCTGACGCCTCGTCGCTTGGGTCATGGACGGCCGAGCAGTTCGATCCAAGCCTTGATTGGAAAAAAGTCGAGAAGCTTATGGAACAGTGGGGCGGCAAGGTCATCCTCAAGGGAATTCTGGATGCAGAAGACGCGAAAATGGCGGCCAAACTAGGTGCGGACGCGATTGTTGTCTCCAATCATGGCGGCCGCCAACTGGATGGAGCCCTCAGTTCGATCCGCGTACTACCTAAGATCATGGAAGCCGTCGGCAATGATGTCGAAGTTCATTTGGACAGCGGTATTCGCTCGGGCCAAGATGTCCTGAAAGCGTTGGCGATGGGGGCAAAGGGAACCTATATCGGCCGCGCGTTTGTCTACGGGCTGGGCGCCATGGGGCAAAGTGGCGTGACAACAGCACTAGAGGTCATCCACAAGGAATTGGACACCACGATGGCCCTGTGCGGAGAACGAAACGTCAGTGACCTCGGTCGCCACAATCTGCTAGTACCCGAAGATTTCGGAGGACGGTGGCAGGACTGAAGCCCTATGCCCCGGGGGCTCTGCCCCCGCCACCCTGCGGGTGACTCCCCCGGGATATTTTCAGCCAGATGAAGTACGGATCCCCTGCTTCATCTGGCCCCAAATATCCCGGAGCGCGAGGCAGAGCCTCGCAAAAAGCCTGTCGCCGCAAAAAGCCCTTTCCAATTCCATTGAATCAAGCTAAGGACGCGGCTTCACGCGGGCATACAGCCTTGGAGGATGCCTGCCCTAACATTGGAGAATATATCATGGCTGGTGAGATTCCTGATCTCGTAGCTCTGGAACGGACGGGGACAGGCAAGGGCGCCGCTCGTCAAGCACGTCGCGATGGCATGGTTCCGGGCATTGTATTTGGTGGTGACAAAGAGCCGCTGCCGATCCAGATTCCGTTCAACGAGCTGTTCAAGCGTCTGAAAGCGGGCCGGTTCAAGTCGACTCTGTGGAACCTGAAGGTTGATGGCCACGAAGACGTCCGCGTCATTTGCCGCGACGTTCAGCGTGACGTCGTCAAAGACCTGCCGACCCATCTGGACCTGATGCGCCTGCGTCGGACCACCAAGATCGCGCTGTTCATCCCCGTTGAGTTTGTCAACGAAGAAGCAGCGCCCGGCATCAAGAAGGGCGGCGTTCTGACTGTTGTCCGTCCTGAGGTCGAACTGATGTGCACCGCCGGAGAAATCCCTGAAAAGATCACCGTTGATCTGACCGGGCTGAACATCAACGACGTTGTGACTATCTCGTCGGTGGATCTGCCCAGCGGCACCAAGCCGACCATCGATCGTGACTTCGTGATCGCTAATATTTCCGCACCGACCGGCCTGTCGTCCAGCGACGATGAAGACGGTGAAGAGGGCGAAGTTGCAGCGGACGAAGTTGAAGTCGTCGGCAAGGAAGAAGCTGAAGAATAAGTCCCGGCGCAAGCTTTGGGATCATGAGACGGGGCCTTCTGGGTCCCGTTTTTCTTTTGAATGGACCGGGCTGGAAAACTGCCCCTATTCCGTGCCATCAACCGACGGTAGGCCAGCGCGCTAGGTAAGGACGAAAATATGAAGCTGTTTGTCGGCTTAGGGAATCCAGGATCGAAATATGCCCGAAACCGGCACAATATCGGCTTCATGGCCGTCGACAGGATCGCTGATGATCACGGATTCGGGCCGTGGAAATCCAAGTTCCAGGCCGATATTGCCGAAGGACGGCTGGGCGGTGAAAAAATCCTGCTGATCAAACCTCAGACCTTCATGAACCGGTCCGGCCAGTCGGTTGGCGAGGCGATGCGGTTCTACAAGCTCGACTCGACCGACGTGACCGTATTTCACGACGAATTGGACCTTGCACCGGGTAAAGTGCGGGTCAAGGCGGGTGGCGGGCATGCTGGCCATAACGGGCTGCGCTCGATCCATGAACATATCAGCCCAGCCTATGACCGGGTGCGGTTGGGGATCGGCCATCCGGGGCGCAAGGAAATGGTCTCACCCTACGTTTTGGGTGATTTTGCCAAGGCCGACGGCGATTGGCTGGACGACGTCCTTCGCGGGGTGTCCGACGGTGCCGGACATCTGGCAGACGGTGAGGGCGGCAAGTTCATGAACGCCGTCGCCCTCAGAACAGCTCCTCCGCGATCATCCAAAACTCCGCAGGTGCCTCGGAAACCTGCTGCCGAAGCCCCCCCCTTGCCGGAAACGGACGATCGCTCGGCCATGCAAAAGCTGCTGGACAAGTTCAAATAGAACCGCCCGCGTTGCCGCAACGTATCAATTGCAGATCGGTTGCAACCGCGCTCCAATACCTAGCGACTACGGGAGGAAACGGATGAGAACTTTTTTGAAGTGGGCGCTGCGCATCGTGCTGATGCTGGTGCTAGCCGGGGTTGTTGTAGGCTTTTGGAAGCGCGAAGAAATTCAGCGGCTATTGGCCGTAAACTCCTTGTTTGCCGAGGACAAGATTGTTCACAACTTCTCGCATATGGAAGACGCCTTTCTGACGGTGAACCTGCCGCGCGGCGACGCGCCCACATGGGAACTGCCCTACGGGGCCGGTTTTGATCTGCCCGAGGGGACTGATCTTTGGCTTGAAGAACGCGCCGTGACCTCCTTGCTTGTGATGCAGGACGGTCAGATCAGGTTCGAGGAATACTACCTGGACACCACACCGGAAGATCGACGTATCTCGTGGTCAGTTGCCAAGAGCTACCTGTCTTCGCTTTTTGGCATTCTCTTGAACGAAGGCGCCATAGCGTCTCTGGACGAACCGGTCGTCAAATATGCGCCCGAACTTGAGGGGTCGGCTTATGACGGCGCTACGATCCGTAATGTCCTGAATATGGCCAGCGGCGTGACGTTCGACGAAGATTATCTTGACTACAATTCGGACATCAATCGTATGGGCCGGGTTGTCGCGCTGGGTGGTGAACTGGACGATTTCGCGGCCTCGCTACAGGACAGCTTCGCCGCTCCTGGGGAGACATGGCAATACGTTTCGATTGATACGCATGTCATCGGCATGGTGATCCGCGGCGCAACCGGCCGCAGCGTGGCCGAATTGCTGACGGAACGGATCGTGCACCCGCTGGGGTTGGAGCAGAACGGCTACTATGTGACTGACGGGGCCGGAGTTGCTTTTGTACTGGGCGGTCTGAACTTCACCACCCGCGATTTTGCCCGATTTGGACAAGTGATCCTGCAAAATGGAGAGCATCAAGGAGAGCAATTGATCCCGGCCGAGTGGATTGCAGAATCCGTCCTCCCCACCGCGCCGACAGCGGCTGGGGAAACTGGATATGGCTATCAGTGGTGGATACCGGTTGGCGCGCACGAAGGTGAGTTTCTGGCGCGGGGTGTCTATGGCCAGTATATTTACTTTGACCAGCCGCGCGGTGTTCTGATTGTGTCTACCGGGGCGGATCGCAAGTTCCGCGATCCGGGCGTGAATGAGCAGAATATCGAAATGTTCCGCAAAATCGCCCAAAGCCTGTAAGATGGCGTCATGCAGAAGCAGGACAGCATAAATGTGTTGGGGGGTGTTCTGGCCCCCTGCTCTCGCGATCCGCTGACGGGTTTTTTCAGAGACGGGGCATGCAACACTTGCCCCGAAGATCAGGGCAGCCACACCGTTTGTGCGGTCATGACAGCCGAGTTCATGGCGTATTCTAAATATGTAGGAAATGACCTCAGCACGCCGCGCCCCGAATTCAATTTCGCCGGCCTAAAGCCGGGAGACAGCTGGTGCCTGTGCGCCGGACGGTTTCTTCAGGCGCATGACGAAGGCTGCGCGCCGTTGGTGCATCTTGAAGCAACGCATCAACGGGCCTTGGACGTGGTGCCACTGCGCGTCTTACAGGAACACGCGGCGCCGGAATAAGGGGTAAGCCCCTGATCTGTCTGACCATTTTCACGAATTCCAGACGCAAAAAAACGGCGCTGCCAGATGGCGCGCCGTTCTTCATCTAAGTCCGAACAAAAGGTCAGTCGGCGCTGCGCCCTTCGGTATCAGACATGTCGAAGTTCAGATATTTCGCCACGGTCTGCACGTCCTTGTCGCCACGTCCGCACATGTTCATGCAGATCAGGTGATCTTTGGGCAGTTCCGGCGCGATCTTCATCACATGGGCCAGCGCATGGCTGGGTTCGAGCGCCGGGATGATGCCTTCGGTCGCGCAGCACAGTTGGAATGCGTCCAACGCCTCTTTATCGGTGATCGAGACATAATTGGCGCGACCGATGTCGTGCAGCCACGAATGTTCGGGGCCGATGCCGGGATAGTCCAGACCGGCCGAGATCGAATAACCTTCCAAAATCTGCCCGTCATCATCCTGCAGCAGATAGGTGCGGTTGCCATGCAGCACGCCAGGGCGACCGCCGGTCAGCGACGCGCAATGCTCCATCTTTTCATTCACGCCTTTGCCGCCGGCCTCAACACCAATGATGTTGACGGATTTGTCGTCGAGGAATGGGTAGAACAAACCCATCGCGTTCGAGCCGCCGCCGATAGCCGCGATGATCGTGTCGGGCAGACGGCCTTCGGCCTTCAGCATCTGCTCTTTCGCTTCCTTGCCGATGATCGACTGGAAATCACGCACCATCGCCGGATAGGGGTGCGGGCCGGCCACGGTGCCGATGCAGTAGAACGTGTCGCGCACATTGGTCACCCAGTCGCGCAGCGCGTCGTTCATCGCGTCTTTCAGGGTGCCGCGGCCCGAGGTTACAGGAATCACCTCGGCCCCGAGCAGGCGCATACGGAACACGTTCGGGGCCTGACGCTGCACGTCGTGGGCACCCATATAAACCACGCATTTCAGTCCGAACTTGGCGCAGACAGTGGCGGTGGCCACACCGTGCTGCCCTGCCCCGGTCTCAGCGATGATCCGGGTCTTGCCCATGCGACGCGCCAGAATGATCTGGCCCAGCACGTTGTTGATCTTGTGTGCGCCAGTGTGGTTCAGCTCATCACGTTTCAGATAGATTTTCGCACCACCCAGATGCTCGGTCAGACGCTCTGCATAATACAGCGGCGAAGGGCGGCCCACATAGTTTTCCCACAGATCGTCCATCTCGGCCCAGAAGGTCGGATCGTCCTTGGCCTTTTCATACTCCTCCTCCAGAGACAGGATCAGAGGCATCAAGGTTTCGCTGACAAACCGTCCACCGAAGATGCCGAAACGACCCTGTTCATCGGGTCCGGACATGAAGGAATTGAAAAGATCGTTGGCCATGGGGGTCTCCATCGTCGTACCCGTTGTTCATAGGAGAGAGCGGCGGGATTTGCCATGCCAAAACGTACCGAGCGGCGCGCAGAGTGGTGCTATTGAGCGGCCTTGATGAACGCACTGATCAAAGCAGGGTCCTTGACGCCGGGTGCGCTTTCCACGCCAGAGGCCACATCGACCTGACGCGCACCCGTCATGCGGATCGCTTCGGCCACGTTGTTCGGGTTCAGGCCACCTGCCAACATCCACGGTTTGCGCCAATACTTGCGCCCAGCCAACAGTCGCCAGTCAAAGGCCAGCCCATTCCCGCCGGGCAAGACCGCATTCTTGGGCGGTTTGGCGTCGATCAAAAGCTGATCGGCAACCTCACTAAATTCGTCGATTGCGGTCAAATCTTCGGCGTCCGCCACCCCGATCACCTTGATCACAGGTAGACCATAACGCGCTTTGATTTCACGCACACGATCAACGCTTTCGGACCCGTGCAACTGCAACATATCGAATGGGGCAGCCTCGGTGATACTGTCTAGTTCCTCATCCGACGCGTTCACCACCAAGGCAACCTTAGCCACGCCAACAGGCACAAGCGCGGTCAATTCTGCCGCCTGTTTCGGAGAGACATATCGCGGAGATTTCGGAAAAAAATTGAACCCAAGATACCGCGCCCCAGCGTCCGCAGCGGCACGCACGTGATCAGGAGCTGTCAGGCCGCAGATTTTAACCGAAACGTCGGGCATCGCGCCTTAGCTGGCCTCATCCAGCAAAGCCAGAACTTCGTCTTTACCTTCGTTCTGCTTTTTCTTGAGTTTCTTTACTTCGCGCTCAAGCTTGCGAACTTCGCTTGTCTTGACGGTCGCGTCACGGCGGTGCTTGTGCTCGCGCAGCCACTCCCAAAGAAAACCAATCACCAAACCGGCAACCACACCGCCCAACACCACAATAAACAACGGCAGAGCAATGCTGAAGTTAAAGCCAACCAGATCGGCGAATGCCTGCGGCATAAGCGTCAATTCCACGGCTTCGCGATTGGCAAGAGAAACCGAAACCAAAACGATCCCGAGGATCGCAAGAAAAGCATATCGAAGGTAGCGCATCATGGCTTAGGCTTTACCGTTCAAACGATCCCTAAGCAACTTACCTGTCTTGAAAAATGGAACACATTTTTCCTCGACCTGCACGGTCTCGCCGGTTCTGGGGTTACGGCCCACTCGGGCATCACGCTGTTTTACCGAGAACGCGCCAAAACCGCGCAGCTCGACACGGTCGCCTCGTGCCATTGCATCCGTAACTTCTTCAAACACGGTATTCACGATACGCTCAACATCACGCTGATAAAGGTGCGGGTTCTCGTCGGCGATTTTCTGAATAAGTTCTGAACGGATCATGTGCGTTACCCTCCCAGGCGACCTGATAAACATGTCTATTATTCTGAACAGTATAGAAAAAAACTCAGTTCGGGGGAACGTTGACTCTGTACGCAAAGCCAGCATTTTACCTCAAACACACGCGATTTTTCACCTGTTCGCCGTAAATGCCCTACAAAGAATGAACAGCGGGTGAATAAGACCTACGATTCAGAACACATTGATTCGCAACAAAAACGGCCCCGCGCGTTCGCACGGGGCCGTAAATTCGTACTGCAGTGAGGTCAGGGATTAGTCGCCCGACTTCAGCGCTGCACCAAGGATATCGCCCAGCGATGCGCCCGAGTCGGATGAACCGTACTGTTCCACGGCCTCTTTCTCTTCGGCGATCTCGCGTGCCTTGATCGACAGGCCCAGACGACGGGTCTTGCTGTCGACATTGGTGACGCGGACGTCGACCTTGTCGCCGGTGTTGAAGCGCTCAGGACGCTGCTCGGCGCGGTCACGCGACAGGTCCGAACGGCGGATGAAGGATTTCATGCCTTCGTATTCCACCTCGATACCGCCATCTTCGATCGCGGTGACCTCGACAGTGATGACCGAACCACGCTTCACGCCGCCCACGGCTTCGGCGAACTTGTCACCGCCCAGGGCTTTGATCGACAGCGAGATACGCTCTTTCTCGACGTCCACTTCCGAGACAACGGCCGAAACCATGTCGCCTTTGCGGTAGTTCTGGATCGCATCCTCGCCACGCTCGTCCCAGGACAGGTCCGACAGGTGGACCATGCCGTCGATGTCGCCTTCGAGACCAATGAACAGACCGAATTCGGTGATGTTCTTGACTTCGCCTTCGACCTCGGTGCCCTCGGGGTGTGTTTCTGCAAACACTTCCCACGGGTTGCGCTGAGTCTGCTTCAGGCCCAGAGACACGCGACGCTTGGCGCCGTCGATTTCCAGAACCATGACGTCGACTTCCTGGCTGGTCGAAACGATCTTGCCGGGGTGGACGTTTTTCTTGGTCCAGGACATCTCGGAGACGTGCACCAGACCTTCGACACCGGCTTCCAGCTCGACGAACGCGCCGTAGTCGGTGATGTTGGTGACGCGACCCTGATGTACCGAGCCCAGCGGGTACTTGGCAGCAACCAGATCCCACGGATCTTCCTGCAGCTGCTTCATGCCCAGGCTGATGCGGTGAGTTTCTTTGTTGATCTTGATGACCTGAACCTTGATGGTTTCGCCGATCGTCAGGATCTCGGACGGGTGGTTCACACGACGCCATGCCATGTCGGTGACGTGCAGCAGGCCGTCAACGCCGCCCAGGTCAACGAATGCACCGTATTCGGTGATGTTCTTGACGACACCCTCGACGGTCTGACCTTCGGACAGGTTGCCGATGACTTCGGCACGCTGTTCGGCACGCGATTCTTCCAGGATGGCGCGACGCGACACAACGATGTTGCCACGACGACGGTCCATTTTCAGAATCTGGAACGGCTGCTTCAGACCCATCAGCGGGCCAGCGTCGCGCACGGGGCGAACGTCAACCTGCGAACCGGGCAGGAACGCAACTGCGCCACCCAGATCAACGGTGAAGCCACCTTTGACGCGACCAAAGATTGCACCTTCGACGCGCTGGTCGTCGGCATATGCTTTTTCCAGACGGTCCCATGCCTCTTCGCGGCGGGCCATCTCGCGCGAGATGACGGCTTCGCCACGGGCGTTTTCTGCGGCGCGCAGGTAGACTTCGACCTCGTCGCCAACAGCGATTTCAGGGGCTTCGCCGGGATTTGCGAATTCTTTCAGATCAACGCGGCCTTCCATTTTGTAGCCTACGTCGATGATGGCTTGGCCGGCTTCGATTGCCAGAACCTTGCCTTTGACAACAGAACCCTCTTCGGGTGTGTCCATTTCGAAGCTTTCGTTCAGGAGGGCTTCGAATTCCTCCATGGATGCGTTAGCCATGTGGCGTTGTTTTCCTTTACATAACGTTTTTGCTGGCCGAGCGGTTGTCTCCGCCGGTCTTGTTTCATGGTGCCTTCAGGCGTGATCCGGGGCGCATCTGACTACACAAACACAAAGGGCCGAGGTAACCCGGCCCTGCTCAGATACGTCATCCGGACGTTGACCGCCCTTGTTCAGACAGCGCGCGTATAGGCTGATTTCCAACAATGTGCAAGCACAAAGCCTGACAATAAAGGCGTATTACCGCTTCATTGGGTCCGACTTGCTTACCAGCGCCGCCAAACTGTTTACCTACTCCACTGGCCTGCATAGAAATGCTTGCCGCGCCGAACGCGGCAAATTTCTAGAATAGCTGCAGATCCTTGGAGCCACTCTGGATTTCCGCAAAGTTTGGCATGTTCTGAATAGCCGCGGGTGCAGGTGCCGCTCCGGGCAGCGGCACAGTGGGTTTGGCCGCCGCCTTTCCAAAGGCCGGCTTCTCCAGCTCTCCACGTATGTCGCGCAGGAGCGTTTTGTGATCCGGCATTGATTTGAGTATCTGGGCAAGGTCCACTTTCGCGCCCTTCCACCACTGGAACCAAATCGGCTTTTTCAAAGGCCGCACCCGATCACGAATTCCAGTGCCATAGCCTGTATCGTAAACCTGTTTACCCAACAGAACCGTCTGATAAACGCGGTGATCAAAGAGCGTGGCAAACTCGACATCATGCTGCATGGGCAGACGATGCTGCCACAACTCTAGGTTCTCGGCCAGCCGATCCGGAATCTTCATCTCAGTCCGCGCGTCGATCCAATACTGGTCATCTGTGCGGTTACCCAATCGATAATGCAGACAGATGAAATCCAGAACCTCGCTGTATAGCTTATCCATCTGCCGATTGTATCTGGCTCGCAGCGCGGGCTCGACGTCGCGGGTGGGCAAATGCTCGGCAAACCAGCGCACAGCGTGGTCTATCATGTGAATCGCTGTACTCTCCAAGGGTTCGATAAACCCGCCCGACAGACCGATCGCGACGCAGTTCTTGACCCAAGCGTTACGAACACGCCCGACGCGCATCGGGATAACGCGCGGCGTCAAACCTTTGCCGCTATCACCCAGCCATTCCAGGTATTCGTCCGCCGCCTGATCATCCGTCCGATGCGCCGAGGAATAGACATAACCAGTGCCCACACGGTTGAAAAGCGGCACCCGCCATGTCCAACCCGCGCCCAGAGCGGTGGACCGTGTCAGGCTTTCGATCTTTTCCGGGTTCGGATGCTCGACCTGCAGCGCCATGGCGCGGTCGTTGGGCAGGTAGTCCGAATAATCCATGAACGGCTCACCTAGAGCCTGATTGATGATCAACCCACGGAATCCGGTGCAGTCCACGACCATCTCAATGTCATGACGGCCTTTACGCTCGAGCATCAGATGGCTGACGTTGCCCTGCTCATCCAGCTCGACCGACTGAACTTCATCCTGAATATGCTCTACACCGCGCTTTGTGCAGACCTTGGTCAGCATCCCGGCAAATTTCACCGCGTCCAGATGATACGCATAGCCGAACCGCTGTTCAAACTCCGGAGCCCCCAACGGCCGCGCGCCTTTACACAGGCGGCCCAGATCGTCATGCGGCGAAATCGATTGCGTGAAATCCCGGTCCCCGTTGCCAAAACGCAGAAAATACTCGGCGGCCTCCAACCCTTCGAGCATCTGGCCGTGCGCAAAGGGGTTCACATAGTCAATGCGTTTGCCCTTGGCATCCTTGTTCCAGTTGCAGAATTTCACACCAAGCTTGAAAGACGCGTTGGTTTCACGGAAAAAATCCCGCTCGGAAATGCCTGCTTGACGAAGTGTAACCGGCATACGCGGCACGGTCGCCTCTCCGACACCCACCGTCGAGATATTCGGGCTTTCGATCAGGCAGATATGCGGCCGATCCTTTGGCGCAGAAGTGCGCGAAAACACCATCTCAAGGATCAGCGCGGTCATCCAACCAGCGGTACCGCCGCCCACGATAGTGATTTTTCGCAAACGATTGTTCATGAAGCTCTCCCCCTCAATATTGCAGGGGACTATACCAGCATTGCGACACCTAGCTAGACCCTATGCCCTGGTGGTTTTCAGACCAACCGGACCATGAGCCGAAGTGCAACACACTCCACAACCCATGCGCGAAATCGCAGGGGGATTGCGGATTTATCGGGCCTAAGGCAGCTTCTTTTGGATGTGTTCAACCGCCTGAGCCAGAGCGTCTTCGATACTTAGATCCGAGGTATCCAGCAACACTGCGTCGTCTGCTGGTTTCATGGGCGCGGTGCTGCGTTCGGCATCCCGCGCATCCCGTTCGCGGACATCGGCCAGTACCTGCTCAGGCGAGACATCCGAGCCTTTGTCGCGTAGCTCCAGAAAGCGGCGCTCGGCCCGAACTTCGGGGCTGGCGGTTACAAACAACTTCACATCGGCATCAGGGCAAATGACCGTCCCAATGTCGCGCCCGTCCAAAACCGCTCCGCCAGTACGCCGCGCAAAGTTGCGCTGAAAGTCCACAAGGGCGGCACGCACCTCGGGAATAACTGCAACCTTGGAGGCGGCGTGGGCGATCTCAGCCGTGCGTAAATCACCCTGCTGCAGTTCTTCGGGCGTCAAAGCCAATGCAGCGGCCACCGGCTCTGCCCCTTCCAAAGTCCGACGACCGACGGCTCGGTACAAAAGCCCTGTATCCAGATGCGCGAAACCGAAATGGGCAGAGACCCCTTTCGAGATCGTACCCTTTCCCGCAGCAGCAGGGCCGTCGATCGCGACTATGAACCTCATGTACGTGCGACCTTGGCGCCCAACGCAGCCATCAATGGCTCAAAAATTGGGAAGGAGGTTGCGATCGGGCTACCGTCGTCGACAGATACCGGAGTTTTCGCGCCCATTCCCATCACCATGAAAGACATTGCAATCCGGTGATCCAAAAAGCTCTCGCAGGTGCCACCGCCGGGGACGTTGCCGATGCCCAGCCCGTCGACCGACCACCAATCCTCGCCCTCGTCCACCGTCACGCCGTTTGCGCGCAGACCACGGGCCATTGCATCAATCCGGTCGCTTTCCTTAACGCGCAGCTCTTTCACGCCGCCCATCATCGTGGTGCCGGCGGCGTTGGCTGCGACCACGGACAGCACCGGATATTCGTCGATCATCGAGGCCGCCCGTTCTGGCGGCACGTTGATGCCCTTCATGTCGGGCGAGTATTTCGCGCGCAGGTCAGCAACCGGCTCGCCGCCCTCTTTGCGTTCGTTTTCATATGTCAGGTCCGCGCCCATCTCGCGCAGCGTAGTAAACAGCCCCGCGCGGGTCGGGTTCAGGCCGATGCCGGGCACCAGCACATCCGATCCCGGCGTGATCAGGGCCGCGCAGACCGGAAAGGCCGCGCTAGACGGGTCGCGCGGCACAGCAATCACCTGCGGTTTCAGCTCGGGCCGACCGGTCAGAGTGATCACCCGCCCCTCATCCGTATCCTCAACGGCGATCTCAGCCCCGAACCCGGCCAGCATCCGTTCAGAATGGTCGCGCGTGGCTTCTTTCTCGATCACAACAGTTTTGCCGGGTGCATTCAGACCGGCCAACAGAACGGCGGATTTCACCTGCGCAGACGGAACGGGCACCTCATACCGCACGGGCACGGGTTCAGCCGCACCTACAATCGTCATCGGCAGACGACCACCAGACCGACCAACCGCTTGCGCGCCAAACAGCGCCAGCGGGTCCGTCACTCGTGCCATTGGTCGTTTGTTCAGGCTTGCGTCGCCGGTAAATGTCGCCGAGATCGGGCAGGTTGCCATCGCGCCCATGATCAGACGCACCCCGGTGCCCGAGTTACCGCAATCAATAACCTGATCGGGTTCGGCAAAGCCACCGACGCCTACGCCATGTACAGTCCATTCGCCGTTGCCGTGATCCGTAACCTCAGCACCAAAAGCGCGCATGGCCTTGGCGGTGTCCAAAACGTCCTCGCCTTCCAGAAGGCCCGAAATCTTCGTCTCTCCCACGGCCATAGCGCCAAGGATCAGCGACCGGTGCGAGATCGACTTGTCGCCGGGCACCTCTGCCGTGCCGGTCAGCGGACCGCAGGGATGCGAGGTCATCGGGATGGGCGTGCCGTGTCCGGACATGGGGGCTCCTGTTTTCGCTATCAGTGCCCAAGCCGATTAGCGAATTGGGGCCAGTTGGTCCAGCCGCAATCAGTCTTTGCGTCGGAAGGTCAGATAGTGTGGCGTCCGGCCTTCACGCAATGCTTTCTGTTCATAGCGTGTCGAGATCCAGTCACCCCAAGGTTCGCGCCAATCTGTTGGACGCTCTGCCAGCCACTCAAACCCCGCGCGCGGAACCTCTTCGAGCGTTTGACGAACATAGTCAGGAATATCCGTTGCCACACGGAAGATTGAACCCGGCTTCAGCACACGCGCCAACGGTTCAAGGTGTTCCTGAGTCACAAAGCGACGACGGTGGTGCCGTGTTTTAGGCCACGGGTCGGGGTACAGCAGGAACGCGCGCGAGATACTGGCCTCGGGCAGCACATCGAACAGATCACGGGCATCGCCTGGATGAACGGCAAGGTTTTCCACGCCAGCCTTGCGAATCTTGCCCAACAGCATCGCAACGCCGTTTATGTAAGGTTCTGCCCCGATAATCCCGATATCCGGGTTGTTCGCGGCCTGATGCACCAGATGTTCGCCCCCGCCAAATCCAACTTCAAGCCAGACATCCCGCCCGCCAAACAGCGCCTGCAGGTCCAACGGGTGGCGTTCGGGGTTGCTTTCCCAATCGACCGCACCGGGGGACAACGCATCGAGGTCTTCACTCAGATACGTCTTTTGACTGGGCTTCAGGGTCTTGCCCTTGAAACGGCCATAAAAGTTCCTGCGGGGGCGTTGGGGTGTCTCGGTGCTCATGGGCGGAGCCCATACTGCGCGAAGCATGGTGTTGCAAGAGGCAGGAGTGGGGGCCAGCCCCCACACCCCCGAAGTATTTTCAAACAGAAGAAGAGCGCGCCCGTCAGGGCGCACCTTTGGATTATGGTCACACAGCCGACTTCAGGGCGTCCGCCAGATCGGTGCGTTCCCAGCTGAAACCGCCATCGGCATCGGGCTCGCGGCCAAAGTGTCCGTAAGCCGCCGTGCGCTGGTAGATCGGCTTGTTCAACTGCAGATGCTGGCGAATGCCGCGCGGGGTGAGGTCCATGACCTGCCCGACGGCCTTCTCGATCTCGGCATCCGCGATCTGGCCGGTGCCGTGGGTATCGGCGTAGATCGACAGAGGCTTGGAGACACCAATCGCATAGCTCAACTGGATGGTGCAGCGGTCCGCCATGCCAACGGCCACCACGTTCTTGGCCAGATACCGCGCGGCGTAGGCGGCTGAGCGGTCGACTTTGGTTGGGTCTTTGCCCGAAAACGCACCGCCACCATGGGGCGCGGCACCGCCGTAGGTATCCACGATAATCTTACGGCCCGTCAAACCCGCGTCACCGTCAGGCCCGCCGATCACGAACTTGCCGGTTGGGTTTACGTGCCATTCTGTCTCGGCCGACAGCCAGCCTTCGGGCAGGGTTTCGGTAATGTAGGGCTCAACAATCGCGCGGATATCGTCCGAGCTCAGGGACTCATCCAGATGTTGCGTGGACAAGACGATCGAGCTTACGCCCACAGGCTTGCCATCGCGGTACACCACGGACAGTTGCGATTTCGCGTCCGGGCCCAGCGCGGGTTCCGAGCCGTTCTTACGCACCTCGGCCAGACGGCGCAGGATCGCGTGGGAATACTGGATCGGGGCGGGCATCAACGCGGGCGTCTCAGTCGTGGCGTAGCCGAACATGATACCCTGATCACCGGCACCTTCGTCCTTGTTGTCCGAGGCGTCAACGCCCTGCGCGATATGGGCGGATTGTTCGTGCAGCAGGTTCGTCACTTCGACGGTATCGTGGTGGAACTTGTCCTGCTCGTACCCGATATCCTTGATGCAGGCGCGCGCAATCTCGTCGATGCGGCCCATATAGTCATGCAGCTTGTCCTGATCAGACAGACCTACTTCGCCACCGATGACGACGCGGTCGGTCGTGGCAAACGTCTCGCACGCGACGCGCGCTTCGGGTTCTTCGTTCAGAAAGGCGTCTAGGACGGCATCCGAAATCCGGTCGCAGACCTTATCCGGGTGCCCTTCGGATACGGATTCCGAAGTGAAAGTGTAGTTCTGTCGGGACATGAATGTGCTCCATTAAGATTTCCCCATCACGCCAGGAAGCCGTTGTGACGGGCACCCAAGGGGATACGCCCGCAAAAAGACAGGGTCAATCGGTATTTAAACGTTGCGATAGCGGGCGTTGCGCCAAAGCAGCGCGAAAGAAACAACCAGTAGCAAGAATACCGGAACGTCACCCATCCTTGAATAAACGGTGGGTGCCTGAGGGCTGGGCAGCTTCGCATCAATGAACCCCGCCTCTCCCAGCGGAATCGATTTGGTGACACGTCCCAAAGGGTCAATCATCGCCGACACACCTGTATTTGCCGACCGCATCATGGGCAGACCCTGCTCAACGGCGCGCATCTGCGCTTGCGCGAGGTGTTGATAGGGACCGGACCGCGTTCCAAACCAGGCATCGTTGGTTATCTGTAGCAGAAAATCAGCCCTACCCGGAGCGGACAGCACATCCTGTGTGAAGACAGCTTCGTAGCAGATCAAGGGCAAGGCTTTGCCCAGTGCTCCTGCATCCATAAGCGCAGCCCCCGGCCCGGCGCTGAACCCGTTTCCAGTGGTCGCCGCCATTCCATAAATGCCGAACCGCGCCATGAGATTACCAAGGGGCACGTATTCTCCGAACGGGGCCAGATGATGCTTGTCGTACAGCCCTTGCTGCTGGCCATCCTCATTCAGGTAAATCATCGAGTTGTAGATACGCGGACCATCGCCCCGCTGAATTCCCAGAAACACCGGAGTTCCCTGTGCCGCATCCGCGACAATATCCAGATAGGGCTGCGCACTGCCCAACCATGCAGGCACTGAGGTCTCGGGCCAGACAATCAGGTCTGGTCTCGGCTGCGCGGCCGTGAATTCGATCTGACGCGCGAAAAACAGAGGCGCGTAGTCCGGGTCCCATTTCTGGTGCTGCGGCGCATTCGGCTGCACAAGGCGCACAACGTGATCCATTTCGATGACTTCTGGCCGAAGCGCAGCGTAGCCGAGGGCGAGGCCGACCGATCCTGCGGTTAGGCACACAGGCACCGCAAATGACCCCCGTTGCGCCAACGCAGCCCCCATAGGAAGTGACGCCAACAGCGTCAGCACCCCCAGCCCGTAAGGTCCGACAAGTGACAATACCTGGGCAAACGGCGTATCGACCCAAACCTGTGCCAACCCAGCCCAGGGAAATCCCGTCAGAACATAGCCACGGGCGAATTCCGCAAGAGATATCGCAATGGCCAAAAAGATGGTCTGACCAATTGCGCCCTGCCTCGGGCGGCGCGTCAGCCAAAAGGCCAGCGCCCAAAACAGCGCTAGCCCTCCCGCCATGAATACAAGCGCAAACGGGGCCATCCAGCCGTGTCGTTCGGCGTCTACGAAGAATGGCTCAGTGATCCAGCTTAGGGCATGGGCGAAGTATCCGGTCGCAAAAGCCCAACCCAGCCAAGCCGCCCGCGCCCGTGTTTCCGTTGCCAAAAACAGTGGGCCCAGAGCAAGCAACGCAGCGATGGGCGCGATCCAAACCCCGTAAGGAGCAAGCCCAAACGTCGCGATCGCGCCCAACACAGCCGCTGATGACAATCTCAACAAATTGGGCAAACCCTTTGCAGGGTTCATGCAACGAGGTCCGGCAACATAACACGCAGGCGTTTGATCCTACGCGGATCGGCATCAATAACCTCGAACTCGGGTCCTTCGGGGTGCAAGACGACTTCTCCACGCGCGGGAACACGGCCGGACAGCATAAAGACCAGCCCGCCCAACGTGTCGATATCTTCTTCGTCCACATCCTCGTGACTGGTCAGCGAGCGCCCGATCTCGGCTTCAAATTCTTCAAGCGGGACGCGGGCCTGAACCACATAACAACCGGGCTTTTCCTGAACCCAAAGCTGGCTTTCGTCGGCGTCATGCTCATCAGCGATCTCACCGACCACCTGTTCGATCAGGTCCTCGATCGTCAGCAATCCGTCAACGCCGCCATATTCGTCGATCACCAGCGCCATGTGACGCCGTTCTGTCTGCATCTTGGTTAGCAAAACGCCAATGGGCATAGACGGGGGCACGAACAACAAGGTTCGTAGCATCGACACCAGATCAAAGTCAGAGGACGTTCCGTTGAACCCGTGTGTCAACGCAAAATCCTTGAGGTGCACGAACCCAAGCGGGGTATCCAGCGTGCCCTCATAAACCGGAATGCGCGACAGCCCGCTTTCGCGAAAAACCTGCGCCAGTTCGTCTTTGGTTATGGTCGAGGATACCGAAATGATCTCGGCGGTAGGGATGGCCACGTCTTCGACGCGCATGCGCCGCAGGTTGATCATGCCACGCGGTTGGCTCTTGTCGGTTTCGTGCCCATTGGCCGCAGCAGCCTCTTCGACGTTCTGTGTCGAGAACGCATCCACTATTCGAGAAAAGAAACCCGTTTTCTCTCTTATGTCATTATCGCCGTCCTTTGGTTGCGCGCCCTGCGCCGCCATAGAACTGCCGTCTGTATCGCCCATTTTCCCATTCCAAATGATCGGCCCAAATTGGCCCGTATTAATCTATATATGGGTTATCAATACCCAGTTTGCCAAGTATCTCGACCTCGACACCCTCCATCAAAGTGGCGTCGGGGTCACGAATGTGATCGTATCCCAGCAAATGCAATGTTCCGTGAACCAGCAAATGTGTCACGTGATCGTCCATATTTTTACCCGCTTCGGCAGCTTCACGTGCGCAGGTATCATAGGATATCGCGATGTCCCCCAGCGCTATTTCGCCAGTGAAATCCGGGCTTGGCAAAGCCGGTTCCTGCCCGGCGATCTCAGCGGCCAGATCATCGGCTGGCCAGCTTAGAACATTGGTCGGCGTCGGTTTTTCGCGAAATTCAGCGTTCAACTCAGCGATGCGGGCGTCGCCACAGGCCAGCACACTGACCTCGCACAGCTCAGCATCCAGCTTGAAATGGTCCAGCACCGCCTTGATTACGCGCATGGCCAAGGGTTCCAGCCCCTGCCATCGGGCATCTTCAACCGATAGTTCAAGATTCATTCTGTCACTTCCAAAGTCCCCGAGGCCGGGCCTCAGAAACTATCCGGTTTCACGGCCCGAGTCCGCCTCATACGCTTCGATGATCGCAGCGACAAGCGGGTGCCGCACAACGTCCTTCGAGGTGAAATAGTTGAAGCTGATGTTAGGGATCGTCTTCAGCAAACGCTCGGCATCGGCCAGACCAGACTGGACCCCGCGCGGCAAATCGACCTGCGAGCGGTCCCCCGTGATCACCATCCGGCTGCCTTCACCCAGTCGGGTCAGGAACATTTTCATCTGCATGGTCGTGGCATTCTGCGCCTCGTCCAGAACAACAAAAGCATTCGCCAGCGTTCGGCCGCGCATAAAGGCAAGAGGCGCAATTTCGATTCGCTTTTCTTCGATCAACTTGGCCAGTTGCTTGCCGGGAAGAAAGTCGTTCAGCGCATCGTAAAGCGGCTGCATGTAGGGATCGACCTTGTCTTTCATGTCGCCGGGCAGGTAGCCCAGTTTCTCACCCGCCTCGACCGCAGGTCGGCTGAGTATGATGCGATCAACGTGGCCGCCAATGAACATCGACACGCCGACGGCGACGGCCAAATAGGTTTTACCTGTCCCTGCCGGGCCGATTCCAAAGGCCAGCTCGTTGTTGAACAAGGATTGCACATAAGCTTTTTGCGCATCGGTACGCGGTTCAACCAGCTTTTTGCGCGTCTTGATCTCAACCGTGCCACCTTTGAACATTTCAAGCTGGTCACCATCGCGACTACCGGTGCCCTTTTCAGAACCACCCATGCGGAGTTCACGGTCAACGTCGGCCGCTTCGACCTCACGACCACCCTCCAGACGGGTGTAGAGGGCTTGAAGAACCTCAATCGCCTGTTTCTGGGCGTCTTCCTCACCCATCACGACCAACTGGTTTCCGCGGCGCACGATCTGAACCGATAATTTATGCTCAATATCGGTCAGGTTGCGGTCATATTCGCCGCATAAATCAATCAGCAACCGGTTGTCTGGAAATTCAACAAACGCCTCACGCTGGGGCATTTCATTTTGCGGTGGGGTAAGGGCACCGATGGCCAATCCGTTCTCCTGTCTTGGCGTTTCATCCTGAGCGTAGACAACATTTCTTGGTGGGTGCAAGCCACAGTTTCAAATTTTCCTCAACTGTTGGCAAAACCGCCGATCGACCGCTGAACCAGATCGGATTTCAAACTTGGCAAAACAGGCTGTGAAGCGACCTTAGAAACGGTAATTCAATCCGAATCTCAATCCGCGATACCGCGGCGTGGACCGCGTCGAAAACCCGTTTTCAAAAACGACATCCTTTGCATCAAACTGAACATACTCATACTCTCCGGTAATCGACCAGTTTTCGTTCAGATTGTGTTCGGCACCGATGCTTGCCGAAAAGCCATTACGCGAGTCGTTGCTCTCAAAGAATTGGGGAGTTGTGCCCACGGACAAGCTGTTGGTGGTTTTGACGTCGCCGTTCACATACCCGACCGACAGGAAATACAGCACCGTGCCACTTTTATTCGTCAGGCCATTGCGAAACCGAATCGAAAACGCATCCGAAATCTCTGACCCTCCGGTGACAGTGACGCCGCTTACCTGTGTGGCGACATCGTCCCCCAAAGAACCAAGGTCAAACCCAAGCTCAAAACCGTAGACATAATCCCGACCCTGCTTGGCAGGCAGAACGCCCCGCCAACCGGCCCGAATGCCGCCATACGAACCGCTCAGGTCCAGCTCACCAATGGCAAAAGTATCGGACGGAGTAGTAAGTCCGAACCTGTCGGTTCCGCCGGTCGCAAATCCGCCAGTTACCCCCAGATAAAACGCGCTGACATCGCTGCCAAATCGCTTGGGGCTGACGATGGCAGGATCCGAAACCCCCGCGTCCAGATTGCCTGCGACCGTGGCGCTGGAAAATGCGAACATGGAACCCATGAAGACAAGAACCAGCTTTATGTTCGACTTGAATACTTGCGTCAGGACTTTCACTCGCACACTCCATAGCCCCACGCCCGATCTGTGGGGCGATACAAAAAAAGTATTTGGGGCCGCCAGAGCCGTAGCCCCCTAATAAGTATGACTTTTCTCGGAACATAGTTCCAAGTGATAAATCAAGGGTAAATTTAGGAGCGCGATTCAACTATGACGCAACGGCGTTTGTGAAACCCGATCAAAGCAACTCGCCCGCAAGCGAGTTGGAACCGGAATCGGTGATACGCACGTCCCGCAACTCTCCGACCTCAACATCGGCATCCGAGACGTGAACCGAATGAAGATACTCGGATTTCCCGACCATCTGGCCTGGTAGTCGACCCGCCTTTTCAAACAAAACGCTGACTTTACGACCCACCATCGAATCCTGAATTTCGCGCTGGTGCCGCGTGATCATGGCCTGAAGGCGCTGTAGGCGGTCATCCGCCACCTCAGGATCAACCTGAGACCGCTCGGCCGCAGGCGTTCCGGGGCGCGTGGAATACTTGAACGAATACGCATAGCCGTATTTGACCTGCTCAACCAAATCCAGCGTGGCCTGAAAATCCTCGTCCGTCTCCTCTGGGAAGCCGACGATGAAGTCGCCGGACATCATGATATCGGGCCGGGCTTCGCGGATACGCTCGATCAGGCGCAGGTAACTTTCTGCCGTATGGCTGCGGTTCATCCGTTTGAGGATACGGTCCGAACCTGACTGAACCGGAAGGTGCAAATACGGCATCAGCTTGTCACAGGTTCCATGTGCCTCAATCAGATCATCGGCCATGTCGTTTGGATGCGACGTGGTGAAGCGGATGCGCTCCAGCCCGTCGACTTTGTTCAGTTCCCAGATCAAACCCGCCAGCGTCATATCGCCATTCGGTCCGGCCCCGTGATAGGCGTTCACGTTCTGGCCCAGCAGCGTTATCTCGCGCACGCCGCGCTCTACCAGATCCTGTGCCTCGCGAATGATGCGATCGGCAGGGCGACTGACCTCGGCCCCACGAGTGTAAGGCACCACGCAGAACGCGCAGAACTTGTCGCAGCCCTCCTGAACGGTCAGAAACGCCGTGGGGCCGCGCTTGGCCTTGGGGCGGTTCTTGAGTTTCTCGAACTTGTCTTCCTCGGGGAAATCGGTGTCCAGCGCTTTGACGCCTTCGCGGGTCTTGGCCTCCATCTCGGGCAGGCGGTGATAGCTTTGCGGACCGACAACCAGATCGACCAAAGGCTGACGGCGGATAATCTCCTCACCCTCGGCCTGCGCCACACAGCCAGCCACACCGATCTTGAGGTCCGGCTTTTCGGCCTTCAAACCCTTGAACCGCCCCAGTTCTGAATAGACCTTTTCCGCAGCTTTTTCCCGGATGTGGCAGGTATTCAGCAGAATCATATCCGCGTCTTCAGGTGTCTTTGTTTCGACATAGCCCTGACCGCCCATCGTCTCGGCCATACGCTCGCTGTCGTAGACGTTCATCTGACAACCATAGGTCTTGATGTACAGCTTTTTAGGTTCCGACATGGGCCTGGCCTTTGCGTTCGCGGGATCGGCGTCATCTATACCCAACGAACGCCGCTTGCAATGCCCGCGCGATTACCCGATTTTGGCCGGAAATTCCAGCAATGCGAAACCAGGCAGGCAATGCAGTACGACACTCTCTCCTCTTTCCTGCGAACCGGTACGGCAGCCTTGGCAAAGGGACCCGTCGCGCTGATTTTCGCCGAAGACACCGCCGAGATTGACGGCACCATCCGCCACCACCTGAATTTGGGCTTCAAATCCTTGATCGCCTTCATGCCGCAGGAATTCAAAGTGGACCCGGACCTTGTGGACCGCATCCACCGCGTCACCCTGACCTGTGCGCCGCGCGCCGCAGTATTTGAAACAATTAACAGGATAATCGAGGCAGCCCCCGGCGTCTGGATGTATTACTGCTACAACGCCGAGTACCTGTTTTTTCCGTTCTGTGAAACGCGGACGATCGGCGAATTGCTGGCCTTTCACTCGGAGGAACGCAGGAGCTCCATGCTGAGCCATGTTGTCGACCTGTATGCGGAAGACCTGACAGCCTCTCCTCAAGGCATTTGCCCAGAACGCGCGTTGCTGGACAGCACCGGATACTATGCTCACACCCGCCACGATGCCGAGGGCCAGCCACTGGAGCGTCAGCTTGATATGTCTGGCGGTCTGCGTTGGAGGTTTGAAGATCACATCCCTTACGAACGGCGCCGTATCGACCGGATCGCACTGTTCCGCGCGCAAAAGGGGCTTGAACTTCGGCCTGACCACACGTTCAACGAACCGGAATACAATACCTACTCGTGCCCTTGGCACCACAACCTGACTGCGGCTGTTTGTTCGTTTCGCGCGGCCAAGGCGCTAAAGAAAAACTCTGGCTCCACCTTTGATATTCGCTGTTTTCGCTGGCAGAACTCTGTCCCGTTCCAGTGGTCGTCCCGCCAACTTCTGGACTTGGGGCTGATGGAGACTGGACAGTGGTTCTGATCAACCCTGAACCGGCCGCTCAAGCAGCATGGGGAACCAGTCTTCTCTCAGCCGCTGACCTTCCGTCATGTCATGCCCCGGAAACGGAGGCGAGGTTCGACCGGGACGTTCGACATACCGTGCGTCATCGCCAACCAGACGCAGCGAGAAGGCACGGCGGCGGCTGTCCGACTGATTTCCGCGCGCACCATGCAGCGTGCGAAAATTGAAAGCCACCGCGTCCCCGGGCTGCATCTCATATTCTACGACGTTCATACCTTCGGCATCCGGGTCCGGGACCGGGATGTATTGACCTTCATCCGGGAAAAACCCTTCCTCAGACACCCAGCGGGTCGGCAAAACCTCTTTCTTCCACCGATGCGACCCTGCCACGCATCGCAGCGTCGCCCGAGACACCGGGTCCAGCGGAGACCAGAAGCTGATCGTTTGCTGCCCATCGACAAAGTAATACGGCCCGTCCTGATGCCACGGTGTTGCCATCGACGTACCGGGCTCTTTGACCAGAACGTGATCGTGGAACATTTGCACGGATTGCGATTGCATCAAGTCAGCCGCGACCTCGGCCGCTGGTGAGTTTTGGACCACGTCCTGAAACTGTTCGATCCGGGACCAGTTGCAATAGTCGTCAAAGAAAAGGCCGGTTTCCCCCATCTTTTTGTTGTTAGACGCATATGGGCCGGGATCGGCCATATTCGCTTCGACGCCTTGGCGTAGGGTATCAACAAAATCTGCAAACAGCCCTTTGATCAGAACAACGCCGTCCTGCTGATAGGTGTCGATCATTTCCTGCGTAACCAAAGGGTGTGACATAGCGGTCTCCGTGAGGGTGATGCGCTGATCTGCACATGGCTCGCCCCTCTGTTCAAATCATATCTTTCAAAGATAGACTTAACTTCATGTTATATATTTCCCTACGCCAATACGAATATGTCTGCGCCATCGGCAGACACGGTAGCCTGTCGGCAGCCGCCCAACACTTGAACGTTTCGCAACCGGCCTTGTCGAACGCATTGACTCGGGTCGAGGAACAGTTGGGGTACCCGCTATTCAGCCGCAAACGAGGTGCAGCTATGGCCCTGACCCCTCAGGGGCGCAGCTTTATTGAAGATGCCGAAGCACTGTTGGCCGGGGCCGCTCGACTTGAGAACGCACGTGGCACTGATTCTGCAAAAGGACGGCTTTGCTTGGGTTGCTTCGGTGATCTTGCCCCGTTTTTGCTGGCAAAGGCTCTGCGCCACCTGCGGAACGGCCTGCCAGAAATTTCCGTAAGTTATCTGGTGGATGATTTTGAGGGGCTGATTTCAGGACTCGTCAGCGGACAGATCGATCTGGCGCTGACCTACGGGCTGACGCTGGACGCCTCTTTTACTGCGACGACCTTGTTCACACGCACCCCAAACGCTGTGATGTCACCGGTTCACCCCTTGTCGGGGCGCACGAAAGTGTCACTGCAAGATGTGGCGGCCTTCCCCCTGATCCTATCGGACGAGGGGCTTTCGGCGCAGCATTTCTTAGGCCTGCTTCAGAGGATCGGCCAACGGCCAACAATCGCGCACCGAGCAGCCTCGCTTGAAATCCAACGCAGCTTCGCGGCCAACAACGAAGGGATAGCCCTCAGCTACGCAAACATTCCCGCCCTGACCAGTTATGACGGCATGCCGCTGGTCAGCCTGCCCGTATCCGATCAGATCGCGGCGGAACCCGTCGCACTGGCAAGACATGGCACTGGGCCGATGGACCCTCACACGGAAAAGGCCGAGCGTTTGCTGACTGAACTAATAACGTAAGGTTATTTCTTCCGAAGGCGGATCACCACGTCAACGGACGCGATTTCAACCCCTTCGGGTGCCTCGGGCAGGCGATGAATCACCAATTCTTCTGATGGCGCATCGCTCAGCCGACCTTCATCCTCCCAGAAAAAGTGAGGATGGTCATGCGTATTGGTATCGAAATAGCTTTTCGACCCGTCCACCGTGATTTCCTGCAGAACCCCTGCATCGCAGAACGCGCGCAGTGTGTTGTAAACCGTCGCCAAGGAAACGGCGTCACCGTTCTTTTTGGCCGATTCAAAAAGGCTTTCCGCCGTCACATGCCGATGACGGCCATCCCCCACCAGCAATTCGGCCAAAGCCACCCGCTGACGCGTCGGGCGCAATCCGGCGTGAACCAACCAATTCGTAGCGATGCTTTGGCTTTCAGGTGTCATGAATCCGATACCATTTCGTTGCTGAGGTATATATAAGTGCGCAGGTCAGGTAATTTCAAATGAAATTCATTCGCAAAGAATAGTCTGAACACAACATGATATGGGCCACCGCTCTTGCAGGACCTTGCGTGCGGGTGCTAGACGAGGCCAGATTAAACGAACAGACCCCTGGCAGGAGAGGCGGCAGAATGGCCCAATTCCCGAGCAGCTTTGATAAGGACGATCTGCTGAAATGCGCCCGTGGCGAACTATTTGGCCCCGGTAACGCGCAGTTGCCTGCACCACCGATGCTGATGATGGATCGGATCACCGACATCTCGGCCGATGGCGGCGCGCATGGCAAGGGCCACGTTCTGGCCGAATTCGATATCACTCCGGATTTGTGGTTCTTTGACTGCCACTTCCCCGGAAACCCGATCATGCCCGGATGTCTGGGCCTAGACGGTCTGTGGCAGCTGACCGGCTTCAACCTCGGTTGGCGCGGCTGGCAGGGGCGCGGCATGGCCGTGGGCGTGGGCGAGGTCAAACTGACCGGCATGGTGCGCCCGGACCGCAAGATGCTGACCTATAAAATTGACTTCAAGAAAGCGATCCAGACTCGTCGCCTGACAATGGGCGTGGCGGATGGAATCGTCGAAGCGGACGGTGAAATGATCTACGACGTCAAAGATATGAAAGTCGTATTGTCTGAAGCCTAAGCCTGACCGGGCCGAAATAAGGAGCACGCACATGCGTCGAGTAGTTGTCACCGGTTTGGGGGTCGTGTCCTCCATCGGGAACAATGCCCAAGAGGTTCTGGCCTCTCTCAAAGCTGGCAAGTCCGGCATCGAGGCCAATGACCAGATGGTTGAACACGGCTTTCGCAGCCAGATCGCCGGGTCACTCAAAATCGACGTGTCCGAGCACGTCGACAAGCGCACGCTGCGCTTCATGGGCCCAGGTGCGGCCTATGCCCATATCGCCATGAATCAGGCGATCGCCGATTCCGGTCTGACCGAAGAACAGGTCGTTAACCCGCGTACAGGTCTTGTCGCAGGCTCAGGCGGGCCATCGACCAGCGCAATGCTGACAGCGCATCAGACAGTGCTGAAAAACGGCGCGACCAAGCGGATCGGGCCGTTCGCCGTACCCAAATGCATGTGCTCGACCATTTCAGCCAACCTTGCGACGGCGTTCAAGATCAAGGGAATCAACTACTCGATCACGTCGGCCTGTTCGACCTCTTTGCATTGCATCGGGAACGCGGCAGAACAGATCATGCTGGGCAAGCAGGACGTCATGTTCGCAGGCGGCGGCGAAGAGCTGGACTGGACCCTTTCCTGCCTGTTCGACGCGATGGGCGCGATGTCGTCGAAATACAACGACACGCCCGAGAAAGCCTCGCGCGCGTTCGATCAGAATCGCGATGGTTTCGTGATCTCGGGCGGCGGCGGTATCGTCGTGCTGGAAGATCTGGATCACGCTCTGGCCCGTGGCGCAAAGATTTATGCCGAGGTCACAGGCTATGCTGCAACGTCTGACGGTCACGATATGGTTGCCCCGTCCGGCGAAGGCGGTGAACGCGCCATGCGTCTGGCCTTGGGCACCCTGCCCGAGGGTCGGAAGGTCGGCTATATCAACGCCCACGGAACATCGACCCCGGTCGGAGACGTAGGCGAGGTCGAAGCCGTGCGGCGAATCTTTGGTGAAGGCAACGTGCCTCCGATTTCCTCGACCAAGTCGATGACGGGCCACGCGCAGGGGGCGGCAGGCGCGCTCGAGGCTATTTTCTGCCTGCTGATGTTGCACCACGACTTCATTACACCGTCGATCAATGTCGACACTCTTGCCGAAGGCATCCTGCCCGGTGAAATTGCAACTCAAGTTGTTGAAAATGCAGGTTTGGACAGTGTCATGACCAACAGCTTCGGCTTTGGCGGCACGAACGGGTCCATGGTTCTGTCCAAGTATAATGGGTGAAAGTGATGTCGGATCTTCTTAAGGGCAAACGCGGCCTAGTTATGGGCGTGGCGAATGACCGCTCGATTGCGTGGGGGATTGCCAAAGCCATGCATGAGGCCGGCGCAGAGCTTGCCTTTACCTATCAGGGCGAAGCATTCGGCAAGCGGCTAGAGCCGCTGGCCCAAAGCCTCGGCAGCGATTTCATGGTCGATGCGGATGTCACCGATGACGCCTCGCTGGACCGAGCGTTTGCGGAATTGGGCGAACGCTGGCCGACGATTGATTTCGTGGTTCACGCCATTGCCTATTCGGACAAGTCCGAACTGACGGGCCGGTTTCTGAACACCACACGGGCGAATTTCAAACACTCGATGGATGTGTCGGCCTATTCGTTCATCGAGGTTGCGCGCCGCGCCTATCCGTTGATGAAAGACAATGGCGGCACGTTGCTGACGCTGACGTATCAAGGCTCGAACCGTGTGGTTCCGAACTACAACGTTATGGGTGTGGCCAAAGCCGCGCTGGAATCTGCGACGCGCTATCTGGCGAATGATCTTGGCCCCGAGGGTATCCGTGTCAACGCTATCTCGCCCGGCCCGATGAAAACACTGGCTGGTGCTGCCATTGGCGGTGCGCGCAAGACCTACAAGTTCTGCGACCAAAACGCGCCGATGCGCTCGAACGCGACACTGGAAGCTGTGGGCGGCACTGCTGTCTATCTGGCGTCAGATGCGGGCGCATGTACGTCGGGCGAAATCGTTCGGGTCGACGGAGGCTTCCACGTTCTGGGAATGCCGCAGCCTGACTTCATGTGACCTGATCTTTCCCTGTCGGTGCCAAGATTTGACCATCTTTCACCGGCAGTGATAGCGGCATGAGCAAAGCCGAACACATAGTTACAAGCAGCCCACGCGTCTCTCGCTCCCGCCGAAAGCCGGGTTTTTTGGGGCTTCGTGGTCGCGTTACGTTGCTGACCCTAACAACGCTGTTGATGCTGTTTGTATTCTACACGCAACCGCATGTTCGCGCCGCTTTTGTGTCCTGGACCAGCCTGCTGACAGGCTGATCCCCGTTGTCACCTGAGACGGATTCAGTTGATGGCGACGACCTCAATATCAAAAATCAGATCCTGACCCGCCAGCGGGTGATTTGCGTCCAGCGTGACCGTCGCTTCGTCCGCCTCGACCACGGTCACCGGCAAAACCTGCCCGTCAGGAGCCTGCATCTGCAGTTGCGAACCCGGTTCCAGCGGAATGTCGTCCGGGATGCCTTCGCGCGGAATGCTCTGGCGCATCGCGGGATTGATCGGGCCATAGGCATCCGCACAAGCGATCTCGACCCGCTTTTTCTCGCCCACTGACAAACCCGGCATAGCGCTATCCAGGCCGGGAATAATCTGACCCGAGCCGACGACGAATTCCAACGGGTCACGCCCATCCGAGCTGTCAAAGACTTTGCCGTCCAACAACGTCCCGGTGTAGTGAATGCGAACCGTGTCGCCTTGCTTGATTGCGGTCATATTGGCCTCCGGCCTGAAAAAGGAATGAGCGGCCAACCCTAGGGTGTGACACGGCATTGTAAACCCTTCGCTCATTTGCCAACCTGCGCCGGACGAATGGAGGGGATCACATGCCGATCAAAACCTGCGTTTTCGACGCGTATGGAACGTTGTTCGACGTCGCGGCGGCCGCACGTCAGGCTGCTGCCGAACCCGGCTTTGAAGCGTTGCAGCAGAAATGGCCGGAATTGGCCAATTATTGGCGATTGAAACAGTTGCAATACACGTGGTTGCGCGCCGTAGCGGATGCCCACGCAGATTTCTGGGATGTTACGCAAGACGGGTTGGATTGGGCGCTTGAGGCAACCGGCCTGAACGGAGACAGCACGCTGCGACAGCGGCTCTTGGACTTGTATTGGCAGTTGCAGGCATACCCCGAAGTCCCCGAAATGCTGCGCGCGCTGAAAGCCGGAGGGTTGCAAACCGCCATCCTGTCCAACGGCTCCCCGCCAATGCTTGACGGCGCAGTAAAGTCCGCAGGTATCGGGGACGTGCTGGACGATGTTCTGTCGGTCGAAAGCGTCGGCGTCTTCAAACCCCACGCAAGCGTTTATGATCTTGTGCAGGGCAGGTTCGGCGGCGAACGGAACGACGTCCTGTTCGTCAGCTCCAACGGGTGGGACGCAGCCGGGGCATCCGGTTATGGCTTTACCACCGCATGGGTTAACCGAGCGGGCGAGCCGATGGACCGCTTGCCATGGAAGCCCGCACATGTTCTGACCGACCTGACGACGATCCCCCAACTGGCTGGACTTGAATGACTTTTTTCACCACGACGGACGGCAGAAGCATCTATTTTGACGACAAGGGCGCGGGCCAGCCGGTGCTTTGTCTGGCGGGCCTGACCCGCTGTAGCCGGGACTTTTCGTTCTTGGCACCGCATCTGACGGGTATGCGGATGATCACCATGGACTACCGCGGTCGCGGCAACTCGGATCGCGACCCGGACTATATGAATTACAATATCTTTCGCGAATCCCATGACGCGATCGAATTGCTGGATCACCTCGGCCTCGACAAGGTGTCGGTGATCGGTACATCCCTGGGCGGTTTGATCGCAATGGCGCTAGCCGCCAGCCACCCCGAGCGTCTGTCGGCCGTGGTTCTTAACGATGTCGGCCCGGTTCTGGAACTGTCAGGCATCGCCAAGATCATGGATTACGTTGGCAAACAGCCCGTGTCCAAAACCTATGACGAGGCAGCAAAGGTCCTGCAGAAGTTTATGGAGCCTACATTCCCCGGCGTCCCTTTGCAGCGTTGGCGACAACAGGCCGAAATCCAGTACGAACAGACGGGCGACGGGCTTGCGATGCGGTATGACCCTGCGCGGCGCACCGCATTGCTGGAACAGGCCGCGACGGGGGCTGTCCCGGATATGTGGATGTTTTTCGAGGCGCTTGGTGACACGCCAACCGGCGTGATACGGGGCGAGAATTCGGATATACTTGGCAAGGATACGCTGACGGAAATGCACAAGCGTCACCCCGGTCTTATCTCGGCAGAGATACCGGATCGCGGGCACGCCCCGTTTCTGGACGAACCGCAGTCGCTTAACCTCATTCACAAGGTACTGAACGCTGTATGATCTCGCTTGACCTGATCGAAGCCGCGGCCGAGCGGTTAAAAGGCCACGTTCGGGAAACTCCGATCCTGACCTCTCCGTTTCTGGATGAGATCGCGGGACGTCGTGTTCTGGTGAAACCGGAATGTCTGCAACACACTGGCAGCTTCAAGTTTCGCGGGGCGTGGTCGGCGATTTCGGCCCTCAGCGAAGCGGATCGCAGGCGCGGTGTGATTGCCTATTCCTCGGGGAACCATGCGCAGGGTGTTGCCCATGCCGCTGCTTTGCACGGTACGTCGTCGGTCATTGTCATGCCGTCGGATGCGCCGCAGTTGAAGATCAACAATACCCGCGCGTTGGGCGGTGAGGTGGTCCTTTACGATCGCGCGAATGAAAGCCGGGAGGATATCGGCGAAGCGCTCGCATCCGAACGTGGCCTGACCCTGATCCGCCCCTATGATGAGCCGCAGGTGATCGCAGGACAAGGCACAACCGGCCTTGAAATCGCACGGCAAGCCGCGTCCTTGGGCGTTGAACAAGCCGATGTTCTGGTGTGCTGTGGCGGCGGTGGGCTGACATCTGGTATCGCGCTGGCGCTTGAAGGGCATGCCCCGGGTCTGCGCGCCCGACCGTGCGAGCCCGAGGGGTTCGACGATGTGAAACGCTCTCTGGCGACCGGGCACATACAGAACAACGCCGCGTCTTCGGGAAATATCTGCGATGCGATCCTGACACCGCAACCGGGCCAAATCACCTTTCCGATCTTGAAACGGCTGTGCGGACCGGGGTTTTCCGTCACCGAAGAAGAAGCGATGCGGGCCATGGCGCTTGCCTTTCTGCGCCTCAAGATTGTGTTGGAACCGGGCGGTGCGGTATCATTGGCCGCAGCCCTTTTCCGCAGCGATGAAATCAAGGGCGACGCGGTGATAGTTGTTGCATCGGGGGGCAATACGGACCCCGAAGTCTTTGGGAAAGCACTGGAATTCCTGACCTGACAGCGGATGCAGGATAAGTCAGGTTGTGAATTCCACGTGTGACGAATGGGGATTAAGTCATGCAAATAGCAACGCTTGGGGACGTCAATATTCACTACCGTGTTGACGGTGACCCGAACGGCGCACCTGTGGTTTTCGCCAATTCTCTGGGTACCGACCTGCGCCTGTGGGATTCCATGCTGCCACATTTGCCGCCGGGTCTTCGGATCATCCGGTATGACAAACGCGGGCATGGCCTGTCGTCCTGCCCGCCCGCGCCTTATTCGATGGGGGCACTGATCCGCGACGCCGAAGCCCTGCTGGGCCTTCTTGAGGTTCGGGATTGTGTTTTCGTCGGCCTGTCCATCGGCGGTTTGATCGCGCAGGGGCTTGCCGTGAAGCGCATGGATCAGGTTCGCGCCTTGGTCCTGTCGAACACGGCTGCAAAGATCGGCACGCCCTCAATCTGGCAAGACAGGATGAACGCGGTGCGTGAGGGCGGGATCGAAGCGCTGGCTGATGCCACGATGGAGCGGTGGTTTTCAAAGCCGTTTCAAGCGTCCCCGGACCACTTGCTTTGGCGAAACATGATGGTGCGCCAGCCTGCGGACGGCTATCTGGGCTGCTGTGCCGCCATCTCGGGAACTGATTTCTACACGCCAACAAGCGGCCTGAGATTGCCAACGCTTGGCATTGCGGGCAGCGAAGACGGCTCGACCCCGCCCGATCTGGTACGCGAAACCATCGACCTGATCCCCGGCTCGCGATTCGAGCTGATGCGCAGGGCTGGCCATCTTCCTTGTGTCGAACAACCTGTCGAATACGCGGCCCTGCTTCAGAGGTTCATGGCCGACATAGGACATATTTAGAAGTATTTTGAAGGAGCAGTATTTTGGCGGATTTCCTGTTGGTCCATGGCTCGTGCCATGGTGCGTGGTGCTGGCGCGACGTGATCCCGGCGCTGCAAACCCTGGGCCACTCGGCGCGCGCGATCGACTTGCCCAGCCACGGCTCGGACCCGACCCCGATCTCAGAGGTGACGCTGGAAAGTTGCCGCGACGCCGTTCTGTCCGCCAGTTCACCACAGACGATTGTCGTCGGGCATTCCTGGGGCGGCTATCCGATCAGTGCAGCAGCCGAGGCTGACCCGAATGGCATGAAGGCGCTGGTTTACCTGTGCGCCTATGTGCCCCAAGATGGCATGTCGATGATCGAGATGCGCCGGAACTCGCCAAGGCAGACGATCAGCGACGCGGTCGAGAAATCCGCAGATGGTTTGTCCTATTCCGTCAAGCCGGATCGCGTTCAGGCGCTGTTTTATCACGACTGCCCTGCTTCCACCGTGCCGTACGCGTTGGCGCGCCTGTGTCCGCAGGCCATCGCACCGCAAGATACGCCCTTGCCTCTGGGCGACGGCTACGCCCGCGTACCCAAGGCGTATATCTGCGCGTCGGATGATCGAACAATTCCAGCCGAGTATCAGGAAGAAATGAGCCGCGCCGTGCCTGCCAATATGCGGCACACAATCGCAAGCTCGCACTCTCCGTTCTTTTCGCACCCGCGCAATCTGTCCGAAATCCTGCACCAGATCGTCGACACTTTGCCAGACACCCCGTGACATCGTTCTTATCGGGTGTTTTCTAAATCACCCGACTATGGTTAGGGTGCCGGCATAGTGTCATATATCCGGTTTCCATGCGCCTGCCCTTTTTCTTTGTCCTGATGACAGTCATGATCGACGCAATGGGCATCGGTCTGGTTCTTCCAATCATGCCCGAACTGATCGTCGAGGTTCAGGGCGGAACGCTGGCAAGTGCAGCAATCTGGGGTGGAATCCTGAGCACGGCTTTTGCAGCAATGCAATTCGTGTTTGGGCCCGTTCTCGGGAATCTCTCGGATGCTTACGGTCGGCGAATTGTTCTGCTGGTATCCCTGTTTGTCATGTCCCTTGACTATGTCGTTATGGCGCTTGCGGGCAGTATCTGGCTATTGCTGGCAGGGCGTATCGTTGGAGGCGTCACTGCCGCAACACACGCCACGGCAGCAGCATTTATGGCTGACGTGTCCAAACCCCATGAAAAGGCCGCGAATTTTGGCCTTCTCGGAGCAGCATTTGGTGTAGGTTTCGTTCTGGGTCCCGTGGTCGGAGGGTTGCTGAGCGAATATGGCACCCGCGCGCCCTTCTGGGCCGCTGCGCTCCTCTCAGCGCTGACATTTGCAATCGGCCTGTTTGTCATGCCGGAAACTGTGACGGACAAAACCCGACGTTCCTTTAGCTTGCGCAGGGCCAACCCGGTCAACTCGCTTCGCGCCATTGCTGCGCTGCCGGGCATACGCCCAATGCTGTGGGTCTATTTCCTGTATTCCGTTTCGATCTATGTTTACCCGGCAATCTGGGCTTATTTCACCACCGAGCGGTTCGGCTGGTCACCGCAAATGATCGGACTGTCGCTGGGCGTCTATGGGATTGGGATGGCGGCCGTTCAAGGCGGGTTGATCCGCCCGGCGACCCGGTATCTGGGCGAACGCGTTACGATCATCTACGGCATGGTATTTGAGATCGGCAGTTTTGTCGTTCTGGCGTTCCTCACGAACGGTTTTGTCGCACTGATGCTGATCCCCGTCACGGCTTTGGGTGCCGTCGTAACCCCAGCGTTGCAAGCCTTGACCTCTCGCGCCACACCGGATTCGCAGCAAGGAGAACTACAGGGCGTTCTAACGTCGTTACATGCCTTGTCGATGGTCATATCACCTCTGCTGATGACCAGCGTCTTTGCGCATTTTGCCCGACCTGAAACCGCGTTTTACCTGCCGGGCGCACCTTTTCTGCTGGCGATGGTGCTGATGATCATTGGGTTTGCACTGTTTTTGAGGTCGCGACCCGTTACCCCATGAAAAACTTTCCAAATTTCTTGGGGAGAGTGCACGCCGCGATTTGACCTGTTTGGACAATCTGTCGGCTTCACTCCATACCGGATGAATGAACGGGCACGTCCGCAGACATACAAATGAATAGTTAATATAGGATTTTGTTTGTATGAGCGAAATCCACCTTCCGACTATGCTGTTTGAAAGCTCCAACGAGCTTGATCATCCAGCGGCTGGGCGGTCCTCCAGGCAAACGCCTGCGACGATCACAACGGGCGCTTGATGAGGTAGCGGCAGCACGAGGGGAGGTGCGTTTGTCGAACTAGGTGCAGAAAAGATCCCAACACAAGCGGCATGATCTATCGCTTGGGACGAGAATGGTCGGCACGGTTTTTCTGGCAGCCGGAGACTGCTTTAACAACCGTTCCGAACTAGCCTCAAGCTTTGTTTGTCGCCGCAAGCTGTTGAGCGGACAACGCCATTTCCAGGAGTTCACAAGGCTCGTCGAAATCGGCCGAAAAACCGCAGACATGTTAGGCAACGGAGGAGAAAGATGCTTACACGAAAACTATTGGCTGCAGCGGCGTGCTCGGTCACCGCGACTTGGGCGGTGGCGGGCGAAATAGAATTGCCCACCCAAATCACCTGGACGGCTTACGGCACTGGGTCCGCGGGCTACAACCAATCCGTCGCCATCGGCGCTGCGATGCAAGAAGCACTGGGCGTCAACCTTCGGGTTTTGCCGGGCAAAAACGACATCGCGCGGACCGAACCTCTGCGGCAGGGCAAAGTACAGTTTTCTGCCAACGGCGTTGGTGGCTCTTTCATGGCGCAGGAAGGTGTGTTCCAGTTCGGTGCAGAAAACTGGGGACCGCAGCCGGTTCGTATTTTGGCGGCCAACAATGGCGGAACATTTGGCCTGACCCTCGCGGTCGCGGCTGAGGCCTGTGAAAAGGCAGGCAAGCCCGGATGCGAAGGCTTTGAATACTCGGACCTCAAAGGGATGCGCGTGGCCTGGATCAAAGGTGCCCCTGCATTGAACGTCAACAACGAAGCATATCTGGCGTATGGCGGTCTCACCTGGGACGATGTCGAGATTGTTGAATTCGGCGGATACGGTGACTCTTGGGTTGGCATGATCGACGGAACAGTCGATGCAGCCTTTGCGACCACGACCTCGGGCCGGGTTTACGAAGCAGTTTCGTCGCCGCGCGGTGTGTACTGGCCTCCGATTGACCCGAACAATTCCGAAGGATTGGATCGGATGCTGGCCATTGCGCCGTTCTTCTCGCCAATCACGGCCACGGCCGGGGGCAACATTGATGACTCCGACGGGGTCCAAACCGCAGGATACGCCTATCCGGTTCTCATGACATATGTCGATCAGGACGAAGCTCTGACATACAACATGACCAAGGCGCTTCACGAACTGTACGACAAATACACCGGCAACGCGCCCAGCGTCGACGGATGGGCGATCGACAAGCAAAACTTCACATGGGTCGCTCCCTACCACGAAGGCGCAATCCGCTATTATCAGGAACTGGGCCTTTGGACCGACGAAGCGCAGGCCCACAATGACAAGCTGATTGAACGCCAGTCGTTGCTGCAAAAAGCCTGGGAAGAGCTGAAAGCCGAAGGGCCGGACAACTGGCAAGAAGCCTGGGAGCAAAAGCGCCGCGACGCCCTGGAAGCTGGTGGCTTTGAGGTGGTTTTCTAAGGGTCGCGAACCCGAAAACACTTGATTGTGCGGGCTCCTCAGCCCGCACATTCCAATACCGATACCAACACAATACTTGCGAGAGCCAATGACGCAGCAACCTGAAAGCACGCGCGGCAGCGCCGCAATCGAAGCCGAACTTGCCGAGGAACGTCGGACATTTTCAGGGCTGGCGCGCTGGCTCATCATCCTTTTCACGCTCACTGCAATCGGGCTTGCAGTAAACAAGCTGTTCAATCTGAGGCTTGGCGGTACATCGCTTTTGGAGGGGACATACCTCTATGCATTGGCCGGGCTGTTTCTCAGCCTCTCATTCATCATCTTCCGAGCGGGCAACACCCTGTCGGCACGCGTTCCGTGGTACGATTGGATACTTGCCGCCCTTGCATTTTGTATTTCCGGATTTTTTGCTGTGACAGCAGGAACCAGCCTGGATTCAGGCTGGGAATACGCCGCGCCGGACAAGGCGGTCTGGGCCTCGATTCTATTATACTTGCTGATCCTCGAAGCAACCCGGCGGGCCGGTGGGTTCGTGATCTTTATCATCGTGCTGTTCTTTTCGCTGTATCCGACCTTTGCGGATCAGATACCCGATCCGCTTAACGGCTTTGCCCAGCCGTTCCGAGACGTGGTTCCTTATTTCATGATTTCGTCCGAGGCGTCGTTCGGTATTCCGATGCGAGCCTTCGGCAATCTGGTCATCGGATTCATCCTGTTTGGCGCCGTATTGCAGTTCACCGGCGGCGGTAAATTCTTCAACAACCTCGCTCTCGCTTTGGTCGGCGGCTTCCGCGGTGGTGCCGCCAAGGTCTCAATCTTTGCATCCGGCTTCATGGGATCGATGTCCGGTTCGGTTATCTCGAACGTCCTGACCACGGGTGCCGTATCCATTCCAGCAATGAAGAAAACCGGGTTTGCACCGCGATTTGCGGCCGCGACCGAGGCGTGCACTTCGACCGGCGGAGTTGTCATGCCGCCGATCATGGGGGCGACGGCCTTTGTGATCGCCTCGTGGCTGGGCATGCCCTATGTCGAGATCATGCTGGCGGCTGCGATCCCGTCGCTGTTGTATTTCTTCGGCCTGTTCGTCCAGATCGACGCTTATTCTGCAAGGCACGGCCTCAAAGGCATGAGCCAGAGCGAACGTCCTCGCGTTGGTCAGACCCTGCGCGAAGGCTGGTTGTACATCTCAGTTTTTGCGCTGCTGATTTTCCTGATGGTTGCCTTTCGCTGGGAAACCACGGCCCCCTTCTTCGCGGTCGTCCTTTTGCTTGTGGTCAACCAGTTCAAGAAAAACGACCGCGTTTCGCTAGAAGGCTTTCTCAACATTATTGTCTCGGTTGGACGCACCCTTTCTGAACTGGTGGCCGTTTTGCTGGGCATTGGCATGATCGTCGGCGCGTTTCAGGCTACCGGGCTGACCGGCCCGTTGGCCAATGAACTTGTGCATATGGCGGGCAGTTCGGTCACCATGCTGCTGATCATGGGTGCCCTGACCAGCTTTGTCTTTGGCATGGGTATGACCGTCACGGCCTGCTACATTTTTCTGGCCGTCGTCCTGGCCCCTGCTCTGGTTCAGGCGGGACTTAACGAACTCTCGGTGCATCTGTTCATTCTGTATTGGGGCATGGTGAGCTACATAACCCCGCCGGTAGCATTGGGTGCATTCGCGGCTGCGTCGATGGCGGGTGCCAATGCTTTCCGCACAGGGATCGAGGCGATGAAACTGGGCGGTGTAATCTACTTTGTGCCCTTCTTCTTTGTTTTGAACCCCGCGCTGATCGGGCAGGGCTCGGCGGTCGAAGTGGCGGTGGTTTTGATCTGCGCCCTGATAGGAATCTGGTTTATTTCCGCTGCATTGCAGGGGTATTTAGCCTTTGCAGGCTCTCTCGGAACCGGGCCTTTCAGTCTGGTGTCCCGGGTCGTTTTGTTCGTGTCAGGGTTCCTGATTGCCTCCCCGGCTGGCGGGTTGGCGGGCCTTAGCCACATGGCCCTGACCCTAGCAGGGGTAGGTCTGGCCGTTATTCCCGTAACCTTCGTCTAGATGTCGCGCACGCGCGTCCAACCTTGATGGCGTATAGAAGCGGCAAAAGTTGACGGCAAAGCACATGTAAATGACGATTTCCGTCTTGCAGAGCGCACCCGACCACGCCACCGTGATCCAAACGGAGCGAGGGAAATCATGCAGACCATCAAAGCCGCCGTATGCCGGGCGTTCAATGAACCTCTGGTAATCGAAGACGTTCAACTCGCGCCACCAGGGACAGGCGAGGTCGAAGTGACCCTGGATGCGGTGGCGATCTGTCATTCAGATATCTCCTACGCAAGCGGAGCTTGGGGCGGCTTCCTCCCTGCCGTTTACGGGCACGAGGCCGCCGGGGTCATCTCTGCGGTGGGCGACGCGACCGAAGGGTTTGAAGTAGGGGACGCCGTGGTCGTCACGCTGATCCGGGCGTGCGGGTCCTGCCCGTCCTGCGCCGGAGGCCAGCCGACAATTTGCGAAACGCCATACGACACGGTCAAGGGGCCGTTGCGCGCAGCAGATGGCGGCCCGTTGGAGCAAGCAATGGCCTGCGGAGCCTTTGCCGAGAAGGTGGTGGTCAGTCACCGGCAGATTGTCAAAATCCCGGAAAACATGCCCAAAGACGTGGCCAGCCTGTTGTCCTGCGGGGTGATTACCGGGGTCGGTGCAGCAGTGAATGCCGCCGGTCTACGCGCCGGTCAGGACGTTGTAGTCATCGGCGCGGGTGGGGTCGGTCTGAACGCCATTCAGGGTGCCCGCATCGCCGGTGCTCGTCGAATTGTCGCCGTCGACATGACCGAGGAAAAACTTGCAATCGCGAAAGAGTTCGGCGCAACCCACGGCGTTTTGGCGACATCCAAGGCTCCGTGGAAAGACGCATACGAGGCGCTGGGCGGGCGTGGTGCGGACGCCGTTCTGATCACAGTTGGCGCGATCCCGGCATATGATCAGGCCGTGCGGTATCTGGGGCGCGGAGGCAAGGCTATCATGATCGGCATGCCTCATTCCGGGGATACAGCCAGCTATGAACCCGTCATTCTGGCCGCTTTGGGTCAGGGATTGATCGGGTCCAAGATGGGCGACGTGGTCATTCAGCGTGATATACCGTGGATGATCGACCTGTATGAACAGGGCCGGTTGAAACTGGACGAACTGATCTCGGGTCGCTGGTCTCTGGAGCAGATCAACGAAGCGATCGCAGACACCAAAACCGGATCGGCCAAACGTAATGTCATTGTGTTCGATAGGGTCTGACACAACGCGGGGAGAACCGGGATGAAGCTGCAGGACCTCGATATCATCGTCACCGCACCGCCTGCTCCGGGCTGGGGCGGGCGGTACTGGATTCTGGTGAAGGTCACGACCGATACCGGGATCACCGGTTGGGGGGAATGCTATGCCTCATCGGTCGGCCCCGAAGCGATGCGCCACGTCATCCGCGACGTGTTTGAACGGCACATGATGGGCGAAAATCCTGAAAATATCGAACTGATGTTCCGCCGCGCCTATTCCAGTGGGTTTACCCAGCGCCCGGACCTGACCGTGATGGGCGCGTTTTCGGGCCTTGAAATCGCGTGTTGGGATATCCTCGGCAAAGACCGGGATCGCCCTGTCTACGCCTTGCTGGGTGGGCTGATGAACCCTCGCATCCGGGCCTACACGTATCTTTACCCCCTGCCCCAGCATAACCTGACCGATTTCTGGACTGCACCGGATCAGGCCGCAGAATGCGCCGTCGAAATGGTCCGGCGCGGATTCACGGCCGTGAAATTTGACCCTGCCGGCCCTTACACTATTCGCGGCGGCCACATGCCTGCGATGACCGACATTTCGATGTCCGTCGCATTTTGCAAAGCGATCCGCGAAGCTGTGGGAGATAGGGCAGACCTGCTATTTGGCACTCATGGCCAATTCAATACGGCAGGCGCGATCCGCTTGGGTCAGGCTTTGGAACCCTATTCCCCGCTTTGGTTCGAGGAACCGACCCCGCCGGACATGATCGAGGACATGGCCCGCGTTGCCCGCAACGTCCGCATCCCCGTCGCGACCGGAGAGCGTATGACGACAAAGGCCGAATTCGGCGCAGTTTTGCGGGCGGGTGCGGCTGAGATTTTGCAACCTGCGCTCGGTCGCGCAGGAGGCATTTGGGAGATGAAGAAGGTCGCGGCCATTGCCGAAATCTTCAATGCGCAGATGGCCCCGCACTTATATGCTGGACCGATTGAATGGGCCGCCAACATCCAACTGGCGGCGTCAATCCCGAACCTGTTGCTGTTGGAAACCATCGAAACGCCATTTCACGATAGCCTGATCAAAGGCGCGCTTCGCGTCGAGGACGGGTTCGTATCAGCCCCAACCGCGCCCGGTCTGGGGATTGAAGTGGACGAAGACTTGGCTCGCGCGCACCCTTTCACGGGCGATGGGCTGCACCTGCAAATGCAGGAAGAACCCTGCGACTATGTCAACGGAAACGCGTTTCAGGGCGGTGCGCCAGCCTCCGAGGGGTGACAATCGCCTACGATCTGGGCCATATTGGACCAACCCCCAGTTGCGAACAGGCTGCGCGTGACAGTAACGGAAAAAGAAATTCAGGACACAGACGAAGCGCTGTCGGACATGAAAGACAGTGCGGCACGAGCAGCGGCTTTCCTCAAGGCGCTGGCGCATGAAGGCCGCCTGATGATCCTCTGCCATCTGGGTGAGGGCGAAAAGTCCGTGAGCGAACTTGAAAGGCTGCTGGATACACGGCAGGCGGCGGTCAGCCAGATGCTTGCGCGCTTGCGCAGTGAGGGTCTGGTATCGACCCGCCGGGAAGGGAAAACGATTTACTATTCCCTTCAGGACGGCAACACAGCCCAAATGATCGGGTTGCTTTACGACCTGTTCTGCAAACCCGAAAGCTGATCTGGCTAGTTCGATACGTATCCCGCGATGACCTGCAACAGCTTGAACGCTGTCGCCGCGTCGTTTTCGACAACGGCCAGAAATTCTTCTTCACCGATCCGCAGGCAGGACAGCTCCGTTTCCGCGATCATGCTTAGGGCGCGGGGTTCTTTTCGGATCAGCCCCAATTCACCGACCAAAGCGCCAGCGCCAACGGTCGCAATCAGTTGATCCGGCCCGCCCGCCTGAGGCAGATACAGCCCGGCCTCTCCTTCAAGCACAACATATGCACCATCTGTCGGCTGATCGTCTTTCAAGAATACAACTTCACCCGGTTTGGCATCGAACCAGCGCGCACCAAATGCCAAGAGCCGCAACTGACGCCGATCCAGACCGGAAAACAACGGCGTCTGTTCTAGCGCGCGCAACTTGCGCGCAAGGTCTGCCGAGGCTGCACTGTCTTCCTCCACGTCCGCGGGTCCTTCATCCGAAACAACCCGACCTTGCCTGATTTCGACATACATGTCGAATACGTCAGGATTGTCGAACTGGTCGTTCAGATAAACAACCGTAGTATCAGGAAGCAACGAACGCAGATTCTTATAGACCGCGACCTGCGTTGCCATGTCATAGCTTGCCAGCGCGTTTTCCAGAATAAGAATGTCCGGCTTCTTGATCGTCGCACGCGTAAAGGCCAACGGCTCAGCAAACACTGCGGGCAAGTTCTGGCCGCCCAAGGCAACCGGGACGTCGTAGATCAGCTCGACCACCAACGGACGCGCACCGTTTTGGTCCAGCACATCGACGATCAGCTTGCGCACCTCATCCGACCGCGCCCCACCGATCTGACTGACCTTGCCGAACAGAGCATTCTCCATCACCGTAAGGCCCGGCGCGAACGCCTCGGCATCCAGAGGGGCAAACACGTCATGGAGCGTTTCCAGAAGTTTGTGGGAGTGACTGTGCCGCAACTCGAGGATGCGGTTCTTCAGCTCATCCGTGAACGCGGGTCCGATCTGCTCGGCGGATATGACAACCGGAACAGCCAGCAGGTTGGCAAGCTGCTCGTCGTCCAGCCCGGATACACCTTCGTCGCGGGTTCGCTCCAGCAATTCCACCGCGTTTTCGTAGGTCTGAACCTCAAGACCCAGCTTGCGGAACAAGGGATGGTCGGTCCCGTCCAGACCAAAGATCTGGCGCAGCATATCGACCACGTCGCGGGTCAGGTTGACCAGCGTTTCATCCAGCCCCAACTCGCGCAGTTGGCCCAAAAAGACGGGCTGGCGTGCCAACAGTTCTTGCGTAACGGGCACACGCGGCGTGGCGAACAGAAGGTTTTCGGCAACTGGCAAAGCGGCATTATAGGCGTCGCGGTCAAAAACTAGCGCCTGCTGCTCAAGACCAGCATCACGCACGGCCTGTTGGACGATCGGGCGCAGCTCGACCAGTTTTTGGGCCAGTTCGCGATGTTCATCAACGTCAAATGCCTGCTCTGCCCCGCGTTGGAACAGGGCCGCGCCGGACCCCATGCCGTCAATCAGTTTCAGCCACCAATCACGCAACGTATCAGCATTCTCAAACCCGGCCAGCGATGGGTCCAGCCATTCGGCCTGGAACGGGTCACGACTGTTGCCAGCCCTTTGCGTTTCGGCAAATCCGGGATCATCCGTTTGGTCCGACAGCGGCTTGAAACGCATGGGCATCATGACGTTGTCGCCCAGCGTTCCCTGAAACATGACCGGCCGAGACGAGGCGTAACCGATCCGGGTTGCCACGACGCTTTGATGCAGGCCAGACAGGTTGTGCCCCCCGATACCGACGCGACCTGCACTGGGAAGGATTTCACGCGTCAGCAGCTCTGCTATCGCACGGCGGTCTTCTTCACTCGGGGCGGCGATGCCAATGGTTTTGCCCGCCGGGAAGGTCAGATTCAGATCGTCCAGAACCTGATTGCCATCCATGTCCCGCACCGAAACATGGTCCAGAACAACATCGGCGTTCAAATGCGGGCGTTCTTTTGGGTCGTCCTCGAACAGCTTTTCGTCCAGCATGCCGGGCGGGGCGAAACGATCTATCACGACGTCCCAGCGCAGCGACATATCCTGTGTCTGGTTGTAGTAGGTCAGCAACTCTTTCCAGGGTGAGCTGAGATCCTTGTACGCCGCAAGTGCCGCAACCAGGGCACCCAGTGAAACCGACCCTTGCAGCACCAGCAAGCCACCGACCAGATAGAACATGAACGGCGTCAGTTGAGAGATGAAGTTGTTTATGAACTTCATAAAGAACTTCTTCTGGTAAATCTCGAACCGGATACCGAACAAACGGCCCAGTTGATCCGAGATCATGGCGCGGCGATACCGCCAGCCGCCATTGGCCCGCAGCGTCGACGCCCCCGCCGCGTTTTCACCGATCTGGGCTGCAAGAACGCGCACTTCCTGAATGCGGCGTTTGTTGAGCAGGTTGATCTGGCGCTGAAGTTTGGGGATCAGCCATGCTTGAACCGGAATCAAGGCAACGGCAGCCAGCCCGAACCAGACGCTTTGCAGGAACAGGAAGGACAGAATTGTGATCATCTGCCCCGCTTGCAGCACAGGCTGGCTGATCGCATCACCCATCAAGCCGCCCATCGGCTCGCTTTCGGCGGTGATCATCGACACCATCTCGCCCTGGCTGACCCGCTCGAAATAGGGCTGCGGGAAACGAAGCGCGCGGCTGATCAACTGATACCGGAACCGCCGCAGCATACGTTCGCTGAGCACCCCTTTCATGGTGTTGATGCGCATCTTCATCAAGCCATGCGCAAGCACCGCCGCCAGAAACGCGAAACACAGGATGATCAGAAAGTTCGTCTGCGGCAAACTAAAGCCAAAAACATCAACAACCGGACTGGATGCACCAATAGCATCGTTGATGATACGCTTCGGCAATTCCAGCGTCAGGTAGAGCAGCGGAAACAGCGTCGAGGTCACGGCCAGCAGAACAAGCTGGTCGCGTTTTGAATACTTCCAAATGAACCGGAAAATCGTACGTTCTATAGAACCTGCCCCTGTTGCGGATCATTGATCCGATCCTGACGAATGCGTCGCAAATCCAACGCCTGAATTTTACCGCAATCGCGACTGATTACGCAAATAGTTTCCAATTTGATCAGATAATCGCCGAGTGTGAACAAGTTCATTTGCGCAACAACACTTTACCACATACTGTTGGTAACAGGACGATATCGGGAGGTTTAAGTTGCCTGCCAATTTAGGCGCTGTGTTTTTGATGCTCTGCTTGTTGCAGATCAAACACATGTTTGCGGACTACTATCTCCAGACGCCCAAGATGCTGGCGGGGCGTGGCGAGTACTTTCATATGGGACGCGCCCAGCATGCCGCAGTGCATGTTGTGGGGTCTGTTTTGGTGTTTATGATCTTCGGTGCGCCGTGGTCCTTCATCCTGATAATCGCTGCGTTGGAATGGGTCGTTCATTTCAATATCGACTTTGCGAAGGCCAGTTACTCGGACAAGAAACAACTCATGCCGACCCAGGCCGCGTTCTGGCGCGCTGCCGGGTTGGATCAGTGCCTGCATAACCTGACTTACGTGGCGATGGTTTGGGCTTGGGTGAAATTCGCGGCATAGAAAGCTGGTTCTGACACAGGATTGGCCGCCAACTTTGCCTAAGTTGACGACCCCCTACTCTGCTCACTCGCTCCAGCTCAACCGCGCTAGCCCAGAACCGAAAAACTGCTTTCTTCGTTGATCGGTCGCTTGCGCGAGTAAAACCCAACATCAATCGAGCGTTTGATATACGGCAGCTCAAACTGCAACGGCTGGGCATCATGATCCGCGCCTCCCTCGCAATAGTCGATCAGGGCTGCCATCATCTTACCTGCAATCGGCGCGTTCTTGTATTGGTTCCCGCTAGTACCGCAGGCCATGTAAAACCCCGGCAGGCTAGACTTGTCATAGATCGGAATCCAGTCGGTGGACGCATCATACAGGTCCACGACACCACGCGTTTTCGACGGAATTCCAAGGCTGGGCACGCGCTGCGCGTAACGCATGGCCTGTGTCGTCCATTGATCCGTAAAGTCGTGGTTATAGTGGACGTCGTCCTCGCACCACTGATGCGGATCGCATTCGGGGTCTTCCGAGCCGATCAGGATATGATTGCCATGCTCGGGCCGACAATACAGGGCGATATCGCTGTCAGAGACGATTGTACCGTCATGTTCAAAATCGAACCCTTCGGGGGACGGAACATGCACGACCTCCTGCCGCAAGGGGCGGGTTTCAATCGTCATGTCGTCCAGCACACCCGCCATCTTGTTCACGATCGCCGAACCTGGCCCGGCGACATTTACAACAACCTTGGCGCGGATTTCCTCGCCCGAGGCCAGTTTGACGCCCGCAACACGTCCGTCTTCGACCAGTATCTCGACAACCTCGGCCCCTGTGCGCACCTCGGCCCCGTGTTGCTTTGCCGCGTCCATCAGGTTCTGTGCCGACAGCGCCGGATCGGTCACATACCCTGCCTGAGGCCAGAACACCCCGCCCCGCATCTTTCGCCCGTTCGGTTGCCCGAATTCAGGGTCATCCATTCGGCGCGCGGGTGCGTAGCTTTCCAGCGAATACACCGGCAGGCGTTCGGTGATCTTGTCAGGCGACCACTCCTCGAAAGGACAGTCTAGATCGGCGCTGTTGGCCATGTGTTTTTCCAACATCCCGTTGGCGTCGGTTTTCATCACAAGACACCCGGTCTCGCGGAATTGCGCGAGGTTTGCGTCCTCGGGCAACCCAAGATACGCGGCCCAATCGCGCCAATAGTGATACCCCTCCCACGCAAAGGCCGTTCCGTCGAAGGTTGAATAGTGCATCCGAATGATCGCACAGGATCCCGCGGTCGAGCCGTGGCCAACTTGACTGTTTCGATCCAGAGACAGGGTTTTCCAGCCCGCCTTTGCCATCTCGAAAGCAATGGCGGCACCGATCACTCCGGTTCCGATGATGATTGCGTCTGGTTGGCTCATGCTGGGTCTCCTTTCCAGTAGCGCATGGAATAGGCGCTGAATTCTTCGATTTCTTCGGGTCGCGGTTCGACCCCGGTAAAGACGTACAGGTAATGCGGCACCATCGATATCCGCACAGACATGGGTTCGTTCAGTTGCGCCAGATCGTAGCCGATCTGCATATAGTACAGCACGCGAGCGCGGGTTTCGGCCTCGACCTCGGAATAGCCATAGCGTGCGAACATTGCGTGCAGCGCCTTCAGTCGCCGGGCGTCAGACTGATCCAGCGCGCGGCGCACCTTGCCCGACTTGCGCGCCCAATCGCGCACCGCGAAGTCCAGCGCCGTATCGAACAGGTCCGTATTCACCACGCAGCGATGCACATTGCACACCGCACCGGTGATGGTGTCCGCCGGTGCCTCGGCCTGTCGGATCAACCCGGCGGTGTTGGTCGCCTGCCACCGTTCGAGCAATGCATCCATCAACTCCTGCCGCGACTTGAAATACCAATAGAAGGACGAGCGGGACACGGCCATCCGTTCGGCCAGATTCAGGACCTTTATCTGATCCACACCATCGGAAATCAGAACGTCCATTGCCACGTTCAGCCAGTCATCGCGCGTGACCTTGATATTGCCGACCAGCGGTTCGGCTTTGGGGTCATCACGGTGGAGGATTGGTTTACTGCTCATTCAACTCTCGGGCGGCGCGCCGCCCTCCTCTGTGCGTCGGGCGATAAACTCGTGCAGATCACCCAGCCGGTCCGTGTTCTGGACGGGGGATTGGAAATTGGCAAGGATGTCCTTCCAGACCCCGGTGGCGCGATGGTTGGCATCGACCGACCCACGCTCGGTCCACGTCCCGAAATTGGCATAGTCGTGCAGGTGGGGTTGGTAGAATTCGGTGTTGTAACGCGCCATCGTCTGACTGGTCGCAAAGAAGTGACCGCTTGGCTCGACCTCGCGCAGCGCAGTGTCGAACCCGATCTCAGCCGGCCCCGCCTGCGCCCCTGCGCACAGTTCGGCCACCATATTCAGAACCTCGGCGTCACAGACCAGCTTTTCAAACGAAACGGTCAAGCCGCCTTCCAGCCACCCGGCTGAATGGATGATTACGGTCGCGCCCGCCATCAGGCAGCCCCAAAGACCAAACTGGTTTTCATTGGCCGCCTGCACGTCATTGCTGTTCGAGGCCGACCCCGCCGCAGACCGCCAAGGCAGACCGAGATGTCGCGCCAACTGACCAGCCGCCAGAGACGCCTGAAAATGCGAGGGCGTCCCGAACGCAGGCGCGCCGGATTTCATATCCACATTGCTGGTGAACGTTCCATAGCAGACGGGCGCACCGGGGTTCACCAATTGGGTCAGCGCAATGGCTGACAATGCTTCGGCGTGGGACAAGGTAATTGCCCCCGCCACGGTAATCGGTGCCATTGCCCCCATCAGCGTAAAGGGCGTGACAATCGACATCTGTCCGTGGCGGGCAAAATCAATCAGCCCCTGCGCCATTGGAATGTCCAACGTCCGAGGGCTGTTGGTGTTGATGATCGTATAGCAATGCGGATTCGCGCGGAATGCCTCATCCGACAATCCGCGGGCGGTCGAGAGCATTTCAAAGCAATCCATCACCTGCGGCGTCCCGCGCGAGAAAAAGAACGGAAACTTGTCCGTCAACTCCATCTGCGCCTGCGTGGTGAAATAGTGCCGCAAATGGGTTGGCACGTCCTGTGGTTCTACCTGGGGTGAGATCATCTGGAACACATCGAAATGATGGGTGAGCTTCAGAAACTCCAGATAATCCTGCCCGGTTGCCGGACGGCGTCCGCGCTCAAGATCGGTCGCATTGGGGGCGCCTGCTCCGGGTTGAAAGACCAGACTGCCCAGTTCCAAGGCAAAATCCCGGCGGCGTGCTCCTGCGCGACAGGCAATGGATTTGGGTGCCGAAGCGACTGCGGCCTCGACAATGTCGCGCCCGATGAAGACCATCTCGGTCTGCTCATCGACTCTGGCACCCGCCGTTGCGAAAACCCTTCTCGCCTCGGGCAACAAAACCTTGATGCCCAACTCCTGCAGCATGCGCAGGGCAGTTTCATGCATGTCGGCGATTTGCTCTGGCGGAAAGACCTCCATCTGCGGGAAAGGATTCCTGAGCTGACGGTAGTTCACGTCACGCTTTGCTGCGGGTGGGGCTTCTGCGCCCCGCCCCCTCCGTCGCCTGCCGCGTTCCGAGGTTTGTGAGATCATCGTCAGCCTCGCATCGCCTTGCCTTGCGGATCATAGGGCGACGCGGCGATCACCCGCGCGGGGCGCTCGACACCGACCACATGAACCGACAGGTCAGTCCTCGGATTAGCTTTGTCACGATTAACCAATCCCATCGCCAGAGACTTGCCGGTGTAGTGGCCATATCCACCCGACGTCACGAACCCGACCCGTTCACCATTTGCCCAGATGGGTTCATAGCCGCTGGCGTCCGCATCCAGCGCATCAACCTCCAGCGTGACTTGAACCTGCGCAGGGCCGTTGCCGTCGCGCTCGGCCAGTGCTGCCTGCTTGCCGACAAATTCCTTGTCCCAGTCGATCCAGCGGTCCATGCCCGTCATGCCCGGCGTGTATAGCTGCGTGAACTCTGCCGACCAGATGCCAAAGCTCTTTTCAAGGCGGGTCGACAGCATCGCGTTGAAGCCACATTCGCGAATGCCTTCGTCTGCCCCGGCTTCAAGCAGCATCCGGCGCAGCTTGATGTGATCACCGTAGCGGCAGTTGATCTCATAGCCCTTTTCACCGGTGACCGACATGCGAGCGACGCGGGCGCGCACCAGACCGATATCGAAATCCCCGCAGCCCATGAATTTCAGGCCCGAGATGTCCTGTTCAGCCAGTTTCTCGACCACGGCCTGCGATTTCGGACCGACTACGGCGAACCCGCAATATTCCTCGCCCAGATCGCGAACGGTAACACCGTCGATCATGTGGTCATCAAACCACCGCATATGCCAGGCCCGCAGATAATAGCTGCCCATGATCCACCACGTGCCATCGCCCCAGTTCAGCACGGTCAGATCACCTTTGAGCCGACCATTTTCGCCCAGCATCGGGGCCAGCTTTGCCCGTCCGGGCGCTGGCAGCTTCGAGGCCATCACCTTATCCAGCCAGACCTGCGCGTTAGGGCCGCTGACCTCAAACCGCGAAAAGCCGGAGATATCCAGCAGACCCGCGCCCTCACGGATCACCTTGCATTCCTCGGCAACGATGTCATGCGCGTTCGAGCGTTTCAGGGTCGGCGTTTCCTCGAACCCTTTCGGCGCGAAATAGAGCGGCACTTCCAAGTCCCAACTGACGCCCCACTTGCACCCTGCCTCGGTCATCGCGTCATGGGCAGGGGCCATTTTCAGCGGACGGCCTGCGGGCAGTTGCTCGTTCGGATAGGTCATCACGAAGCGGCGGGAATAGAACTGGCCTGTCGTCTCGCGGATATACCGCTTGTTCTGGGCAAAGTCGCCAAAGCGGGCCACGTCCATCGGCCACGCATCGGCCTCTGGCTCCCCGTGGATCATCCATTCGGCCAGCGTCTTGCCGACACCACCGCCCTGCAGGAACCCGGCCATCACCGCACAGGCAGACCAATACCCACGCTTGCCCGGCACCGGCCCGACCAGAGGGTTGCCGTCCGGCGCAAAGGTAAACGCGCCGTTGACCCATGTCTTGATGCCGACATTTTGGATCGACGGATAGCGTTCAAAGCCCAGCGTCAGCTCATTCTCGATCCGGTCAAGCTGTTCCTGAAACAGCTCCTCGCCGTAGTTCCATGGCGCGCCGTCCATGGCCCAATGTTCGTGTTCCACCTCGTAGATACCAACCAACACGCCCTTCTGGTCCTGCCGCATATAGGTGAACCCTTCGAGGTCCACCGTCATCGGCATCTCAAAATCGGCCTGTGCGACTTCGGGCACGGTGTCGGTGATCAGGTAGTGGTGCTTCAGCGGCGAGACCGGCAGTTCGACCCCCGCCATGCGACCCACTTGTTTGGCCCAAAGACCCGCCGCGTTGACCACGTGTTCACAGGTGATCGTGCCTTTGTCAGTGACGACCTGCCAGCCGTCCGCCGTCTGCGTCAGGCTTTCGACCTTGGTTTCTTCGTAATACTCCGCACCGCGTTTTTTGGCTGCCGTTGCATAAGCCTGCACGGTTCCGGTGGTGTCGATATAGCCCTCACGATCCGCCCACATCGCCCCCAGCACGCCGTCGGTGGACATGATCGGGCAGCGCTTCTGCGCCTCCTCCGGGGACAGCAACTCGCAATCATCAATCCCAATGGACTGGAAGATGCGGTAGTTCGCTTGTAGCCACTCCCACCGTTCGGGCGTGCCCGCCAAAGTCAGACCTCCGGTCATGTGCAGACCAATATTTTGGCCGGATTCCTTTTCGATCTCACTTAGCAGGTCGATCGTATAGGCCTGCAACGCTGCCATGTTCGGATCGGCGTTCAGCGCGTGAATTCCCCCCGCCGCGTGCCACGAAGACCCCGAAGCCAGACGACGACGCTCCAGCATCACTACGTCCGACCAGCCAAACTTGGCCAGATGATACAGAACCGAGGCGCCCACGACGCCGCCCCCGATGACCACAACACGATACTGAGATTTCATCCTGCACTCCCCTGCATGACTCGCAAGGGACGCTAGACGCACTGTTCACTTCTGTCTAGACATTTCTGTACAGTCCTGATCGTCAAAACCCGCCAAGCCAGATCGGTCCTTTAAAGCCGGGCGCTGGGACGCGCCGCTATCTTGTCAAACCAGGCCAGAGTTGCGGTGTTTTCCTCAGGAATTTTCATTTTGATCACGCGCGCGAAATCGACGAACACGAAGGTTGAGATATCCGCCAACGTAAACACGTCACCCGCAACAAAAGCACTTTGGGCAAACCGATCTTCCAGAATATCGAAAAACCGCGCGACCCGCGCTGTGCCGCGCTGTGCCAACTCGGGGATCTGTGCGTGGCTCACCGGTCCGGGTATGGCCCGGCCTTCAAACGCCGGATGGGTATTGCGCAGCGCCTCGGCAATCGGCGCGCCGCCCTGTTGCTCGACAATACTGTTCCACATCAGAACCAAGCCTTTTTCGTCCGGCGTCCGCCCCATCAAGGGCGGTTCGGGAAAGCGCGCCTCAAGATAGGCCGCGATACCGAGATTCTCGGTCAGCGCGGTCCCTTCGTCGGTTACAAGAACTGGGATTGTGGCGTTTGGATTGACGGCTCGAAATTCCTCGCTCAGTTGCTCGCCCTTGGCGATAGAGATGTCGCGGGTCTCAATCTCAAGCCCTTTTTCGGCGATGAACATCCGGGCGCGGCGCGGGTTCGGCGCGGTAGAGCAATCATAAAACAGCATCAGAATATCCTTGTAGGCCAGTTAGCGGCGATAGATGAAACAGCGGCCTTCGACCGCTCCTGCCGGTAACGGCACTTCAGTCAGGGTTTCAAAATACATTCGGTCGCTCGACACCATCAGCCCCCCTTCGGCCAAAAGCGGTTCGATCAGTGGGGACACAAGGCGCGCAAACGCATCATTCTTTTCCCGGTTGTGCCCGCCAAGGTCCGCATGGATCAGGCTGGCCGTCGCGCCAAAGCGATCCAGCGCAGCAGGGAGCGTTTCCCGCACATCCCCTAAAATCACCAGATCTTCTGGCGGGGTTGAATCTGGATGCGAGGCAACGGCGCGTTCAAAAACATAGACCGGCCGAGCCTCAATGTACTGGACCATATGGTGATAGGTGCGCCCATTGCCCAACCCCAGTTCAAACACCGGTCCCGGCATGCCTTTTGTCTGCGCGATGGCGTGATCCAGACATGCTCGTTGCGAGACCATACGGTCGATGAACAAATCCAGGCGGCTTTGGGTATCGGGCACGGGAAAATCTCTCCTTGGTAACTATCGGCGTAAAAGCTGGGGCCGACATCGCATTTGATGACAAATCCTCAAGGCTTTGTGTAGGCAAATTGGCCTCAGATTCACATTTCCGCGACATTTCGGCATAAGAACGGGTTTGACTAGTTGGGTCCAACCGCGCGAAACTGCGACAAAAAAAACGGGGAGTTGATTAAGCCGATGCCGACTCACGGCCTAACGGGTGGAATATCCGCATGACTGCGTTGTTGTCTGTCCGAGACCTAAGCATCGGTTTCGGTGCGGGCGACTCTGTTGTCAAAGACGTCAACTTCGATGTGGAAGCAGGGCAGACACTTGCGTTGGTCGGGGAATCAGGATCGGGCAAAACGATCTCTTGCAGGGCCGCATTGCGTATCTTGCCCCGCACTGCCCAGATTCGCAGCGGCACAATTACCCTGAATGATTCCAAAGGCGTAGAAGAACTGACACAGATCAGTGAACGCCAGATGAGGGATATCCGCGGCAACCGCATTTCGATGATCTTTCAAGAGCCGATGCGCTCGCTGTCGCCTCTGCACAAAATCGGCAATCAGGTCAGCGAAGTCCTTTGGCTGCATCGCGGCGCGTCCGAGGCCCAGGCGCGCAAAGAAGTTCTGACGCAATTTGAACGGGTCGGGTTCCCCGATCCCCAGCGCGCCTATGATTCTTATCCCTTCGAGCTATCCGGAGGCATGCGGCAGCGCGCAATGATCGCAATGGCAATGGTTTCCAAACCAGAACTGCTGATTGCCGACGAACCCACGACTGCTTTGGACGTGACAACTCAGGCGCAGGTTCTGGGGCTGATCAAAGAGCTTCAGCGCGAAACCGGAATGGCGCTGATCCTTGTAACGCACGATCTGGGCGTGGTTGCGAATATGGCTGAACAGGTCGTTGTCATGCACAAAGGCCGCGTTATGGAATCCGGGGCTGCCGCGCCGATCCTGACCTCTCCGGCACATCCTTACACACAGCAGTTGTTCAACGCCGCGCCGGAAATACCGGACAAGGACGCAGTTGGCATCCCAATGCCTGAAGAAGACCTGATCCTGCAACTGAAGGGCGTGTCCAAGACCTATACGATGCGATCCAGCAAAGGGTGGCAGGGCGAACGGCTGATACATGCCTGTCGCGGCGTGGACCTGAACCTCGCGCGTGGGAAGACTCTGGCTATCGTCGGTGAAAGCGGCTCTGGCAAAACCACTGCGGCCCGCATCGCCCTTGGCGCAGAGCCACCTGACCCGGGCGGCGAGGTTCTTTTCCGCACCTCCCCGAACGAAGACCCGATAACCGTTCACCAGATGTCTCGCGCCCAGCGCACCGCTTTTCAACGCAAGGCGCAGATGGTGTTTCAGGATCCCTACAGCTCGCTCAGTCCGCGGATGCGTATTCAGGACGCCATGACTGAACCGCTTGAGATACACAAAATCGGCTCACCTGCCGAGCAGCGAGACAAGGCCGCCGAGATGTTGCAGCGCGTCGGCCTGAACGCCGACATGCTGAAACGTTACCCTCACGCGTTTTCCGGCGGCCAGCGTCAGCGCCTGTCCATTGCGCGTGCGATGATGCTGGACCCGCAACTGATTGTCTGCGACGAGCCGACCTCGGCTCTGGACGTGTCCGTGCAGGAACAAATCCTGACATTGCTTGAAAATCTGCAAGACAGTCTGAACCTGTCGTATTTCTTCATCTCTCACGATCTTGCGGTCGTGGCGCGTATCGCTGACGAAGTTGCGGTGATGCGCCGGGGTCTGGTGGTTGAACAAGCCCCGCCCGAGACCCTGTTCTACAATCCCCGCCACCCTTACACCAAGGCGCTGATTGCCGCTCAGCCGGAACCCGACATCAACCGGCCCATCGACCTGAATTTGGTTGCTTTGGGCGCTGGTTCACCAGACAGTTGGGATGACGCCTTCCGATTTACCGACTCCGTGATACCCTCGCTGGTAGAGATGGAGCCCGGCCATAAGGTACGATGCCATGTTTAAGACCACTCGCCCCCTGCTAATGGCAGCCGCATTGTCGGCTTTTTGGACCCTGCCCGGAATGGCCGGAACTCCGACACCCGTTGAAGGCGTATTTTGGAAAACCGAGGTCGATGCCGGCAATCTGCCTCCGATCGAAGAACGGCTTCCGTCTGAACCCCTGGTCGTCGATCTTGCTGCCAAAGGGCGTAATTTCGGCACACCCGGAGGCACGCTGCGCACGATGGTCACGCGATCCAAGGACATCCGCCAGATGGTCGTTTACGGCTATGCCCGGCTGGTTGGCTTTGATGAGAATTATGAGATTGTGCCGGACCTGCTCGAGTCATTTGAAAACGAGGGCAATCGAAAGTTCACGCTGCATCTGCGCGAAGGGCACAAGTGGTCGGATGGTTCACCCTTTACCTCCGAAGACTTTCGGTACTGGTGGGAGGACGTTGCAAACAATGAGCTTCTCAGCCCGTCCGGTCCGCCTGATTTCCTGATTGTCGAGGGTAACACGCCGAAGGTCTCTTTCCCTGACGAAACCACTGTTGTGTTTGAATGGGACGACCCAAACCCCAACTTCCTGCAGTCGCTGGCACAGGCGCGGCCGCCGTTTATCTACCGGCCGTCGGAATTCCTGAAGCAATACCATGAAAAGTTTGCAGATGCGGATGAGCTGGCATTCCAGGTCGAGGATGCCCGTGTCAAAAGCTGGGCCGCGCTGCACAACAAGCTGGACAACCTTTATAAGTTCGACAATCACAAATTGCCCACGTTGCAGCCGTGGCTGAATGCCAGCTCTGGTAAAAAGATCCGGCACAATTTCGTGCGCAACCCCTACTATCACCGTATCGACAGCAAGGGCGTGCAACTGCCCTATATCGACGTCGTCGAGATGGAGATCGTCGCCCCCGGTCTGGTTGCTGCCAAGACAAACGCGGGGGAAACGGATTTGCAAGGGCGTGGTCTGGCCTTCCGGGACGCCTCAATCCTGAAAAAGGGTGAAAAGGGTGGCGACTACAAAACCCTGCTTTGGAAAACAGGAGTCGCATCACAGATCGCAATCTATCCCAACCTGAATTTTGCCGATGATGCGTGGCGTGAGGTTCTGCGCGACGTGCGGGTGCGTCGCGCCCTGTCATTGGCCATCGACCGAAAGACGATCAATCAGGCGCTCTATTTCAAACTGGCGCAGCCCGGTGCTATGTCTGTACTGCCTGCGTCGCCGTTTTATGACGAAGAGAACGCAAAGGCTTGGGCGCAGTTTGATGTCGAACTCGCCAATGCCCTGCTGGATGAGGCTGGCCTGACCGAGCGTGACAAGAACGGAATCCGCCTGTTGCCCGATGGACGCCCGATGGAGCTGATCATCGAAACGGCAGGCGAACGGCAAGAGGTTGAGAACGCGCTGCAAATCGTCACTGACACATGGCGCGAGATCGGCGTCGCACTGGTAATGCGCCCCTTGGACAGGGACATCCTGCGCAACCGGGTGTTTGCAGGCAACACGATGGCATCGGTCTGGTTTGGTTGGGATGACGGCATTCCGCAAAACCACACCTCTCCTGCATATCTGGCCCCGACCGATCAGGTGTTTCTGGCGTGGCCAAAATGGGGACAGCACTATCAGACCGGAGGCGAAGCCGGTGAGCCACCAGACATGCCCGAAGCGCAGCGCCTGATGGAGCTTGCTCATGACTGGGAGGTCGCCACGACCGACGAACAGCGGCAAACCGCGTGGAGCGAAATGTTGAAGATTCACGCAGATCAGTTGTACGCGATCGGTATTCTGAATGGTGCGCCCCAGCCCATTGTCGTTTCAAACCGACTGCGCAATGTGCCGGAACAGGCAATGTGGGCATGGGAACCCGGCGCGCATTTTGGTATTCATCGTCCCGACGAGTTTTTCTTCGCCGACTGACAGGAGCAGCTAAATGGTAATGCTGCGCTATGCGGTGTATCGCTTTTTCACGATGCTGCTGACGCTTTTGGTGGTGTCGGTGCTGGTCTTCGTGATCATCAACCTGCCGCCCGGCGACTATCTCAGCAACCAGATCGCAGAGCTTCAGGCATCGGGTCAATCTGCCGGAGTCGCCAAGGCCGAGTTCCTGCGCACAGAATACGCGCTGGACCGCCCCATGTGGGAACAGTACCTGATCTGGATAGGCTTCTGGCCCGGCCCTCATGGGTTTGAAGGGCTGTTGCAGGGCAATTACGGCTGGTCCTTCGAGTTTGACCGCCCCGTGGCGGAAATCGTAGGCGACACCTTGTGGCTGACCGTGGTGGTCAACCTTGCCGCCATTCTGTTCGTCTACGCGGTCGCCTTGCCGCTTGGCGTCATTGCCGCTGCGCGGTCCCGGACGTGGATCGACTATACCTCGGCCTTTGTTGGTTATCTTGGACTGGCAACGCCTAACTTCCTGTTGGCTCTGATCCTGTTCTATTACGGCCACCGCTACTTCAACTTGCCAATCGGCGGCCTGATGGATCCCTCGTTCGAGGGACAACCGATGAGCTGGGACAAGATGAAGTCCATCCTGGTTCACCTGATTGTCCCGACGTTCGTGATCGGCACATCCGGCGCGTCCGCCATGATGCAACGCCTGCGCGCCAATATGCTGGATGAATTGGGCAAGCCTTACGTGGAAACGGCCATCGCCAAGGGGATGTCTCCGTCGCGGATGCTGACGAAATACCCGCTGCGCGTGGCCTTCAACCCGTTCGTGGCGGATATCGGTAACCTGCTGCCGTCAATGGTGTCCGGCTCGGTTCTGGTGTCGGTCGTTCTGGGTTTGCAAACCATCGGCCCCACCCTTCTGACCGCGCTGAAAACACAGGACCAGTTCTTGTCTGCCTTTATCCTGATGTTCGTGGCTCTGCTGACCCTGATCGGAACCATGATCTCTGATATCCTGCTGGTCATGCTGGACCCGCGCATTCGCTATGAGGGGCGCGAGGCATGACCAAACGATCTGACGGACGCTATGTCGACGACGCTCCATTCGATCCGGATGCCGCCCTGCAACAGCTTGAGCGCGCGGATCTGGACGCCCCCAACTGGGTTCTGGTCTGGCGCAAGTTCAGAACGCACAAGCTGGGTCTGATCTCGGGCATCTTCCTGTTGCTGTGCTACCTGATGTTGCCGTTTGCGGGGTTTATCGCCCCCTATGGTCCGAATGAGCGTAACGACGAACACCTTTACGCCCCACCACAAAGCATCAACTGGTTCCACGACGGAAAATTCATCGGTCCTCATGTCTATCCAATCGTCGCCGAGGCGGACCTTGAGACATTCCAGTGGAAGTTCATTCCCGATACGGAAGACCCGCGGCCGATCCGGTTCTTTTGCGAAGCGAGTGAATACAAGCTGGCAGGGCTGATCCGAACGGATACGCACCTGTTCTGCCCGCCCGAGGGCGCAACCCTGTTCCTGTGGGGCTCTGATCGTCTGGGTCGCGACGTGTTCAGCCGAATTCTATACGGCGCGCAACTCTCGCTTACAGTTGGCCTGATCGGTATCTCTGTCTCCTTCTTCCTTGGTATCCTGTTCGGGTCCATGGCCGGGTACTTTGGCGGCAAGATCGACTGGGTTATCAACCGTGTGATTGAAATTCTGCGCTCTCTCCCGGAACTTCCGCTTTGGCTGGCGCTGTCGGCGGCGGTGCCGTCGAATTGGAGCCCGGTTGCGGTGTTCTTCATCATCTCGATCATTCTCGGGATACTCGACTGGCCCGGTCTTGCGCGATCCGTGCGCGCCAAGTTCCTGTCCCTGCGGGAAGAGGAATATGTCCGCGCCGCCGAGATGATGGGCGCAAGCTCGGGCCGGGTGATCCGCAAACACCTGCTGCCGAATTTCATGTCCCACCTGATCGCCTCGGCCACCTTGTCCATCCCGGCCATGATCCTTGGGGAAACGGCGCTCAGCTTCCTTGGCCTTGGGCTTAGGGCTCCTGCTGTCAGTTGGGGCGTGATGCTGAACGATGCGCAGAACCTGGCCTCAATCGAGATATATCCGTGGACGGCTATTCCGATGCTGCCGATCATTGTTGTGGTTCTGGCCTTCAACTTCCTGGGCGACGGGCTGCGGGACAGTCTGGACCCCTATCAGCAATGACCCTGCTCTCTGCCCTACCCGCATCAGGTGGCTATCTGACAACGGGATCAGGTGCGCGGCCCAGTGTCTATGCGGTGTCAGAGCTGGCAACCGCCAGTTTCGCCGCTGTGGGTCAGGAACTGGCCCGCTTGATCGCAGCACTGAACCTTGCCCCCAGCGCGCCAGAGGTTTCGGTCGATCACAGGCTGGCCTCTCTCTGGTACGGGTTTTCCTTCAAGCCGGACGGTTGGGAAATGCCAAGCCTCTGGGACACCATTGCCGGAGATTATCAGGCCGCAGATGGGTGGATCAGGCTGCATACCAACCTGCCCCGTCACCGGGCGGCGGCCTTGAAAGTTCTAGGCGCCAAACCAGAGCGCGAGGTCGTATCGCAGGCCGTGAAAACCTGGGCGATTTCCGATCTCGAAACTGCGATCGTCGCAGAGGGCGGCGTGGCCGCCGCCATGCGCGGCCGCTCGGACTGGTTGGATCATCCGCAGGGGCGCGCCGTCTCGCGTGATCCCCTGATCGGGTGGACCAACCCCCGCCCGATTACCATGCGCGACAGGCCACAGGCGACGGCAGAGCGCCCGCTGACGGGCCTCCGCGTCCTTGATCTGACTCGCGTGCTGGCCGGGCCAGTATCCACGCGCACCTTGGCAGGGTTCGGGGCCGAGGTATTGCGCGTCGACCCACCGGGTTGGGACGAGCCCGGCGTGATTCCCGATATCTCTTTGGGCAAACGCTGTGCCTATCTGGATCTGAAAACCCCCAATGGCATCGAGAAGTTGCAGTCTCTGCTGTCGCAGGCCGATGTGTTTGTTCACGGATACCGGCCCGGCGCTTTGGACGCGCTTGGCCTGACACAGGCAAGGCGGGATGAACTGGCCCCGAACCGCGTCGAGGTCACCCTGAACGCCTATGGCTGGCAGGGACCGTGGGCCAACCGGCGTGGCTTTGACAGCCTTGTGCAGATGAGCAGCGGCATCGCCGATGCAGGGCGTGTTTGGGCCAAAGCCGACAAGCCGACTCCGCTGCCTGTTCAGGCGCTGGATCACGCAACAGGCTACCTGATGGCCGCAGCCGTTCTGTCTGCGCTGGCCGAGGCCGCATCAGGCGGTTCTGTCATGCAAGCCCGGATGTCACTGGCCCGCACAGCCGAGTTGCTGGCAAGCCTCGCCAAATCCGAAACCACAGAAGAAATCGCACAGGCCCAGCCTGCCGACTTTTCTGACAGGTCCGAGGACTCGGGCTGGGGCAAAGGCTATCGCCTGAAGCCCGCCCTCCGCGTGGGCAAGGCGAACATGTATTGGCCCTTGCCTGCGTCCAAGCTGGGCTCGTCCCAACCCAACTGGTCAACGTCTAAGTCATAACGCACCCGCCGCGCGGCACGCGCGGCCCGGCCCAACGCTTTGGGCGGCGTCTCGTCAGAGACGCAACTCAAAGGGGCGGGAGCCGCCCCTAGCGATCATCACCACCCGGACCGATATCGTCGAGGTAATCCTCGTCAATTGCGGCCTGCACCGCGCCGGTAACGGCCTCGCGCTGTTTTGGCGTCAGGTCCTCTGCTGCCTTTTCATCGGCCAGACGAACTGTAACCTCACGGTGAGCAAAGCGAATGCCTTCGCGGGCGAACAGCTCTCGGATTTCCTGATAGACCTTCTTGCGCACAAGCCACTGGTCACCCGGCTTGGTCATGAACTTGACCCGGATAATCATCGCGGAATCCTGCATTTCGATCACACCCTGAGATTTCAGCGGCTGGATGAAATTGTCACCAATCACCGGGTCACTCAGCAATTCCTGACCCAGTTTCTTGATCAGCTTGCGCACCTTTTCGACATCGGTGTCATACGTCACCCGCAGCGGCAGCTTCATGATCACCCAATCGCGGGAGTAGTTTGTCAGAACCTTGATCTCACCAAAGGGAATCGTGTTCAGCGCACCCAAGTGGTGGCGCAGTTGGAAGGACCGAACCGAAATCTTCTCGACCGTCCCCTTCACATCGCCAATGTCGATATATTCGCCCTTGCGAAACGCATCATCCATCAGGAAGAACGCTCCCGAGAAGATATCCCGCACCAGCGTTTGCGAACCAAAGCCCACCGCCAGACCAACGACACCCGCACCCGCAAACAGCGGACTGACATTGATCCCCAGCTCCATCAGCACAATCAGCACGATTGTGACGACAACCACGGCAAGGATCGCGCCGCGGAACAGTGGCAGCAGAGTGGCCAGACGGCTTTGCCCAGCTTCGCCGCCTTCGTCACCCAGCTCGGCTTCGCCGCCGCCCTCGTCAATCTCCTCGGCAATCTTGCTGTCGATCCAGACACGGAAGAAGTGGAACAGGATATATCCGATGAACAGAATGACCATCACGTCGAGGGCACGTTCGATGGGCAGGTCTTCGCTCCAGCTTGCATCCGGGTTCCAGATCACCACCAGTGCGTACAGACCAACGACAAAGGCCAGAATACCTGCAACGCGCCGGGCCAGATCCTCATACGTTACGATCGAATGCTTGCGCTGCTCTGCAAGCGGCGTGTCTACGGTCGCGATGTCGTGATCTTCCTCTGCTTCGGCATTGATTTCTTCCATCTGGCGGTTGCGGTCGAAATACCGCTCCAGCAGATAGTTCATCGCGCCATAGGCAATGACAACCGACATGAAGATCGCGTAGCTGCTTGCAACAATGGGGATCGAGTTTTCGTTTTCGAGCACCAGATCGACTGCCAGCTTGAACCAGCTGAACACCATGTAGACGATCAGAACCGGTGCCCACGCAAATGAAATGAACCGCAGAATCCAGGACACCTGATCAGGCGAACGTCCCCCGCGAATGGCGTTGGAAATTGCCCGCGCGTTGAACAGGATCATCAGAATATTGCCCAGCGCCCCGACCATTGTCAGACTACCGTAGACCATCGCATAGACGTTGTAGTTCAGTCCGAAATCCGCGACCCAAGTCGAGAACAAGACCACGGTGATGTCATAAGTCGCCAACGCCGAGGCCCAGACATACAAACGTTTGGCGTCGCGGTCCGAAAACGGTGGCAGGCGGTACTGACTCAGATACGGCGACAGCACCATGCGCCACAGGTCCGACACCGTTCGAGACAGGAAGAATGCCGTGAAGATCGCCGTGACCGTAAACTGGATCGAGATATCTTCGGCCTCGCCAAAGAACAGATACCCAACGATCAGCGCCATCAGCATCGCAAAAACCGTGGCCCCGATCCCCATCAGGAAGCGGAACACCAGAAACGGCATCTTTTCACGATACCCCTGCGGGTTTTCTTTGGATCGCGCGACAACGATCCCTTTAGCGATGCGCTTGCCGTAAATCTCTATGGACAACCATCGACCCAGCAAAAGGAACAGGATGTTCCAGAACAGAACCTCGACATAGGTTTGAATCCGACCATCGGGGCTGGTTTGCCGAAGGATGTACTGAACTTCAAATATTGAGTAGGGCAGCGCCTCAAGCCGCGACGCCATCGACTCGCGGAACTTGGAAAACCGCTCTTGCGCTTTCATAAGCTGCGACCCTTCGGACATCGGGTCGTGCGGCGCGGCGCCATCTACAGCGCCCTGTGTCCCCCCTGACGAGACAATCTGACCAGCGCTATCGATCACGATTACGCTTGCTCCGGCCTCGGTCGCCGAACGAATGGCTGCGGCCAGATCGCTTTCGTCGCTCGCATCAGCGCCGGTGTCCGAGCCAGAACTGTACCCAGGAATAAGAGAGGTCTGCGCCAGCGCCTCGGTGGGAAAAGCCAGCGATATCACCCAGATCATCAGGGCGGCAACTGCGAAAAGTCTAATTTTCATCGAGTGTTCTATCCCGTTCGACGTTTGCAGGGCAGATTATAGAAGCGCGTAGCTGTGTTCAAATCATCAAACATTCGCTTCCCAATATCGTGTCCTCCCGTGTTCCCTGCGCAATGAGTATCATTGAAGTGTTTTCAACCGGGAAAAAACTGAATATGAGCAATCGAGCAAGGTGCGCAAAGGGTGCGGATTTTGCGTTTGATTTAGAACAGGGAACCTTTGGAAAAACTGTTGTAACATGTAGCCAAATCGCAATGGTTTTCGGTTTTGGCTCGTCACGACCGAGTTTTTGCAAGCGGGCGTAAAACATATACGATACAGGTGCTAGCGCGCGGAGTTGCACCGAGACACAAATACAGGCGAAAGCATGAGCCTAGGAAGACAAAACGATACAATCGGCCGTGCGCCCCGCATCCTGTTCTACAGCCACGATACGTTCGGACTGGGCCATTTGCGCAGGTCTCGCGCCTTGGCCTCGGCGATCACGCAGGCCGATCCTAGCGCCTCGGCACTGATCCTGACGGGATCGCCTGTTGCGGGGCGATTTACATTTCCACGCCGCGTGGACCATGTCCGCCTGCCGGGGGTAACGAAACGAGCCGACGGGTCTTATGCCTCACAGACGATGGGCATGGGCATTGAAGAGGTGACTGAACTGCGGGCCGGATTGATTCAGACTGCGGTCCAGCAGTTTGAACCCGATGTTCTGATTGTCGACAAAGAGCCCACCGGGTTTCGCGGTGAACTGCTGCCAACGCTTGAAACGCTGTACCAGACCAAAGACACGCGTTTGGTATTGGGGCTGCGCGACGTTCTGGATGAACCCGAAGTTCTCGCTGCCGAGTGGGACCGGAAAGAAGCCGTTACAGCGACCGAAAAGTACTATGACGAAATCTGGGTTTACGGCTTGCGGTCGATCTATGACCCCACCAGCGGCTTGCCGCTTAGCCCGGCCGCGCAATCTCGTATCCATTGGACGGGCTATCTGCGTCGCGATCTGGGGCCCGTGGGCGAACCGCCCGAACAGCCCTATATCCTGATTACGCCGGGCGGCGGTGGAGACGGCAAGGCGATGGTTAACCTTGTTCTGTCCGCCTACGAACAGGACCCAGACCTTTCGCCGCGGGCCGTGCTGGTCTATGGCCCTTTCCTGTCCGGCGAACTGCGCGAAGACTTTGAAACCCGCGTCGCCGCCCTGAATGGCCGCGTGACAGCCGTGGGCTTTGAATCCCAGATCGAAACGCTGTTTGCGGGCGCTGCCGGCGTGGTCTGCATGGGTGGCTACAACACCTTCTGCGAGGTCCTGTCTTTCGACAAACGCGCGGTCATTGTTCCGCGCACGACACCAAGGCTGGAACAGTGGATTCGCGCCTCACGTGCCGAGGGTCTGGGGCTGGTTCGCATGCTGGACGAAAGCCGGGACGGGCTGACAACGGACGCGATGGTTCAGGCGATCCGCGCCCTGCCTCATCAGCCGCTGCCCTCTCAGGCAATTCAGGACGGGCTGCTGGATGGGCTGGATTATGTCACCAGCCGGATTGACGCCCTGCTGGGTGGTGAGCGGGAACGGGCCACCGGATGACGTCCAAGCCTCCGAAACTGGCGGTGCTGGTCAAAGGGTGGCCGCGCCTGTCCGAGACGTTCATCGCGCAAGAACTGGTTGCCCTGCAGGATGCGGGTCATCGCTTTGACATCTGGTCCCTAAGGCATCCAACAGATGTGAAACGCCACCCGCTGCATGATCGGTTCAAGGGTAAGGTGCATTACTTGCCCGAATACCTTTACCAAGAGCCGGATCGCGTCTGGGCCGCCCGGCGCGTGGCCCAAGGCTTGCCCGGCTACGCCGAAGCCTATCGGGTCTGGCGTGCTGATCTGCGCCGCGACCCGACGCAAAACCGCATTCGACGCTTTGGGCAGGCATGCGTTCTGGCCGCCGAACTGCAGCAGGCGACGCGGGTTATGTATGCCCATTTCATGCATACGCCGTCATCCGTCGCCCGCTATGCAGCCATCATGCGTGGCCTGCCCTGGAGCTTTTCTGCGCACGCCAAGGACATTTGGACATCCCCCGATTGGGAAAAGTCCGAAAAGCTGCAGGCCAGCACGCACGGTGCCGCATTTGGCGCGACCTGTACCGCAGTCGGCGCGGAACACCTGCGCAGTCTGGCCGACGATCCAAGGCGTGTCGATCTGATCTATCACGGGTTGGACCTGACACGCTTCCCGCCCCCGCCAGATCGCGCGCCCCGCGCCTCGGGTGATCCGTTTCATATGCTGTCCGTTGGTCGGTTGGTTGAAAAGAAAGGGTTCGACCGCCTGATCGACGCGTTTGCCATGCTGCCTGACGAACTGAACTGGCGCTGGACGCATATCGGCGGCGGGACTTTGGGAAAAGTTCTGCAGGAACGCGCCCGGGCCGCCGGGGTCGCGCATCGGATCGTGTGGAAAGGTGCCTGCGACCAACCAGAAGTCATCGCCGCGATGCGCGAGGCCGACTTGTTTGTGCTGCCCAGCCGCGTCGCGTCGGACGGCGACCGGGACGGCTTGCCCAACGTACTGATGGAGGCCGCGTCCCAGCGCCTGCCGATCCTGTCCACACCCGTCTCAGCGATCCCGGAATTCATCGAAACAGGTCGGCACGGCGTCTTGTCCGACGATGATCCTGCCGCCCTTGCCGCAGCCATGATCCGAATGGCCGACAATCCCAACGGAACCGCAGCGATGGCAAACGCCGCCTATGATCGGCTTATTGCCGAGTTTCGGATGGATCCGGGCATCGCGCGTCTTTCCGAACGGCTCAGCGCCCTGGGCGCAGGCCCGGACTGATGGCGCGCGTCGCCTTTTACACTCCGATGAAATCACCGGACAGCCCGGTGCCGTCTGGTGATCGTGAAATGGCACGCAACCTGATGCAGGCAATTGGCGCGCAAGGTGACACGGTTGATCTGGTGTCGCGCCTGCGCATCTACGACAAGACCGGCGACGCCAAAGTCCAAGAGGAATTGCGCGCTCAAGCCGAGACAGAGGCGCAAAGGTTGATTGCAGAATTGCCTGCGGATACAGCGCTTTGGGTGACCTATCACAATTATTACAAGGCACCGGACCTGCTGGGTCCCCGCGTGTGCAAAGCCCGCAACATCCCCTATGTGCAATTGGAAAGCACCCGCGCCACAAGCCGGTTGAAAGGCCCGTGGGCCGGGTTCGCGCAAGCTGCGCACGATGCATGCGACGCCGCGCAGATGATCTATTACCACACCGCCAATGACCTCATTACGCTGGAACGGGAAAAGTTTGGAGCGCAACGCCTGGTGGAACTGCCTCCGTTCCTGCCACTTTCAGAGCTACCGACCCCATCGACCTGCTCAGGACCGATGCTGACGGTTGGAATGATGCGGAACGGCGACAAGCTGGCCTCATATGAGATTTTGGCTCAATCATTGGGTCATTTGCAGGGCGATTGGTCTCTCAAAATCGCTGGCGACGGCCCGGCCCGCGCAGAGGTCAAGGCGTTGATGGCCCCCTTCGGATCGAAGGTACACTTTCTGGGCCAGCTGGATCGGAACGCGCTGCAGGCGCATTACCAAACCGCGTCCCTGCTGGTTTGGCCCGGCGTGAATGAGGCGTATGGAATGATCTATCTGGAAGCACAGGCCAATGGGGTGCCGGTGGTGGCGCAGGACCGGCCGGGCGTTAGTGATGTTTTGGCTCCGGGTGATTATCCGTCGCCGGACGCAGGCCCATCTGCGCTGGCTGCGCGTATTCAAAACGTGCTGAATGACAAGCCGCTGCGCCTTTCGATCGGACGTATATCGCGTGAACGAATAGCCGAGCGACACCTTATGCCCGCGGCCACGGACAGGTTCTGGAAGGCCGCGCGCCCATTGATCGAGGGACGCCAATGACCCGCCTTGCACTGCTGCGCCATGGACATACGGAATGGAACCGCGCCGGTCGCATACAGGGGCGCAGCGACATCCAACTCGACGAAGATGCGCGTCAGGAGTTGTCGGCATACAGCCTGCCGCAGCCGTGGGACACGGCAGCCATTTGGTCCAGCCCACTTGCGCGGGCCCGAGAAACGGCCCAACTGGTATCGGGGCAGGACCCAGTGATGTCCGCTGCGCTGACCGAGATGAACTGGGGTGACTGGGAAGGCCTGCGCGGTGTCGACCTGATCGCAGATACAGGCAGCGGCTACCGCCACATCGAGGATTGGGGATGGGATTTTCGACCTCCGAACGGGGAAAGCCCTGCGGAAGTAAGGTTGCGTTTGCGCCCGTGGCTGGACTCACTGCGCGGTGATACCGTTGCGGTCTGCCATATCGGTATTATGCGGGTCATTCTGGCGATGGCCTGGGGGTGGGATTTTAGCGGCGTCCCCCCCTTCAAAATCAAGCGCAACCGCCTGTATATCGTTGATATGGATACTATGCGCCCCGACCCCGAGCCTGTCCGCCTGATCCGGGCAGAGGTTCCCGAATGAAAGTGATGATCGTCGTCACCCATCTGCTGGGGACAGGGCACCTGAGCCGCGCGCTCACGCTGGGGCGGGCCTTTGTGCAAGGTGGTCATCAGGTTCTTCTGGTGTCCGGCGGAATGCCCGCACCGCAACTGGATAGCGCCGGGATAACGCTGCTTGGGTTGCCCCCTTTGCGGTCAGACGGCACGGATTTCACGCGGCTGCTGACGCAAACAGGCGACGTTGCGGATGATGCCTATATGCAGGCGCGCAAACGGGCTCTGGTAGAAGCAGTGCGATCCTTCGCCCCGGATATTCTGATCACCGAGCTTTACCCCTTTGGACGCAGGTCCTTGGTGGATGAGTTCACCGCAGCGCTTGACGCGACGCAGGAACTGCCCGTCAAACCCGTTATTTTGGGGTCTGTCCGGGATATACTCGCCCCGCCATCCAAGCCCTCAAAGGCCGAACGCACCGAGCAGATCGTGCTGGACAGCTATGACGGTATTTTGGTTCATTCCGACCGGAAGGTCGTCCCGTTGGACCTAAGCTGGCCGGTCTCGGAACAGCTTGAGAGACGGCTGTTTTACACGGGCTTTGTTGCGCCCAAAGCCCGTGGTCCGCACCCCGACGCGTTAGGTCAGGGCGAAGTGCTTGTCAGCGCCGGAGGGGGATCGGTGGGGCAACCGATCTTTCGTGCGGCTATTGAAGCCGCCCGAAAGATGTCCAACAGGCGCTGGCGCCTGCTGGTCGGTGGACAGGACGCAAGCGCACGCATTGATCACCTGTCCCAATACGTTGGCGATGCACCTGTAACCCTCGAAAAGGTGCGGCCCGATTTCCGCCAGATGCTGCCCCACGCGGCCGCATCGGTCAGCATGTGCGGATATAACACCGCGCTCGACATCCTTCAGGCGGGGACACCCGCGGTATTCGTGCCATTCGATGATGGCAAAGAGGTTGAGCAGACGCTGCGCGGAGAAAGCCTGTCTAACTTACCCGCGATCGACGTTCTACCAAGTCAGGACCTAAACGGCGACACGTTGGCGATGGCAGTGGGCCGCGTTATTGATGCCCCCATCAGGCCAACCACAGATTTTGGATTTGAAGGGGCCGCAAAGTCCGTGGACATCGCCAAGACCCTCTTGGAGCAGCGCAAATGACCGTCGATTGGCGTCCATTGATGGTCGAGCTTGAGGTTTGGCAGAGCACGGGCCTGTCGCTGCCTCTATGGTGGCGTGACGACGACGCGGTTACCGTCACTCCGCAGCTTGATCGTCTGACCGCCCTGTCAGATAGGCTTGGTTTGCCAGTGCATCTGGCGGTGATCCCGCAAGACGCTGACGACGCGCTGACGGGGCATGTCTCGGACAATCCCTGTCTGATTCCGGTTGTTCATGGATGGGCACATCAAAACCACGCGCCGAAGGGCGAGAAAAAGTCGGAATTCCGGCTGCACCGACCCGTGTCAGAGATACTGGAGGACGCGCAAGCCGGGCTGGACCGACTGAATGCTGCGTTCGGCGAGCGCTTGTGCCCGATGTTCGTTCCGCCCTGGAACCGAATTGCCCCGGACGTCGTAAAAGGACTGCCTGATTTGGGCTACCGGTTTCTGTCGACTGCCACGCCGCGAAAGACCGCTTACCCGGTGTCAGGACTGCTACAGGTCAATACGCATCTGGATCCGATTGACTGGCGTGGGACACGGGGATTGGTCGCTTCGGATACCTTGATCCAACAAGCCGTGGACCTGCTGCGGGATCGCCGCGAAGGGCGTACCGACAATAATGAACCCTTTGGCGTTCTGACTCATCACCTTGTTCACGACGAAGACGTCTGGACATTCACACAAGACCTGCTGCACCGGCTATTGGATGGGCCTGCCGTCATCTGGACCGCGCAGCAAAACGACACGAGACGGAGACCTGAATGAGCCGACTGGATTCCATGCTGCGCCGCCTGACGGCCCAACGCGATGGGCTGAACTGGGCCGCCGAACAGATATCCGACATGACCGGAGACGTTCTGGACATGGGTCTGGGAAACGGTCGAACTTATGATCACCTCAGGGAAATCCTGCCGGATCGCCGCATCTGGGTGATGGACCGGGTTCTGCAATGCCACCCGTCCAGCACTCCGCCAGCAGAGGACTTTCTGCAGGGCGAAGCGGAACCCATGCTCAACAAGCTGGCCGCAGGTGGACAAAAAATCGCTATGGCACACTACGATTTCGGGCGCGGCATCAAGGACGAGGACGTTGCCGAAGCCGCTCGTCTAAGTCCCCTCATAGCGCGGGTGATGCGACCGGGCGGGCTATTGATCTCGGGTCAGCCCTTGGTGGGGTTTGACCAGATCAGCGGCCCGGACACCATCGCCCCGGACCGGTATCTGTTCTATAAGGCCTGATCAGGCCACACGACGCCCTCGCGACCAGACACCGTTGAGTGCAGGTGCGCCCTCGCGCAGTCGGAACCGAATGACGTCCGCGCGTGCCCCGGCGCGCAATTCGCCGCGATCATCCAGTCCTACGACTTGCGCGGGTGTCTGTGTCACGGTCCGTAATCCACGTGCCATATCACCCCACATCTCGCCCAATCGCGCTGCCGACAGCAAAAGGGCAGCGGGCACATAGTCTGACGACAAAATGTCCAGATGTCCGAGTTCGGCAAGCTCATGCGCCGCGACATTGCCAGAATGTGACCCGCCCCGGATCACATTCGGAGCACCCATCATCACCTTGATTCCGTGGTCGTGGCAGGCTCGGGCAGCCTCAACGGTCGTGGGGAATTCGGCCAGCGTAATCCCATGCCCTGCGGAAATGCGCACTTGGGCGTCCGTGGTATCGTCGTGGCTGGCCAACATCGCGCCAAAGCGCCGGGCGGCCTTGACCGTCTCGACTTCGTGCCTGTCGCCAAAGCGTTCGCGCAGCGACTTGAGTTGGGCGACATGCTGAAGAAAGTCGTCATCATTCATGCCGTGCTTGCCCTTCATATACGCCTCAAGCTGGGCCATGTCCCGGAACTGTCGTTGGCCGGGCGTGTGATCCATCAGCGACACAAGGCCCACACGGTCGTCCGCGTCAAACTCGTCAAGCTCCTCGACCAATGTCTCGGAACAGACCTCTGCCCGAAGATGAAGGAAGTGACTGATCTTTAGCGCGTCCTGCTCGCGCAAATTCCACAGCTCGCGGGACAGGTCACGCGCATATTTCTTGTAGCGCTGACCACTGGGGATCGAGCCGATGCGCATGGCGTCAAACACAGTGGTGATCCCTGTGCTGGCCAGTTCAGCATCATGCGCGAGGATGGCCGCGGCGTGGGGCCAGTCGACCCTTGGGCGCGGCTGAATGTGACGTTCCAGATTGTCGGTGTGCAATTCGACCAGTCCGGGGCAGACAAAATCCCCCTCGCAGTCAATCGCACCTGCAGGAATCGCGGCACCGGACGCGACCTCAATAATTGTCTCACCCGCAATCCGAACGCTGCCTGTTAGCGTCTCGTTGGGAAGAACGAGTGTGGCATTGGCAAGGATCATTTCTTCTGTCATCTGAACTTCACACGGTTTGAGCTATTGGGAAGGCCACGCATAGGAGGCCAATGTGACATTCACGCGATACGCGATCTATTTTGCGCCCCCGGCTGAGGCCGGTTGGACAAGATTTGCGACCCAATGGCTGGGTTGGGACATGGAAACCGGACAGCCTGTTGCACATCCGGACATCGCTGGCGTTGACGTTTCCTCGGTGACAGAGGTTCCACGTAAATACGGGCTGCATGCGACGATGAAGCCTCCGTTTCGTCTGGCGCAGGGGCAGTCGTTCGACGGGCTGCACGCGGCTTGCGCCGAATTTGCTGCCACACGCGCGCCGGTGGTGCTGGACGGGCTTGAAATCGCGCGGCTGGGGCGATTTCTGGCCCTTCGCCCGGTCGGAGACACCGCCGACTTGAACGCTTTGGCCGCAGGCTGCGTGCGGGAACTGGACGCGTTTCGCGCGCCTGCGCCCCAATCTGAACTCGATCGTCGGCGCGGCGCCGGTCTGAGGCCAGAACAAGAGGCCAACCTCGTGCAATGGGGCTATCCCTACGTGATGGAGGCGTTCCGCTTTCACATCACACTCAGCGGGCGTCTGGACAAACCTACGCTGACCATGGTGCAGAATACACTTGAAGACCGGCTTGCGCCCCTGTTGCCAAACCCGTTTCAGATCAATGATCTGGCCCTTGTGGGCGAGGCTGAGGATGGGCGTTTTCACATGATCCATCGTTACGCCCTTTCCGGTTGAAGCCGGGTCAGAATGGCATCAATCGTCTGATCCAATGGGCCGGAATTGTCGATCTCAACGACCTGCGCAAGGCCCGAGGGCAAACTGGTTTCGGCGCGTGCCAGACGCCGTTCTTGTTCGGCTGCACTCTCTCGCCCCCGCGTTGCAAGTCGCTGGGCAAGAACCGCGGGATCGGCGGTTAGTGAGATTACGACCAAATCGCCGAACACCTCTTGCGCCCGAAGCAGGACCGAGCGGGACAGGTTCACAAGCACCGCATCCGAGGTCTGCCTGAAGGTCTCGATCGAACGGGGCACGCCATATTTTAACCCATGCGCCGACCAGTGCAGAATAAACGCATCTTCGGCCACCATGCGCTGAAAAGCATCGTTTGTGACCCTGTCAAAATCCTCACCTTCTTCGCCCTTGGGTCGGGTAATCACACGACGCACTCTTAAAATTCCCGGCGCGCGCGCAACCAGCGCCTCCATCACGCTGTCTTTGCCCACCCCGGACGGGCCAACAACCGCTATGACAGGGGCACGGGTCATGCTGCCTTGCCCGGCGTGAAACCTGACACGTCGATTTCCCGATCACACACGCGGTTGCGTGCTTCGACATCGTGAAAGATACCAACGATGGCTGCGCCGCGCGCCTTGGCTTCCTCGATCAGCGACAGCACTGTCTCGCGATTTTGGGCGTCCAGCGAGGCGGTCGGCTCGTCCAGCAGCATCGCGGGATATGTGTGCGCAAAGCCGCGTGCAATGTTCACGCGCTGCTGTTCGCCGCCTGAAAACGTCGTTGGGCTAAGCTGCCAGAGCCGTTCGGGAATGTTCAACCGGGCCAGCAATGCGGCCGCCCGATCCAGCGCCGCCTGCTTTTCGGTTCCAATTGTAAGCAACGGTTCCGCCACCACCTCGAGCGTTGGGACGCGTGGAACAACCCGTAAAAACTGGCTGACATATCCCAGTGTATCGCGCCGAAGCGCCAAGATCTGGCGCGGCTCGGCCTGTGCCACATCCAAGCCACCCACCAGAACCTTCCCGGACGCGGCCAAATAGTTGCCGTAGATCACCCGCATCAAGGTCGACTTGCCCGCCCCGGACGCCCCTGTCAGCGCGACGCATTCTCCGGGCGAGACTCTGAGCGTTGCGCCCTCCATCACTGGAATGACCGCGCCGCCCTGATTGTGCAGGGTAAAGCTTTTGCTCACATCAATCAGTTCAATCATTGCCCTATCCCTTCAAACCTGCAGCACGCTTGAAACAAGCAACTGGGTGTAGGCGTGTTGCGGGTCGTCCAGAACCTGATCGGTCAAACCCGCCTCGACCACGTGGCCGTCCTTCATCACCATCAGCCGGTCCGCCAGCAACCGCACCACGGCCAGATCATGGGTGACAATGATAGCGCTCAGACCCATCTCGCGGACCAGACCGCGCAACAGGTCCAGCAGCCGAGCCTGAACGGACACGTCCAGCCCGCCCGTCGGTTCGTCCATGAAAACCAGCCGCGGGCCAGTCACCAGATTACGCGCGATTTGCAACCGTTGCTGCATCCCGCCCGAAAACGCGGTTGGGCGGTCGTCCACACGGCTGCCGTCAATCTCGACGCGACCCAGCCAATCAATCGCCCGGTCGCGGATTTGACCGTAGTGGCGGTCGCCGACGGCCATCAGGCGCTCGCCAATGTTACCGCCTGCACTGACGGACATACGCAGCCCGTCGCGGGCGTGCTGATGGACAAAGGCCCAATCGGTCCGGCCCAGCATCCGCCGCTCGGGTTCCGACATGGTCACCGTATCCACAGGCCCGTCCGCGCGCGTATCGAAAATCACCTGCCCCGCGTCGGGCTCCAGATGACCAGCCAGACAATTCAGCAAAGTCGACTTGCCCGAACCGCTTTCACCTACGATTCCCATGACTTCGCCCGGGTAAAGATCGAAACTGACGCCCGAGCATCCGATCCGGGTTCCGTATCGTTTCTCGATGTCTTTGACTTGTAGCAGAGGGGTCATGCTGCAACCTCCTTGGTCATGCGACCAGTGTGGCCCGCCTCACGTCGGGACCGGCAGTAATCGGTGTCAGAGCAGACAAACATCCGGCCGCCAGCGTCATCGGTGATAACCTCGTCCAGATAGCTGTCCTCGGCCCCGCACAGATCACAGGGGTGATCTGCTTTTGTCGCTTCGAAAGGGTAATCCTCGAAATCCAGAGACACGACCTTGGTGTGCGGCGGTACGGCATAGATACGCTGTTCACGCCCTGCCCCGAACAATTGGATCGCGTCCATCTCAAGCTTGGGGTTGTCGAATTTCGGGATCGGAGACGGATCCATCACATAACGCCCCGACACCTTCACCGGATAGGCGTATGACGTGGAAATCGCCCCATGTTGGCTGATGTCCTCGTACAGCTTCACATGCATCAGCCCATATTCTTCAAGGCTGTGCATCTTGCGCGTCTCGGTCTCGCGCGGCTCCAGAAAACGCAGGGGTTCCGGGATCGGCACCTGATAAACGAGGATCTGATCCTCACGCAGCTTGGCCTCGGGGATGCGGTGGCGGGTCTGGATGACACTCGCCTTTTCAGTTTCCTCGGTGGTTTCGACGCCTGCTGTGTTCTCAAAGAACTTGCGGATCGACACTGCGTTCGTAGTGTCATCCGCGCCTTGGTCGATCACTTTGAACGTATCATCCGGGGTCAGCGTCGCGGCCGAAACCTGCACCCCGCCCGTGCCCCAGCCATAGGGCATCGGCATTTCACGGCTAGCGAAAGGCACCTGATAACCGGGCACCGCCAAACCTTTGAGGATGGCACGGCGGATCATGCGCTTGGTCTGTTCGTCCAGATAGGCAAAGTTGTATTCACTCATTCCGCTGCCTCCTTCGGCGTGATGCGCTGTTCGGCTTCGCGACGCAATTTTCGGACCAGCTCCAACTCGGACTGGAAATCCACGTAGTGCGGCAGCTTGATATGTTCGAGGAAGCCGGTGGCCTGAATGTTGTCGGCATGGCTCAGGACAAATTCCTCATCCTGCGCGGGGGCGCCCAGGTTGTCTTCGCCCAGTTCCTCCCACCTGAGGGCGCGGTCGACCAAAGCCATCGCAATGGATTTGCGCTCGGACTGACCAAAGACCAGCCCATAGCCTCGAGTGAACTGGGGCGGTTCGGTCTTAGAGCCTTTGAATTGGTTGACCGTTTCACATTCGGTCAGTTCAACCTCGCCAATATCGATGGCGAAACCCAGTTCCGGGATGTCCATCTCAACCGCGACTTTGCCGATGCGCAATTCCCCGACAAACGCGTGGTTGCGGGCGTATCCGCGCTGGGTCGAATACGCCATGCCCAGCACAAACCCTTCATCGCCGCGCGTCAGGGATTGAAGCCGTAACGGGCGATTGGACGGAAATTCTATCGGTTGCCGGGTCAAGTCGTCAGGGGTTTCATCGCTTTCGGGCTCATCCTGAATAATCCCCTCGCCCTGCAGAAACTCCGTGATATGCGGCGTCGGCTCATCACGAGGTTCGCCTTGCGGCGCGTCGGGAACGTCCCCCTCAGCGGCAAGTTTGAAATCCAGCAAACGGTGCGTGTAGTCGAAGGTCGGCCCCAGAACCTGTCCACCCGGCGCATCCTTGAAGGTGGCAGAGATTCGTCTGTCGCACGCCATCTCACCCGTCGCGACTGGGTTTGAATACCCGAACCGCGGCAGGGTTGTACGGTATGCACGGATCAGAAATATCGCCTCGATCAGATCGCCCCGCGCCTGCTTGATCGCCAAAGCTGCCAGATCGGGATCGAACAGAGACCCCTCGGCCATGACCCGGTTCACGGCCAAGGAAAGCTGTTCGCGGATTTGCGCGATGCTCAACTCGGCCACATCCGTTGACCCCCGGCGTTCCTCGGCCAGCCAGGAATGCGCATTTTCGATGGCCTTTTCACCACCTTTGACTGCAACATACATCGCTTACCCCTCCGACCGGATTGTCGTGCTGCGCGGCAGGGCGGCAACGTGGCTGCCGCAGGTGAAAAAGAAATCACACCCCAGCGGAAACAACGACGAATTGGCCTGCAAAGCCGGGATATCTGGCAGAGACAAACGCGCCTTATCCCTGATCCCCGGACCACTGAGCGTTGCGCCGGCGTTGGTCAGTTCAGCGCATTCAACGATCAGGGTTGCGGACCGGTCCGGGTATTCGGACGTTCCAATCCGATAGGCCGTCAGCGGCCCAAGATCCTGCCACGTTCCCACGGCAAAATCCGCCTCGTCAGCGTCCGTGACTGGTGCGCCCGTATGAAACGTCAGCCACTGGCGCACGGCGGGTGTATCGGCCGCTCCGGCCAGATGAACCTTGGTCTCAGGATCGCAAAGCGTCAGCAATAGCGTACCTGCGGCGACAGACAGCGGCTTGGGCGGCAGTGCGCCGGCCAATGATCGAATGTCGCCCGGTCGGGCCATCGCTATCATGGCCGCCCGAAACGCATGCGCGGCCTGAATGGGCGCATCGCTGAAACCACCTGTGAACTGGGGTTGCGTGGTCATCAATCCTCTCCCCGAACCAGAGTAAAGAACTCTACCTTTGTGGCGGCTGCCTTTGCCGCGCGGCTAGTTTTTGCGACTCGCATTATTTCGGTCAGAGGATCGATCACCTGTGACCGGACCTTTCCTGAGGCGTCGGTTTGCATCAACGCGTCAATCAGCGCCGCGACTTCCGCCTTCGATTTCGAGCGGCCCTGCACATACCCATGCCCGACCGTCCCGTCATCCAGCGCCAGCGAACAGCGCGTGACCGTCATTTCCCCAAGGTTGAAGGCCGCGCCCGTTCCGCCCGCGCGCCCCCGAACCATGACCCCGCCCACTTCGGGTCGGCGAAGCCACTCAAAGCCGGGGCGCAGGTCGAACTCGGCCCATTTCGCCATCAGCGCCTCGGACGGCACACGGGCCAGAATACCCATCCATTCCTTGCGCGCGATATCTTCTGTTTTCATCTGATCCGCCATCAAACCCTCTTGGCTGGGTTGTCTATATCTACTATACAACTAGACAAATATTACACCCGACCGGGGCGACTCGCAATCCGGGATACTGTGAAGATTTGGTGACATGAGCAAAACTCCGGTCTGGAAAAGCATCGCGTTAAGCCTGACGTCGGACATCGCCGAGGGGCGATACAAAACCGGCGATCAACTTCCGACCGAGGCGCAACTGGCCTCGCAGCATGGCGTCAACAGGCATACCGTTCGGCGCGCATTGTCGGACCTGGCCGAACAGGGGTTGGTGCATTCAAGGCGCGGCGCGGGTGTATTCGTGACCGCGCGTCCGACGGACTACCCGATCGGAAAGCGCGTCAGGTATCACAAGAGCATTTCGGCCAGCGGCAAAATCCCGGGAAAGAGGATCCTGACACTCACCACCCGAACAGCAGACGACGCCGAAGCCGAGGCGCTACAGCTTGAGCAGGGCGCAACTGTTCATGTCTACGATGGCTTATCATTGGCTGACGGCCAGCCGATTGGCCTGTTTCAAAGCGTTTTTCCAGCGGACCGCCTGCCCAATATCCTTGTGGCCCTGTCCGAGACGCAATCGGTGACAAAAGCCCTGCAAGTGTGCGGTGTGCAGGACTACACTCGCGTCTCAACCCGTCTGACGGCGCGGGCTGCGACAGCCACGCAAGCGCTACACCTTCGCCTGACCGAAGGGGCGCCGGTTCTGTTTTCTACAGGAATTAACGCTGACACAAACGGCGTGCCCGTGGAATTTGGCCGGACGGTGTTCGCGGGTGAACGCGTGACGCTCACACTGAACGAGGACTGACAGGAAATCAGTACTGTTTAACCGCAGCAACCAAGGTCAGCAGCATCAGCAGGCGGGAACTTCCCAAAACGCCTCGGCCCCCAGCGCGCGCAAATCCGGCAGCGCTGCGCGAAAACATGCGATCCTCTGATCCTTCTGCCTGCGCCAACTCAGCTAGCTCTGACAGGCTTCGCCTTCTTACGTCTGGGCGCAGTTTCCCCTTGGATCAGACGCCTGCGCAACCAGTCCGAGAACCAATCCATCAGCATGACCATCAGGATGATCAGGACGATGTAATAGGCGACCTCCTCCCAGTCCTTTTGCGTGATGATCGCTTGCGTCAACAGCAACCCGATCCCGCCGCCCGTGATAGCTCCGATCACGGTCGCGCTGCGGGTGTTGGATTCAAGGAAATACAGCAACTGGCTGAGCAGCACGGGCGTCACCTGCGGGATCACGCCAAAGCGATACCGTTGCGGCGCGTTGGCCCCTGTGGACTGGACGCCTTCAATTTGCTTCTGATCGACGTTCTCCAACGCCTCCGAGAAGATTTTGCCGAAGGTTCCGGTATCTGTCACCAGAATGGCCAGCGCGCCCGTCAGCGGACCGGGGCCAAACGCGCGTGCCAGCACGACGGTCCAGATCAAGGCATCCACCCCGCGAACAAAGTCGAACACGCGGCGGGTCAGAAACCGAACAGACCTCAGCGGGTTAAAGTTGCGCGTTGCAAGAAAGGCAAGCGGCAGCGCCACCATGCCTGCACCCAGCGTACCGAGGAAGGCCATCAGGATCGTCTCGAAGATCGCCCAGGCCACGTCCTGATGCCGCCACATCTTGTTGGTCCAGAAATCATTCAGGATCGCCCCGACCTCACCATTTGCGGCCAGCCCTACCAGTTGCGGGAAAGACTTGCCGTAGTAGGGGCTGTCGAGGGTGAAGAAGAACAGCTCCCACCCGGTGAAATACCGAAACACTTCCGAGCGGTTCCGCGTCACGGTCAATCGACCGGCATCCGTCGTGATCGCCATCCGGTTTTTCGAGACATTGATCCATTCCGGCACGTCACCCGCTGGCAGTTCGGCCTGTACGCCTGCTGCGCGAGTCGGCGTTGCGCGCACGCTGCCGTAGCCGGGGATGTCGTATTCGACTGTCTCGGGACCGAACCGCACAACGTGGCCATCTTCCAGATCAATCACTGTGGTTTCGCCCAGCGTGACCCAATCCGGAGCCTCGCCCTCGGGGTAGGCACCCTTGCGCTCGCCTTCGATAGAGGCCGAGACTTCGCCGGTGCGATTGTCACGCGCGATATGTGTCTTGTAGCTATAGCTGTCGGCCACCAGAGTCTTGCCGTTTTCCCAGTTCGCACGCTGGGCCAGGCCGGGCATGTCGAAGGCAAAGAAAACGTAGATCAGATAAGCCAGAACCAGTGACGGCAGGCCGAAATTCACAAGACGTTTGCGGCGGAACAGATGGTCAGTTTCGGCTTTCAGCGCGTCGATGGTCAGGTTTGTGGCGAAGGTGCTCATGCCCGCGCTCCCTTCTCGGATCCGTGGGTCAGGCGATCACGCAGATGGCCCGAGATTTGGTCAACGACAACGATGGTGACAAACAGCAGCAGAAAGATCGCGGCGGCCTCGTCATAGCGCCCCTGCCCCCACGACATCGAGTTGCGCAGCTCATACCCCAGACCGCCCGCGCCGACGAAGCCCAGAATGGCCGAGGCGCGGATGTTGATCTCGAACCGCAGCAAGGCATAGCTGACATAGTTCGGCCCGACCTGAGGGATCACACCCAGATACATGCGCTGCGACCAGTTGGCACCAACCGAGTGCAGCCCGTCGACCGGCTTCAGCGAGGCGTTCTCGTTCACCTCGGAAAACAGTTTACCCAATGCACCGGCTGTGTGGATGGCGATGGCGATCATCGCGGGCACCGGCCCGCCGCCCAGAATGAAGATCAGAACCAGAGCGATCACGATCTCGGGGATTGCCCGGCAGATATCGGCGATACGCCGGAACAGCGGGATCAGTGCAGGCCAAAGCGCCATTCCACGTGTAGACATCAGTGCCAGAAAAGTCCCCGCGATGGTGCCGATCAACGTGGACGCGGCAGCAATGTTGATCGTCTCGACCAGTGCCGGGAAGAACTTGATCAGGTTGGCAGGCAGCGCGTCGATCTTATCCCAAGCCTCAGACAGAACTTCGGCAGGGTAGTCAAAGACTCGTTGCCAGCCGTCCGCAAAGCTGCCTGCGTTGCGGTCATCGGCGGTGCGAAACCCTGCGGCCATCAACGCCACGAATACGATCAGAAGAATCCCACCATAGACCCGCTTGCGTCGTGTCATCTCGGTATAGTCGGCCCGGATCTGGTCGATGGCCGTGGACCCTGCGGTCAGGTCAGTCATGGAATGCTCCTGAGTGGAAAAACGGGGCCCGGCTAGGATAACCGGACCCCGGTCTTTGGGGGGGCGCAGGCTTAGTTGGACTTCAGCTTGCGCGCTTCGATGATGATCTCATAGGCGTCGTGGGTGATCGGCTCGAACGCCTTTGCTTCACCCGCGGCAACGCCGTAGAAACACTCGCGATCCTTCTCGGCCAGACCTGCCATCAGAGCGGTCATCTGCTCTTTGACATCCGCAGGCAAAGCGGTGCGCAGAACGACCGGACCTTCGGGGATCGGCTTGGACTGCCAGATCAGGACCATGTCGTTCATGTCGACCAGACCCGCGTCAACCGCACGACGCAGAGCGCCCGAGTTGAAGCCGTCTTCCCAGTCGCCCAGACCGTCAGCCCAGGTCACGCCGCCATCCACGTCGCCGTTATTCACGGCAACGATGGTCTGCTCGTGACCGCCGGTGAATTTCACTTCACTGAAGTAGTCGCCCGATTCCATGGTCGCACCAGTCGCGGCAGGAATTTCGATCGACGGGATCAGGTAGCCCGAGGTCGAGTTCGGATCGCCAAAGCCGAAGGTCTTGCCCTTCATGTCGTCCAGCGAGGTGATGCCGCTGTCTTTGCGGGCAAATCCGATCGAGTAATAGCCATAGCCGCCGTCGGTGTTGACCTTGACCAGAACCGGCTCAACCGCTTCGGGGTCGGACAGGTAGGTTTTCGCATAGCCCGAGGCACCCAGCCACGCCATGTCGATGGTGCCCCCCAGCAGACCCTGGATCACGCCGTCATAGTCCGCAGGCGCAAACAGCTTGGTTTCAACACCCAGCGCTTCTTCTGTGTATTCGCGCAGACATTCGTTGTTGTTCAAACGGTCCTGAGCGTTCTCGCCGCCCAGAATGCCGATGCGGAATTCGTTGATGTCCGCAGCCATCGCTGGGGCGGCGAACGCGGTCGTCGCAACAAGGGCAGCAATCAGTTTTTTCATCTGTCTCTCTCCGGTTTAATATGCCGGCCTTTCATCGGCCGGTCGATGAAAGGGGGGGATCGGCTTAGATGGTCGCTTCAGCTTCCATCAGCGCCTTTTGGGTGGAGTCGAGCGTCTCGATCTCGGTCGAGGTCGCCTCTTCCGAGAAGCTGGCATCGGCACCGTAAATCTCACGCGCGACGCCGGTGCTCAGTTGTTCGGGCAGGCCGTCGAAAACGATACGTCCGTCGCGCATTCCGACGACGCGGTCGCAATAGCGGCGCGCGGTGTCCAGCGTGTGCAGGTTGGCGATCACCGTCCGGCCGTCCTCTTCGTGGATGCGGCGCAGCGCCTGCATCACAACCTGCGCGTTCATCGGGTCCAACGAGGCGATGGGTTCATCCGCCAGAATGATGCTAGGGTCTTGCATCAAGGCGCGCGCAATGGCGACACGTTGCTGCTGACCGCCCGACAGCGCCTCGGCCCGTTTGGGCGCGTGTTCGGCGATACCCAGACGGTCCAGAATGTCGATCGCGCGGTGGATATCCTCCATCGGAAACAGGTTGAACATGGTCGCCAGCGTCGAATGACGATTCAGCGTGCCGTGCAGCACGTTCGACACCACGTCCATACGCGGCACCAGATTGAACTGCTGAAAAATCATCGCGCAATCAGCCTGCCATGCACGCTTTTCGCGACCCCTCAGCTTGGTAACGTCGCGACCTTCAAAAATGATCTTGCCGTCGCTGACGTCTGTCAGGCGGTTGACCATGCGCAAGAGGGTCGATTTACCGGCGCCCGAGCGTCCAATGATGCCGATCATGCATGGTTTATCGACGTCCAGCGAGGCCGCATCCACAGCCGTGTTCTCGCCAAATCGTTTCGTCAGTTTTTCAATTCGCAGCACGAGCCACCCCCAAATGTGTTGGCGGCTAGCTAAAGGCGGTGTTCAACGGCTGTGTGTCGGTTGGGTGAAAGTTTTGTAACGCAGCGCTCGCTGCCGTAAGCTCTACCCTTCTCTGGCTATCGCAGGTATACGCGAGCCGACTCTATTTCCTGACACGAGGCCAAACATGTCCTTTGACCGCAGCATCAAAATCGCTCCGTCGATCCTGTCCGCCGACTTTGCCAACTTCGGCGCCGAGATTCAGGCGATCGAAGCGCAGGGCGCCGACTGGGTCCATGTTGACGTGATGGATGGCCATTTCGTGCCAAACCTGACCTTTGGCCCGCCCGCCGTCAAAGCGTTTCGTCCGCACGTAAAAACAGTGATGGACGTGCACCTGATGATCACGCCCGTCGATCCGTATATCCAAGCCTATGCCGATGCCGGCGCGGACATCCTGACCGCCCATGTCGAAGCTGGCCCGCATACGCACCGCACGTTGCAGGCCATTCGCGCCGCTGGAATGAAGGCTGGTGTCGCCCTCAACCCCGGCACCCCGGCCGAGGCGGTCGAGCATCTGCTGGACCTGACCGATCTGGTTTGCGTGATGACCGTAAACCCCGGTTTTGGCGGACAGAAATTTATCGACATGACCCAAAAGGTCCATCGCCTGCGCCAGATGATCGGAGATCGCCCCGTCCACATCGAAATCGACGGCGGAGTGGACTCGAAAACCGCCCCTCTGGTCGCGGCTGCGGGCGCAGACGTGCTGGTTGCGGGGTCTGCTGTCTTCAAGGGCGGTTCGGTGTCTCAACCGGACGTATATGGCGAAAATATCCGTGCTGTTCGCGCAGCGGCAGAGGCTGCACTCTAATCAACATAAGATGGCCCGGCTGAAACGCTGGGCCATTGCACCAGACGCACAGCGGATATGACTGGGCGGGACTAGCTGCCAACAGCAAGGGTGCGTAAATTGCATTGGTTCAATCAAAATGCAACGAAACGCTCCCATGCCCAAATCCACTGTTTACCGCCCGCTAGTTCTTAGCCCTGCCACATTGTGGCAACAGCTGAACCGCCGCGTCCGTTCCAACCTGCGCAGTCTGTCTGAAACCCGATCGGCAATCCGCAGAATCCGCGCCTATTGGCTGATGAGTGATGCCGAGCTGAGCGCTCGTAGCCTGAAACGCGAAGATATCGTTCGGTTGGTTTTGGCTGGCGTCATCTAAGCCGCTCAGAGGCTTTACTGCCCGCAAAGGCAAGGTTACGCGCCTTTTAAACAATCCAATCCAAGTAAAAAGGCCGCCCCGTGAGGAGCGGCCTTCCTTAGTTTAACCGATGTGCCGGGCTGAAGCCCGGCCTACCGATTATTCAATGATCTTCGACACAACGCCGGCGCCGACGGTGCGGCCGCCTT